>CAKTUU010000026.1 GCA_934621505.1 uncultured Clostridia bacterium
AAGCATAATCTACAATGATCCGCGCAGCGTGGGTGCCCAACCCACGCGCCTTACGGGCGCACGCTATCCACCATGATAATCGTAGCTTCATCATCGTCCAACTTCCTTACAATCACAGGCATTTCAGTCAGTCCTGCAAGCTCGCTGGCATGGTGACGGCGATGTCCCGCCACCAGTTCATAGCCACCGTCCTCCATAGGGCGCGCAATGGCGGGAACCAATACGCCGTATTGCTTTACACTATCAACCGTGTTCGCCATCGCCTCGTCATCCTTCACCTTAAAGGGGTGGTCGCGGAAGGGATGCAGCTCGGAAAGCGGAATCATTTGCACCTTTTCCCGCTTGTCCGTTCCCTGCGGATTCTGCATTTGCGGCGCGGGCGATGCGTGCGGCGCCTGCTGGATTACTTGCGCTTCCTGCCGCGTTTCCTCGGTGGAAAAGATGTCCTCATAGGCATTCAGACTGATATTTCTGCCGCTGTTTTTCAATGCCCAACACCTCCTTTGTCAAGTCTGTGTAGGCTTTTGCCACTTTCCCGTTGGGGTCGTGCGCGTAGATGCTCTTGCCCTCGGCGCTGATCTCGGCGGCGCGGACGGAATGGGGGATCTCCGTATCGAATATCTTGAGCTTGCCGCCGTAGGTATCGCGGAGCAGCTTCACGATTTCTTTGGCATAGTTCGTGCGATTGTCCACCATAGACAGCAGAATACCGTCGATTTTCAGCTTGGGATTGATCTGCCGCCGCACCTTGCTGATGGTCTGCAAGAGTTGCTCCAAGCCTTTGGCGGGGAGGCATTGCGCCTGTACGGGGATAATCACGCTGTCTGCGGCGGCGAGGGCATTGATGGTCAGCATCCCCAGCGAGGGCATACAGTCCAGCAGGATATAATCGTAGTCGTGCTTCACGGTATCGAGGTACTGCTTCAGCACTCGCTCACGGCTCATGGCATTGACTAGCGATACCTCCATGCCGGAAAGCTCGATACTGGCGGGCATGAGGTCGATGTTTTCCTCGTGGTGCAGAATCCCTTCCTTGGGGTCGATAGGCCCGTCCATGAGCAGTTTTTTCATAACGGTTGCCAGCGTGACGGGCAGTTCGTCGGGGCGCGGATAACCGAGGCTGATGGAAAGGCTGCCTTGTGGGTCACAGTCCACCAGCAATGCTTTTTTCCCTTCGCGGGCAAGACCAATACCAAGATTAGCGGTACTCGTCGTTTTGGTTACGCCGCCTTTTTGATTGGATATAGCAATAACTTTATTCATGCTGCTTCACCTCCGTAAAATAGAAAAATGCGCGCCATTTCGCATGGAGCGCATTGTTTTGGAGTTCGTTTTTGATGATAATTTTGAAGTAAATACTGCTTTTTGATGTCTTGAAACCGTTGGTTTTATTGGCTTTGCGTCCAAGTCCTATAACACTACTCGCACCACCAAGGAACTCGGATATTGATGCAATGTCCGGATTCTTTCTTTTTGTATGTTTTCAATTCTACTGGCCATAGGAGAAAAAAATAGAAACACCATGCTTTCCTATAACATGGCCAGACTGCTGAAAAAACCCTGGTATGACAGCGTTCGTCCATGAACATGACTACGCTGGTTCACGGGAAATGCGTTATACTACAAGGCTTAGGGGGCCGCCCCTAAAACCCCGACAGGAGGTAGTACCTCCTGCATCTCCACTTTTTCAACAACCTGCATGCTTTCCTATGAAAGCATGGTGTATTTATCGCGGCTCAGGCCTTGCGGAATTCCTCCTCAAAGAACAGGCGGTATGCCGTTTTGCCAAGAATGGTTTCCCGGTCGGCCAGCGGTATTTCATCGCACTCCTCCGCAACCAATTTGATCAACTGGGGCATGGTGGCTCTGGTCAGCAGGCCCGGGTAATCAGATCCCCACATCATCTTGTCCGCGCCAACCCGGCGATACCCCCGCTGGATGATGCGCCGGGCCGTGGGGAAGGGGTATTCCTCATCAAAGTAAAAGAGCACTGTGGAAGTTTCCAGATATATTCTGGGACAGCTTTGCACCATGGTCAAAATTTCATCATAGGCATCCTCATCATAGCCATGGCCCAAAAAGGCGTCCGCGCCCATATGGCACAGCACCCAGGTAATATGCGGATAGCGGTCCTTCAGCACATTTACCCGCTGGATATCCTCTCGATGCAGCATATGAATCAGCAGGGGCTGACGATTCTGGTTCAGGCAGTCCAGCACAGGCTGCACTTCATCCGAAAGGATATGCTTATCCGGGGCGCATTGGAAGGTGCTGTTTACCTCAATCTTGAGTCCAAACAGCGGGGTGGTGTCATACAGGGTTTGCAGTTCCCGGGCAGCCGCTTCCCCTTTCAAAATATCCACCAAAGCGATGCCCTTCAAGCATTCAGGCGCGTGCTGGATGGCTTCCATAAAATAGGCGTTAAAATAGCCGTACAAAGGGTTTGGCACCAGCAGTCCATGGGAGATACCGCACCAGTCCATATAGGCCAGCAGCGTTTCATAGCGGCTGTCGCTGTTTGTAAAAGACGGCGGCAGCTGCTGATAGGGATGGTTGCCAATCAGCACCCGGCCATGCCGGTCGCTCCTCATAGGCTGTCCCTGGGTAATGCCGCTGATACGGTCAAACAAATGTACATGGGAATCAACAATGCGCATGGGTTATCTCTCCTTCCTGTTTTTGATGGTGCGCAAGGTAATCCTGTAAGCTCAAATCAATATGCAGTTCCATATAGGCGCAGGCCAGTTTGGTTTGGTGGGCCTGAATGGCTTCCAGAATCAATTTGTGATATTTAATGGCCAGGCTGTCGCCGGTATAGCAGTGCATGATGGGTCGCGTCATGCGGATGGGATTGGTCAGCTGTTGACTGACCGCCATAAAATAGCCGTTGTGGGTTCCTTCATTAATAATGGTATGAAACATCGTGTCATATTTATTAAAATCGTCCTCATGGTCCACGCTGGCCAGCATATGGTTGTAGCAATCCTCCAGGGCCTGATAATCCTCCGGGGACGCCCGCTGAATAAACAGCTCCACGCTGCGCACATCCAGGGTTTTGCGCAATTCGGTCAGGTCAATGATTTCCTGAATGGAGGGCATAAACAGCTGCTGGCCCTCAATGGTTCGTTCGCTGGCGGGAAGCACATAGGTGCCGCTTCCCTTGCGCTTTCCCAAAATACGCATAGATACCAGCGGCGCGATGGCATCACGCACGGCCACACGGCTTACGGCAAAATGCTCGCACAAGTCGCTTTCCGACCAGATGCGGGTATTTTCCGGCCATTCGCCCCGCTCAATCTGCTGAATAATAAAGTTCTGTACCATGGAATTGGCATTGTTCTGATAGGACATGTACAGCCTCCACTTAAATCTGTATGATTTCTTGACAGAAATGGTTTTGCCAAGCACACAAGTTGTCTGATTGATATTGCTTATCTCAAAAGCTCAAATCATTTTTATTATAGCATGTTTTTTTCAAAAAGAAAAGGCTTTTGAATTGATTTTCGCTTTTATTTTCCTGTTTTTATTGTTTTAAAAAAGTACCCAAAAAATTTTTTGAAAATCCATTGACAAAGTCATAGGGCCGTGGCATACTATTCCCAGACGCAAAGTTGTATGATTACTTTGCCATGAAAACTGAAAGGGGAATCCTTATGAAAAAACTGGCACGACTCCTATCTCTGGTTCTTGCACTTGTACTGTGCGCTTCCGTTTCCATGGCCGCCGCCGAAGAAACCGAACTGCCCAAGGGCGACTGGTACGTTGGCTTTAGCAACTTCTCCATCGGAAATTCCTGGCGCGTACAGATGGAAGCCGAATTTAAGGCCTATGCCGATAAGCTGAAAAGCGAAGGCGTTATCCGGGATTATGTGATGATGAATTCCGACGGCGACGTATCCAAGCAGATTGCCGATGTGCGCGACCTGATTTCCATGGGCGTGGACGTGATCTGCATCACCGCCGCCTCCCCCAAGGCTCTGGCTCCTGTATGTGAAGAAGCCGAGGAAGCCGGCGTAAAGGTGATTTCTTTTAACGAAGTCATTGACAGCGACAAGCTGACCTGCATCCTGAACCAGGACGAATACCAGCGCGGCTACGAAGCCGGTAAGTGGCTGGCCGAGGCCATCGGCGGCAAGGGCAACATCGTTTGCATCAACGGCATCGCCGGTACTGCCAACGACGAGCAGCGCTCCACCGGCTGCAAGGACGCTTTGAAGGATTACCCCGACATCAAGATTCTAACCGAAGTTTACGCGGATTGGGACTACGCCACCGCCAAGGCCGCCATGCAGGATATTATGGCCGCCTATTCCGGCATCGATGGCATCTTTGCCCAGGGCAGCGCCGCTACCCAGGCTGTAGTAGATACCTATGCCGAAGCCAAAATGCCCTTTGTGCCCGTGGCCTACGGTGAGGATAACAACGGCTTCCTGAAGGTTTGGAAGCAGTATGTGGACCAGGGTCTGGTGACCTGCGCTACCACCTGCCCCGTATATTGCAGCGCTTACGCCCTGCAAATGGCCGTGCGCGTCCTGAACAGCGAGCAGGTAGACGCCTATTACGATATTCCCCTGGTCATGATCGAGCCCGCCACTATCGACCAGTATGTGCGCGAGGATCTGCCGGACAGCTACTGGGCCGATACCTGGCTGAATGAGGACCAGCTGCAGGCTCTGTTCAACAACTAAGCGGAAGCAGCTTTGGGGAAGCCGATGACTGCTGCGGCTTTGTCAACGGCGCGTGCCTGTACTACCTGCGAATCCCGCCCATGATTATGACCCTTGCCACCGGCACAATGCTAAGCGGCCTCGGCCTCATTTACAGCAAGGGCGCGCCCAAGGGCTATACAGCCCCGCTGATTAAGCAGATCGCCACCGGCCGCATTGGTATGCTGCCCATTATGGTGCTTGTATGGGCCCTGATCGCGGTGGTGATCATTCTGCTGACCCACCGCAGCACCTTTGGCCGTAAAATCTACCTGATGGGCTCCAACAGCCGGGCCGCTAAATATTCCGGCATCAGCACCGCCAGGGTAACCATTCTGGTATACGCCCTTTCCGGGCTGATGGCAGGCGTTGTCGGTATGCTGTATGTAGGCTACACCAACACCAGCTATCTGACGGCGGGCGATACCTTTATGATGGGCACGGTTTCCGCAGTCGTAGTAGGCGGCACTTCTACCCTGGGCGGCTACGGCGGCTATATCGGCACCATCGCCGGTACCATCATCATGACGGTGATCGGTTCCATCCTGACGGTGGTCAACATCGGCGAGGCCGGCCGTAAAATGGTAGAAGGCGCGCTGGTAATTGCGCTGGTCTACTTCTATGCCCGGCGCAAAAAATAAGGAATAACGGAGGAATCAATCATGCCCCAACTGATCCAAATCAATCGGGCAGATAACGTAGCCATTACCTTGCAGGCCTTGCGCAAGGGCGAACAGGCGTCCCTGGGGGAGCGGGTTTTCACCGCGCAAGGCGATATTCCCACCGATCACAAGCTGGCTCTGTCCCCCATCGCCTGCGGCGAAAAAATTATCAAATACGGCATGCCCATCGGTATCGCCACTGCGGATATTCGCCCCGGCGATCATGTGCATTCCCACAACATGCGGTCCGGCCTGTCCGGGCTGTTGGGTTACACCTATCAGCCCTGCGCCTCTGCCCCGGCAGTGGCGACAGAGGGCCTCGGCTGCACCTTTTGGGGCTATCGCCGCAAGAACGGCCGGGTGGGTACCCGCAACCAGGTATGGATTATTCCCACCGTCAGCTGCGTAAACGATCTGGTGGACCGCCTGGCCCGAGAAGCCTCCCAGCGCTTTGCTGGGCTGTGCGACGGCATTCTGGCCCTGCCCCATAACGGGGGCTGCTCCCAGCTGGGGGATGATTTTGCTACCACCCAGCATTTGCTGCGGGGACTGGTCATGCACCCCAATGCGGGCGGCGTGCTGCTGGTAAGTCTGGGCTGCGAAAACAACGATTTCGACCACTTTTTGCCCTGTCTGGACCAGGCGGATTCTTCCCGGCTGCGCACCATGGTCGCCCAAAAGGTGGAAGGAAACGAACTGGAATACGGTCTGAAGCTGATTCAGGAACTCTTGGACGAAATGCGGGACGACCGCCGGGTGGAAGTAGACGCCAGTCATCTGGTTATCGGTATGAAGTGCGGCGGCTCCGACTCGCTGTCCGGTTTGACGGCCAATCCGCTTTGCGGCGATATCAGCAACGTGGTCACCGCCATGGGCGGCAGCAGCATCCTGACCGAGGTTCCGGAAATGTTCGGCGCGGAAACGCTGCTGATGAGCCGGGCCGACAGCCGTCAGTCCTTTGACGCGATCGTCCAGCTGATCAACGGCTTTAAGGAATACTACATCAGCCACCATCAGCCGGTTTGCGAAAACCCGTCCCCCGGCAACAAGGCGGGCGGTATTACCACCCTGGAGGAAAAATCCCTGGGCTGCATCCAAAAGGGCGGCCACGCGCTGATTACCGGCACCCTGACCTATGGCGAGCCCTGCCTGCGCCCCGGGCTGAACCTGCTGACCGGCCCCGGCAACGACAGCGTGTCCGTTACCAATCTGCTTTGCAGCGGTGCGCAGATCATTCTGTTTACCACCGGGCGGGGCAATCCGCTGGGCACCTTTGTGCCCACCCTCAAAATCTCCTCCAATTCCGATCTGATGAAACGGAAGCCGGAATGGATAGATTTTGACGCGGGCGAGGTGCTGAGTACCAACGACCGCTGCGCAGTGGCCGCAAAGCTGTGGCAAAAGGTGCTGGACGTGGCCTCCGGCAGGCAGCAAGCCCATAACGAAACCTTTGGCTACCGCCAGATCATGCTGTTCAAGGATGGCGTTATGCTGTAGGCGGGATGTTGCATCATTGCTCAAACACCCATCCCCAATGTGCCAAACACACCCGTCTTGGCAACCGCAGGCTCAACCGGCCTGCGGTTTTTGCTTGTTTCCGGCGCGCTGCCAGACAAATACATATGTCCACGCCCCCAATACAAATTGCGTTTGGTCTGGCGCCCTGTTATGATTTAGTCCAATCAAACCAAAGGGAGAATAGCTTTTGCATTTGATTTGCCGCAATGATCAGTATCACTGGACGGACGATGCTCCCGCCCAGACCTTGGCCCGTTTAGACGACGGAATGGTGGAGGAGGACGGCCGGCTGCTGTCCGCCGATGAGGCGGAGTTTTCCTTTCAGGACCAAATGGAGGATTTGGGCGACGGACTTTTCCGCGTCACCCGCCGCACGGTAAACCGCAGCGGACGCACCCGGCGGGTCAAGCTGGTGGCGCAGTTGACCGACGGCTTCGCGGCGGAAAAGTATACCATGCCCTGCATTATGTATGACGGCAACCCCTGGGGCGACGGCAATTCGCCCAAAGGGCTGACGTATAACGGACAACCCTGGATTTTCGCTTATGACCGCATGGGCATTCCCTCCTGCACCATTACGGAAAACGACCAAACCGTTCTGGCGCTGTTCGCTTCCGATCAGGACGCGGCCAGCCTGCGCACCTCCGCCAGTCTGGTTCGCCAGCCGGACGGCGCATTTCTGCACCGCATTTACTATCCCGTCACGGAAGCGCCCGTCACCTATAGCGGCAAAAACAAAATGACGGCCCGGTATGACGAGTTTTTGACCCTGACCCCGGGCGAAGCCTTTACCGCCGCGTTCTACGTTTTTGCTGGCAAACCCAAATGGCGGCATTTCGGCACGGCCTCCCTGCTGGACCGCATGCCTCAGGTTTTCCCCTACCGCAAGCAGCCCCGGTTTGAACCTGACCGGGTATGGGATTTGGGCATGGCCTTTTTGCGGCGGTTAATTTATCCCTGGCAGGGCCATCAGCTGATTATCGCGGGCATCGATACCAAACTGTCCCATTTGCAGGCGGGCCACATGGGCGCCAAAATGAACCCGGATGAAATGCGGCATCTGATGGCCCAGAAGGAATACAACACCTTTGGTTACAACCGGGTCATTTTTGAAATCGGCTGGGCCGGGCAGGGCTTTTTAACCGCGCGGCTGATGATGCTTCAGGCGCTGAAAACCCACGACCGCCAGCTGCTGGATACCGCCATCGCCATTCAGGAAACCTGGGCGGCCAAGCAGCAGGAAAACGGCATGATTCTGCCCCATTTTGAGCGCTATGCCGATTACGAGAAAAACGGCGGCGGCAGCGGCGCGCTGTGTCAGGGCTGGCTGCCGGAAACCTGCAACCTGGGCTGGGGCGCGTCGGAAATGGCCAAAATTTATTTGCTGCTGAAGGAAAACGGCATCGACAAGCCGGAGTTTTTGCGGTTCGCCACCCGTATCTGCGACTTTTTTGCGGCTCATTACAGCCCCGAAACCGGCTTTGGCAAGGTATGGAGCATGGATGGTCAATCGCTGGATTCCACAGGCTCCGTAGGCGGCTTTTTGCTGAACGCCCTGCTGGATACCTACCGGGCCACCGGCAGCGCCGCTTATCTGGAAACCGCCAAAACCGCTTTGGACTTTTACATGCGGCGGGACGTCAGCCAATTCCTGTGTACAGCGGGGGCTATTGACTGCGCGGCGGTGGATAAGGAAACCTCCTTCCCGTTTGTGGTGTCCTCTCTGGATTTGTATGAGCTGACCCGGGAAGCCAAATACCTGGAATACGCGGAAAAAGCGGCCTATTACTTCTTCTCCTGGGCCTTCCAGTACGATGCGCTCTACCCGGACAGCAGCGATTTCAGCAAATATGGCTACTCCACCCAGGGCGGTACCTCCATTTCCGCCGAACATCACGCCATCGACCCATGGGGCGCTTTGCTTGTGCCCGAATTTGTGCGCCTGTGGAAGCACACCGGCAAAAAGCGCTGGCTGCTGTGGGCGCGCATGATGTGGGATCAGTCCCTGCTGGGCATTACGGCTCAGGAGGGAGACGAGGTTCACGGTCTGCCTCGTCCCCTGGGCAGCCAGAACGAGGGCTTCTTTCAGGCCCGCTGGACCAAATACCGTCCCGATTGCGAGGAGCGCGGCCACTTTAACGACTGGCTGGTTTGCTGGGTATCCGCCTACCGGCTTACCGCGCTGGACCGCCTGACCCGTGTGTGCGGCGAAGCCGACTGGTCTTTGCTGGGCTAAAGTAAGGAGGGCATTTTTTTCATGAAGGACATCATCATTCATTCCAACCGGCTGAAGGTCCACGTCAACGCGCTGGGGGCGGAATTAAAGGGAGTGGAAATGGACGGGCTGGAATATCTGTGGCAGGGCGACAGCGACAGCTATTCCCGCACCTCCCCCACGCTTTTCCCCATTATCGGCCGTTTTCTCAGCGATACCTATTATGTGGACGACCAGCCCTATCACATGGCGCTGAACGGCATTGCCATGGACCGCAACTTCGCCTGTATACGTGTCGATGAAAACCAGGCCGTCTTTTGTCTGACGGCCGATGAGCGCACCCGCCGGGCCTATCCCTTTGACTTTTCCCTGACGGTGACCTATACCGCTGAGGAAAACCGGCTGCATGTGGATTACCGGGTAGAAAATCTGGGCGGTCGTCCCATGCCCTTTGGGGTTGGCTGCCACACGGCCTACCAATGGCCCCTGCTGCCGGGCGACCGTCCCGAGAATTACGCCCTGACCTTTGAAAAGGAAGAAGAACTGGATTCCTTTAACCCCTTTGGCTGGCGGCAGCCCTTTGTACAGGGACGGCAGCGGCCCCTGTCCCATGATTTGTTCGCCAACTACACCCGCAGCATCACCGGCATTCAATCCGACTGGGTGCAGTTTGGCAGCGGCCGTCATGAACGCCGGGTCAAAATCTGGCGCAGAGATTTTCCCTTTATGGCAATTTGGACCATGCCTGATCCCAAAGCAGCGTTGATTTGTCTGGAGCCCTGCACCAGCATTCACGCGGGCGATCATGGCTGCACCCATCTGGAGGACCGGGAGGGAGCCATTGTGCTGGTCCCCGGTCAGGTCTGGCAAAAGGGCTTTATGCTGGAATTTGCTTAAACGCAAACGGCGCTTTCTCCAACTTGAAGAGAAAGCGCCGTTTCGTTTATTTTTTCAGCCCGGCTTGCGCATCTGTCTGTACTGGCCGGGGGTCATTCCCTCCAACGATTTGAACTTGCGCAGGAAGTTGGGCACGTCGTTATAGCCGATTTGCAGCACCAGCTCCCGAATGGTTTCGTCGCTTTGCACCAGCAGGCGCTTAAACTCGTTCATGCGCAAAAATGACACATACTGCACAAAGCCCAGACCGGTTTCTTCCTTGATCAGGGTGCTGATCTGCGCCTTGCGCACGCCTGTGGCGTCCGCCACCGTCTGGATGGACAGCTCCGGCTGCTTGTAGTTGGTTAAAATGTAATTGAGCAGGTTTTCCTTCAGCTGCCGGTCGTTATCGCTGATGCGCTGCTTCATGGCGTCGCAAAGCTCATCCGCCAGAGCAAAAATGGCGCTGCGAAATTCCTCCTGGGTGGTAAACGCCACCAGGTGCTGAAAACGCGTCTTGCTCACCGGCAGCTGCAGCGCTTCGGCCTGTCGTACAATCACGCTGAGCAGATCCGCGCAGCAAAAGCGGAAGTAGGCAAGGGAATGGGTGGTTTGGGCAATCCGGTCCAGCATATCGTTCAGCGCGCGCATCACAATGCTCTTGTCGCCGCGGTGCAAGCCCTCGGCCAGCAGAGAAACAGATAAGGGAGACAGGCCGTGCAGGCCTGTCTCCTCCTCCATGGAGGAGGAGCTGTTTTGGCCGTAGCGCCACACGGTTTCGCCAGCAGGCGTCAGCTGCACGGCGGCGCAGGCCTCGGCAAAGGATTCGTTCATTTGCAGCGGGCTTTCATAGGCCCTTCCCACGCCAATCACCAGCGGCTGGGCGCTTTCCTCCGTCAGACAGGCATACAGCTGCCGGGCAAAGTCCTCCGCCGTTTGCGTTTCATTCTCCGCGGCGTCGTAGTTCAGCAGCACGCACAGGGCGTTTTCCAGCGGCAGTTCGCCAACGGCCATAAAAACGCCTGCCGGGGAAAAATGCGCCAGAGTCAGCTCGGCCTGCTCCATACGGGTATCGCTGTCCTGCCGGGAAAAGGACAGATACAGCGCCGCCGTCCACGCGTGGCTGAAATTCATGTCCGCCAGGCTGGCCAGGCTGTGGAAGGAGGCCGGGCTGTCAATTCGGCCAAAAATCAGCTGACGCACCAGCTGCTGAGCAACCAACGGGGTCATTTCATTCAGGCGTGTGGCCAGCTCCTCCGCCTCGTCCACGGTCTGGTCATAGGCTCCGCGAATGGCCTCCAGTTCGTTGGTGGTCTTTCCCGTCTGGTCGCTGCCGGTTACATGCACCAGCAAATCCTGAATGGGCTTGTAGTTAAAAAACGCGACGCCCACCAGCATCACCACAGTTACCAGCAGCAGTGCGCCAATGACCAGAAGCATCAGCCGCTGGGTCGCCAGCATGGACCCGTAAAACACGTTATGGGGAACAGCCCACACCCAATTCAGTCCATGAAAGCTGTCCGTCACCCGCAGCACCACCAGCTCCCCCGTCTCGCCCTGCATCTGCTTTACGCCCACGCCGCGAATTTTCATGGCCTGGGCCGGGGAAAGGCGGGTTGTTTCCGACCCGGCCTCGTACATCAGGCCGTAACGGTCGTTATACAAATACAGGCTGCCCTGCTGTTCGCCCAGGTAGTTTTCAAATTCACTGGCGATTACATCGTTGGACAAAATAAACAGCAACACGCCCTTGCTGGCCGAGACGGTGGGAAAGGGCTGGGCGTAGACCATTCCTCTCAGGGTATCCTGTCCCTGCCCATACAGAGGCAGCAGCATTTGGGTATTTAACGTTTGCAAATAGGTATACAGCCCGGAGGAGGACAGGTCGTAACTCTGCTGATAGGCATGCTCGTACTGGCCATAGCGCATTTTGCCCTGCGCAGCATAAATATTCTGGTCGCCCTTGATATAAAACAGGGCCGTCACATTCTGCGGCGAAATACGGTCCTCCAGCACGTCCAGAGCGGCGCACAGTTTTTCCTCCGAATGGATGGACACGTTGCCCTGGTCGTCGGTATGAATTTCGCTTTCCACATTAAAGGCCGTAGCCGCCGAATCGCCCAGCCGGTTCAGCACGGCGGAGATATTCTCCGTGGCGTAGGTAAAATTTTGAAGCGCCGAATTGTTGATATACTGCACGCTGCGTTCGCGGCTGGACGAAACCAGAATCACCGCCAGCGCCAGAATGGGCACCATCACCAATAGCAGCGACGCGATGTAGCGAATGCGCAAGCTGTTGTGCAAGCCCGTTCCTCCTTTCCTGCATATGAATCGATTTTTGACTTGTTACATTATATAAAACCCGGAGCGGAAGGGCAAGTTGTTTGTGACATGTTGCCGCCCAATCAAAATTACATATCCCCATCCGGGGCGAATACACATGCCGGACGGCTCGTAACAACTTGCGTGCCGCCGCGAGCGGATGCTATGCTTTGGCCACAACAACTGAAGGAGGCGTCGCCATGCTGAAGGGGCAACCGGCCATAGTTAAAAAGCCGCTGCGCACACGGCTTGCGCAGGATTTTCACCAAAACCGTTATGTTTATCTGATGCTGATTCCGGTACTGGCCTTTTACATTCTTTTTAAATACGGGCCGGTTACCAAAATGGTGGTGGCCTTTCAGGATTACAACCTGTACAAGGGCATTGCCGGAAGCAAATGGGTGGGCCTGGATAACTTTATCAAGTTTTTTCAAATGCGGGACTGCTGGCGGCTGATTCGCAACACCCTGGCCCTGAGCCTGTATTCCATCCTGTTCGCGTTTCCCGCCCCCATTTTGCTGGCGCTGATGATTAACGAAGTGAAAAACAAGCAGGCGCGCAGCATCATTCAAACCGTCAGCTATATGCCCCACTTTATTTCCCTGGTGGTCGTATGCGGCATTCTGCGCACCTTCTGTTCCTCCGGCGGCATTTTTAACCAGATCATTTCCGTATTCAATCCCTCCTGGACGTCGCCGGATCTGCTGGGCGTGGCAGATTACTACCGCACCATTCACATCGGCTCCTCCATCTGGCAGGAATGCGGCTGGGAATCCATCATTTATCTGGCCACCCTGTCCACCATTGACCCGCAGCTGTACGAGGCGGCGTATATGGACGGCGCCAGCAAGCTGCAGCGCATCCTGCACATTACGCTGCCGGCTCTGATTCCCATCATCAGCATTCAGCTGATTATGCGCGTAGGCCGGGTCATCACCGTCAATTACGAAAAGATCTTGCTGCTGTACAACCCGCTGACCTACGAAAAGTCCGACGTGATTTCCACCTATATGTATCGCTACGGCCTTTTGAACGGCAAGTATTCCATGGGCGCCGCGGTTGGCGTATTCAATTCCCTGCTGAGCGTGCTGATTTTAACCACGGTAAACGGCGTTTTCCGCCGCACGTCGGAAAACAGTCTGTGGTAAGGAAAGGAGCAAGCGTAAATGGCTGTTGTGGAGCATCCCAAAAAAAGCGAAAAAACCCTGCATTGGCTGAATTTAACCCTGCTGGGCCTGCTGACCGTCATCTTCTTTTACCCGATGTGGCATTGCCTGATGGCCTCTTTTTCCGACCCCACATCGCTGATTGGTTACAAGGGGCTGGTTTCCTGGCCCATGGGCTTCAGCCTGGAAGGCTATAAAACCGTACTAAGCAACAAAAGCATCCTGGTCGGTTACGGCAACACCCTGTTTTACCTGGTGGTAGGCACGCTGCTGAACATGGTGCTGACCATTTTGGGCGCTTATGTGCTGTCCCGCAAAAAAATGCTGTTCAAAAAGCCCCTGACGCTGCTGATCGTCTTTACCATGTACATGGACTTTGGCCTGATTCCCGCCTTTTTGAACATCAAAGCGCTGGGGCTGTACGACAGCCGGTGGGCCATTCTGCTGCCGGTCGCCATTAACACCTATAACCTGATCGTGCTGCGCACCGCCTTTGCCAGCGTTCCCCCGGCGCTGGAGGAATCCGCCATGATTGACGGGGCCAACGACTTTACCATTCTGTGGCGCATTGTGCTGCCGGTATCCAAGGCCACGCTGGCGGTGGTCGTCCTGTTTTACGCCGTGGAGCATTGGAACAGCTGGTTCTCCGCCTCCATTTACCTGCGGGGCCGGGAAAAATATCCCCTGCAGCTGTTCCTGCGGGAAATTCTCATTTCCAGCTCCGCCAGCACCGCCGCGGGCGAGGCCAGCTCCGTGGACGGGGTCATGTATCTGGAGGAGCTGATCAAGTACTGCACCATCATTATTTCCACACTGCCCATCCTGTGCGTTTACCCCTTCGCCCAAAAGTACTTTGTATCCGGCGTAATGCTGGGATCGGTCAAAGAATAACGCAAAGCATAGAGGCAAATGCCTTTAGCGGATAGAATACCAAAAGGGAACGAAAGGAGCAAAAACCATGTTAAAACGAATCCTGGCTACCACCCTTGCCCTGATGCTGCTGTGCGGCTGCGCCCTGGCAGACCACCTGGACGGCTTTTACAAGCCCCCGGTGATGAACGAAGGACAGTACCCCATCGCTCAGGAGGGCGTAAAGCTGACCTACTGGATGCCCATGAACGCGGGCGCGGCCAACTTTATCTCCTCCTATGACGAAAACCCCTCCTACCAGAAGGTGCAGGAAAACACCGGCGTGGATATTGAGTTTATCCATCCGGCGGACGGCACCGCCAAGGAATCCCTGCAGATTATGCTGGCCTCCGGCGAGCTGCCCGACATGATTCAGGTTCAGCGTGAGGACTGGTACTCCGGCGGCCTGAAGGCCATGTTTGAGGAAGGCGCCATCATCGACATCGCTCCCTATCTGGACGAGTACGCTCCCCAGTACAAGGAAGTCATCATGAGCGACGAGGTCGCCCAGCGCCAGATCATTGACGATGGCAAAGTGTACGGCTTCTACAAAATCACCTATGCCGACCCCATGCCCTATGTGCGCTTTAACGTAAACAAGGACTGGCTGGACGAGTTTGGCATGAGCGAGCCCAAGACCATCGCCGAGTATGAAGCCTTCTTCCAGGCTGTGCTGGACAACAAGCCCGGCGTGGCCCCCCTGTACCTGAACCCCACCTCCGTTGAGCAGGTGAACCTGCTGATGGGCTGCTTTGACATGCTGGATAACTGGTATCTGCAAAACGACACCACCGCCGGTTACTGGGCCAACGCTCCCCAGTACAAGGAATTCCTGACCCTGATGAACGACTGGTACAACAAGGGCTACCTGATAAAGGACTTTGCCTCCCTGACCACCCAGGAAGCCCAGGCCCTGTTTGACGTAGGCCAGCTGGCCTGCATCGGCGACAGCGTGGACGCCACTTATTCCCGTGACAAGGACAAGTTTACCGTTACCAACCTGCCCTATATGCGCAAGGAAGCCGACAGCGTTGTGGGCAACAGCGTCGCCGCCTGGCCTGTGGACCAGGATAACGCCTGGGTAACCGTCATTACCTCCTCCTGCAAAAACGTGGAAGCCGCCGTGCAGTACCTGAACTATGGCTACACCTACGAAGGCAGCCTGTATTTCACCTTCGGCGTGGAAGGCGAGCACTGGAACTGGGGCGAGAACGGTCTGCCCACGTTTACCGATGAAATTTTGAACAACCCCAAGGGCATGACCATCTCCAACGTGTCCTACGCGCTGAAGATTCACTTCGGCAGCCGCTACTGCTACCCGGATTCCATCGGCCATCCCGGCACCGCCTCCAATCCGGACGCGCTGCGCATTCGCACCATGTGGAAGGGCGATACCAACGAGCAGAACTTCCTGCGACTGCCGCCCATTTCCCTGACCACCGATGAAGCCGGCGAGCGCGCGGATATCATGATTCAGGTGAACACCTACGCCAACGAAATGATGCTGAAGTTCATCACCGGCGCGGAATCTCTGGATTACTATGATACCTACCTGCAGGAGCTGACCGCCCGCGGGCTGGATCGCGCCGTTGAAATTACCCAGACCGCTCTGGATCGTTACCTGGCCAAGTAAACTCTGGCGTTTTACGCTTTCGGCGATACGATGATCGTCAGAGGGGCCGCGGCCCCTCTGACAACTCCC
Source organism: uncultured Clostridia bacterium (assembly GCA_934621505.1). GTDB lineage: Bacteria > Bacillota > Clostridia > Christensenellales > Aristaeellaceae > Limiplasma. The sequence goes on from CAKTUU010000026.1 coordinate 16,077, forward strand.
CAAGAAGGGTTTTTCAACCGTCCGTCCCAGGGGACGGACGGTCTTTTCGTTGGATGATTAGGAGGTTATTAACATGGGGATTCCTTTCCGACAACCCCTCCCCTTTCCCCAGCCCCGTTCGCTGCGCCGCGCTCCCCAATCCTTTGATTATCAGGCCCATATCCGTTTGCCGCACGGCCAGGGGGTAACCGGCGTGGCTTTTGGCCTGTGTAACGGTCATGGCTACGCCCTTACGATGGACACGGCGGCCAGCTGCCTGTACTTTATGGAAATTCAGGAGGGGATGCTGCTGGACCGGGGCATGCGCCGCCTGCCGGTAAAGCCGGGACAAACCTGCCCCGTCCGCGTTACCTATGGCGAGGGAATTTTGCGTCTGTGGCTGAATGAAAACCCGCTGGACACGGAGCCGTGGCCCAAATTTGAGTTCGCGCTGGATTTGCCCGGAGGCGAAATCGGCTTCTTCGGCAATGGCGAGCTGGCGTATGAAAGCCTGCTTGCCTGGCAGCCGGAGCCTGTTCATGGCGAAACCTTCCAAAACCCCGTCCGCATCGGCGCGGATCCGGATATTCTGTACCATGATGGCCGCTATTACCTGTATAACCGCATTCCCAACGACCCCAATTCCCGTGAGGACGCTTTCCTGTACCAGGGCGGCGACCGGGCGGCGCTGGACCGCACCGGCGATCAGGACGGTATTTTCCGCGTGGCCTGGTCCACGGATCTGGTGCATTGGAGCGACTATACGGTGGCGCTGAAGCGTCACGGCGTGCTGACCGGCGCATTTTGCATGAGTCCCAATGTTTTTGAAAAGGACGGCTGGTTTTATCTGCTGTTTGCCGCTGGGCGGCTGAACGGCGAGGAGAGCTTCCACATCTATTACGCGGTGTCCCGCTCCCCCGCGGGTCCCTTTGAAATGCGCGCCGCCCGGCCCCTGCATCCCGATGTGCAGGAAATCGGCGGCATGCCCTTTGTGGATACCGACGGACAGGTGTACATCACCTATGTGCGCTTTGATCACGGCAATCACATCTATTTGCAGCGGCTGACGGTGGATAACGGTACCCTGACCCCCCAGGACGATACTCTGGTGCATGTGCTGAGTCCCGAAATGGATTACGAGATGGACGAACATGGCCGCATTGTGGAAGGCGGCGTCATTATTCCCCATAACGGGCTGTACTATATGATTTACGCGGACGGGCACTACCTGGGGCATTACGGCGAATCCTACGCCGTGGCGGACAATGTGTTTGGACCGTACCGCCGGTATGCCTGCAACCCTATTTTGAACCACCATTTCCAGGCGGACGGAACCGGCGATGGTATTGTCATTTACAGCCCGGACCGCAGCCAGATGATGATGGGGTATCACCGCCACTATTCCCCCGATGAGGTGGAGCCCCGCATGACCTGCATGGACCCCATGCGCTTTATCCCCGACCCGGATGGCGGGCCGGACCTGCTGGCGGTGCGCGGCCCCTCCGTGGTTCCCCAGCCCCTACCCTTTCAACAATAAACAGGAGGAAGAATCAACATGGCTTTTGAATGGAAGCAGGATGCGCAAAGCGTGCAGCTTTGGAACGACCGCCGGCTGATTTTGACCATTCCCGCGCAGAACGGCTGCCAGGATACCTTTGAGCCTCTGGAGGACGGAGCCTGGCGCTGGCGCCGCCATACCGACCGGCCGGTTCGGAAAATGCGCATGCTGGTCTGCCGCCCCGACCCCCTGGGGTACTGGCAGGTGCCCGCCGTCAACTACAACGGTAACGGCTGGGGCAGCGGCGCGCAGTATGGCGGTTATGCCCTGAACGGCACGCCCTGGACCTACGCCTGGCACAGGGTGGCCATTCCCGCCTGCACCTACGCGGAGGGCGAGCAATGGGCCGTCAGCCTGTTTGGCGAGGAAACGGGCGGCATGAGCGGCTCTGTCTGGGAGCAGGAGGGCCACGCCTGTCAGGCCCTGCTGTGGCCGGAGCAGGAAGGCCCCAAGGTGCTGTTCAAGCGCTGCTGGATGGACCCCTTTCAAGGGGAAATGGAGCCCTGTCAGGACTTTACCGCCATTTTGTATGTAACCCCCGTGCGGGAGCTTCATCACGCCTATCATGATTTGCTGGACTTCGCCTGGCGCTATTTTGAGCGGCCTGTTCAAATGCAGTGGCAGCCGGAGCAGCTGGTCAAGCTGGACACCCTGTACTTCCGCCAGCTGTGGCAGCGCTGCTTTGACGGCGTAACGGGGTTTCAGGCCGGTATGCACTGGGTAGAATCCGAGGCCGCCTTTGTCAAGTCCAGGAATTTTGAAATCGGCTGGGTGGGTCAAAACGCTTCCGTAGCCTGCGCCCTGCTGCGCCAGTACATACAAACCGGCGATGAGGACCTGAAAAACAAGGCCCTGTCCGTGCTGGATTCCTGGGTACACTACGCCGTTTTGCCCAATGGGCTGATGTTTGTCAAGCTGGTAGCCGATCCCTCTCATTTGGATTCCGTCATCAACGGGGATATTCCCATGGAGCTGGACGCCTGCAACCTGGGCACGGCGGCCACCTACTTCTTCAAGGCGGCCAAGCTGGCAAAAGAAGCGGGCGTTGATCGCCCCGCCTATGCCAAAACCGCCTTTGGCCTGTGCGATTTTGCCCTGCGGGCTCAAAAGCCCAGCGGCGAATTTGCCAAAAGCTGGTTCATTGACGGCGCTGTTTCCTCGCCCCATGGCAGCGTAGGCGCGTTCTTCTGCCTGCCGCTGTTTGACGCATGGCGGCTGTCCGGCCAGCAAAAGTATCTGGACGCGGCCCTGAGGTCGGTGGACTTTTACTGCGAGGAATTTGAGCGCAGTGGCGTTACCACCGCCGGAGCCCTGGACAGCTTCTGCATCGACAAGGAATCCGCCGCGCCGGTGCTGCGCGCCGCCCTGACCGCCTACCATATCACTGGCGACGCGAAATACCTGACCTATGCCGAGGATGTGGCCTATTACCTGGCTACCTGGCAGTGGCACTATTCCACCCATTTCCCGGCTGGCAGCATGGCCAAAGCCATTGGGTATGACACCTACGGCAGCACGGCGGTATCCGCCGCACACAACGCCCAGGACTTTTACGGCCTGTACTATGTGCCTGAATACCTGGAGCTGGCCCGCCTGACGGGCAAGGACAGCTGGCGCAGCCGCGCCCGGGCCCTGTGGTACAACGGCACCCAGCTGATCTCCGACGGCACGCTGGTCATCAACGGCCGCGTGCGTCCCGCCGGCAGCCAGGACGAGTCCGTTCGTCACACCCGTTGGGGACGGCCCGATCAGCGCATCTTTGTTTCCTCGGAATGGCTGGTCAACTGGCCCGGCTCCTTCCGTCAGGTCGCGCTGGACAGGATTGACAATTGGGACGAATTACGGTAAAAAAAGTCAGGACCCGCTTTTCAGGGCGGGTCCCTTTATACAGGAAAGGAGCTATCCTATGCAGCAATCCACCCCCAGGCCGGAATACCCCCGGCCGCAGTTTTCACGCCCCGCCTGGATGAACCTGAACGGCGTATGGCAGTTTGAAATGGACTTTGGCGCCTCCGGCCGGGAAAGAGGCCTTGTGCAAAAAGAGCGGCTAGACAGCGAAATTCTGGTGCCCTTTTGCATGGAAAGCACGCTGTCCGGCATTGGTTACACGGATTTTGTGGACGCGGTATGGTACCGGCGCACCTTTACCCTCCCCCCGGAAGCCATTGGCAAGCGGGTGCTTTTGCACTTTGGCGCGGTGGATTACCAGTGTCAGGCCTGGGTGAACGGTCAAAGCGCAGGCGTGCATCAGGGGGGCTACGCCTCCTTCACCTTTGAAATCACCGCCGCCCTGCAAGCGGGCGAAAACACGCTGGTGGTCTGCGCGGACGACCAGCCGCGGGGTGGCCGTCAGCCCTCCGGCAAGCAAAGCCATCGCTATCACTCCTTCGGATGCAGCTACACCCGCACAACCGGCATCTGGCAGACGGTCTGGCTGGAATGGGTCAGCGACAGCTATCTGGATTCCGTCAAAATCATCCCGGACGCGGCCAACGGCACGGTGTATCTGGACGTGCTGACAAACGGGGCCAAGGCGGGCATGGAAGTAAGCGCACAGGCCCTGTATCAGGGCGCTGAACAGGCCTCCCGGCGGGTAAAGCTGGACGGCGCTCACGCCAGAATAACGCTGACGCTGCCTGAAAGGCACCTGTGGGAGCCGGGAACGCCCTGCTTATACGACCTGAAGCTGACCCTGTGGCAGGACCAGACGGCGCTGGACGCAGTAGACAGCTACTTTGCCCTGCGCACGGTGTCCTTTGACGGTAAACGCTGCCTGATTAACGGCAAGCCGGTTTTCCAGCGGCTGGTGCTGGATCAGGGCTTTTATCCGGACGGCATTTACACCGCCCCCACCGACGACGCGCTGAAAAACGACATCCTGCTATCCATGCAAATGGGCTTTAACGGTGCGCGCCTGCACCAAAAGGTTTTTGAGCAGCGCTTTCTGTACTGGGCGGATCAGCTGGGGTACCTGTGCTGGGGCGAAATGCCCAGCTGGGGCATCGATCCGGCCAGGCCCCACACCATGAGCGTCTTTTTGCAGGAATGGCTGCAAGTGATTGACCGTGACTTTAACGCCCCCTGCATCATTGGCTGGTGCCCTTATAACGAAACCTGGGGCGAGGAAGGCGACGGGCTAAGGCCGCTGACCCTGCAGGCCACCTACCGCGCCACCAAAGCCGTCGATCCCACCCGGCCCTGCATCGATACCAGCGGCGGCATTCATGTGGAAACGGACATTTACGACACCCACGATTACGAGCAGGACCCGGAGGTATTCCGTCAGCGTTACCAGCCCGGCGCGCCGCTGTACGACCGGCTGGAAAAGCAGCAGCATTACGATGGCAGGCTGCCCATGTTTGTCAGCGAGTACGGCGGCATTCGCTGGACGGACGACGCAGCCGGCTGGGGCTACGGCGTAGGTCCCAAAACCCGTCAGGAATTTCTGGACCGGTACGCCGGCCTGACCACGGCCCTGCTGCGAAACCCCGAACATATGGGCTTTTGCTACACCCAGCTGACCGATGTGGAGCAGGAGCAAAACGGCCTGTACACCTATCACCGGCACGCCAAATTTGACCCGGCGCTGATTGCCGCCCTCAACCGGCAAAAAGCCGCTATGGAAGAAGAATAAAAAAATCGCCCATGGATGCTTTTTCATCCATGGGCGCAGGCTGGCAAAAAAGTGGAGGTGCAGGAGGCACTGCCTCCTGCCGGGGTTTTAGGGACAGAGCCCCTAAGCCTTGTGCCGCAGCACTTTTTCCGCGAACCAGCGAAGCGCTGTTCGCGGGCGCTGGCGGCCAGTCATGGGTTTTTCGACAGGCTACGCCCATGGATGCTTTTTCATCCATGGGCGGCTTTTCTTTCAGTCGCGCTGCCACAGGGCGTATTGACGGTCGTTTTTCAAGGCGGATAAAAACTTTTCCCTGAAATTGGGGTAGCGCTTGCACATTTCCGCCAGCAGTTCCTTCATTTCCTGCCGCTTGGTGTGGCCGTCGGCAGGGCAGGGATTTTTCAACACGGGCAGATTCAATTCCCTGCACATGTGAATTCCATATTTTTCCGGCAGATAAACCATGGGCCGAATCAGGGTGAGCTGGCTGCGATCCATGTAGGCGCAGGGGTGAAACACATGCAGCCGGCCCTCAAAAATAACGCTCATCATCAGGGTTTCCAGCGCGTCCTCCCGGTGATGGGCCAGGGCCAGCTTGTTGCAGCCCAGCTCGGTGCAAACGTCGCACAGGATGCGGCGGCGCATTTTGGCGCACAGGGCGCAGGGATTGGGGTCCTTGCGAATATCAAACAGAATTTGATAAATATCCGTCTCCCGTATGGTCAGGGGCACGTCCAGTTCCCGGCACAGGGCTTCAATGGCGCTGGTGTCCGCCCGGGTGGGGCCGGATAGAAGCATAACGGCCTGTAAGGTAAAATCGTGGTGACGAACATAGCGGTACAGCGCCAGGGCGTTAAGCAGCAGCAGGCTGTCCTTGCCGCCGCTCAGCCCCAGGGCCACCCGGTCGCCGGGCTGAATCATGTGAAAATCCTCATCCGCCCGGCGGATGCATCCCAGTACCGTTTTCAAGGGTTAAATGCCTCCTCGGGGCGTAACGCCCACATAGACCGTATCCGCTTTGGAGGGATAGGTGTCGGTGTACATCTTTTTCCGCTCCGTTTCCACATTGTCCACATAGGTGACCAGATAGGATTCCACCACATAGCCGTCCCGGCCCTTAATGGTTTTGGTCTCATCGGTATAGGTAACGTAGGAGGCGTCCTTGTCCTCCTTCATAACGGGGTCGGCGGGCTTGGTCAGGGTTTCAACGGTTTGCGCCACCAGCTCGTAGCGCGCGTTGCCCAGGCTCTGCCCGTAAATGCGCACCTCGCACATCAGCTTCTTTTTGTTGTTGGGGCTTTGGATCACATGAGCGGAAATATAAACCGGGCTGCCCGTGGTGTTGCGGAAGGCCAGGTCAATTTCCCGGCCCCGGGTGTCGCTGACGGTGGCGTCCAGCCCCAATTCGGTATAGCTGACGGATTTGGAGTGGGGTTCCCGCTTGGTAATGGTCAGCCCCGCCTGGGCGGCGGCCAGATACAGCGTGGTGCTGGCCTGACAGCTGCCGCCGCCAATGCCCCAGGTTTCCGTGCCGTAGGCGTATTCAATGGCGGGGAAAAAGCCGTTTTCCAGCGTGCGGCGGCCCACGCGGCTGTTAAAGGAGAAGGTATCGCCCATTTCCAGAATGGTCCCGTTAAACTTGGCAAAGGCAACGCGAATGTTGTTGGTGCGGTCCTCGGTGGAATGGCTGTCAATGGGGGTCAGGGCCCGGCTGCGCAGCTCCACCGTCTGGCTCAGCTGGTTCACGGTTACCGTGGGGGCGATGGTTTCCGTTTCCAGCAGCACCTCGCCGCTTTCCAGATTATTGACCATTTCCAGAATGCGTTCCTTCACAGCGGTGGTATCCAGCCGCTGGCCATAGGTTTCATACTGATAGGTAAAGGGATTGGACGTATCGTCCGGGTTAAAGGAAATGATATAAGCGTCCGTAGGGGCGCGGTAGGCCGCGTTTTCCAGCGTGGTCAGAATGGTGTCGATAGGGCTGGTATCGGCGCTTTGCTGGGCGCTGGAAAAGCTGCTGGTGGTGGATTTGGCCAGCTCAATTTCCTGCTGAAGCTCAAAAAGGTTCATGCTGTCGCTGTGGCCGATGGCCCAGGCCTGCCGCAAAGCCTCCGTCGGGTCGAAGGAAATGCCCAGGGTGGCGGCGGTAATGTCCTTGTAATCGCCGTTTTGGTTGCGCAGGCGGATGTACCAGCCGTTTTGCTTGGCGTTAACCTGGTCCCACACCAGCTGGCTGCCTTCCTCCCAGGTTTTCCCGGACAAATCGATGCCATCCACGCTTACATTATCCAAAAACACATTGGCGTAAGGAGCCACATCGCTTTGCACCTTCCAGTAATAGCCGCCCGCCGCCGCGCCGCCAACCAGCAGCAAAATCAACAGCAGCTTAATAAACTGCCATTTCAGACTGCGCTTTTTCTTTGGCGGCTGCTGCCTGGGAGCGGAAGCGCCGCTGTTTTTACGGCTGCGGGATTTTTGCGCGGCCTGTGCATTGGGCGGCGGCGCGTACCAGGCCCCGTTCTGGGGCTGCTGGGAAGGACGGTATCCCTGGTTGTACATGGCAAAAGCTCCTTTAAAATCGGGTTAGAATGGCGTTTCGCAGCGCCTGCAAATCACGGTTCACAGCATCCCAGCCGGTGGGCAGATGCCCCATGCGCGCCTGGGATTCAGCGTCGCCATGGTAGTCGCTGCCGCCAGTGACCAGCAGGCCTTCCCGGCGGGCCAGCCATTCCAGCTGGCGGGCCTGCCGCGGCGTGGCGGACGGGTGAAAAACCTCCATTCCCATCAGCCCCGCTTCTTTCAGCGAGCCGATCAGGGCGGTCAGAGCCGGTTCCTCCAGCTTCAGGCGCATGGGATGGGCCAGCACAGGCACGGCGTGATAGCCGCGGGCCAGCGCTACCGTTTGAGTCACCGTCAACAGCTTGCGGGGCACAAAAGCGCACCGGCCGTCCGCCAGATAGCGGTCAAAGGCCTGCTGGGTGGTGGACACCACGCCGCAGGCCACCAGCGCCCGGGCCAGATGGGCCCGGCCCACGTTGGGGCGGTTCAGGGAAGCCAGCGCCTCCGGGGTCAGATGAACCTCCTGCTTTTCCAAAAGACGCACCATCTCCTGCAGCCGGCTCTGCCGATCACTGGACATGCCATCCAGAAAAGCCGTCATCTCCTGGGTTTGCGCCCCCGGCCCGTAGCACAAAAGGTGCACCCGTCCCTCGTCCCCGCAGCCGATTTCCACCCCCGGAATCCATTCCAGGCCATGGCTTTGAGCCGACGCGGCCATATCGTCCAGCCCGGCGGTGGTATCATGATCCGTCAGGGCGACGGTCTGAATGCCTTCCTTTTGGGCCCTTTGGCACAGCTCGTCCGGCGTTTTCAGCCCGTCGGAAAACACGCTGTGCATATGCAGGTCGGCCCGGCATACGCCGGGCCGCGGCTGTCTGGTTGTCATAGAGAGTCCTTGTCGGGGTCGATAAAGGCTTCGTCCGTCTGCTCGCCGTCCATCTGGAAGGCGGCGGTTTCCGCCCCATCCTGCGCCTTGTCCGGAGTCGGGTCAGCCTGCGCGTCCTGAGAAGGCTCCATCTTTTCGGCGGCGGTCATAGGCGGCAGCTCCTTGCCCTGCATAACGGACTCAAAGTCGGCGCGGCTCAAGGTCTCGCGCTCCAGCAGAGCATTTGCCACAGCGTCCAGCTTATCCCGGTTCTGGGTCAGAATATCGCAGGCCCGCTTGTAGCAGCTGTCCAGCAGGCGCTTCACCTCCGCGTCGATGGCGGCGGCGGACTGCTCGCTGTATTCCCGGCTCTGGCCAAATTCCATGCCGACGAATACTTCCTGATCAGCGCTCAGGTACATGGTGCCGATGGTATCGCTCATGCCGTACTGGGTAACCATGCGGCGGCACAGCTCGGTGGCCCGCTTGATATCGCTGGACGCGCCGGTGTAAATATCATCCAGCGCTACCCGCTCGGCGGCGTGACCGCCCAAAGCCATGGTGACCATACCCAGCATGGCGGTGCGGCTGTAGTTATCGTTTTCCTCATTGGGCAGGCTCAGGGTGTAACCGCCGGCCTGACCCCGGGGTACGATGGTGACCAGATGCACATCATCGCATTCCGGCAGCACGTTGGCAATCACGGCGTGACCCGCCTCATGCCAGGCAGTGGTTTTGCGGTCCCGCTCGGTCACCTTGTGGCTGCGCTTTTCCGGGCCCATCTGCACGCGGCTGACGGCGTCCACCAGATCCTGCTGGCTGACCACCTTCTTTTTGCGGCGAACGGCCAGCAAAGCGCCTTCGTTCATTACATTTTCCAGATCCGCGCCGCTGGAATAGGGCATGCGCTTGGCGATGTTTTCCAAATCCACGTCCTTATCCAGCTTTTTGCCCCGGCTGTGTACCTTCAGAATTTCCACACGGCCTTCCAGATCGGGGTAATTGACGGTTACCTGACGGTCAAAGCGGCCGGGCCGCAGCAGCGCGGGGTCCAGAATATCCCGGCGGTTGGTGGCGGCCATGACGATAACGCCCTCGTTCAGGCTGAAACCGTCCATCTCCACCAGCAACTGGTTCAGGGTCTGCTCCCGCTCGTCGTGTCCGCCGCCCAGACCCGCGCCACGGTGACGGCCCACAGCGTCGATTTCGTCAATAAACACAATGCTGGGAGCGGCCCGCTTGGCCTGGTCAAACAAATCGCGCACGCGGCTGGCGCCCACGCCTACAAACATTTCCACAAAGTCCGAACCGGAAATAGAAAAGAAGGGGGCGTTGGCCTCGCCCGCCACGGCCTTGGCCAGCAGGGTTTTACCGGTGCCCGGAGGGCCCACCAGCAGCACGCCCTTGGGAATGCGCGCGCCCATTTCCGTATAGGCCTTGGGGTTTTTCAGGAAGTCCACCATTTCCTGCAGTTCTTCCTTTTCTTCCTTGCAGCCCGCCACATCCTTAAAGGTAATGGGGTTTTTGCTGGGGTCGCTTACCTTGGCATGGCTGCGGCCAAAGTTCATCACCTTGCTGTTGCCGCCGCCCTGACGCGCCATGATAAAGTACCACAGGCCAAAGGTGAGCGCCACCATGAGAATGTACGGCACAAATTCCAGATACCAGGGCGTGACCACGGGAGCGCGGTACTGCACCGTAAAGGGCAGATCGCTGACGCTGACCTGATCCAGCTCCTTGCCGGTTTTCTCGGCGGTCATCTGGCGCACGGTATCGATAAAGTCCGAGCCGATGGTGGTTTCAAAATCGTAGGCCCGCTCCGGGAAGTCAGCGTCGGCCACCTTGCCGTTGCGGTACAGACCCACCAGGGATGTGCCGCGAATGGCCACGGCCTTTACGTTGTCCTCCCGAATGGAGGTAAGTAGTTCTGGATATTCAATGCGGCGGGAAACCGTCTGGCCCAGGCCGCCGTTGAGCAAAATCGCGATCACGATAAAGAAAGCGATCAGCACAACATATCCCATCATGCCCCGTTGCTTCTTTTTCAAAGTAAAAGTCCTCCTTGCTATCAGGCCGTACAGATGCACGGTCTTTTTATTATAGCATAGGAACAGGCCGGGTACAAATGGGTTTTCGTAAATTGTGAGGACAGATTTTGACTTTTTTCGCCATTGGTTGCGAAAAAAGACGCTTCATTGTATAATAAGGGCGAAAAAACAGGGAAAGGGGGCGCGGCGTCATGAAAAACCGGCCGGATGCGCAGACCTTTGAGACGCTGTGCGCTCCCTATGCCGGCATGGTGTACCGGCACTGCCTGATGATGCTGAAAAAGCCCCAGGACGCGGAGGACGCCGCACAGGATACCATGCTGCGCGCGTTTCGCGCCTTTGACCGCAAAAGCGGCCGCGGCGTGGCGGCGTGGCTGTTTACCATCGCCCACAACACCTGTCTGGACGTTATCAAAAGCGCCCGGTATCAGCGGGAAAGCGCAACGCTGGACGGGCAAGCCCATAGCGACCCGGCGGACAGCGCCCCCAATCCGGAGGAGCGCTATGTGCGCGCCGCCGAGGACGAGCGCCTGTGGCAGGCGGTAAGCCGTTTGAGCCAGCAGCATCAGCTGCTGATTGCCCTGTATTACGGCGAAAATATGGCCTATGACCAAATCGCCCAGGCAACGGGTTTACGCCCCGGCACGGTAAAAAGCGGCCTGAGCCGCGCCAAGGAAGCCCTGCGCAAACAGCTGGAGGAATAAAAATTTTCTGGCCGATGGAACCAACCAATGCTTCACTCGTTCCTTATATGTGAAAGGAGGCGGACGGATGAGCAACCCCGATAAACTGGACCTTTCCCTGCGCCGCCTCTATGACAGAGCCGATGCGCCCCAGGGCTTTGACAGCCGCTGGCGGGCCGCGGTGAAACGAGAGGAGCTTTTAGCCATGGAAAACAAGCCCAAAAACAAAGGACGCTTTATCTGGCGCGCCGTCCTGTCCGCAGCCGCCGCGGTTGTGCTGGTGGCGGGCGGCATAACCGGCATGCACTACAAACCGAAAAACGCCTCGCAGACGCTGGCCAGCCCGGTTTCCTATGACGCTGGCGAAGGCGATGTTGCATCCTATTCTTACGACATGGTCGGCAATAGCGCCGATAGCGGCGTGGCTTTGATGAAAAGCGCCGCTAGCAGTACAGGCAGCACGGCCGTCCCCTCGGCAGACAGCCAGCGCAAGCTGGTGCGCAGCATTTCGCTGACCATCAGCACCCCCGCTTTTGAGCAGGCCTTCCAGGATATTCTGGGCCGGGTGGATACCATCGGCGGCTACGCGGAGGATTTGTACCAGTACGGCGACCGGCAAAGCGGAGGCCGCCGTGGCGCCAGCCTGACCCTGCGAATCCCCACCGACCAGCTGGAGGATTTTCTGGCCGGCATCGAGGGCGCAGGCCGGGTGACGGAGCGCAGCGAAAGCACCACCGATATGACGGTGCAGTACACCGACAACGCCGCCCGCCTGCAAACCCTGAAGGACAAAATGCAGCGTCTGAACGAGCTGATGGCTCAGGCCCAGAACGTCAGCGACCTGATTGAGCTGGAAAGCGCCATTCAGGACACCCAGTATCAGATTGACAGCTACGAAAACGCCCAGCGGGATATTGACAGCCGGGTGGATATGACCCGTGTAACCGTTCAGCTGCGGGAGGAAACCCCTGCCGACGGTGCGGCGGCGGACGACGCTTCCCTGGGAGAGCGGATCGTTTCCGCTTTAAAGGCTACCGTGCAGTGGCTTGGCGAGTTTGGACGGGGGCTGCTGGTGTTTTTGGCCATGGCCCTGCCGGTGATCGCTATTGCGGCGGTGATCGGGCTGGTGCTCTGGCTGGTTGTACGCCGTCATAAAAAGAAGAAATCCTGACGCTGTGCCGCATTTGCGGCGGCCAGCCTGAAAAGCCGCGTGCAAGAGCGCCGCGGCTTTTTGTTTTCCCCAGTGGCGGCTTTTGGCAAGATATGATATACTAGCTGATAGCTCCTGCCTTGGGGGGAACCGTTGATGAAAAGCGAGGAACTGGATGCATGATACTCATTTCCGTTCAGGATATTGAAAAGAGCTTTGGCGCGCACCAGGTTTTGCGGGGCGTGTCCTTCAGCCTGCAAAAGGGCGAAAAAATGGGCCTGGTGGGCGTAAACGGCTGCGGAAAAACCACGCTGATGCGCATTATCACCGGCGAAATGGAGGCTGACGGCGGCCAGATTCATAAAAATAAGGATTTGCGCATCGGCTATCTGGCCCAGGTGGACGATATTGCCCTGACCGATACGGTATGGGGCGCGCTGCTGCGGGTGTTCGAGCCGGTGATCGCCATGGAAAAGCGCCTGCACGAACTGGAAAAGCAGATGGAGCAGGATAACGACCCGGACACGGCCCTGCGCCTGACGGAAACCTATCAGCGTCTGCTGGAAAAATTTAACGAGGCGGAAGGCTACGCCTACGAGGGCGAAATGCTGGGGGTGCTGAACGGTCTGGGCCTGAAGCCGGAGATGCACCAGCGTCAGGTGTCCACTTTGTCCGGCGGCGAGCGCACCCGTCTTTCCCTGGCCCGGCTGCTTTTGCGCAAGCCGGATATCATCCTGATGGACGAACCCACCAACCACCTGGATTTGGAGGCCATTGAGTGGCTTCAGGATTATCTGAAGGAATATAAGGGCTCCCTGCTGCTGATCAGTCACGACCGCTATTTTATGGATCAGGTGTGCACCACCATGGGCGAATTGCTGGGCGGCCGCATGATCAAGTTCAGCGGCAATTACACCGAATACATGCGCAAGCGCACCGCCGATTTTGAAAACCGCATGAAGGCCTATAACCTGCAGCAGAAGGAAATTCAGCGGGAGCAGGCCATCATTGAACGGTACCGTTCTTTTAACCGGGAAAAAAGCATCAAGGCTGCCGAAAGCCGTCAGCGCCGCCTGGATAAGGTGGAACGGCTGGAAAAGCCCATGGAGGAGCAGCATGTGCGTTTCTCCTTCGACGTGCGCCGCCGCAGCGGCGAGGAGGCTTTGGAGGTAAAGGGGCTGGCCAAAACCTTTGAAGGGGAAAAGGTGTTTGAGAACATCTCCTTTAAATTGCGCACAGGCGACCGGGTGGCCCTGATCGGCCCCAACGGCGTGGGCAAATCCACCCTGTTTAAAATTCTGACCCATCACCTGACCCCGGATAAAGGCAGCGTCAGGTTTGGCGCCAACATTGACGTGGGCTATTACGACCAGCATCAGCAGGAGCTGAACCCCAGCAATACGGTGCTGGACGAGGTATGGAACAGCTTTCCCGCCATGGAACAGAGCAAAATCCGCGGCGCGCTGGGCCTGTTTTTGTTCAGCGGGGACGATGTGTTTGACACCATCGGCAGCCTGTCCGGCGGCGAACGGGGCCGGGTGGCCCTGACCAAGCTGATGCTGCGCAAGGACAACCTGCTGCTGCTGGACGAACCCACCAATCACCTGGATATGGACAGCCGCGAAGTGCTGGAGGACGCGTTGCAGGATTTTCCCGGCACCATTCTGGCCATCAGTCACGACCGGTACTTTATCAACCGTTTCGCGGACCGGGTGATGGTGATGTCGGATAACGGCGTAACGGAATACCTGGGAAACTTTGACGATTATGTGGAAAAGCGCGACCGTCCTCTGCCTCCGGCGGACCTGCTGGAGGAAGGAATCACCCGCACCGCCGCCGCCCGCGAGCGCAAGCGGGACCGGCAGCAAAGCGCCAGAATCCGTGAATTGAAGGCCCAGGTCAAAAAAGTCGAGGAAGCCATCGAACAGAATGAGCATCGTCTGGCCCAGCTGGAAGCGCAGCTGGCCGACCCCTCCACCTACGCCGACCCTGACAAGGCCCGGGAAACCGGCGACGCTTACCGGGCGGAGCAGGAAAAGACCGCCGCATTGTACGACGCGCTGGAGGCGGCGGAAAACGCCGTGCGGGAAGTGGAGAACGCATAAGAAAAATGGCTCTTTTGCCATGAGCGAACGGACAAAAAGCTCAGACTGTTAAAAAGCTCCCCTGACGGCAGCGGTTTCTGCCGAAGAACCGGCGGAACGCTTTCGGCAGAGCCGGTAGGCACCCCTATTCTCCGTTGCAAAACGGGTGGAGGTAGATGAAACATGAAATGCTTCCGAACGCGCTCGGCTGTTTGCGGCCTTTCGGCGCTGCTGTGCGCTTCAGCCCTGACGATGGACATGTCTCCCATCAGGGTTTCCACAGAAAGCAGTCCCAGTCTGGCTTTGCGCATCGCCAATCTGACCTATGGGGTTGCCGGCGCATTGTCCGACAACCCCATGGCTTTTTGTTTGATTGCATTGGGCGCTTTTTTCTTTTTTCGCCGCTGTCTGTACAAAAGCTCTCAAGACGGCGTTCTGGATAAGCTGCTGGCTTTTCTGCTGGCATTGTTTATGCTGCTAAGCAAGGGGCTGCTTGCCCAAACCCAGGTTCCCGCATCGGAAAGCGAAACGCTGGTCAGCTACGCCCGCACCATTTTTGTGCTGTGGAGCGGCAACACCCAGGTTGCCAAGAGCGCAGTGTGTCTGGCTGGATTCTACTGCCTGTGGCTGGCGGTCATTCATGCTGTAAAACAGGGGTTGGATATTCTGGCGCTGGAAAAACCCTTTCAATTTAGGCACCCTTTTGGCGCCCCGTTCTGTCTGCTGACGGCCTGCTGGCTGGCGCAGGCGCTGCTTCGGCATCCCGGCGTGCTTTTGTGGGACACGGCCCATGAGCTGGGTGAATATTATGGAAAATACGCCTTTGACGGGCTCAATCCCCCCGTTCATGTGCTTTTATGCGGTTGGATAACGCAGCTTGGGCTTTCCTTGGGCAGCATGTCTCTGGGTTTATTTCTGCTTACTTTGCTGCAAACTTTTTCCCAGGCGCTGGTGGTCGCCTATAGTCTGTGGCTTTTTCAGCGCTGGAGGCTTCCCAAAGCGGCTCTGTATGGAACGCTGGTTCTGGCCTTGCTGTCGCCCATATACGGTTCGTTCGCTTCCACCATTTCCAAGGATTCCGCTTATATTCCATTCTTTTTGTTATTTTTACTTCAAACCGCCTTTTGGCTTTTGGACCCGGAACAGTTTTGGCAAAACCCCGTTCGCAATTTGGCGCTGTGGGCTGTTTCTGTCCTGCTGTCTGCCTGGATGCGCAAAAACGGGCTGTATGTCGTCATTGCTTGCACGATATTGGTCATTGTTCCCTTTGGTCTTATGCGCAAACGGAGGGAATCCTGGCTACGACGCTTTCTGCCCGTTATCTGCGTAAGCATGGCCATTGTCTGCGCCATTCTGGGTGAGAGTGCTTTGAACAACGTCTACGGCGTAGGCGGCGGAAGCCGGCGCGAGGCGCTCTCTCTGCCCTTTCAGCAAACCGCGCGTTTGCTCCGTGACCTCAAGGAGGAAATTCCGCAGGACGAATGCGATATCATTGACAGGGTGCTGGATGCAGGGCAAATCGGCACTCTTTATAAGCCCAATATTTCCGACCCGGTGAAAGCCACCTTCCGCGAAAGTGCCACCTGGAAGGAATTGGGCGCCTACTTTGCCGTATGGCTAAAGCAGGGGCTGCGCTATCCCCTGGTGTATCTGGACGCAACCGCCAATATGATGCACAATCTGTTCAGCCCTCTGGACGGTTCCCTGACGCTTTATCCCAGAACCACTTCTTTCTGGCTTTCAGGAACAGACCTGGCGCTGGCGGGAAAGAACTGGCCCTTCGCAGATTCGGGCGAGCTGTGCTTTAGTCTGTATCAGCTGCTAAGCCATTTGCCAGTTGTCAACCTGCTGACAAACATTGGCTTTACCTTCGATATGGTCTTAATTCTTTGCTGCATCGCCATTCAAAAACGGCAGCGTGTCCTCTGGGGCATACTTCTGCCGCTGCTGGTAAGCGCTGGCTTTCTGTTTTTTTCACCCATCTGCTATACCCGTTACGCGCTGCCGCTGCTGTACGGGCTGCCCGTGGCCTTCGCCGCGTGCCTGACCCTTTGCCGGAAAAAAGAAGCGTCCGTCAGGTCCGATACCATCCAAACAAATGCACAGCCTGCAACGGTTCTGAAACAGTAGCTCTGGCGCTATCGGCTTGGACCCTTCCACGATAAACGGTGTAGGTTTGTCAAACATATTGGACAATGAACTCAATGGGGGAAAGCCAATGGAGGGGCCTCATGGGTAAGTTGTTGGAACGGGAATGATGAACGGCGAGCTGCTTTGCAAAGTCATC
>CAKTUU010000027.1 GCA_934621505.1 uncultured Clostridia bacterium
GCTGGTCCACGATAATTACCCGCCATGGCCATGGCGGCAACTTACCGCTTCATCCCTAAACAGACAGCTTCAGTAGTATAATACAAACTCCTGATAATTGCAAGGGCTTTCTGCAAAATTTTTTTGCTTTTTCAACCGCAAACGGCTTGCAGGATTGCTTCTTCCTTGCTCAATATGAACACTTGTCCGTGCGTGTCTATTCTATAAATCCCTGTTCTGTACTTTTCTCTGTGAATCTGCTATAATAGCCCTGTTTTCAGCGCTTATTTTCGGAGGCCGTTATGAAAATCAGTCCCCAGTGTTTTCCCTGTCTGGTAAACCAGGTCGTTCAGGCTGCCCGCCGGGCCGGGGCCGTGGAGCTGGACGAACTGCTGCACCAATGCTTTTCCTATTTAAGTACGGCGGACTTTCAGCGGCAGACCTCGCCTGAGCTGGTGGGCGAATTGTTTGCCATTGTCAAGCGGGTTCTGAATTGTCCGGATCCCTACCTTTCTTTACGCAGGCAGTACAACCAGCTGTTTTTGCGCTGCGAGCCTGCGCTGGAAAGCCGCATCCTGTCCCATGACGATCCTTTTCATCTGGCGGTGGTCTATGCCATCTGCGCCAATCTGGTGGATTTCGGCCCCATTCACAATGGCAGTCTGGCGGGTATGGAGCAGGATCTGCCCGGCTGGTTCCGCTCCCACGAGGGAGACGCTTTTTCCATCGATCATTCCGACCGGCTGCGGCAGGCCGCTTCCCGGGCCCATACGCTGCTGTATCTGGCGGATAATTGCGGCGAGCTTTGCGTGGACAAGCTGCTGATTCGCCGGCTGCGCGGGCTGAACCCGTCCTTGCAGGTGATTTATGGCGTTCGCGGACAGCCGGTGCTGAACGACACCATCAAGGCGGACGCTTACGAAGTGGGCATGAATGATGTTGCGGCCGTGCTCAGCAACGGCAGCGCCGCCGCCGGAACGGAGCTTCACCTGGTTTCCCCCGCCTTCCGCCGCGCGTTTGATCAGGCGGACGTTATCATCGCCAAGGGGCAGGGTAATTATGAAAGCCTCAGCGACTGTTCCCATCCCGGGCTGTTTTTCCTGCTGGTTCCCAAATGTGATTCCATCGCCCAAAGCATTGGCGTGCCCCATCACACCCTGGTGTGCCGCCAGGCTCTATAAATAAGGAGGCTTTTTCATGTCCAAGCGTCTGTCCAGGCTGGTCCAGGCCGCCGCGTGGCTGCTGCTAGCCGCCGTTTTCGCGTATGTATGCCGCTTTTTAAGCCGGAAGATTGACTTTCTGCTGAACGCGGACATGTCCAGCGTGCTGGTTGTATCCAAAATGCTTCAGCAGGAAGGGGCGCTTTTAACGCCCAACTTTTACTACTCCACTTGGCCATATGTCATATCCATGCAGCTGGTTTTCGCGCCGTTGTTTTGCCTTACTGGCAACTGGCATGTGGTGCGGCTGGCGGGCACGGTGATTCTGCTGCTGATTTATCTGGCATGCGCCTACGCCCTGTGCCGTCAGCTGAAGCTGCGCCGCTGGTTCCCGTTGACCGGGATCATGCTGCTGCTCCCCCTGTCCGACGCCTACATGGAAATGTACATCACCGGTGTGTTTTATATTTCCCATACCTGCATTGTTTTTGGCCTGCTGGCCCTGTCCCTGCGCCTGCTGCAAAAGCCGCGCGTCAGGACCGGGGTGCTGCTATATGCCCTTGGGGGCTTCCTCTCCGTAGCCGCCGGTATGGAGGGGCTGCGCATTTTGCTTGTATACTGCCTGCCCATGCTGCTGGCGTCCGTCCTGTGGTACTTGTATTGTCATAAGCGTCAGCAGCCGCTGGAGCAGCCCCGCCGACTTCTGGCTTTTAACGGGTTTTGCTGCGCCGCCTGTCTGGCGGGGGTGGTGATTTGCCTGCTTGTGCTGGAAAAGCGTCTGCACATGCAAAGCCAGACCTCCCTTTCCTTTACACCCTTCTCCTTTCAAAATCTGGGGCTGATTTTTCAGGACTGGCTTGGGGCGCTGGGGTATCGTTCCGGGTCCGCTTTTTCCATGGCGCTGGTTTTCAACGCCCTGGCCCTGCTGCTGGCTGTGCTGATGGTCGGGCTGATCGCCGCCAGCCTGCGGCGCAAGTCCGATCTGCCCATCCAGCAGCGTCTGGCCGGATGGTTTCTGGCTGCCGCCTATCTGGTCTACGCCCTTTTGTACGTCTTTACCGACCAGTTCTATTCCTGGCGTTACCAGCTGCCCTTCCTGATGGTTTTCTTCTGTCTGCTGCCTGCCGCCTGCCAGAACTGGCGCGGCGGCCCCCGGGTCAGGGCCGCCGCTGCCGCCGCCTTTATGGCCCTGTTTGGGCTGTGCGGGCTGCGGCTGTACCGGGAATACGGCATGCTGGACTATTCCGGCGAGCATATCGACATCGCCAACGCCATGGTGGAGCAGGGCTACACCTATGGCTACAGCCAGTTCTGGTACCCGGGCAACACCCTGACGGAGCTGTCCGACGGCCAGCTGGAGCTGCACATCTGGCCCGACGCAGAGGAATCGCCCGGCGGTATTGTCAGCGATTTTGACGCCACCAAGGAATGGCTGCAAGCCGTCCGCCACAAGACGGAAAAGCCGGACGGCCCCTTCTTTGTGGTGATCAACAAGTACCAGACCGGCAACTATGCCTTCTACCCCGCTTTCCGCCGGGAGGATCTGGTGTACGAATCCCCTAGCTACTGGGTGTACGGTTTTGACAGCTATGACCAGCTGACGTCCCGTTTTTAACATTTTCCTTGCCATTCCACAATGAATATGCTACAATAACCCGAACAAATTTTCGCATTACGAGTCAGGAGGCGAACCCCCATGGAAAAGGCTAAGGTGTATTATACCGACTTTCGCGCCACTCCCGACCAGAACCTGCTGCAAAAGCTGCATCGTCTGCTGGTGAAGGCCGGTATGACCGGTATGGATTTGCAGGGCAAGTTTACCGCCGTCAAAATTCATTTTGGCGAGCCGGGCAACCTGGCCTTTTTGCGGCCCAACTATGCCAAGGTTGTGGTAGATACCCTCAAGGACATGGGCGCCCGTCCTTTCCTGACGGACTGCAACACCCTGTACACCGGCATGCGCCGCAACGCGCTGGACCACCTGACCGCCGCCTATGAAAACGGCTTCAATCCCTTCCAGACCGGCTGCCATGTGATCATCGGCGACGGCCTGCTGGGCACCGATGATGTGGCCGTGCCCATTAACGGCAAGCATTTTGACCACGCGCTGATCGGCCGGGCCATCATGGACGCGGAGGCCGTCATTACCCTGAACCACTTCAAGTGTCACGAAAGCACCGGCATTGGCGGCGCGCTGAAAAACCTGGGCATGGGCTGCGGCTCCACCGCCGGCAAGCGGGCCATGCACCACGAGGGCAAGCCCTCCGTGCGCCAGGAAATGTGCGTGGGCTGCGGCCGCTGCGCCAAAATCTGCGCCCATGGGGCCATCTCCTTCCAGGGAGAAAAGCCGCACCGTAAGGCGTATATCAACCACGACATCTGCGTGGGCTGCGGCCGCTGCGTGGGCATTTGCCGGGACCGGGGCGCCATTCTGGGGCCGGACAGCTCCAACGATGTGCTGAACGAAAAAATCAGCGAATACGCCTGGGCCGTGGTGAAGGACCGTCCCAACTTCCACATTTCTCTGGTGATGGACGTATCGCCCTACTGCGACTGCCATGCCGAAAACGACGCGCCCATCATTGCGGATGTGGGCATGTTTGCCAGCTTTGACCCGGTAGCGCTGGACGTGGCCTGCGCCGACGCATGCAACCGCATGGCTCCCCTGCCCGGCTCCGTTCTGGCGGAAAAGGCGGAGCATACCGGCGACATTTTCCACGATGTACACCCCTACACCAACTGGCGCAGCGCCGTGGAGCACGCCCAGGCCCTGGGCATGGGCACCATGGAGTACGACCTGATTCGTATCTAACGAAGCGCCGCCCCAATTTTCTTTATGGCCTGCATGTCTGGCGCATAGCCGTTCGTTTTTCCGGGCACAGAAAAAACGGACGGCTATGCGCTTGCCGTCTCAACATATCGCTCATCCTATGGAGGTTTCATTTTGCAAGATAAACTGATCGTTCGCGGCGCGCGCGAGCACAATCTGAAAAACGTCACGCTGGAAATTCCCCGCAACAGGCTGGTGGTCTTTACCGGTTTAAGCGGCTCCGGCAAAACCAGTCTGGCCTTTGACACCATTTACGCCGAGGGCCAGCGGCGCTATGTGGAAAGCCTGTCCTCCTACGCCCGCATGTTTTTAGGGCAGATGGAAAAGCCGGACGTCGACAGCATCGAGGGCCTTTCCCCCGCCATTTCCATCGACCAGAAGACCACGGCCCGCAATCCCCGGTCCACCGTGGGCACGGTTACGGAAATTTACGATTATCTGCGTCTTTTGTACGCCCGTGTAGGCGTGCCCCACTGCCCCAAATGCGGCCGGGAAATCAGGCAGCAGACCATCGACCAGATGGTGCAGCAGGTAATGACCTACCCGGAGGGGCAGCGCATGCAGGTGCTGGCTCCCGTGGTGCGCTCCCGCAAGGGCGAACATACCAGGCTGCTGGAAAGCGCCCAGAAGCGCGGCTTTGTGCGTGTGCGCATTGACGGCGAAACCTATGAGCTGGACGACTTTCCCACTCTGGACAAAAAGCTGAAGCACGATATCGAAATCGTGGTGGACCGGCTGGTTGTGCGGCCCTCCGATGAATTTCGCCAGCGGCTGGCGGACAGCATGGAAACCGCCGCGGCGGAAAGCGGCGGGCTGGTTCTGGTGGACCTGTTTGACAAGGGCACGCTTCTTTTTTCCCAGAACTACGCCTGCCCGGACTGCGGCATTTCCATTGAGGAACTGTCTCCCCGCATGTTCTCCTTCAACAGTCCCTTTGGCGCGTGTCCCCAGTGCAGCGGTCTGGGCACCATCATGCGCATCAGCCAGGACGCGATCATTCCCGACCCCAGCCTGAGCCTGAACCAGGGTGCGCTGCAAGCCATGGCCTGGAATGTAACCGACCCCAACAGCATGGCCCACACCTATTTTGCCGCGCTGGCGGAAAAGTATCATTTCAGTCTGGACACGCCGGTCAGGGACCTGCCCAAAAAGGTAATGGACATCCTGCTGTACGGCGCGCCGGACAAAATCACCATCCAGTATGACGGGGCCCACGGCAAAAGCACCTATCAGACCACCTTTGAGGGCGTAATCAACTCCCTCAGCCGCCGCTACGCCGAAACCAGCAGCGACGCCATGAAAGCCGCTTACGAAGAATATATGGTGCAGGACGAATGCCCGGTCTGCCACGGCCGCAGGCTGAAGCCGGAGGTGCTGGCGGTTACCGTAGGCGGCATGAGCATCGACCAGGTATGCGACCTGAGCGTGCGCAAAAGCCGGGCGTTTTTTCAGCAGCTGCAGCTGACCGGCAGCGACGCCATGATCGCCTCGCAAATTCTGAAGGAGATTGACTCCCGTCTGGGATTTCTGGACAGCGTGGGTCTGGGCTACCTGACCCTTTCCCGGGGCGCGGCCACCCTGTCCGGCGGCGAGGCTCAGCGCATCCGTCTGGCTACCCAGATCGGCTCCAGCCTGATGGGCGTGCTGTATATTCTGGACGAACCGTCCATCGGCCTGCACCAGCGGGACAACAGCAAGCTGCTGGCCACCCTCAAGCGTCTGCGGGATCTGGGCAACACCCTGATTGTGGTGGAGCATGACGAGGACACCATGTACGCGGCGGATTACATTGTGGACGTAGGCCCCGGCGCGGGCATTCACGGCGGCGAAATTGTGGCTGCCGGAACCATCGACGACATTTTGAAAAATCCCCGTTCCCTCACCGGCCAGTATTTAAGCGGCAAAAAGCGCATTCCCGTGCCGGAGAAGCGGCGGCAGCCCAACGGCTTCCTCACCGTGTACGGTGCCAGAGAAAACAACCTGAAAAATATCGACGTGCAGGTGCCTCTGGGTGTCTTCTGCTGCGTAACCGGCGTCAGCGGCTCCGGCAAATCCAGCCTGGTCAACCAGATCATTCACAAGCATCTGGCCAGGGTGCTGAACCGGGCCAAAACCCGTCCCGGCAAGTTTGACCGGATGGAGGGCGTGGAGCGGCTGGACAAAATTATCACCATCGACCAAAGCCCCATCGGCCGCACGCCCCGGTCCAACCCGGCCACCTACACCGGCGTGTTTGACCTGATTCGCAAGGTATTTGCCATGACCCCCGAGGCCAAGGCCCGTGGCTACAAGGAAAACCGCTTTTCCTTCAATGTGAAGGGCGGCCGCTGCGAGGCCTGCTCCGGCGACGGCCTGCTGAAGATTGAAATGCACTTTCTGCCGGATATCTACGTTCCCTGCGACGTATGCAAGGGGGCCCGCTACAACCGGGAAACGCTGGATGTGCATTACAAGGGCAAAAACATCCACGAGGTGCTGGAAATGTCCGTGGAGGAGGCCCTGACGTTTTTTGAAAACCACGAGCCCATCGTCAAAAAGCTGCAAACCCTGTACGATGTGGGTCTCAACTACCTGAAGCTGGGCCAGCCCAGCACCCAGCTGTCCGGCGGCGAGGCCCAGCGCATCAAGCTGGCCACGGAGCTGAGCCGCCGTGCCACCGGCCGCACCCTGTACCTGCTGGACGAACCGACCACCGGCCTGCATGTGGCGGACGTGCAGCGGCTGATAGACGTGCTGCAGCGGCTGGTGGACGCGGGCAACAGCGTGCTGGTCATTGAGCACAATCTGGACGTGGTCAAAACCGCCGACTGGCTGATCGACCTGGGGCCGGAGGGAGGCGACGGCGGCGGAACCGTGGTCTGCGAAGGCACCCCAGAGCAGGTGGCCGCCGTGTCTGAAAGCTACACCGGCCAATACCTGGCTCCCCTTCTTGGGGGCAAGGCCGCCGCTTCGCGGAAGCAGGATTGAACCGGCGGGCGCTTCCCCCGTTGACATTGCCGGTCCGCCGCGCCATAATGGGACGGCGGACCGTTATCCATTTTACCAAAAGGAGGAATCCGAAATGCCTCAAACCCATGTTACCCGTGATCAGGCTTACGGCCTGTTAACCAGGTACAACAAGGAGCCCTTTCACATTCAGCACGCGTTGACGGTGGAAGGGGCCATGCGCTATTACGCCGACGCTCTGGGCCACGGCGATGAAAAGGACTTTTGGGGGCTGGCAGGCCTTTTGCACGATGTGGACTTTGAATTATATCCCGACCAGCACTGCCAGAAGGCCCCGGAGCTGCTGGCCGAAATCGGCGCGGAGCCGGAGCTGGTTCACGCGGTGGTCAGCCACGGTTACGGCATCTGCGTGGACGTGGCCCCGGAATTGGAGATGGAAAAGGTGCTGTTCGCCGCCGACGAGCTGACCGGGCTGATTGGTGCGGCCGCCCGTATGCGGCCCAGCCACAGCGTCGCCGATATGGAATTGAGCAGTCTGAAAAAGAAATTCAAGGACAAAAAATTCGCGGCGGGCTGCTCCCGGGATGTGATTCGCCAGGGGGCCGAAATGCTGGGCTGGGATTTGGACAAGCTGATGCAGGACACCCTTCAGGCCATGCGCCCGGACGAAGCGGCCATCGCCGAGGCGGTGGCGCGGCTGAACGCTTGAGGTGACAGCCCATGAACCAACGCGAGCTAAGCGAAATCCGCCGCCGGCTGAACCCGGAAAAGCGCAACCCCACCCTGCTGCGGGGCTGCTATGTCAGCGCCGAGGGACAGGTGATTTCTACCTTTACCCGTTCCTTTGGCAACATGCCCAACGAGGAAAACGAAAAGTATATGGCGCTGTTCAAGCGCTGCCTGTCCGGGGCCTTTGGCCAGAACCTGCACCTGATTGAACTGACCGTCGGCGAAGGCGTGACCCCCCAGCAGGATTTGCTGCTGGGGTTGCAGGAAAGCGCCCTGACGGACGAAGAATCCATCGCGGCCTTTTACCAGCGGGCCATCCAGCATGTGGTGGATTTGCACCAGCGCATGGCCCAGTCTGTGGACAGGCAGCAGGCCGCCAGCAATTACCTGATCGCCCTGTTGCATGACGGCTACGATGTGCCCGCCCGCAACCACAACGATGAAATGGACCGGGAGCAGTCCATGAACGTGTTCCATTACATCCTGTGCTGCGTGTGTCCGGTCAAGCAGTCCAAGCCCGCCCTGCGGTACGATACCGCCGACAGCGACTTTCACAGCCGGTCGTCGGACTGGGTGGTGGCCGCGCCGGAGCTGGGCTTTCTGTACCCGGCCTTTGAGGACGGCGGGGCCAACGTAAACCGGGCCCTGTATTACACCCATGACCCGGCCGACCTGCATACCGTGTTTTTGCAAAACGTGTTCGGTGCGGAGCCGGGCATGACCGCTCCCCAGCAGAAGGAAACCTTTCAGGCCATTTTGGAGGAAACCCTGGCCGAGGAATGCGGTCTGGACGTGGTACAGGCCATGCACGAAACCGTGCGGGGCATGATGGAGGAGCAAAAGGCGGATAAAAAGGCGGAGCCGCTGGCCTTTACCCCCCAGGATGTGAAAAACGTGCTGACGGACTGTGGCGTGTCCCAGGAAAAGGCCCAGGCCTTTGAGACCCGCTGCGCCGAAACCTTTGGAGCCCAAACGGAAATTCCCGCCGTTAACATGATCGCGCCCAGGCAGTTTCATGTGGATACCCCCAGCGTGTCCATCCGGGTGGATCCGGAACGCAGCGACCTGATTGAAACCCGCATCATCGATGGCAAGCCCTATCTGCTGGTGCCGGTGGACGGCGATGTGGAAGTAAACGGCATGAAGATTACCTGCCGCTAAGGAGGACGCCCGCTATGCGTTTGATGAATTACAATATTCACTCCGGCAAGGATTCCGCCGGACAGATGAACCTGGAGGCCATGGCCCAGGCCATTGTGGACTACGCCCCGGACTTCGCCTTTGTGGAGGAGGTTGCGGTGAATGTATCCACCGCCGGGCCGGTGGACGCGTCCGCCTTTTTGCAGCGGCATACCGGCATGGCCTGTCACTTTGCCAGGACCATTGACTGGCAGGGCGGTCAGTATGGCATTGCGCTGCTGAGCCGCCACCCGGTTACGGATTTGCGCGTTCACCCTGTGCCGGATCTGGAGGAGAGCCAGCGGGACGGCTGGTTTGAGCATCGAGTCGTCCTCACCTGCCAGACAATGTGGCAGGGCCGTCCTGTAACGCTGATGATGACCCATCTGGGCCTGTCGGATGGGGAGCGCGCCCTGGGCTTTGCCCTGCTGGAAAAGCTGGTGGACGAGGCCCCCGCGCCGGTGATTCTGGCCGGGGATTTGAACACCGACCCGGACGAGGCGCTGCTGCGGCCCCTGCTGCGGCGGCTCAGCATGGACAGCACCGCGTATACCTACTCCACAGAGCAGCCCGAGCGAAAGATCGACTACATTCTCACCTCGCCCGCTTTCCGGGTGGAGGGGGAGGAACCTCTGCCCTGTCCCGCGTCGGATCACTTTGCCCTGGGCAAGGTCATTGAGTGGAAGTAGAAGCAAACTCCGTCCCATGGCAAAACGCCGGGACGGAGATCAGGCCGTCGAAAACATTCCGTCCGCCTGGGTGCTGCGTGCAGCAAATGAAACGGCTCCATTTGCCGACCGCAGGTCAGCCGGTGGATCCGATTCCGGTCAGAGAGGCTGCGGTCCCTCTGACAGCTTTCCGGACAAAGCACCATGTCTTCATCCGAAAACATGGTGCTTTTTGCAATAAAAAACGCCCCCTGCTTTTGGCAGGGGACGTGAATGGCCTTAGTACTGGCTGTTGCGGTTGCGCTCGAAGCACTCACGGCAGTACACGGGCTTGTCGCCACGGGGCTGGAAGGGCACCTGGGTGGTGCAGCCACAGCCATCGCAGATGACTTCGTAGTACTGACGCTCGGTACGGTTGGGGTTCTGCTGGTTGCGGCGGGCGGCGCGGCACTCATGGCAGCGGGTGGGGTCGTTCTGGAAGCCCTTGTCAGCGAAGAACTGCTGCTCAGAAGCGCTGAACACGAATTCCTTACCACAATCGCGGCATACCAAAGTCTTGTCTTCAAACATGGTTGGTTTCCTCCATTTTCTTTGTTGGTACTGGCTCCGGATGTTTCCGTTACTTGGTTGTAGGTTTCCATAGCTTCCAACAAAGAAGGGGTAGGAACCTGAAACCGGGTTGCTCGAGCCGGGGCAACGGCTGTATTATAGCATGAATCAACGGTTTTGCATAGCGTTTTCAGGAAATTTCTTGCGAGCTTCTTTCGTATCCGCGTTATTTTACATCTTTGATCAGTCTGCGCACGTCGTCCAGCAGGCTGGCCATGCTGGGCGACTGGCGGATGGACTCCTCCACCTTGTCGATGGATGACATAACGGTGGTATAGTGGCGGCCGCCGAAGGCGTCGCCGATTTTCTTCAGGCTGAGGCCCATCATTTCCCGGGTCAGGTACATGGCGATCTGCCGGGGCACGGTTACCTCGTGGTTGCGCTTGGGGCTGCGGATATCGTCCACCGTAATGCCGTAGTAGTCCGCCACAGCCTCCTGAATGCTGTCGGCGGTGATCAGGTGGGTGGCCTTGTGCTTGAACAGCTCGTGCAGCGCCTCCCGGGCCAGCTGCATGTCAATGGGTCTGCGTGTCAGGCTGGAATAGGCGGTCAGGCGGGTCAGGCTGCCCTCCAGCTCGCGAATATTGGTATCGATTTTCTCGGCGATCAGCACCAGAATATCGTCGCTGATGGACAGCTTTTCATATTCCGCCTTTTTGCGCAGAATGGCCAGCCGGGTTTCAAAGTCCGGGCGCTGAATATCCGCCACCAGTCCGCCCTCAAAGCGGCTGCACAGGCGTTCCTCCAGCTTTTGAATTTCCTTGGGGGGCTTATCCGACGTCATCACAATCTGCTTGTTGGCGTCCCGCAAATGGTTAAAGGTGTGGAAAAATTCCTCCTCCGTCCCTTTTTTGCCGGCGATAAACTGAATATCGTCCACCAGCAGAATATCCGCCGTGCGGAAACGATCGCGGAACTGCTGGTTCTGGTTGGACTGCATGGCGCTGACCAGCTGATTGGTAAAATCCTCGCTGGTAATGTACAAAATTTTCTTTTCCGGGTACATGTCGTGGGCGTAATGGCCGATGGCGTGCATCAGGTGGGTTTTGCCCAGGCCCACGCCCCCATAGATAAACAGGGGGTTGTACGCCTCGGCGGGCATTTCGGCCACAGCCAGGGACACGGCGTGGGCAAACCGGTTGGACGAACCCACCACAAAGGTGTCAAAGGTATACTTGGGGTTGAGCATGGCCAGGGCGTTGCCGCTCTGGCGGGCGGTCAGCTGGTTCAGCCGGGGCTCCAGTTCGCCGTCGCACAAAATTTCCACGCTGACAGCCCGGCCCGCCGCCCGGTTGACCGCGCTTTGAATCTGGTCCATGTAGCGCTTAATGCCCACGTCCAACATGGCCGGGGCCGTGCATTCCAGCAGCAGCACGTCGCCCTCCTGGGCATAGGGCTTCAGCGGGGTGGCAATCCAGGTGTCATAGCTGACCCGGACCATCTCCTGCTTCAGCAGTTTGCAGGTGCCAGACCATAATTCCTCAGCGTTCATCACGTACATTCAACCTTCCGTATGTGTATATATGCAGTTTCGCCCCATGAACGTTTTTCCACATCAAAAGCGTCCACAGACGAAAAGAATGTGGAAAATCGCATTGTGGAAAACCACCGCTTTTTCCGCATCGTGTCACCTATCATAGCAGAAGCAAACCGTTTTGGCAAGGGCTTGCCCAGCCCGGGTTTTTGCATAGGATGTGGAATGTTGAAAACTTCTGTATCAATCCCTTGTATAGAGGGCCGGCACCCTATACAAAAAATAGCGCTTGACAATTTGATTATGCGCAAATATACGTATTTTATCGAATGAATATTCATTTTCAAAAGAAAAGATTTCCTGTCTGCATCTTTTTGACCGTCTTTTCAAAGGAAAAGCCGGAAAGATGTAGAAATTACTAGAAAAAGGGTTGATAGCGTTTGTCGCGGGGGAGGTGAGGGACGGTGGCCATTCCGGTATCGGCCAGAGAGGTGGAACATGTGCTGCGGCCATGGTTTGGCACGCTTTTTTTAAGCTCCAACACCCTTGCCGAGGCGGTGGCCCAGCGCCTGGCTGCCTACGCCCCCTACCGCCAAACCCTGGAGGATATGCGCGCCCAGCTGGAGGCCTTTCTGCTGACCCAGATGAACCGGCTGACCAACGGTTCCATGACTGTGATTACCGATAACTACCACAGCCGCCGCCTGGGCATGGAGCAGATCGCCGCCGTTACGGACGACCTGATGGGCGTGCTGTTTGACAAGCTGACCCCTTTTTCCGCCAATTTCATCAAGCTGAACGATTACAGCCTGAATGTGTACAGTCTGAACGCGCTGCGGGTGCTGTATCAAAAATACGCGTCCTTTTACAGCCAGGAGGAGTTTCAGTTTCTCAAGCACATGATTCGCACCATCTACCCGCCCCAATGCTACGCGGCCTGGATGAAGGAATAAGGAGGTGAACCGGGTATGCCTTTTCTGCATCCCCTGGGAGCGGACGGTCTGTGCCGCAAGGATTCCTTACGCCCCGCCGCCGAAGCGGCCCAGGCGCAGCCGTCAAACAGCGCGCCGCCTGCGGAAGCGAGGGCGGTGGAGCACGCTGCGCCTGTGGATGTTTCCGGCCCCACGCCGGAAGGGCCCTCCTATGCCTGGGGGCCGGAGCCGGATTTGCCAGAGCCCGAACCATCCCCGGAAATAGACGATGGCCCGGACGCCGTTCCCACCGAGCGCATGCCTGTACCGGCCTGTGTTCCCGTTTATCCCACGCTGCCACAGAAAAGCCGCCGTTCCAAAGCCTGGCTTGCCCTGCCCTGCGCGCTGGCGCTGGGGGCGGCTATTGGTTACCTGCTGTACCGGCTGGGGCTTGCGCCGTCCATTTTGTCCTGGGTGCGGACCGTGGCGAATCAAATCGGCCGTCTGTTCCAAAAATAAACCTTGTTTTTCAAAGCCGTCCTCCTGTTGGGGGGACGGCTTTTTCCATCCGTCAAAGAAAACTGTGGACAAAGCCATTGTAATACGATATAATAAAAATCGCTGATAGCAATATAAACACATAGTAATACATATTTGAAAAATCACTATCTGGAGGGAATAACAAATGGATTCTTTGAAAATCATCGCGCCCCTGGACAAAGCCTTTACCCCCATTTACCGCAGCCTGTGCGATTTGCAGGCTCGGGCGGAAAAGGAAAACGGACCCACCCTGCGCATCGCGCTGGAGCGCAACGACGGCCTGACCGCCGTGCGGGATATGCGTCTGCTGCCCGAAACGCCTGAAAACGACGCCCTGAACCTGACCCTGGCCGAGCGAATGATCAAGAGCATGATCTGGGTTTACGGCGGCTTCCGGGTAACCCTGGCAGGCAGCCGCAAGGTGTACGAGGGCGTGAAGGACCAGTACCGTGTCAGCGGCAAGCGGGAATTTGACGCGCAGTTTATGGCCCGTGTGTACGAGCACGACTTTGAGGTGCTTTACGCTGCTTCTCTGGCGGAAGCGCCCGCTCAAAAGGACGCTTCCAGCCCCATCGGCCGTCATCTGGACGGCTGCCGCATCGGCTTTGACGCGGGCGGCAGCGACCGCAAGGTCAGCGCCGTCATCGACGGTCAGAGCGTGTACAGCGAGGAGGTTGTGTGGTTCCCCAAAACCACGGCGGACCCGGCCTATCATTTTGACGGCATCGTCAGCGCCATGAAAACCGCCGCCTCCAAAATGCCCCGGGTGGACGCCATCGGCGTCAGCTCCGCCGGCGTATACATCAACAACCACACCATGAAGGCTTCCCTGTTCCTGAAGGTGCCCCAGGACGATTACGACAAGTACGTCAAGGATATCTATATTCGCGCCGCCAAGGAAATTGGGGACGTGCCGCTGGTGGTCTGCAACGACGGCGATGTAACCGCCCTGGCCGGAGCCATGAGCCTGGGCGTGGACGGCATTCTGGGCATTGCCATGGGCACCAGCGAGGCGGGCGGCTATGTGGATACTAAGGGCAACATCACCGGCTGGCTGAACGAGCTGGCCTTTGTGCCCTGCGACCTGGCCCCGGACGCCATGGTGGACGAATGGAGCGGCGACCGCGGCTGCGGCGTGAAGTATTTCTCCCAGGACGCGGTCATCAAGCTGGCCCCCGCCGCGGGCATTCATCTGGACGAAGGCCTGAGCCCCGCCGAAAAGCTGAAGGTGGTGCAGGCGGAGATGGAAAAGGGCAACCCGGAGGCCGCCAAGATTTACGAAACCATCGGCGTTTACCTGGGCTACACCCTGGCCTTCTACGCCATGTTCTACGATATCAACCATGTGCTGCTGATGGGCCGTGTAACCAGCGGCAAGGGCGGCGACATTGTGCTGGCCAAGGCGCAGGAGGTGCTGCGCGCCGAATATCCCCAGCTGAAAATGCAGGTGAACCTGCCGGACGAAAAGAGCCGCCGCGTGGGCCAGAGCGTGGCCGCCGCCAGCCTTCCCTCCCTGCAGGGCTGACCGCGCCCGCGAACATCGCCGCGTTGGAAAAGATCTGTGGCACAAGGCTTAGGGGCGCTGCCCCTAAAACCCTGGCAGGAGGCAGTGTCTCCTGCACCTCCGGTTTTTCAACACGCTGAATCGGAGGATTGCGACCCTCCGATGCTTCTTTGACACGCAAAAGGGCAGGATTCCGATTGAAATCCGGCCCTTTGCTATACCCTTTTTCAGCAGATGGCGTCGGCCAGCTGGTCCAGCCAGTCGCCGTTGAACAATTCAATCATGCCCTTGTCAATGCTGCCCGCCAGCTTGGGATCCATGGGCAGGCGCGCCGTCAGGGGAATGTTGTATTTCTGGGCAATTTCGGCGGCATGGCTTTCGCCGAACAGCTCAAAATGCTTGCCGCAGTCCGGGCACACCGCGTAGGACATGTTCTCCACCAGGCCCAAAACCGGCACGTCCATCATACCGGCCATTTTCAGGGCCTTTTCCACAATCATTTCCACCAGCTGCTGGGGGGTGGATACCAGCACCACGCCGTCTACGGGAATGGACTGGAACACCGTCAGCATTACATCGCCGGTTCCCGGAGGCATATCGATAAACAGGATGTCCTTGTCGCCCCAGATTACGTCCGTCCAGAACTGGGTTACCGCGCCCGCGATCACCGGGCCGCGCCATACAACCGGGTCGGAATCGTTCTGCAACAGCAGGTTCAGGCTCATTACGTCAATGCCGGTATGGGTGGGCACCGGGTATACGCCCTCGTCGCTGCCCATGGCCTTCTGGGTCAGGCCAAAGGCCCTGGGAATGGAGGGGCCGGTGATATCCGCGTCCAGGATGCCCACCTTCAGCCCCCGGCGCTGGGCCAGCACGGCCAGCATGGCGGTAATCAGGCTTTTGCCCACGCCGCCCTTGCCGGAGCATACGCCAATGACTTTTTTGATATGGGAAAGCTGATGCGGCTTTTTCAGCAGGCTTTCCGGCTCGGTGCGCTCGCCGCAGTTCTGGCCGCAGCTGGAGCAGTTATGGGTGCATTCGCTCATGGGATTCGTTCCTTTCTGGTAGGGTTTATTCCGCCTGGCCGCACAGCTGGGCCGCTATGCGCGCCGCCTCGCGGATGAGGCTGTCCAGAGGCTGCTTGCCCACGCCCGCAATGCGCAGGCCGCAGCTTTCCAGGGGAACCAGCACCTTTTGCCCGTCGCTCAGGCTGACCGCCGCGGCAATACCGGGAGAAATCTCCCCCAGCATGGCGTTGGCGTGCAAAATGCCTGAAACCCCCAGAATCACGTCCGCGGTTTTGCACTGGTAGCGAATGGCGCTTTCGCCCGTGGCGCCGAAATCCGCTCCTGCCCGCAGCATGGCGGTGGTGGCCTGCACATTGGTGCCCAGGACGATGACAGGCTGGCCGGGCATCCGCTCCTTCAGGGCGGCTACCAGGCGCCTGCCCACGCCGCCTCCCTGTCCGTCAATCACAAGCACCTTCACAGCCATTCCTCCATCCGCAGGATCATATCCGTGTCCTTTGGAATATGATACGCCTCCCGGTAGCTTTTTTCAAGGGGCATCCAGCGGTTTATAAACATTTGAAGCATTTGGGGGTTGCGCTTTTCCAGCCGGCGCAGCTGTTCCGCCTCGCTTACATCCAGCCATACCTTCAACGGGCGCAGCTGACGGTAGGCCTGCTCAAAGGCCGGGTGATGGCTGTAGGAACCCTCGATCAGGGTAACCGACGCGGGCTGATAATGCCTTTGCAAAATGTCGCCGGTATGGCAGTCAAACCGGCGGTAGTCAAAGGGTCCGCCAGTCAGCAGGCCCGCCAGCACCTCGTCTGCAAAGCGCTCATAATGCACGTTGCCGCCGGGCTGGGCAAGCCGCTGGGGCGTGCGCAGCTCCGCGGGCAGGAAAAAATCGTCCATGGAAATGGGTTTTGTCTGATACAGCCGCGCCAGCAGCGCCGCCAGCGTGGTTTTGCCGGCGGCGCAGGGGCCGTCCAGCACCAGCGTGACCTGGCCGTCCCGGCACAGGCGGTCGTCCGCCGCGGCCAGCATCTCCGCCGCCTGGGCCAGGGGCGTCAGCACCACCCGGTAGGCGGGTCCGTAGGCCGCCCGGTAGGCCGGGCTGTGGCTTACCGGCGGGCAGCCCTGGGCCCGGTACGCGGTCAGGTAATCCGCCAGGGCCTGTTGGGAAAAGGGCGTCTGCCCCTTCCGCGCCAGCGCTTCCAGCAGGGCCAAATCCCGTTCAAAGGCTGCTTTATCTCCCATGCCGATTTGGCTGGCGGTCAGGATCATCAAGTCGGCAATCCTTTCTGGAGACAGGCGGCGTACCGCCGGACTGCGCAGGTTCAGGCGGCTCATGCCGCCACCAATGGGCGTATAAGCGGGGGCCCCCTCGTCTATCGTGGTTTCCGCCAGTTCCCGGGCCACATAGGCGGCGCATTCCCGCCGTCCGGATAAAAGATGGCCGCAGCCAAACGCGCCCTGAAAGGCCAGTTTGACTGCGTCCGCAGGCTCCATTCGCGGAGTCAGCATGATATGCTTTTTCAAAAGCCGTTCGTCCATGGGGTCTCCTTATTTGTCCTTTAAAGGAATCAGCCTGGCCTTTTCCAGCGCCAATACAATCAGCGGCACCAGCACCAGCTGCAGCACAATGCCCGGCCAGGCACGCACAAAGCCGCCGGTCCAGAAGGCCGCCAGGGCAAAGCTGCTATCCGTCAGCAGGGCGTAAATGGCCCAGCTGGCCAGGCCCCATACCGCACGGCCAATCAGCATGGCCCCTACCAGGCTGACGTAGATATAGGCCACGCCCCTGGGCAGCTTATGGTACAGCCAACCGGCTGCCGCGCCATAAGCGCCCATTTCAAAGGCCATGGCCAGGGCGGTGGGAATCATGGGCGGCATGCCAAACAGCAGGCTGCGCAAAATGGGCATGACAAAGCCCACCGCCAGCCCCCAGGGCCAGCCGCACACAAAGCCGCAAATCAGGGCGGGCAGGTGCATGGGCAGCAACATGCTGCCCACCTGAGGAATTTGTCCCGTCAGGAAGGGCAACGCAAAGCCAATGGCCAGAAACATGGCCGACAGGGTCAACCGCAGAATGTGATTTTTCTTCATGATAAAAAACAATCCTTTCCTAAAAACAGTACCGCAAAAAGGCTGCCCCCGCTCCCCCTTATTCTTCGGAAAAGGGAACGGCGCCTTCGTGACACCTGCTTGTGTGGAAAGGGGCTGGCGGTATTGTAGCATATTTTTAACGGCTGTGCAATACGCCATGGTTTGATTTGACAACGCAAGGGCTTCATGCTATCCTAACCCATAACCCAACGCACATTTTCATGCTTCGGGCATAGCATCATAGCAGGGCGCGTTTTGGGCAAACCTGTTAACAGCAATCGCAGAAGGGGGAATTTTGGTATGCAGCAATATAAGGTGGGCATCATTGGCGCAACGGGTATGGTAGGCCAGCGCTTCGCGCTGCTGCTGGGCAGCCATCCCTGGTTTCAGGTCACCTGCGTGGCCGCGTCCGGCCGCAGCGCGGGCAAAACCTACGCCCAGGCCGTAGAGGGTCGCTGGGCCTTTCCCGGTACGCCCATTCCGGAGGCCATCGCCAGCTTGACGCTGGCGGACGCGGCGGACGTGGAAACCGTGGCCGGTCAGGTGGATTTTGTTTTTTGCGCTGTGGATATGAAAAAGGATGAGATTCGCGCGCTGGAGGAGCGTTACGCCAGAGCGGAAACCCCCGTTATTTCCAACAACAGCGCCAACCGCCACACCCCCGACGTGCCCATGCTGATTCCCGAAATCAACGGTGATCACGCCGGTATTATCCAGGCTCAGCGCCGCCGTCTGGGAACCCGGCACGGCTTTATCGCCGTCAAGCCCAACTGCTCCATTCAAAGCTATGTGCCCGCCCTGTGGCCCCTTTTGGAGTACGGGCCGGAGCAGGTAATGGTATGCACCTATCAGGCCATCAGCGGCGCGGGCAAAACCTTTGCCACCTGGCCGGAAATGGTGGATAACGTGATTCCCTACATCGGCGGCGAGGACGAAAAGAGCGAATGCGAACCGCTGAAGATTTTTGGCCATATTCAGGGCGACGCCATCGTGGACGCGGCGGGGCCCCGCATCAGCGCCCAGTGCCTGCGGGTGGCGGCCTCTGACGGACACATGGCGGCGGTCAGCGTAAAGTTTGCCCGCAAGCCCACCATGGATGAAATTCTGTACAAATGGCAAAACGCCGTGCCCGCGACCGCGGGGCTGGATTTGCCCTCCGCTCCCAGGCAGTTTCTGCATTACTTTGAGGACCCCGCCCGGCCCCAAACCCGGCTGGACCGGGAGCTGGAAGGCGGCATGGCCATTTCCATCGGCCGTCTGCGGCCCGACCCGGTGATGGATTACAAATTCGTCTGCCTAAGTCACAACACCCTGCGGGGCGCGGCGGGCGGCGGCGTGCTCAGCGCTGAATATCTGTGCAAGCTGGGGTATATTCCCCACAAATAAGGGAGGGACTGAAGCATGAAACATCAGCCTTTGTTTCGGGGCGCGGCCGTGGCCCTGATTACCCCCATGAAGGACGGCCGGGTGGACTTTGACGCGCTGCGCCGTCTGGTGGAGCGTCAGGTGCAGGGCGGTACCGCCGCCATTGTGTCCTGCGGCACCACCGGCGAGCCTTCCACCCTGACCATGGAGGAAAAGGAGCAAATCATCCGTGAAACCGTGCGGACGGTGAACGGCCGCATTCCCGTCATCTGCGGCACCGGTAGCAACTGCACCCAAAGCGTTATCGATACCGAGCGCCGCTTCCGCGATTTGGGCTGCGTCGCCCAGCTGGTGGTCACCCCCTATTACAACAAGACCACCCAGGAGGGCCTGTACGCCCACTTTATGGCCGTGGCCGAGCAGACCCGGCTGCCCATTATCCTGTATAACGTGCCCAGCCGCACCAACCTGGATATCGGTCCGGCGGTGCTGAAGAAGCTGGCCGCCAGCGGCCGGTTCATCGGCCTGAAGGAAAGCAGCTACAGCCTGCCCTCCATCATGGAAAAGCTGGAGGCCATGCAGGGCCGCATGACCCTGTATTCCGGCAACGACGACATGGTGTACCCCCTGCTGGCGCTGGGCGCTGAGGGCGTTATTTCCGTGGTGTCCAACCTGGCCCCCCGCTATATGGCCGACATGGTGCAAAGCTACCAGCAGGGGGATTTGGCCAAATCTCTGGATTTGCAGGTGAAATCCCTGCCCCTGGTGCGCGCCCTGTTCAGCGAGGTCAGCCCCATTCCCTGCAAGTTTGCCATGGAGCAAATGGGTCTGTGCGGCGGCGAACTGCGCCTGCCCCTGATTCCCGCAGGAGAGGACACCCGCAGGCAGCTTCTGGCGGCCATGAAGGACCTGGGACTTTAACAAAACCATCGCCGGGCGTGCGGAGGGCATGCCCGGCGAAATTTTCATTTTTTGCTAAGGAGGTTTTCCATTATGAAGATCATTCTGGGCGGCGCTTTGGGCCGCATGGGCCACGAAGTCACCCTGGCGGTTCAGTCGTCCGGCGATACCATTGTATGCGGCGTGGATGTGGCCTACGCGGGCCAGGACGCCGCCTATCCGATTGTATCCGCCTTTGAGCAGGTGGAAATGCCCGCCGATGTGCTGATCGATTTTTCCCGTCCGGACGCTTTGCCCGAGCTGCTGGCCCTGGCCACCCGGCGGGGCCTGCCCGCGGTGCTGTGCGCCACCGGCTATACCGATGTGGAGCTGGCGCTGGTTCAGGACGCAGCCCGGCAAATTCCCATTTTGCAAAGCGCCAACATGAGCCTGGGCGTTAACGTGCTTCGGGAGCTGTGCGCCATGGCCGCCCGCACGCTGGAGGGCTTTGACGTGGAAATTGTGGAAACCCATCACCGCATGAAGGCGGACAGTCCCAGCGGCACCGCCCTGATGCTGTATAACGCCATTCGAAAAGAAAAAGGCCCCGAAACGGAGCCTGTGTTTGGCCGTTATGGCCGTACCCAAAAACGCACGGCGGGCGAAATCGGCATTCACGCGGTGCGGGGCGGCACGGTGACCGGCGAGCATCAGGTAGGCTTTTACGGCAACGGCGAGCAGCTGATACTAACCCACCGGGCGGAAAACCGTTCCCTGTTCGCTCAGGGCGCGCTGGCCGCGGCCCGCTACCTGCTGGACAAGCCTGCCGGGCTGTACGATATGGGCAGCGTGGTTCGTCAATTGCTGGAATAAGGGGGGTCCGGCTCGTTCCAGTGAATCAGCTGGCTCTGAATGGTGTCCAGAATTTCCCGCATCACATGCCGCTGGTTGGCGCTCAGGAACCGTCCCTCCTGCTCGTGGTATTCCACGTCAGGCGCGGGACGGTCCAGGCTGGCTGCCAACAGAAAATCCAGACTCAGGCCGGTTACATTGGCGATGGAAACAATGGTTTCCAGACTGGCCTTGCGGGTGCCCCGCTCCAGGTGCCCCTCAAAGGAGGGGCATACGCCAATGGCCTCCGCCATTTGGGTTTGGCTCCACCCTCTGGAGACACGGAACTCTCGCACCCGGCGGCCTAAATCTTCATAATCCATGGCGTATTTCCTCCTTCTATCATACGCGGGGGATCAGAGGGCGCGCTCCCTGCCAAAGAAGCACACGGCCACCGTGCCGGGGCCGCAGTGCGCGCCGATCACCGGGCCTACAAACCAGGTCTGCACCTCAGGCAGGCCGGGAACGCGCTCCATCAGCAGGGCTTCCAGCCGGGCCGCGTCCTCGGGCGCGTCGGCATGCATAATCACGGGAAAAGCGTTCGCGGGATCGTCAATGCACTGGGCTGCCTTATCCGCAATCAGCCGCAGTGCTTTTTTACGCCCCTGCACCTTATCGCAGCTGACCAGCTTGCCCTCTTTGGTTTCGGTAATAATGGGCTTTAAATCCAGCATGGTGCCCACCGTAGCCGCCACGGCGCTGATGCGGCCGCCGCGGCGCAGGTACTTCAGGTCGTCCACAGTAAAGAACGCCTGGGCGCGGGCCTTGTTTTCCTCCAGCCAGGCGGCTACCTCCTCCATGGTTTTGCCCTGGCGGTACAATTCGTGCGCTTTCAGAATCAAAATGCTCTGGGGTGCGGAGATGCTCAGGGTATCCACCACCAGCATTTTGCGCTCCGGGTATTTGGCCAGCAGCTCGTCCCGGGCGGCGTAGATGTTTTGAATGGTGCTGGACAGCTGGCTGGAAAAGCTGACAAACAGAATATCCTGTCCACGCTCAAAGCAGGGTTCAAAATAGTCCAGATAAACGGCGGTGGGCAGCAGCGAGGTTACCGGCGCCGCGCCGCCGCGCATCTGGTCAAAGTACTCCTTCTGCTTGCCGCCGCGTCCCAGGTCGTCCAGGTATTCCTGGCCGTCCACAATGTAGGGCATATACACCATGGTCATATCCAGGTCGTCCACATAGCGGTAGGGCAGGTCAGAATCCGAATCCGTCATGAATACATAGGGGTTCATGGTTTTTCCTCCTTTTGGAAAAGGGTGAGCCAGACAGGCCCGATCAGTCAAAATGATACGCTCCTATTGTACCCTGTCTGACCTTTTTTTGCAAGGCTTGCCCCATCAGGAGGAATATGCTACAATAAACTGTAATTTTTTGGCCAGGAAAGGACCTTTGCATCATGAGCGATCAAAAAAGGCTGTGGCTGGTTTTTGGGTATACGCTGGCGCTGGCGGCCGCCGTTTTGTTTCTTTGCAGCCGTTCCTCCCCCGGGTATGTGATGAATGACTGGTGCGACGCCAACATCTACCTGTCCATTGGCAAGGGCATGACCCGGGGCATGGTGGTATATCGGGACCTGTATGATCACAAAGGGCCCCTGTTGTTTATGCTGCACGCCATGGCGGCGTTGATTTCCTTTCGGGATTTTTTCGGCGTCTATCTGCTGGAGGTTGTGCAGGCGGCCTTCTTTTTGTTTTACAGCTGGCGCATCCTGCGGCTGTACGGTCTGCGGCGCAGCGTGTGGGTGCTGGTGCCCCTGCTGGCGCTGGCCGTATACGCCTCCTACAGCTTTGCCGAAGGGGACAGCGCCGAGGAAATGTGCCTGCCCCTGATGACGGCGCAGCTGTTTCTGACCCTGCGGTATTTTTATAACCGGCAGGAGGGACGGCCCATGTCCCGGGGCGGGCTGATTGCCTGCGGCGTGCTGGCGGGCTGTGTGTTCTGGATCAAGTTTACCATCATCGGCCTGCCCGCGGGACTGCTGCTGGCCATCCTGCTTCCCTTCGCCCGCAAGGGCGGCTGGAAAACCCTGTGGCAGAGCCTGGGATGGATGGTGGCAGGAGCCTTTGTTTCCACGGTGCCATGGCTGGTGTATTTCGGCCTGAACGGGGCCATTTATGACTGGCTGAAGGTGTACCTGGGGCACAACCTGTTTTTGTACGGCACAGCCCAAAGCCTGACTCTGCAGGAACGGCTGGCGACCATGGTTTACCTGATCTGGGACTGGATCAAGCATAACGCGCAGTATGCGCTGCTGGTGTTTGCGGGGCCCGTGTGGCTCAGCGTAAGCCGCAAGGGCGGAAAGGGCGCTGCGTGGGCCGCCTGGCTGATGCTTGGCTGCGGCGTTGTGACCATCTTTATTGGCGCGAAGGGCTATTTGTATTACGGGCTGGCGCTGGCGGCCGTGGCCCCCATTGGGCTGGCGGCGGCAGGTGCTTTGCTGGAACCGGTGCTGAGTCGTTTCCGGGCCCGGTGGGCGATGCCGGTAACCGGCGCGGCGTTTGCCGCCGGATGCGTGGCCCTGTGTCTGGCCGTCAGCCCCAACGTACACCCGGAAAGCGGCCTGGGCTTTGGGGCAAAGCGTGAGGACAGCATGCAGTTTCGCATTGTGGACCAGATGGAGATAAACGACCAGACCACCCTGCTGAATTTCGGTTTTATGGACGCGGGCTTCTACACCGCCGCCGGAATTGCCCCAAGCGTCAAGTATTTTCACCAGAACAACGTGCCCCTGCGGGAGATGAAAACCGAGCAGCGGCGCTATGTGGAGGAGGGGCTGTGCGAATATGTGGTTACCCGCAACCCCAACGATACGTTATTCGCCCGCTATGACCAGATTACCCATGTGGAAAGCCCCCAATTTTGGTATAGGCGGGTGTACCTGTATCGTCTGAAACCGGAGTACCGGTAAACGCGGCCTTGCCTGTTTTGAGTAAAAGGGGCCTGCCTTCTCCGATGCAGAGAAGGCAGGCCCCTTTTGTTTATTTTTCCTCAATGCATTTTTCAGCGCCAAACAGCGGGAAGGCCTGACCGGTTTCCAGCCGCATGCACAGCTTGCCATCCGTCAGGGTCAGCCGCATCAAAAAGGCATGGGGCGCGTTGCGCATCCGGCATTCCACCACCAGGCCGCCCGCCTCCCAGTGAGCGGCGGCGGAAAGCCGTAGCAGCTGGGGCTGGCGGCGGGGCATCATGGTGGTCAGGTTTGGAAAGAACGCCTTCAAATACAGGGAATTATCCTGCCACTGCCCGGAGGGAGCCGTCAGGCGCTGCACCCCCGTTTCGGTGCAAAAATCCACCGTGGCGCGATCCTCATCCGCCTGAACCCGCAGGGACAGAATGCCCGCGGGATTTTTCTGCATGGTTCGCCAGCCGGTATCCATGGCCGCGCCCTGCAAAGTGCCCGCCGGTTGATAGGCGGCTTTGGGCCGGTCGTTTCCGGGCTTATCGTTCATTTCATCCAGGAAGGTCCACAGGCGCTCCACTTCCAGGGGCATGGCGTTGACGCTTTCCACCAGCAAGGCGGCCACCAGACGTCTTTCGGGAATGACCACGCACAGCTGGCCAAAGGCCCCGTCCCCCCGGAAGCCCTGCCGGGCGTTGCGCCAGAACTGGAAGCCATACCCCGCCGTCCAGTCGGGGGAGCCGTTGCGCACGTTGTCCTTTTGTTTGCCGGTAGCCATGCGCACCCATTCCCGGCTAAGGACCTGTTTGCCATTCCACTGCCCCTCATGCAGGTACAGCAGGCCCAGCCTGGCTACATCGTCGCAGCTGAGGCGCAGGCCCGTGCCGCCGTCGCAGCGGCCGTCCAGACAGGTTTCCCAGGAAAAATCCACAATGCCCAACTCCGCAAAGACGGTTTGGGCCAGCCACTGGGGCACGGGCATACCGGTCGCCCGTCGTACCACCTCGGCCAGCAGGCAGGTGGCGCCTGTGTTGTATACAAAAGTACTTCCCGGCTCATAGGCCAGGGACGCTTCAAAAAAGGCCCGCGCGCTGTCCTGTGCAAAGGCCATTTGCGGCATTACGCAGGTTTCGTGTCCGTCCGCCATGGTCATCAGGTGGCGCAGGCGCATCCGCTGCCAGCGCTCATCCTCCTTGCACAGGGGCGCGTATTCCGGAAAATAGGACAGCACGCTGTCGTCCGGGCGAAGCAGGCCCCGGTCATAGGCCGCGCCCAAAGCGGTGGAGGTAAAGCT
The DNA here is from genome assembly GCA_934621505.1 of uncultured Clostridia bacterium. GTDB lineage: Bacteria > Bacillota > Clostridia > Christensenellales > Aristaeellaceae > Limiplasma. The sequence goes on from CAKTUU010000027.1 coordinate 24,974, forward strand.
CTTGCTGAGGGAATACAGCTCCCGCTTGTCATCGCAGCGGTAGGGGGAAAGGGCCCAGCGAATCACCTGCCTGTCCTCCTGAAAAACCTCCATGCAATGCAGCTGGGTGCCTTCCCTTTCCAAATCCGCCAGAAAATCCGCCAAAGCCTGTGGCGAAGTGTGCACAAACTGTTCCATGCCGCGTTACTCCTGGTTGGTTTTGAGCCAGTTGCGCCCCGGAGCTGGCTGGGCCATGCTTTCCGGCAGCTGCTGGTCGTCCCTTAGCACATAGCCCAGGTCAAAATTGCGGTTATCGCTGCCGCTGACCACGTCAAAGGGATCGCTCTGGGCGTTTTCCCCATCGCCGCTGGTCAGGCAGCTGGAAATAATCCGCCACTCCGGCACGGGGGTGGTGGGGGTCAGGGCCGTGTCGGCATGGGCCACCAGCACATAGGTTCCGGGGTACACGTCCGCAAACTGGTAATAGCCGTAAGCGTCGGTGGCGGTTTCGTACTGAACCTTTCCATCCTGCACCAGCGTAACGGCAATGTTGGGCAGGCGCTTTTCATCGCCGTCCAGCAGGCCGTTGGCGTTTTCGTCCAGCCAGGCCAGATCGCCTACCTTGGCGGGCTTGATGTACAGAATATTGCTGTCCAGCTGATGCTTGGCCATTTCCAGCTGAATAGCGACGCTTTCGCCCTGACGGTCGGACATCACGGTCGCCCCCTCAGGGTAGTTGAGATCATTGGGGTGCACAAAGATCATGCCATCGGGCATGGAGGCGGTCAGCGTATACTGCCCGGGCCACAGGCCGTCAAAACGGTAGGAACCGTCCTCGCCGGTTACGGCGCTGGCAGCGGCTTTGCCATCCTGCATCAGCCGCACGGTAATTCCCTCCACAGGCGTGCGGCTGCCGTTTTCATCCAGATAGGCCTTGCCGCCGATGCTGGTGCGGCTGACCAGCCCCGCGTTCAGGCCGGAGCGCTGCTGCCCCTCGGCCATGGTCACGCCCTGCTGGCGCATGGTGTTTCCACTCAGGTCAAAGGTGCCCTCCCCCGCGGGGGAGGACTGAGCCGGCAGTTCAAAGGACACCGTATAGGTTCCGGGCCGCACGTTGTCGAAACGGAAGCCCTGTTCATCCGTCTGTGCGTGGACGGACTCGCCCTGTTCGCTGGTCAGGGTAACGGTCAGGCCGGTCATGATCCATTCCCCGTCGCCCTGCTTGCCGTTCTGGTTTTCATCCATCCAGATTTCGCCCCGAATGCTGCCGGGCTGCGCCAGGCCCAGGGCCTTGGGGGTGCGGTTGGTCAGCGCCGTCCAGGGAAACCGGGCGATGGACGCGGTTTCCTGAGCGGGCCAGAGTACGCCGTCCGCGTCAGGGCTGTGGCTGAAGATCATCCCGTCCGCCGCCTCCGCGGACAGGGTGTAATTGGCGGGCCGCAGGCCCTGCACGCTAAAGCGCCCGTCCACATCGGAGGATACCTGAACCTGGCTGGCGGTAGCGCGGTCGGGCGTAAAGGTCAGCGTTGCGCCATACACGGGTTCCTCCCCCGGGTCCTGCACGCCGTTGCCGTTGGCATCGTGGAAGGCGACGCCCTCGTAGGTGCCCAGTTCCACAGCGCCCGCCAGCGGGGCCGCGGCTTTTTCGCCCATGGTTACCGTAATGGTGATATCCGTTGCCCTGGCGGTGTTTCCCCCATCGGCGGTCCGGGCCATTTCGCAATGCTCCGGCAGCACATAGGTCAGGGTGTATTCCCCGGGCATCACTCCGTCAAAGAAGAAGCTGCCGTCCGCCTGCACCGGCTGGGTCAGGTCAATTTCCGCCTCCTGGGAATACAGGCGTACCTGGGCCTGCACCATGCCGGGCTCGTTTTCATCCCACAGGCCGTTGTCGTTGCTGTCCTGGAACAGCTGCCCGCTGACGGTGGAGGAGGGCAGCATGCCCGCGTTTACATCCGCATAGCTTTCGCCCATGGTCACGGTAACGGGAGCGGTTACGCCCATTTCCCCTTCCAGAGCGATCACATGGTTGCCGCCCTTTTCGCTATCCCGCACCCGGGTAAAGCCGTAGCCTTTTTTGCGCTGCACCTGCACGGTATAGGTGCCGGGCAGAATGCCGCTCAGCTTATAGCTGCCCTTGGCGCCGGTGGTATCGGACGCCACCGCGTTTCCATCCCCGTCCACGGCCTGCACCTTCAATCCGGAAAGGATCTTTTCCTTTCCGTTCAGCACGCCGTTATAATCCGCGTCCTCAAACACGGTGCCGGTAATGGTCGCACCCCGGGCCACGCCCACCAGCGCGTATGCCTCGCCGCCGCTGACAATGCTGTAGGGCTGCACGCTGCTTTCCCGGCGGCCGTTCTTCTGCTCAAAGCGGTTGCCCTGATCCGCTGTGGCGGTAACGGTAAAGATGGAGCCGTCGTCCGGCAGGATGGCCCGCAGGCGGTAGTCGCCGCCCCGCAGGTTTTCCAGCGCAAAGCTGCCGTCCTTGCCGGTTACCGTTTTGCCCAGGGATTCGCCGTTGCTGATTTTGATGGCTTCCAGCGTCACGCCCTCGTAGCCGGGTTCACCCTCGTCCATCACGCCGTTATAGTTCAGGTCCAGAAACGCCGTGCCGCGAATGGCGCCCTTTTGCACCAGACCGATATTTTTATCGGTCACCTGCGCGGCGTTTTTGACCGGGTACTGCCGCTGGCGGGTCGCGCCGCTGAAAATGCTGCGCAAATCGCCGCCGGTTTTGGAATAGCGGGCAAACAGCATGCCCTCCGGCAGGGCAGCGGAGATGGTGTACACATCGTCCGGCAGGTTTTCAAATACATACAGGCCGTCCGAGCCGCTGGTCACGTCCATTGCAGCGCCGCTCTTTTTCCCCTCCAGATGCACGGTAACGCCCTCTACGCCGGGTTCGCCCTCATCCAGCACGCCGTTGTTGTTCATATCCTCAAAAACCATGCCGCTCAGGCTGCCCGCCTGCCGGGCGTCCAGCTCGTAGGCCTGGGTCTGCCCGCCGGTCAGGGCGATGGTCTGCCCATCCGGGCTGTCCGCCTGACGGGTCAGGGAATAGCCCTGGGGCAATGTCAGCGTCAGGGTATACTGGCCGGGCCGCACATACCGGTCCGCCTGACCGTCCGCACTGGTGGTCAGCTGAAGGCTGCCGTTCAGGGTCATCACCACGCCGGGAAGGGCCCTGCTTCCCTGGGTGGCCTTCAGGGTCACCCGGGCCGATTCGGCCAGGCCGATGTCCATGCCGTCCACGGTTTGCCCCTCCGCCACGTCAAAGGCGGCGGAGCAGGCCATTCCATCCGCGGTGGTTTCCGCCGCGCCGCCGATGCTGGACGCATACAGGCGGTAGTTTTCCAGAGGGCATACCACCCGGTAAGTACCGTTCTCCAGTCCGGTGAACTGGAAAGCGCCCTGGCTGCTCTCCGTCAGCTGCTGATTGTTCATGGGCGTCCATTCCCCGTTCATCAGCCGCTCCAGATACACCGGCGCGCCCGCCATCAGCTGCTCGCCGCCGTCGCACACGCCGTTCTGGTTGGCGTCCACATAGGCGCAGCCGGTTACGGCGCTTCGGCCGGCGGCCAGCGCGCCCGCCGCCAGCAGGCACGCCGCACATACAATTAATAGGAAGGAGCGCATTTTTGCGTACTTCATAAAAGCCTCCAAAAACCGGCGTATCAAACGCCAAATTACCAATATACATAGTAAAACATGCGGGGGGCTTTGTCAACGCCGCCAGGGGATTGTAACAGGTTTGCGATGGAAAGCGCCAACCCGCTCCCAACCAAATTCATGTCAAAATTTATCATTATTCTATTTGACTTTCCATTTTTGCTGTGACATACTATTCCTATAGTTATATTATATACATAAGGGGGAGCCATAATGAAAGTTTTTCCCGTCCACATAAAATCTTGCCTAAGCGCTTAGTGCTTCTTGCTGGCATTTGTGGCCTGCTGGTTCTGGCCGGAACGGGGTGTGCGCTGGCGGAAGAAGGCGTTTTAGCTGAAGCGGAGCGAACTTCGCTAACCTTTCTTTGTCCGAACGGCTTAAAATTTGCCAACGAGCCGGTTTATGAAAACGGCGCATGGAACGTGATGATTGATACCGCCGCCACGGACTGGGCGGATGTTGTATCCAGCGGCTTTAACGATTCGCAGTACATCACCGGGTTTTTGGTCTGGATTCAGCCTGATCCTCAAAAAACGGCCAAGCTGTTCTGCGCAGGCGGCTTTAGCGGTTCCCAGCAGGAACTGCGGGCCTGGCTTGCCGATATGCAGCAGACGCCTCCTTATATGCAGACCTCGGTTCGCGCCAATCAAACTTCGATCGATTTGGGCTACTATGATGCCGCTTCCGGGAAATTTTTCCCTGAAACGATCTTCCCGGATGAAAATCGAGCGTCTTTTGTCCGCTTCCAGTATGAAGATGATACCTACGACAGCCGCTATGCGTTGGTGAGGCTATCCTTTACCAGTACGGATCCTGTGGATGTTCCCATACCGCAGGTGACAAAAGAAAACCTCCTGCCCGATTTCAGCGGAACCGGGTATCAGTACCAGATTTCCACCGGCAAGTTAACCTACAGCAATCCAACGGACACGCCCAAGCAAGTAACGTTGGTAACGGCTGTCCGTGCCCCGGGAAGGAAGCAGGAAGCCGCCGGATGGGAAGCCTATGCCGGCCCATTTCCCATGAATATGGCGCAGGACAGCGGCGGACACCGCGTTGCCTTGCTCAAAAACGAGCTTTCTGCGCAGGCATCCGCTTTTTCGCAAAGCAGCATTATCACCTGGAAGGATGAAAACGGGCTGGTAAAGGCACGCCAGCGCTTGTCTATTGTCATTGTGCATGGCAATCCCAGACCGTGGCCTGAGTATGTGGATGAATTGGCCGCCTTTGACTCTAACGATGTAAAGCTGCGGGTGTTGGGCCATGTAGACGGCCTGTCCGTCCAGAAGGAAGGTTCCATCCTCCGGTTTACAATGGATGCGGAAAAGCTGATTCGCCAGGCGGCAGAGGGCAAAAAGAATTTGACGGACGCCTGCCTGGAGATTCAGATCAAACCGCCTAAGGGAGCCAAGTATTATACAGGCGGAGACGTACTGTTTGGGTCTAACAATATTTATGGTCCGGAAGCGGCGGAAGCGTACTATCGCGACAGTACAACCTATACGCCGGTAGAAATCACTCAGCCATGGATTTCCTTCTCTTTTCCCTATTTGGAGAGCAAGAGCTTTCAGCGGCCCGATGGCGGGACCATGCAATATTTCTTTTCTGCCGCAGGCGGCATGACTTCTGCATTGGCGGGCCATGTACACATTATCCGTTGGATTGGGGAGGACGATGTGCTGCTTGGCGAAAACTACCTGATTTATACCTATGACGAAGCCGCCTTATCCTTTAAAGAAAAAGCGCTTGACAATGAAGGAGAGCTTACCGTCGATTTTCCCGCCCCTCGAGTCGTTATCAAAGGGAATTGGGGCAATCATCATGGAAAAGTTTTTCTTCAAGCAAAGCGTATGCCATCCAGCCCGAATAGTTATTATTACCAGCTTCAACTGGAAGCTGAGGATGGAACGGTTCTCCCCATTCCCGCCGGCGAAAAATGCGATGTTTATCTTCCTTATCCCGATGGATATAATCGTCAGACCGCGCAGCATTTAACATTGACCATTGGCCATTATAACAGCCAAATGCAGCTGGTGGAAGATGTGTTTTCCGTGAAAAAAGGCAATTTGGAGCTTACTCCCTTTGGAATGCGCCTGCGGGTAAGCAGCTTTAGCCCCTATGTGGTCAGCTGGGAAAGCGCACCCACTCAGGAAGAAACGGTCGTTCCGCCTCAAACAGGCGATGTTTTTCCGCTTGCGCTGGTTTCGCTGTGCGCGCTGTTGGCGCTTGGGGCTGCCGGTTGGTTGGCAAGCCGTTATGCGGCAAGGTAATCATTCCCCCTTATCCATCATTTGGATAAGGGGGAATTTTTGTAGTCATAAGAAAGGCTGTCCCATTTATTCAGAATGAATTTTCATTCCATTTTTAGCTGCAAGCCCGCATCTTGCCTGTAGGCGCGTCAAACATAGGTTACAGCAAGTTCGAAAAGAGCAGTCAAGGGAAAGGTGGAGATTTGCGAAGCAA
>CAKTUU010000028.1 GCA_934621505.1 uncultured Clostridia bacterium
AAAAGAAAAATCCTGAAAAACGCTGTATTACCAACGCTTTTCAGGATTCAGAAAACACTAAATATTTATTCCCACTCAATCGTCGCCACGGGCTTGGGACTCATATCATACAGCACGCGGCATACGCCGGGAACCTCGCTTAAAATGCGGTTGGTAATGGTTTGTAAAACGGCCCAGGGAAGCTCGGGCACGGTAGCGGTCATGGCGTCCACCGTGTTTACCGCACGGATGATAACCGGCCAGTCCTCCACACGCTTGCCGTCCTTTACGCCGGTGGAGCGGAAGTCCGGCACAACGGTAAAGAACTGCCATACCTTCTGCGTCAGACCGGCCTTGTCAAACTCGTCCCGCAGAATGGCGTCGGCCTCCCGCAGGGAATGCAGACGGTCCCGGGTGATGGCTCCCAGACAGCGCACGCCCAGACCGGGGCCGGGGAAGGGCTGACGATAAACCATGGAGGCGGGCAGGCCCAGCTGGCTGCCAACCACGCGCACCTCGTCCTTAAACAGCAGCTTCAGGGGTTCCACCAGATCAAACTGTAAATCCTCCGGCAGGCCGCCCACGTTGTGGTGCGCCTTTACGCCCTTGCTTTCCAAAATGTCGGGATAAATGGTGCCCTGGGCCAAAAAGGCAATGCCCTCCTGCTTGCGGGCTTCTTCCTCAAACACACGGATAAACTCCGCGCCGATTACCTTGCGCTTGGTTTCCGGGTCGCTGACGCCCGCCAGCTTGTCCAGGAAACGGTCCGTGGCGTCTACATAAATCAGGTTGGCGTCCAGCTGATGGCGGAATACGTCGATCACCTGCTCGCTTTCGCCTTTGCGCATCAGGCCGTGGTTAACGTGTACGCACAGCAGCTGCTTGCCAATGGCGCGAATCAATAGCGCGGCTACCACCGAGCTGTCCACGCCGCCGCTCAGAGCCAGCAGAACCTTTTTGTCGCCTACCTGGGCGCGAATGGCGGCCACCTGCTGGTCAATAAACCGGTTGGCCAATTCGGGCGTGTTAATGCGCGCCATGGTTTCCGGGCGTTTGCATTCCATGATGAATCCCCCTCCATATTGGTTAGTATTAGTTCAGCATACCCCAAAAATATCCGGTCTGTCAATGGCCGCCATTCTTGACAGACGGCCCCAAAAACGTTATGCTGAAAGCAGGAAGCCAACTTGAAAAAGGAACCATCCTGACAGGAGGCATATATGAAAATTACAGACATTCGCCTGGGCATCCTTTCCGTTCCGCTGCGGGTACCGTTCAAAACCGCCCTGCGCACCGTGGACGGCGTGCAGGACGTGGTGGTGGAAATTCATACCGATACCGGAGCAGTGGGGTATGGCGAGGCCCCGCCCACCGGCGTGATTACCGGCGACACCACCGGCGGCATCATCGGCGCTATCCGGGACCATATCGGCAAGACCATTCAGGGCCGGGATGTGGACGATCTGGAGGATTTGCTCAAAGCTGTGCAGGACTGCATGGTGCATAACACCAGCGCCAAGGCGGCGGTGGATATGGCCCTGTGGGATTTGTACGGGCAAAAGTACCAGATTCCCGTGCATAAGCTGCTGGGCGGCGCGCGCAAGCAGATCGTGACGGACATTACCATCAGCGTGAACGAACCGGAGGAAATGGCCCGGGACGCGGTAAACGCCATCCAGCGCGGCTATGACTGCATTAAGGTAAAGGTGGGGGCCAATCCCGCTTTGGATGTGGCGCGGCTGAGCGCTGTGCGCAGGGCGGTGGGGGACGATGTGTGCATCCGCATTGACGCCAATCAGGGCTGGCAGCCCAAGGAGGCTGTGCGCATCCTGAACCAGATGCAGGATCGGGGCCTGAAAATTGAATTCGTGGAGCAGCCTGTGAAAGCCCGGGATTTTGAGGGCATGAAATATGTGACCGAACGCAGCTATGTGCCGGTGCTGGCGGATGAAAGCGTGTTTTCGCCCCAGGACGCGCTGACCATTATGCAGATGGGCGCGGCGGATCTGGTGAATATCAAGCTGATGAAGTGCGGCGGCCTGTATAACGCCCTGAAAATCGCTTCCGCGGCGGAGGTATACGGCGTGGAGTGCATGATCGGCTGCATGCTGGAGGCCAAAATTTCCGTCAACGCGGCGGTGGAGCTGGCCTGCGCCCGCAAAATTATTACCCGTATCGATCTGGACGGCCCGGTGCTGTGCAGCGAGGATCCGGTGCTGGGCGGCGCGGTTTTCCAGGAAAAGCTGATTACGGTCAGCGACGAGCCGGGTATGGGCATTCGCGGCGTGGAACCCGGCAAGGTGCGCTATCTGTAAGGGAGGCGGCAGGATGAACCAGAATCATGATTTTCGCTTTTTAAACGTGGGCCTGCCGGACGATATCCTGCGCCATAAGCAGCAGGGCAATCTGGCACAGGCCATCCGGCTGATTGATCTGCGACTGGCGGAGAAAGCCACGCCCCCGGCCCTGGCGGCCTGCCTGCGAGCCCAGCGGGAAATGATGACCCGCCTGCCCAAGGACTATCCCTTTCCCCGGGAACAGGCGCTGGAGCGTGTCCGCCGGGAAATCGCCGATTTTTCGGAGGAGGAATTTGACGTTTTGGTAGAGAGGCGGCGCATCGGCTGGATTTATCTGGACGGACAGATGCGTTATTTCCGCCGCTTCTTTGAAACGCTCTGCGTTACCGAGGCGGATATCGCCAGCCGGGCTGGCAGGCCCCTGCCTGGTACGGATAAACGCTGCCAGCGCATTCGGGCGGCCAATGAGCGGCTGAAGCAGCTGGGGCAAATCCAGAACCGCATCCGCATTCGCGCCAGCTTGCGTCTGAGGGACGATTTGTTTACCCCGGGCATGTTCCTGCGGGCCCAGCTGCCGGTTCCCTGCGCCTGCCAGGAGCAGAGCGACATCCGTATGGAATCGGTCAGCCCCGCGGATGGGGTTGTGGCGGCGGAAAACGCCCCCCAGCGCACGGTGTGCTGGCAGGGCCGTTATGAAACCAACCCTACCTTTCAGGTGGAGTACAGCTATACCCGCACGGCGGTGTATCACGACCTGACGGCGGAACCCTGCTATCCCCAGCAGCCCGTGTTTGACACAGAGGAAAGCGCGCCCCATATCGTGTTCAGCCCCTATATCCGGGCGCTGTGCCAGAGCCTGACCCAGGGGGCCGCCAATCCCATTGACAAGGCGCGCAGGTTTTATGATTTTATCACCCTGAACATGCGCTATTCCTTTATACCGGAGTATTTTGTGCTGGAGGATATCGCCGCCTCCTGCGCTCGAAACCTGACGGGGGATTGCGGCGTGCTGGCCCTGCTGTTTATCACCCTTTGCCGCTGCGCGGGCATTCCGGCCCAGTGGCAAAGCGGGCTGGACGCCCAGCCGGATGAATGCGGCGCCCATGACTGGGCCCGCTTTTACGCCGCGCCTTATGGCTGGCTGCCGGTAGACCCCTCCTACGGCGTGTCCGCCGCCGTTCAGGGCGACGAGGAACGCCGTCAGTTCTACTTTGGCAATATGGACGCTTTCCGCATGGCGGCCAACAGCCGGTTCCAGGCGGATTTTGAAACGCCGATGCAGTTCTGGCGGGCCGACCCCTACGATAATCAGTCCGGTGAAATGGAAACCGATACCCACGCCCTGACCGGCGGCGATTACGAAAGCCGCCGGGAGGTAGTGGATTTTCAGGAAATAGAAACGAACGGGGCCCTTTGCTCACGATGAACAAAGGGCCCTTTTGAATGGACGCGTCAATTGTCCGCCTGTTCGGCTGGGGTATAATTGCACAAAAAACGGTAGGCGGCGCAGCGCACGGCGCAGGTCATGCCGCTGGCCAGAGGCAGCTCCTTTGCCAAATTGGAAAAAATATCGCTTTGCAGGTCGCAGAAATGACGGTATAACGCCTGGGTATCCTGCCCCTCCTCCGGAATCAGCAGGAGCTTGATGCCCTCCACGGAAACCGCCTGCTTTAACGTGCAAATCATCAGCAGCTGGGCCAGAGATTCCCGGCTGTATTTTTTAGCTGCAGGATGTTTTACCAGCCCTAGCTTGACATAATTGTTTACCATGGCCGGAGTCAGTACGCGCTCGCCGGGAGTATACAAATCCCGGCACTGGCGGTCCATATAGGTAATGACCTGATCCATATACAGGCCCAGATCGGGAATCTGGTTCCAACCGGCAGGCTGATAGCTTTGCAGGCGCCGGGCAAAGGCCAGCTGCCGCTGCTGTTCGTTCATAACACTTCCCCCTTCTGCCTAACAGTATAACATAGAGTTTATCAATTCACAAATTAGAAATAAAATTTAGTTGACATTTTCACATCATCAAGATATACTGGTTTTGAAAACCAGATGAAGGGTGGTGCAAAACCATATGAAATATTCGGCCATTCATGTGTGGGGCGATTCTATTGCCAGAGGCATTGTCTATAACCCGGAAAAACAGCGCTATGCCATTTCCAAGGCCCGCTGTACGGACGCGCTGCAGCAGGCGGTGGAGTGCGAGGTGGTGAATCACTCGGTGATGGGGGCCACCGTGCGGGAGGGAATGGAAGCCTTTGCCCGCTTTACACCGGTGCGGGACGCCCTGTGCGCGGTGGAATACGGCGGCAACGACTGCGACCCCAACTGGCAGCAGCTTAGCGACGACCCCACACGGCCCGTAACCGCCCGGGTGCCGCTGGAGGAATACAGTGAACATCTGCGCGACTTTGTGCGGCGGATTCGCCGGGCCGGTATGAAGCCCATGCTGATTACGCCCCTGCCTATCTGCCCGGAGCGGTACTTCGCCTGGGTGACCCGGAACCGTCAGGCCGACCATGTGCTGAAGGCGCTGGGGGATGTGGGGCATATTTACCGCTGGCAGGAGCGCTATTCCCTGGCCATGCGCCATGTGGCGGCGGAAACAGGCACGCCTCTGTTGGATCTGCGGGATTGCTTTCTGGCGCTGGATCATTACGAAAACTATCTGTGTCAGGATGGCATCCATCCCAACGAGGCCGGCTACCGGCTGCTGTCCGCCGCTGTGCTGGACGCCGCCCAGGCGGACCCGGCCATGCCCTGGCGCAGTCAGCAGAAGGAAGCATAAGAAGGCCCTTTATGAAGCCAACGGCAAGAGAATGGCCAAACGGCGCGCCCTTTTTTCAGGGACGCGCCGTTTGGCGATTTACCGGGCCGAACCGGCAATTTCTTCTTCCGTCACTGCTTTTGTCCACTTGCCAAACGCCTGGGATTCCAGGGATGGAACATAGCCCAAATTTTTGTAGTCCAGCTTTTGCAAAAGACCCATGCTGGCAACGTTTCGCGGATCCGTAAAGCAGAGAAATTCCTTATCGGGAGCCAGCTGGTGAAGCCGGTCTATCAAAGCGGTAAGGGCCTCGAAGGCATAGCCCCTGCGATGATAGCGGTACGAAAAGGTGTATCCAAGGGAAATGACGTTGTCCTTCGGCATGACGACAATTTCGCCAATCATTTCATTGGTTTCTTTTAGCGCCACGGCGGCCATAAAGGGAGCCTCAACGGAAAAAACGTCGTTCTGGCGGCGCTCAATCAAGGCCGCAATTCCCGCCGGATCCTTTGTCTGGCCCCGTTGATAGCGGGAACAAAGCGCGTTGTTTCGGTAATCAGCCATCACAGCCCCGTCGCCGGGCAGGATGTTTCGCAGAAAAAGCCGCTCCGTTTCAAGAAAAATCAATGGAGAATCCTCCACCCAAAGCCTGCGGTTACAGCTGGCTGCTTTCCATCAGGCGCAGCAGATACGCGCCGATATGGTTCACCCCATCGTTGACGGCGGTGGAGGTGCGGGTAGCTCCGGAAATGGCCTCCACGCTGTCCGCGTCCGCCTGAGCCGGGGCTTTCACCAGCGTCAGGGGCAGGGTTTTCTCCACATATTGCCCGGTAAAGGCGGGTTCCTTGGCCAAAGCGCCCAGTCCGGCGGTTTCGCTGAAATTGTCGCCGCCCACGTCCAGCCCGGTCAACCGGCCGGACAGGTTCATGCCCAGGGTCACCACCACTTCGCCGCCGTAACCGTTCACCGTGGCAGCGGCTACATAGCCTACCGGGCTGCCCTGTTCATCCACGCCCAGGTAACAGCTGTCAATGCCGCTGCCGGGCTCTACTGTAGTTTCTTCAAAATTGGCGGCTTTGGGCATCAGGCGGCGGCGGGTTTCCATGGCTGTGCGCAGGCTGTTTTCCTGAATGGGCTTTTCCGTAATCAGGTTAAAGACGCCCAGCAGCAGCGCCGCCGCCAGACAAATGGCCACCAGAGGAATCAGGGCTTTCAGGGTTTGGCTTTTCATAGGCTCCTCCTATATGCATCCGCGGTGATGGATTACAGTTTTCCCAGACGAAAACGTTCAATCAGCTCGGAGGCCACGCTGACAGGGCGGTCGCAGGGCTCCAGCTGGTCCCGCCGCACCCAGAGGGCGTCGGCCAGTTCGCTTTGCTGCAGGCGAATGGGCAGCGATGCGTCTGCCTCCGCGCAGAAGGCAAACATGTGGGAGCCGGTAATGCCCCAGGGCTGGTCGCCCACATAGCGCAGGTTGCGCAGCTCCAGCCCCACTTCCTCCAGCGCCTCCCGCCGGGCGGCCGTTTCGGCGGATTCGCCCACCTCCATATACCCCGCCACCAGCCCGTAATGAGGACGGTTTAGCCCCCTGACCAGCAAAATCTGGTCGCCGCAGGTAATGGCGGTGATGACCGCGGGGCAAATGACAGGGTAGCTGATATGGCCGCAGCCCGGGCAGCGCAGCGCCCGCTCCTGATGATCAGGCTCCAGAGCATGGCCGCATACGCCGCAAAAACGGTGGGTCTGGTACCAGCTCCACAAATGCCAGCAGCCCGTCAGCAGGCCGCCGGTTCGGTAGGGCAGATGGCGGAATACCTGCACGCTGTGGTAAGCCGTTCCTTCCCATTCAGGCACAGCCACGGGCTGAAACGGATGGGGCGAAAACAAAACCCGGCCCGCCGTATGGGCCAGCTCAAAAGGCATAAAATCCCGGGGACAGTGGGCCGCCGCTTCCCGCCAGGTGGGAAAGTCCTGGTTTTGCAGCAGCACCTTTCCATCCTGAAAACAGACAAACAGGCTGTCCGGCGCGGGGGACTGATGAATGGGCTGCACCGAAAAATCCATTTCGCCAAGAAGCATGCAGGCACAATCCTTTCGTGAGCGGTAACGCTTTCTTATCCTATCACGTTTTGCCCGGAAAGACCAGATGGATTTTTAAAACCGGGCCTGGAACACGATTCCGCCGTCCCGGCTTTGGACGGTCAAATCGCCCCCGTGTGCCTGAGCCGTGGCCTTGGCGATGGACAGGCCGATGCCGTTGCCCGCCTTCGCGCCGGAATGGGAAGCGTCGCCCCGGTAAAACCGGTCGAACAGCCGGTCCAGATCGGCGGGGGGATGGGCGCAGGTGCTGTACACCTCCATCAGGGCTTTTTTACCCTTGCGTTGCACCGTCAGGGAAATGGCGCCCCCCTCATCCGAATACTTGACCGCGTTGTCCAGCAGAATGGAGATCATTTGCTGCACAGCCGCCTTATCGCCGGTCAGGGTCACGCCGTCCTGAATCTGGCAGGCGTAGGTTTTGCCCCTGGCCTTGGCCAGCGAGGCAAAGGGCTCGGAAATCTCCCACGCCGCGTCGCTCAGGGAAAAGGGCGTTTTTTCCGGGAAGGGGTTTTCTTCGTCCAGACGGGACAGGGTGACCAGGTCCCCAATCAGCCGCGACAGCTTCAGACACTGCTGCTGAATGGTGTGCACCCATTCGGTGTTTTCATTTTCCAGAGCCAGCACGTCGGCGCTGGTGGCAATGGCGGTCAGGGGGGTTTTCAGTTCGTGGCTGGCGTTGGTGATGAATTGCTTCTGGGTTTCCATGTTACGCATATACGGTGCGATGGCCCGGGAGGAAAACGCCAGAATCAGCACAAATACCGCCGCCAGCGCCACAATGGCAGTCAGCAGCGTATGGTTCAGCAGGCCCTTCATGCTTTGCAGCTCCCGCTCGGAGTTTAGAAAAATCAGCTGGGCCCCTTCGCCTGTCTGCACGACCAGATAGCGGTAGCCCTGATAATAGCCGTGCGGCCGCCCACCCTTCAGCACCTGCGCGGCAAAGGCTTCCGCGTCCTCCTGGGTAATGGAGGCGATGTTATCCTGGTTTACGCTGGTCACCCGGCCGTCCGCGTCGCAGGTTACGGTAAAAAAGCGCATCATGAACCGCACCTCTGGCGAAAAATGGCGCAAAGCGTCGTCCTGACCGGGCCGGTCCCGCTTCTCCGGAGGATTCCTGGCTTCCAGCAGATTTTGCAGGGTATCGTCCTGCTGCTGGGTCACGTTGGTATAGTTGACCACGTTGATGACGCACAGCAGCGCCAGAATCACCGCCGTGAACGCCGCCATGGCGGCCTGAATAAAGCGCCAGCGCATTTTTTTCAGCATGGCCTTATCCCTCCAGCGAATAGCCCGCGCCCCGAATGGTTTTGATTTCCACGTTGGCGTTCAGCTGCTTTAGTTTTTTGCGTAAAAAGCCGATGTAGGTCCAGATTACGTCAATCTCCGCGTCGGAATCCGCCTGCCAGATGCGCTCCATCAAATGGTCCGATGAAAAAACCTGCCGGGGATGGCGCATGAAAAGCTCCATCAGCTGGTATTCCTTGTTGCTCAGCCGGATGCAGCCCTCCGGGGTGGACAGGTCGTACTGGCTGCAGTCCAGGGACACGTTGCCCACCGTCAGCACCGACGGCACATAGGTGCTGCTGCGCCGGGTCAGGGCCCGCACACGGGCCAGAAACTCCGCAGAGGCAAAGGGCTTGGGCAGGTAGTCGTCCGCCCCTGCGTCCAGCCCGGCCACCCGGTCCTCCACCTGGCTTTTGGCCGTCAGGAACAGGGCGGGGGTGGCAACGCCCTGGGTGCGGGCGGCACGCAGCACCTGTATGCCGTCCATGCCGGGCATCATAATATCCAGCACCAGCGCGTCGTATGGAGAGGACGTAATGTACGCCAGCGCGTCCGTTCCGTTGTCTACCACATCCACGGTGTATTTATTCTTTTCCAGCAGCGCCTTCAGCGCCCGGGCGATGGACGATTCGTCCTCCGCTACCAAAATTCGCATAAACGCAATCCCTCCTTTGGTACGCGAAACAGCATAGCGCCGTTCCTTAAAATGTACCTGAAAATAAGCATACCGCATTTGGCAAAAGATGAAAAGACGTTTACAAAATGTTCAAAAATGGGGATGCTTGCTTTCAGGTACATTTCAGCTGCCACCCATACAATCAGGCAGAACTTACCTGAAAGGAGTTTTTCAAACCATGAGCAAACCCACCAAACCGCGTAAGCGGATTCTCAAAAAAATCCTGCTGACCCTGCTGGTGCTTCTTTTGCTGGCGGGAGCAGGCTGGTATGCGTATCGTTCGCTCAGGCAGGAGTACACGGAGACCTATCAGGGCTATACCGCCAGCATTGGCAGCATTTCCAATTCTCTCAGCTTCAGCGGCAATTTCAGCCTGGATAAAAGCGAAACCCTGACGGCGGATAGCGACACCACCGTGCGCACCCTGTATGTATCCCCCGGGGACGCGGTGAAGGATGGGGATAAGCTGATGCGCATGCAAAACGGCCAGACCGTGGAGGCGGGCATGGACGGCACGGTCAACACCATCAGCGTAGAGGCGGGGGACGATGTTGTGTCCGGCGATACGCTGATTCAGGTGGCGGATTTTACGCACCTGAAGGTGTCCATCCGGGTGGATGAATACGACATCGGGTCCGTAAAGGTGGGGGACGCCTGCACCATTACCGCCACCGCTACGGAAAAGCAGTTTGATTCCCAGATTGCCACCATCGATTATGTTTCCGCCTCCAGCGGGTCTGTGGCCTACTATACCGCCACCGCCTATGTGGATGTGGATGACGGCGTGTATCCCGGCATGCAGGCCACGGTGACCATTCCCAGGGAACAGGCGGAAAACGTGGTGATTTTGAAGGAAGCCGCCTTGAGCTTTGATGAAACCAACAGCGCCTATGTGTGGATGTATAACGAGGAAGGCCAGCTGGAAAAGGTTCCGGTGGAAGTGGGCGTAAGCAACGGCAACTATGTGGAAATTACCAGCGGACTCAGTGACGGCGACGAGGTGTATGTGCTGGTTCAGCAGGAGGATACCAGCGCCAGTCCTCTTGCCGGCCTGTTTGGCAGCCAGCAGATGAACGGCCCCATGGATATGGGCGGCGGCCGGGACTTTGGCGATATGCCGGACTTTGGCGGCGGCGGCCCGGGCGGCGGTGGAAACGGCGGCGGCCAGAGGGGCGGCGGTCAGTGATGAACACCTTCTTTTCCATGCAGGATATTGGCAAAAGCTATGTGATGGCCGGGGAGGAAATGCCGGTGCTGCATCACATCAACCTGGACGTACAGCCGGGCGAATACTTGTCCGTGCTGGGTCCCAGCGGCAGCGGCAAAACCACGCTGATGAATATCATCGGCTGTCTGGACACCCCTACCAGCGGCAGCTATACCCTGAACGACCGGACCATTCAGGACGCTACGGAAAGCGAGCTGGCGGCCATTCGCAGCCGGGAAATCGGGTTCATTTTTCAAAACTCCCAGCTGCTGCCCCGGCTGACGGCCCAAAAGAATGTGGAGCTGCCCCTGATTTATGCAGGCGTATCCCCACGGGAGCGCCGCCGCCGGGCCAGTGAAATGCTGGACCGGGTGGGCCTTGGCGACCGCATGGGGCATTACCCAAATCAGCTGTCCGGCGGGCAGCAGCAGCGCGTGGCCATTGCCCGCGCGCTGGTGGGCAACCCGTCCATCCTGCTGGCGGACGAACCCACCGGCGCGCTGGACCAGAAAACGGGCAGGCAGGTGATGGGGCTGTTCCAGCAGCTTAGCGACGAGGGCCGCACCATCATTATGATTACCCACGATATGAACATCGCCGCCTACGCCCGGCGGGTGGTGCATATCATTGACGGCGTTTTGTCGGAAGGAGGCAGAAACGGCGATGCTTAAACGGCTGAAGGGCACGCTTGCCATGCTGAAGGAATGCGTGGTCATGTCCCTGGACAATATTGTCAGCAACAAGGTACGGTCCTTCCTGACGGTGCTGGGCATCCTGATTGGCGTTACCGCCGTCATTGCGCTGATTACCACGGTGTCCGGCGTGTCCGGCTCCCTGTCGGATTCGTTTAATTCCATGGGGGCGGGCACCCTGACCGTATCGGTTACCGGCAGCGATTTAAAGGAGGGCCTGACCAGTCAGGACCTGGAGGAACTGACCCGGATCAGCGTGGTAGACGGCTTTACCCCCAACGTGTCCCTGAAGGTCCGGGTGTCCCGGGGCGGAACCTATGAAAAAAACGTTTCCGTCTCCGGTAAAAACGCCTACTACTTCCGCACCACGGAGGACCTGCTCAAGCGGGGCCGGGCGCTGAATGTGGTGGACGAGGACAATGCCTCCTTTGTGTGCTGGATCAACCAGGATATGGTGGATGAGTTTTTCTTTGGGGTAGACCCCATTGACCAGTCCATTTACATTGACGGGGTTCCCTTCCTGGTGGCGGGCATTCTGTCGGATTCGGATTCTGCCAGCATTGCCACCCTGATGGGCGGGTCGGCGGATATTCTGGTGCCCTATACCACGGCGCTGAAGATGAGCAACACCAATATGGTAACCTCCTTTACCCTGTACCTGACGGAGGGCGCCGATTCAGAGGCGGCCGCCGACCTGGTGGAGGCGGCGATGGACGCTATGTTCAGCTATGAGGAGGATTGCTTTACCGTTACCACCTTGTCCGGTATCGAGGACACCATGCAGGAAATGCTGTCCATGATGACGGCCCTGCTGGCGGGCATTGCCTCCATCGCGCTGGTGGTGGGCGGCATCGGCATTATGAACATGATGCTGACCAGCGTTACCGAGCGCACCACGGAAATTGGCCTGAAAAAGGCTCTGGGCGCGCTGCCCTGGCAGATACAGATTCAGTTTTTGATGGAGTCCTTTCTGCTGTCCATGATCGGCGGCGTTATGGGCGTGGGGCTTGGCCTGCTGCTGTCCATAATTTTGTGCAGGGTGCTGGGCATTACGTTTGTCATCTCCTGGGGCGCCATTGCCCTGGGTACCGGGTTTTCGGCGGCGGTGGACATTATCTTTGGCTGGATGCCGGCCCGCAAGGCCAGCAGGCTGAACCCCATTGACGCGCTGCGCTCGATTTGATTTTGTAAGGAGGCGTTTGTAGATGAAGCAAATGGTACAAAAAATTTGCGTCCTGACGGTCGCGGCTTTGCTGCTGACCGGCGGCGCGCTGGCGGATACCCTGACCCTGGAAGGAACCGTAGGCGGCGACGCGGTGGCGGTATACGCCCCCATTGGCGGCACGGTGGAAAGCGTGCAGGCCGTGGCGGGGCAGACGGTGAATCAGGGGGACGTGCTGGCCAGCCTGACCACCACCAAGGTGTACGCGGCGGAGGCCGGAACCGTTACCGGCGTGTTTGGCCAGCCCGGCGATAATGCCGAAACCATAGGCGATACGTACGGCGCGGTGATCTATATGGAGGGGGAAAGCGTGTACAGCATTTCCGCGTCCACCTCCTATGCGTACAACAAGCGGGAAAATAAATTCATCCATGTGGGGGAAAGCGTGTACCTGAGCTGCTCGTCCGACGGCGAGCATACGGGCGCGGGCATCATTACCGCGCTGGACGGCACCAGCTATACCGTGCGGGTAACCAGCGGCGTGTTTACCATTGGTGAAAATGTGTTTGTGTACCGGGGCGACAGCGCGGTTGCCGCCAACCGCATCGGCCGGGGACGCCTGTCCCGCACATCGCCCACCGCGGTGACGGGCACGGGCAGCCTGGTGTCCATCGCCGTTAAGGAGGGCGATACGGTCCAGCGGGGGGACCTGCTGTTTGAAACCCTGACCGGCGACTTTGACGGCCTGACCCTGACCGGCAGCCAGCTGACGGCCACCACCGGCGGCATTGTGGCGCAGGTAAACGTGGCGGCTGGCGACACGGTGGAAAAGGGCGCTGTGGTGGCGACGGTTTACCCCAGGCTGCGGGTGGAAGCGGCCGTGTCGGAATACAATCTGGGCATGGTTCATGTGGGAGACAGCGTAACGGTGGAGCTGCTTTGGAACCAGGAAAGCCAGGTGACCTATCCGGGTACGGTGGCAGCCATATCCGCCATTCCGGACACGTCGGACAGCACGTCCAGCGATGTAAAGTATACCGTGTATATCGACTTTGAAGGGGACCAGGATACCCGCTACGGCATGAGCGCCGTGGTAACCCTGGGGCAGGAATAAAGCCAAGGCTGCAGGCGGGCCGTTGTGCGCGGGCATGACGGCCCGCCTTTTTTGCCTGCAACACTTCTTGACAGTGCAGCAGGGGAATGCTATGCTTTGATCAGGGCGAAAAACGAAAGTTTGCGCCGAACCAGAAAGAAGGAGCGCCAAAGATGGCCTTTTTTGATTGCGATACAGGGCGAATTGCCTTTGAGGACGGTTTGACCCTGGAAGGCGGTATGGAGGTTGCCGGGCTGGAGGCTCTGGCCGTGGGGCAGGAGGAAATGGCTCTGGGGTCCCATGCCGCGCCGGGCGGGCGGGTCGCCGCGCTTTTGGGCGTGCGGGCAGGCAGGCTGCACAGCGTCACCCTGACCGTGGGGGAGGCCGCAGGCCACCGCCTGCCGGACAGCGCCCGCCAGCGGGAGTATCTGCTTGGCCTGTTAAACCTGCGCGATCCCTGCCCGGACACCATGGGCAGCGTGTGCGTATCCGCCCCTTTTGGGCAGCTTCTGCTGGTTACGCAGCCCTATACCGGCGCTTTCAGCGCGCTGATTCAATATCATCAGGAGGAAGCCTGACATGCAGACCGCCCTTGCCCCCATTATGCGGGACTATTTGATTCGTTTTCAGCAAACTGCCATCAAGGAAACCGGCCGCCGTCCCCTGACCCACCTGCGCACGCCGATGGATGAAAAGCTGGTGCTGACCGGCTGTCAGCGTCCGGGCTACGCCTTTTGGCAGCCTGTAGCCTGGAAGGACGGGGATGTGCCCCTGGGTCAGGAGGCGGAAGCCTTTCACCAGAGCATTCTGGATTATGTGTCCATGTGCCAGTTTTTGGAGATTCGGTTTCACTTGCCGGTAGCCAATACGGGAAGTCCCCTCAGCTTTTTGTACGGCCGGGTGTTTGAAACCTGCCGCAATACGGAATTGTCCCCTCCCAGCCGGGCCTTTGAGGAGGCGCGGCTGTACCAGCGGGAAAACCCTTCCCTGCCCCTGAGCTACACCATGGCCACCACCTGCGACAGCGACGAACCCCTGCTGCTGATGCTGCGGGCGGAGGATGGTCAGGCCTATGTGCGCTACGCTGCGGGCGAGCCCCGGCCTCTGTATCTGAAATTGACGGTGGACCGGCTGCTGCCCAAACTGCAATTTGTGTATGATCTGTAATGGGAAAGGAGGCGGCGGCCTGTGCGGCTGACCACCCGGCAAAACGGCATTATCAGCTATGCGGGGCTGGACGAAAAGGCCCTGTGGGCGGGAGCCAAGCGCGCCTTTATTCAGGCTGACGGGCCGGTGCCCCGGCGCTTTCGCGCCTTTTTACCGCTGTTTCCGGCAGAGCTGATTCAGAATATGAGCTATGCGGGGCCGGGCGCGCGCCGGGCCAACGCGGCGGGTTTTTCCATCGACCCCAGGGAATATCACCGTCAGCTCAGCGCCGAATGCCCCGCCTTGTACACGGGGGACAACTATGCCCGCAACTTTGACGCGCAAGGCCAGTTTCATGGCGGCGGCGCGGTGACGGTGGACCAGACCTGGGCCGACCATTTTCCCCAATACCAGCCCTTTCTGGGCGAGGAACTGCGCGTTTATATGATTGGCGGCGGCCATCAGGCCGTGGCGGTGCCGGAAAGCATTTTTCCCCGGGGCGGCGGCGTGCTGGCCGCTGTGGAGGCGGAATTGCACATTACCGCTCAGGCGCAGCGCTACGCCGTCTTTTTGGCCCAGCGGCTTGACAAGGGCCAGCCCTACGACGCCTTGCGCTTTGAGGAAGAATTTTTGCGGGAAACGGGTCTGGACACGGTTTGCGTGCGCCAGAAGGAACTGGGCCGGGTGATGCAGGATTTGACCATTGTGCGGTCGCTGCAAAGCCCCCGGCAGCAGGAGCAGTATACCCGGGAGGCCCGCAGGGCGCAGGGCATCGCCCAGTACGCCCCGTGGATGACCGCGTGCGATTCCTTTGAGCCGGTGCCCATCACCCGGGCCACTTCCCGGCTGGCACAGTTCTATTTTGAATACGATGGTTTTATCAGCGATTTTTGGCTGTCCTATCAGGACGCCAGCGAATACATCGACCGTAAAAACATGACTCTGGACGTGGCGGCCCTGTGCGAGGGCTTTCAAATCCCCCCGTCCTACGACCCGGAAACGGGCGGCGGGCGGTATCCCAATCAGGTGCGGGTGGTAACGGTTCGTGACCGAACCCTGCGCCCCCTGCTGGCGGACGCGTTGAACAATCCCGCCTATGGCAGCGGCATGGGTCCGCTGGGGCTGCTGAACAAGCTGGTTTACCTGCCGGACAGCCGGGAGCATCTGCGGCAGGACCGTTTGCGGGAGGAAAACCTCCAGCTGCTTGTGGAAAACACGCTGGTGTCCCCGGAAAAATACCTGCATATGCGCGCGCTGGCCCGCTGGCAGGAGGCCAAGGGCCGCCTGATTGACGCGATGTACCGCCGGGAAAGCGCTCTGAGCCAAATGCAGCCGGACACCCCGGCGTATAACCGGGCCCTGGATATGCTGAACGCCCAGGTAGACGTTTGGACGAAGCGGGTCAAAGCTCCCCTGCAATGTCAGCTGAGCGGCTATGACGCGGACATGGACTATCTGTCCCGGGCACGGCGCAGCCGGGAAGGGGCGGACGTTCTCTTTACAACGGACGCCCAGCGGGAACGGTGCATCGAGGGCGGATACGCCATGCGCGCTACCGTCCACTACTGTACGCTGGACGAGATAAAGGCCGGCCCGGCCCTTGAGGAAAAGAAGCCTGCCAAGCCATCCAAAGCCAAAAAGAAAAAAGGCAAGCGTGCCTTTGAACAGATGGACATGTTTTCCGCAGTCACCTATGCGGAGACGGAAAAAGACCAGATGAAGGAATAGCTGTCTGGCCTGAGGGGGAACACGCCGTGTTTGACCGGATTCACCATATCGCCATCATTGGCAGCGATTATGAGCGCTCCCGGCATTTTTATGTGGATTTGCTGGGCTTTCAGATCGTTCGGGAAAACTACCGTCCCCAGCGTCAGGACTGGAAGATCGATTTGCGCTGCGGTCAGCAGGAGATAGAATTGTTTATCATTCCGGGCCGTCCGCCCCGTCCTAGCTATCCGGAAGCTCTGGGACTGCGGCATCTGGCCTTTGCCGTAGACGACGTGAAGGCGGCGGCCCGCCGTTTGAACGATTTGGGCGTTGCCACCGAACCCATTCGGGTAGACCCCTACACCGGCGGTCGCATGACCTTTTTTTTTGACCCGGACGGGCTGCCTTTGGAAATTCATGAATAACAAAAAGCCGCGCTTTTCAAAATACGGCTTTTTTGCTTGGCACCCAATCAATATCCCTGTTTTTGAATGATGACGCATTCCGGCGCGCCGGGGCCCGCGTTTAAAAAGCGGTGGGCCAGCACGTTGTATTCCTGCGGTCTGAGTCCGGAAAGATAGGCCGTCAGCTGGCGGCGTTCCTCGTCCCCGGCGGAATGGCCGGGATAGACGCAAATGACGCACACGCCGCCGGGCGCAAGCAGCTCCAGGGCGGATGCCACGGCCTGATGGGTGCTGTCCCAATGGGTGGTTACGGTTTTGTCTCCGCCGGGCAGCCAGCCCAGGTTAAACATCACCGCGTTTACAGGCCCGGTTACATAATCGGCCATATGCTGGTGCCCCGCGTGAATCAGCGTGGCCCGGTCAGCCACCCCGGCCTCCCGAAGCCGCGCGGCGGTGGAAGCCACTGCCGCCTCCTGCACGTCAAAGGCGTATACCCGGCCCGTTTCGCCTACCAGCCGGCACAGGGTCAGGGTATCGTGGCCGTTGCCCATGGTGGCGTCCACCACCGTATCGCCCGGGCGCAAAAAGCGCCTCATACAATCGGCCGCGATATACCGGGCGGACTTTAACTCAAAATCCCGCTGGAATGGCTGCATGGTTCCCGCTCCTTTTCAAAAGGCGTTTCAAAGGATTGCCTTGTGCGCGCCCATAAGCGCGTTACAAAAACAAAACAGACAAGACAGGCAGCATCCAACCAACATTGAGTGCTGCCTGTCCCTATGGGCCGCTAAAGGGCCGCTTTTTCAGGCGTTGGCGGTTTCCACCGTTACGCTCTGGTCCTGCATTTCCTTTTCGGCAATCAGGTCCTCGATGGTTTCCTTGGTGCGCATCAGGTCTTCCACAGACATGGTTTCAAAACCAGCTGCGGGGGACTTTACGTTCACGCCGTGACGGCGCAGGAAGTTGTCCGCCTTTTCCTCGTTGTGCTTATAGGCGCAAAAGCCCACTGCGCTTACGCCCACGCCAATCAGAATGCCCTTTACCAACGGATTGCTCCCGAACATACGACAAATCCTCCTTTTATCAACCTTACGCCTTATGCGCCATCATTTCCACGCCCTGCCGGAACATGCTGCCCGCAAACGCCCATTCGCTTTTGCCGCCCGCCACAGGGGTCAGCGTCAGCTTGCCCTTTGCGCGTTTGATCAGGTAAGGCTGTTCCCTGGGAGCGTGGGGAATGAGATGACGGCCAAAGGTAATAATCCACGCCAGCAGGCTGGCCACGATGGAGGTAACGGTCAAAAAGTCCGCGTTGGGCCGCATATCCCGGCGTAGGCCCTCCCAGGCGCTTTTGGCCATGGGGGCGGACAAACCCAGGCTGGCAATGGCCTCCAGGGAGGTAAAGTTGGCCAGAGCGCCGCCTACCAGCGGGGCGGTCAGCAGGGTGTTGCCAAGCACCAGCGCGCCCGCGTTCACCACCAGCCGTTTGGCCAGCCGGGCTGTGGTCATGGGCGCTTCCGCAACGTCCTCGCCGTTTTCTGCGTGGCGCTGGCGCAGCGCCGCCATGCTGTGGCGGGCCAGCACCAGGTCCGCCTGCTCGCAAAGCTCGCCGGAGTCCAGCGCGCCACGGTCATATTGCAGCAAAACGCCGCCGGTGCAGGGGGTGACCCGGGCCAGCCGCACGCCGGGAATGGCCGCCAGCTCCGCGGCGATGGCCGCGCTTTCATCCTTCAAATATTGCAGTCCTTCCGCGGTCAGGCGCAGCCGTCCCGGCAGACTGTGGGCTACACGGGTTTTCATAAAGCCTTCCTGATGTTCCTTTTTAAGCATGTTTCCCCTTCTTTTTGCTGAGGAAGCCGCAGGATCAGCCGCTTACGGACATTTTCCTCCAGTTCCTTTTTATCGACGTTTTGCCAAAGTTCTTCCTTGGAGATGCGAACGCCTTCATCCACCACAATATCCATCCAGCGCAGAATGGCGCGGGAGGAGGTCAGGGACGGGGCGTACAAAACCAGCACCGTGCCGATGCGGGGGTTGATCTCCGCGCCCGTTACGCCGGGCAGAAGCGTCAGCACATGTTTGACGCTCCTACAACGCAAAAACGATGAAAACAGCAAACTCCTTGAGTTTTTTCAGGCGGTTTGTTATAATATCAAGATAGTTTCCCAAACAACAGATTAGGAGTATCACAGATGATGAAACGTAAAGGTTTGGCTCTGCTGCTGTTGTGCGCAATGGTTTTGCTGACCGGGTGCGGCGCCCAGTCAGACCGTCCCCAATTGGACCCCAGCAACCCTGTGTCCCTGACGGTATGGCATTATTACAACGGCGCTCAGCAGGCGGCCTTTGATGAACTGGTTGCGGAATTTAACGCCACCGTCGGCAAGGAAAAGGGCATCTATGTGGAGGGCTACAGCCAGGGCTCCGTATCCGACCTGGAAAAGGCGGTTTCCGACGCGATGGCCGGGGTTGTAGGCTCGCAGCGCCTGCCGGACCTGTTTTCCACCTATGCGGATACCGCCTACGCGGTGCAGCAGCAGGGAAAGCTGACGGATCTGACCCGGTATTTTACAAAGGAAGAGCTGGATCAGTATGTAACCCCTTATATTCAAGAGGGAGATTTTCAAAACGATGGGGCGCTGTATCTGTTCCCGGTGGCAAAAGCCACGGAGATTCTGATGCTGAACAAGACGGACTGGCAGCCCTTTGCCGACGCCACGGGCACAACCGTGGACGAATTGCAGACGGTGGAGGGCATTACGGAGGTGGCCCGGCGTTACTATGACTGGACCGACGCTCAGACCCCGGATGTGCCGGACGATGGCAAAGCCTTTTATGGGCGCGATTCCATGTCCAATTATTTTATCATCGGCATGAAGCAGATGGGTGTGGACCTGTTTGACGTGAAGGACGGCCAGGTGACCCTGCGCCCGGAAAAGGAGCAGATTCGCCGTCTGTGGGAGAATTACTATGTGCCCTATGTCAGCGGTTATTTTGAAAGCCTGGGCAAGTTCCGCTCCGATGACGTCAAAACGGGGGATATTCTGGCTTATACCGGTTCCTCCTCCTCGTCCATATATTTCCCGGATCAGGTTGTGCTGGACGACGGCGGCAAGCCCATTGATTTTCTGGTGCTGCCCGCTCCTGTGATGCAGGGCGGCACCTATGTGAATGTGCAGCAGGGCGCCGGCATGGCGGTAACCAAATCCGACGAACAGCATGAGTATGCCGCCTGCGAGTTTTTGAAGTGGTTTACCGCCAGGGATAATAACCTGCGCTTTGTCTGCCAGTCCGCCTACCTGCCTGTGCGCAGGGAGGCCAATACGGTACAGGCCCTGGACCAGGTGATCAGCGACCAGGGCCTGACGGTAAACCCCAAGGCCTATGCCTGCCTGACCAGTATTCTGGGCAATTACGAACATACCGCCTTTTACGTCACCCAATGCTTTGATCATGGCTATGCCGCCCGTAAGGTGCTGGATTACAACCTGTCGGACAAGGCCCGGGCGGACCGCGCGCTGATTGACGAGGCGGTGTCCCAGGGCCGCAGCCGCGCCCAGGCCGTGGCCGCCTATGTAACGGACGAAGCCTTTGAAGCCTGGTATCAGAGCTTTTGCC
This sequence comes from uncultured Clostridia bacterium, assembly GCA_934621505.1. Classification (GTDB taxonomy): domain Bacteria; phylum Bacillota; class Clostridia; order Christensenellales; family Aristaeellaceae; genus Limiplasma. The sequence continues at coordinate 20,136 of CAKTUU010000028.1, forward strand.
AGGCGCTGAACGCCGCCGCTCAGCGCTAAGACGCACGCTGCCGTGCAAGGAGTATGATTTTGAGCAAGCACAAAAAATCCATCACCTGTCTGCTGCTGACCCCTCTGCTGTTTATGGTGGTTTTGCAGGGCCTGCTGCCGTTTTGCGCCTTGCTGGCCAGCGGCACCAGGCAAACCATGGAAGCCAACGAGGTGGATATTGACAGTAACCTGGTGCGCAACCGCACCGTTATGCTGGAAAACGCCATGATAAACCAGTGGAGCGCCATCCGCAAGGAAAGCGCCAGCCTGAACACGGCCCTCAGCAGCTTTTTATGCCGCAGCGGCAATACAGTCAAAGGCTTTCTGTACAGCCAGGATTTGCAAAACCGCTATATGCAGATGGTCTATCCGGATTTGCTGCAATATGTGGAAATGGACCAGTCCTGCGGTGTATTTCTGATTTTGGCCAACATGGGCGATATCAGCCAGCCCCGGGAATATGTGGGATTTTTTTTGCGGGACTCCGACCCGTCCGCGAAAACCGAAACCAATTCCGACCTGCTGTTTGAACGGGGCGATAAAACACTGGCCCGCCAGTCCGGCATTACGCTGGACAGCAGCTGGTCGCCCAGGTTCAGCTTTCAGGGAGCGGGGCAGCGGGCGGCTGATGATTTTTTCTACACCCCCTATCAGATGGCTCTGCAAAACAAAACGGCGGATATGTCCAGCCTGGGCTACTGGTCCATGCCCTTTGTGCTGGAGGACCACGCGCTGGACAATCATAAGATGATTACCTATTCCATTCCCCTGGTGTGCAACGGCGAGGTTTACGGCGTGCTGGGCACGGAGATTTCCACCAGCTATCTGGAAAACAGCTATTTTCCCCTGCGGGAGCTGGACACGAACCAGAACGTGGGCTATGTGCTGGCGGTTGATCTGGGCGATGGTCAATATCTCAGCCTGGCCGGCAAGGGTGCGCTGTATGACGCGGCCTGCCGGGATAACGCCTCCTTTACGCTGGAAAAAGCACGGCAGGACGGCCTGTATCGGGTCAAAGACGCGAATATAGGCGCCCAGAAGATTTACGCGGTGCAGTCGGCGCTGACGCTGTACAACCGGCATGTGCCCTATCCAAACACCCGCTGGGTGCTGTGCGGGTTTGTGACCGGGGAATCCATCTTTGGATTGAGCAACCGCCTGTATGGCAGCATTATGGCGGGCGGCCTGGTATACATCGCGGGGGGCGTCGGGCTGATGCTGGCCACGGCCCGCCGTGTTACCCGGCCGTTTCACCGGCTGATGGATTCGGTGCGGGGCGGCGTGGAGGGGCTGGAAACCTTTCGGCCTACCGGCGTTTCGGAAGTGGACGAGCTGCACGACGTGGTGCAAACCCTGACGAAAAATGAACTGAGTACCAAACGGCAGCTGAATGAGGAAAAAGAGCGTTACCGCATCGCCGTGCAAAGCTCCAGCGATATCTTTTTTACCTACAATATCGACAACCGAATGCTGGAAATTATTAACAGCCGGCATAACGACGGCCTGTGGACGGATGAAAAACATTGGGAGGAACTGCTGAAACGCTGTGTCGTCCCGGAGGATATGTCCAAGGTGGAAAGGCTGCTGGCAGGCAAGGCGGATACCGTGCGGGAGCAGATACGCATGCTGCTGCCGGGGCAGACGGAACCCCGCTGGTTTGAGATAAGAGGCAAAACCGTGGTGGATACCCAAAACGAGAGCCGACGTATGATTGGCTTTGTACGCGATATTCACCAGCAGCGCGTGAAGGAAATGGAGCAGGAGCTCAAGCTGCTGCGGGACCCCGTCACCCGGTTTTACCGCTTGCAGCCGGGGATGGACAAAATGGACCAGCTTCGCCAAAAGCAGCCTGAGGGCGTGCTGGCGATGATGGATTTTGACCGCTTCAGGCAGGTGATGCAAAACTATGGCCTGACCTTTGGCGATGTTGTCTTGCAGGAATTTGCCGCCATGCTGGATGAGGCCAGCCGGAATGTACCGGACCGGGTGCTGATCCGCGCCGGCGCGGACCAGTTTTTGGCCTGGCTGCCCAACCAGACGGAGCAGGACTGCCGCGGCATGATCGGCGGCTTGCAGGAAAAGCGGTCCGGCCTGATTCGCCGGGACATGCTGCAGCTGCGGGCCGGACTGGCGCTGGCTGGCCGGGAGGATGCAACGGAGGATTTGGTGGGCAGGGTCCAGGTTGCCAACGCCGCTGCGGCTAAAGCCCGCCAAAGCGTGGTTTGCTGGGCGCGGCTTCAGCCGCCGCTGCCAACCCCCAAGCCCTTTACCCCGGTGGTTTCGCAAGGATATATTTTGCAGCTGGGTCTGGTAACCATGGCGCTGAACCTGTTTGAGCGCAGCAGCTCGCTGGAGGCGGCGCTGGATATGCTGGCCTATCTGCTTGGGCAGCGCTTCGGATTGGAAAACCTGCTGGTAACCGCCTTTCACGAGGAATATCTGGTCAGCAGTGTGGAATACCAGTGGCGGCCCCTGCCTGGGATAACGGATCAAACCCTGCTGCACTGCACCCGGGAGGGCGAGCGCCAGCTGACCCGCAGCGCCGAGCTGCACGCATTGCAGCCCGCCGGCGATGTTCTGCCCATGGTGCCGCTGCTGCCGCCGTCTCAAGCCGGAATGGTTTTTTCCATGTCGGATAACGGACGCTATACCGGCAGCATTTTCCTGGCGGGAATCAGCCCCGACAGGCTGAAAAACGACGATGACGCCAACCTGCTGTGGAGAATTGGCGCGATTGTGCAAAATCGCATCAACCGGGAACACCATGACAAGTCCGCTCAGGCCAAGGCAGACTTTTTAGCCCGTATGAGCCACGAGATTCGCACGCCGATGAACGGCATTATCGGCATGACGGATATCGCCCTGCAGGAAGGTCAAAGCGATGCCCGGCGGATCGACTGCTTGAAGAAGGTGCAAAGCTCGTCCCATTACCTGCTGAGATTGCTGAACGATATTTTGGATATGTCCAAAATTGAAAGCGGTAAAATGACGCTGGTGGAATCCGCCTTTGACCTGAAGCAGCTTCTGGATCAGCTGCATGTGGTGCTGGACGCGAAATTTGAGGAAAAGCGGCAGCGGTTTATCACCCATGTTCAGCTGGAGCATTCGTACTTTATGGGGGACGCGCTGCGCATCAATCAGGTGCTGATCAACCTGCTGGGCAACGCCGGCAAATATTCCGGCCCTGATACGGATATTACCCTGACGGTGACGGAAGCCGCCCTGCCCAACCGTCAGGCGGATGTGTATTTTGCCGTGGAGGATCAAGGCATTGGCATTGACCCGGAGGACCAGGAGCGCATCTTCCAGAACTTTGAGCAGGTGGAACATACAGCCGCCCGTCAACAGGGCACAGGACTGGGCCTTCCCATCAGCGACCGGCTGGTTCACCTGATGGGAAGCAGCATTTCGCTGTGCAGCCAGCCGGGAAAGGGCAGCCGTTTTTCCTTTACGCTGCGGCTCAGCCTGGCGGACGCGCCGTCCCAGACGCTGCCGCTGCCTGCCTTCCGGCAGAATTTTGCCGGGATTCATGTGATGGTGGCGGAGGATAACGCCCTGAATATGGAAATTTTGAGCGCGTTTTTGGAAGAAATGGGCTGTACGGTGGACTGCGTCCATAACGGCGCGCAGGCTGTGAAACGGTTCCGCCAGGCCCCGATTGGCGCCTATCAAATCATTTTTATGGATGTAATGATGCCCGTGATGACCGGCCTGGAAGCCACCCACGCCATTCGCCAGATGAAACGGCCGGACAGCGGCAGCGTGGTTATTGTGGCCGTCAGCGCCAATGCCTTTGACGAGGATATCCAGCGCTCCCTGGCCAGCGGTATGAACGCGCACCTGTCCAAGCCGGTGGAGCCGGAGCAGCTGGCGCTGCTGATGTCCCGTATGCTTCCTCAAGGCAGTTATGAAACGGTGGAGCGAAAACGAACATGAACCAGAATCGCAAAAGCCGGGCAATGAGCGCCATGATTCAGCAAATTTCCCATCTGGATCAGGCGCTGCCGGATTGGTTCAGGCGGCTGGAAGCCGCCCGGGCGGTGATTGTGCGGGATATGGAAAAGGATTCCCTGCCGGCGGATGCCAAATGGTTTCATTGGCAGGGCATTCGCTCTATGATTGCATTCCCCATTGTGGCGCGCCAGCGGCTTTCAGATGGTGCGGGGCTTCCGGTATATTGACGGGCATATGCACCATGCCATCGGGGAAAGCGGCAGAACCTTCCAGCGGTTTACGGACGCCTGCCAAAGGACCACCGATGCAGCCTATGTGGATACCATCAATGCAGGGCCGCCGGAATGAACGAGCATTTGAGCAAGCCCTTGGACGATCAGCTGCTGATTCAAGCCATAGCCGCTTATTACAAACCGGCCCAATAAAAAACCTCCGGTGCGAACAAACGCGTTTCGCACCGGAGGTTTTGCTGTCAGGAGTCCAGCTGGTCAAGGGCCGCAAGCAGGGCCGCCTGTTCGTTGGCGACCGCCGTATACAGCGGTTCGTCCGTCAGGGGCCGGTTGCCGCGCAGCGCCTCGGTCAGAGCCATGGCGCTGGCAAATAACCGGGTAAAGCCCAGGTTCAGCGCAATGCCCTTCAGCGTATGGGCCGCGCGGAAAGCCGTTTCCCAATCACCGGCCGCGTGGGCGGCGCGCAGATCCTCAAACGTGCCGTCCTGCCGGTATTTGAGTACGAACTTGCGCACCATCGCTTCATTGTAAAGACGGTCGACCGTTTTTTGATAATCGCCGCCAATCTGTTCATAAAAAGCCGCCAGAGTCATACCGTGTATCCCTCAATCCTTGGTTAATCATAAATCAGACATATTATAGCAGAAAGCACGAAAAAAGTAAAAGGGTCTGTGGACTTTTTACACCAGTAGTGGTAAGATGAGTTGTCATAACAAATACGCCGCCAAAAGATTGGTGGGCGGGAGGAACGATTGGATGTTAACCATGCAGCAGCTTCAGGCGGAGCTGGAGGCCTGCCAGCAGCTTTTTACCCTGGCCCGTCTGCTGGACGAGGACGCTGTCCGCCAGATGAAAATTGGCCGTCAGCTGGGAGAAAAGGACCCCTGTCCCATGAAGAATCAGCCCTGGAGACGGCGCCCTTGCGAAAGGTGCGCCGTATGTCAGGCTTTGGAGGAAAAAACCCAAAAGACCCGCCTGGGATTTGACGATTCCCGGGTGTACCAGATAACGGCCAAATACCTGGAGGTGGACGGCAGGCCCTATGTGCTGGAACTGGTGCAGCTGCTGGATGACGAGTCCCTGATCAATCCGGAGGACAGCGAAAAGCTGGCCAACAAGCTGCTGCCCTATCGGGATAAGCTGTACCTGGACCCGGTGACCAACCGCGCCTTCAACCGCCGCTATTACGAGGATGTTTTGAAGGACACCGTGATAGAGGCGGGCGTTGCCGTGGTGGATTTGGACGACTTTAAGCTGTATAACGATATTTTTGGGCATCGGGCGGGGGACCTGGCCCTGGAAACCTTTGCCCAGATTGTGCAAAGGAACATTCGCAAATCCGACATGCTCATTCGCTATGGCGGCGATGAGTTTGTCATCGTCATGCCCAACGTGCCCGAGATCGTGTTTCAAAAAAAGCTGCAAATCATTTGCAGCCAGGTGCATGACGCGCTGATTCCCGAATTTCCCAATATGCAGATTTCCGTATCCATCGGCGGCGTTATCGCCCGGGGCGAAAGCGGCGGCAGGGCCATGGAGCGGGCCGACCGGCTGATGTACCGCGCCAAAAACCATAAGAATATCGTTGTCATGGAGCAGGAAACCGAACAGCAGGAGGAAGTGCCCAGGCAAAAGGTGCTGATTGTGGACGACGCGGAGCTGAACAGGGCCATCCTGGCCGAAATTTTGGGCGGCGATTATGAAATTCTGGAGGCGGAAAACGGCCGGGAATGCATGCGCCTTTTGCAAAAGTACAAAACGGGCATCAGCGTGATTCTGCTGGACATTGTGATGAATGAGATGGACGGCTTTGGGGTGCTTTCCGAAATGGCCAGCCAGGAGTATCTGGAGGATATTCCCGTCATCATGATTTCCAGCGCGGATACGGACGACATCATCCGCCGGGCGTATGAGATGGGAGCAACGGACTATATCAGCCGTCCCTTTGACGCTAAAATTGTGTACCGGCGGGTGGTGAACACCATTAACCTGTACGCCAAGCAGCGCCGGCTGATTTCGCTGATTACCGACCAGATTGTGGAAAAAGAAAAGAACGACAATATGATGATCAGCATTTTGAGCCATATTGTGGAGTTCCGCAACGGTGAAAGCGGCCTGCATGTGCTGCATATGCGGCAGCTGACGGAGGTAATTTTGTCCGAGCTGGTGCGGCAGACGGACCAGTATCATCTGGACGCGGCCCAGCGGGATAGGATCGTAACCGCGTCCGCCCTGCACGATATCGGCAAAATCGCCATTTCCGAGGAAATTTTAAACAAGCCGGGCAAGCTGACCGCGGAAGAAATGGAAATGATGAAAAACCATACCGTTATTGGCGCGGAGCTGCTGGACCGGATGGAAAATTACCGGGACGAGCCGCTGGTGCGAACGGCCCACGATATTTGCCGCTGGCATCACGAGCGCTACGACGGCCGGGGCTATCCGGACGGGCTGAAGGGCGACCAGATTCCCATTTCCGCGCAGATTGTGGCTCTGGCGGATGTATACGACGCGCTGGTCAGCAAACGGGTGTATAAAAAATCCTTTGGTCATGCTCAGGCGGTGCAGATGATTCTGAACGGGGAATGCGGCTGTTTTAATCCTTTGCTGCTCAGCTGTCTGCAAGCCATTGCGGACCGGCTGCCGGATTTAAAATATGGCCCCAGCGGGGAACGGGTGATTACCATTGGTACGGGAACCTGAAAACAAGGCTCCTTTTCCACGTTGATGTGGAAAAAGGAGCTTTGTTTTGTCAGCACCGGTTATTCAGACTGGACAGCAGAATCACCGCCCGGTTGCAGCGCAGCTTCAGCAAAGCCAGCTTGATTCGGTCATTGCGGCTGCATACCCGGGCCAGAGGCTGGCGGCCAACGGCCTGTTTCACGCCCGCGTGCTTCAGCGCCTTACGCAGCCACGCGACCCGCTGGCGAAAGGCAAGCGGGCTCATGCACACATTTTTGATGCCCAGCTGCAGGTCCAGCACGCGGCGGTTTTCCACAGCCCCCCTGTGGGCGGGGGAATCCTGCAGGCCCCATTCCCGCACGGTTTCGGCAATGGCGTCGGACAGGTAAAAGTTGTCCTCCAGCCGCTCCGCCTGAAAGATATGGGAAGCGGAATCGGAAAGGTTGCAGCGGTAGTGATAATACGGCTTGTCCACCCCCAGCAGGCACTCGGGGGAGCGCCGGTAAAAATCCACCAGAAACAAAGCGTCCTCGCCGATTTGATGCCGGGTAAAGCGGCAGTGATTTTTTTCAATCAGGCTGCGGCGATACAGCTGGCGGGTCACAAAAAAGTGAGTGGCGAATTGGGGAAACAGCCGTTTGCACGGCTCCTGACGGCAGCTTTCCATCAGGGGGCCTTCGCCAATCAGCGCCAGACTGCTTTGAGTCTGGATGGCCTGCAATCGTGCAAAGATTTGCAGCATGCGCCGGTGATTTTTCTGGGGCATAAACCGGGCCACGGAGCCGATCACCAGCCGGTCCTGCAAACCGTATTGCGCCCGCAGCGCCGCCTCGTCGCCATAGCGTTTGTACCAGAAAACCGGCAGACCGATGTACAGCAGCCTGCCCCAGATAGGTGGGGGACAGGGTATAGTAGGACCGGGTCAGCTGCCAGATGTATTCCCGGCCCATGGTATTGATGCCCAGCCGGTTTAGCAGCGCCGCCAGCTGGCCGGTGTAAACCACGTACAGATAGAACAAAAACCAGACAATTCCCGTGGCAATGGCCGCCCTGCCCGGATGGGATGGCTTGCGAACCAGCCATACATACAGCAAAGATACCGCCAGAGCGGGCAGCATGATACGCTTCATGCCTGATAGAAAAAACAGCATGGACAGGCAGATCAAAACCCTGTTGCGGCGGCGCTGGCGAGGGGTACGCCGGTCCGCGTAAAAGACGTAATACACAATAAACAGGGCGTATAAAAAGGTAATTTCGTGAATTTCCAGCTGGGGGCGGCGTAGCCATAGGTGTTGCCGCCCAGAGAAAGCAGGTTGTCCAGCAGCGATTTCAGGCCTGGACCCACGCCAAAGGCGGGAACCTCCATCAGCATAATCAGGGCGTTTGCGGCGCAGATGCCGCACACAAATACGTCGATGGCCCGCCTGCCATACAGATAGGCGGCGCTGAGGGCCACCAAAGTGGCCACCAGCTGAAACAGCAGCTTTTGCGCGCCGCGGCTGATGGAGGAAAGCTCAGTAAAGCGGTAGAGCCAAATCTACAGGGAAATCATCAGCAGCCCCAGCAGATACGCCAGATAGACGCGAGCCGGCGGGCGCAGGCTTTGCAGCCGCCCGGTATCGGCCCGCAGTAGCAGGCAAAGCAGCGCCAGAACCACAACCCCCAGGGTAATGGCCTTGGGCAGCGCGCCAAAGGTGCTGTTAAAGGCCTTGCGTTCGCCCAGACCCGCCAGAGTAAACAGCAAAAGCCCCGCGGCCTCCAGCCAGCGGGATGGCCGGCCGTTTGCCTGAGCGTCCCTGTGCCCATAATCCTGCTTTTGAAGAATGCTTGAAAGCTCACGCAAAGGAGCCATTCTCCCCTTTCTGCACTAAGCGATCAGTTGATACAGCTTTCCCTGCACCTGCCAAAGCCCGTAATCCACCGTTTCCAGCGCCCGGCGGCCCAGCGTGGCGGCAAGGGCAGGCGGTCCGATGAGGGCCGGTTTTGCCGGTATAGGCGGACGCAGTGGGCAAACAGGGCCCGTTTTTGATCCTCCGGCCAGGAGGCTACGCACACATAGCAAAAATTGCACAGCTGCAAAATCAGGTTGCAGGCAAACAGAGCGTCCCGGGGCAGGGACAGCTGGTCGTAGCGGACGGTCATGTCCTGAGCGATCCAGTAAGCCTGCGCCGCCCGAGCATCGCCTTGGGAAGTGGCCGTTATCCCGCCGGGCGTTCTGCGCCAGCCGTATACCACCTGGGGAATGCTCAAAATGCGCTGCGCCGACGGGAAAACCAGAAAATGGATGATTGCGTCCTCAAAGCAGGTATAGTTGGCCGGGAAACGAATCTGCTGAAAAAGCGAACGGCGGTACAGCTTGGCCCAGGGGGTTCCCGGCAGGTCCAGAGCGGACAGGCGGCGCCTGTCCCGGTACTCCATGGCGGGATAAGCCTGGGTAAGCCCGGGCTGGCCCTGAAGGTCCAGATACCGCCAGCCGCCCTGCACCACATCCGCATGGTGTGCTTCCGCCGCGTCTACCAGCGCTTGCAGCGCGCCGGGCAGCAGCACGTCGTCAGCGTCCACAAACAGGATGTATTTGCCGGTGGCCCGCAGCAAACCGGCGTTGCGGGCCCGTGCCGCGCTGCCGTCGTCCGTCAGGGTAAAAAATTCGTAGTTTTCCCGGCGATAGACGCTTAAAATCCGGGGCGTTTCATCGGTGGAGCCGTCGTCCACGGCGATGATCTGCACCTTGAAGTCCACCTGCTGGGCAAATACGCTGTCCAGACAGGGACGCAGGTAGGGGGCGCAGTTATAGGCGGGAAGGATGACGGACGCCATTACGTCGGTTGGCTCGGGCAGGGGCGGAGCGGACCAGTCGCTGGCCGGAGCGGGGAAAAGAGGCGCTTGTAGGGCCTGATCCAGCTCCTGCCGGTTCAAGCGCTGCCGCCGCACAGCACCCAGGCCCGCCGCGGCCGCGGCAACAGCCCAGGCCAGCGGCGGACAATGGGTTTTGGACAGCATCCATTGGTAGGCCCGTTGGTTTTTCAGCAATACATAAAATGTCCAGTTTTTTCTTCCTAAAGTCACCATAAAGCTGATGAAAAAACATTTTTTTGATGTAATGAACCCAAAATGGGCAAAAAAATTCCTCATTTGCATGAGGAATTTTTTCGGTATCACCACAGCGGTGATAAGATGTATCTATACGGATATAGTGATACCATGTGGCCCCTTGCCGAGATGACGGACGGGTGGTTCATTTTTGGGATTTTTGAACCGCCGAGAGCTTTTTGAACCAATGATGTGAACCGCCGCTCTCACCATGAGGAAAGAGAATAGGTCCATTATAGTTCGGATCATTTGAAGGCTACAATTGAAGGCTATACGAAGAATATCAGAATCCATTACTTGAAACAGTGTCTCCGGCGGCATCCCAAAGTTTTTTCTGTATTCGCTAAAATGTAAGTGAGGCAAAAGGGCGCGAAAAAGTTAGCAGGCTCGGTAGAAAAAACGAGCCATTGT
>CAKTUU010000029.1 GCA_934621505.1 uncultured Clostridia bacterium
TTGTTGGTACTGCTATCTTACCACTTGAGTTCTCTTTTTTCTTTCCTTTTGTGTTACCTATGTATTATATCTCAACATTTTTTGAAAAAACAAATAAAAAATTTCAGGCGGCAGCCGTTAAGCCGCCGCCTGAAAAAAACTTTGTCATCCAAAGTAAACGCTGCCGGGAATAGGCTGGTCGTTTTGAGACAAGCGCTTGACCATTAGAAAAGCAGCGGTAAACAGCACCGCAATATAGGCCACAAAAATCCAGCCGGAGGACTGGCTTTCCATGGACGCGGTAAAATCGTAGCAGCCGTGCAAAAGGGCCGGGCATACCAGAGTCAGGCAGCGGTACAGCCTGCATCTGCCCTGCCGGCACAGTCCCTCATATTTTTTGGCCGCGCCGTAAAACGCGCCCATGAATACCCCAAAGCAGGCATGGCCGGGAATGGCCGTTACCGCGCGCAGCACCGCCACATCCAGCCCGTACATCATCACATAGCTGATGTTTTCCCACAGGGCAAAGCCCAGGGATACAAACGCGGCGTATACCACGCCGTCAAAGGTAAAATTGAAATTGGGGTCATACCAGGTGCGGCGATTCAGCAGGTAATACTTGCCGCCCTCCTCTGCCAGGGCCACAATCACAAAGTATTCCACAAGCCGGTAGGTCAGGCTGTTTTGCGGCACTGCGCTGCCCAGCAGCCACAGCCCCAGCCGCTCCAGCACAATGGCAATGGCCGTAGCCAGAATGCCGTTTAAAACCAAAGACCACAGCAGCCGGGGCGGCTCCTTTTCCTGGCGGTCCGCCTCGTAAATTTTAAACAGCAGAATCAGCGCGGGAACAACCGCCGCGGGAATCAACACCCGGTCAATATACAGCAGAACCATACAAACCCTCTTTTCCAAATTCAAAGTACGCCAAAAGCCGGAGCTTTTCCACTCTGGCTTTATCATAGCGTATTTTGTTCTGCTTTCCAATAGACAAATTTCATTTCATGCCAAAAAACGTTATTTTCGGCCAATGGCAGACAAAATGGCCGCCAGGCCGCCGTACAAAACGCCTCCCACAGCCCAAACCACCCAGCTGTAGCGGGGATTGCCGTTGCCCTGGGGCCCAAAGGTGTAAATCAGAAAAACCGCCGTCACCACCATCCAGTAGCAGGCGGTAATCGCGCTGAACAGGCCGCTTTTCGCCTTGCGGGTACGGGTAAATTCCCCCTCCTCCAGCAGCTTTTCCAGGGCACTATGATACACGCCTCCATAGACAAAGAAAATGCAGGCCACGCCTGCCGCCAGCAGCAACAGGCACACCGCCGCAAGGTAGACGATGTCCGACGTTGAAAAGCACAGGGAGGCAAACAGGGGCAGGATGGACAGAATGCACAGCACAACGCCTATGGCATTCAGGCGGTTATAGCTTTTCTGACTGTCCCGCATCCGCTGGCGAACCATTCCCTCTACCCCATACGCCGTTTCAAAGGGTTCCTTTGTCATAAATTCATACGCTTTGCTTTGGGACGCGCAGTTCAAAAACAGGACGACCGCCACGGCCACCAAGCCTATCATGACGCACAGTCCCAGCCCCGCCGCCGCGTTTTCCCTCAGGCGGCCCATATCGCTTAAGCCCGCCAGCGCAATCAGGGGAATGGGCGACAGCACGCACAAAAAGGTAGCCAGGGCCAGTTTGGGCGCGGCTTCCTGCCGCAGGACCAGGTATTGGGACGCCTGCTCCATGGTTACCTGGCGCAGGGGCGATTCATCCTCCGCCGCTGCGGCGGGCTGTTCCTCCCCCGCGTCGTCCTTCAGCAAATAATCGGTGGATACGCCAAACAGGCGGCTCATTTGCAGCACCTTGTCCAGATCGGGCACGGATTGCGCGCCCTCCCATTTGGATACGGACTGCCGGGTCACGCCCAACTGCCGGGCCAGCTCCTCCTGGGACCATCCTGCCTTTTTCCGCAGGGAGATGATTTTATCCGCCAAAATCATGGTTCATCTTCTCCTTCCTTCTTCGGCTTTGCGCCGCTGACAGGATACGATATTTGCCGGTTGCATGCCAGAAACCCGGCTTGGAAATTTGTCAACCGGCGGTTGCATCCGTGATTTTTAGCGGTTTTGCAGCCACTCCTGCCGGGTCATCCGGTAGGTAACGCTTTCTTCTCCCTCCGCGTCGGTAAAGGCTTCCACAAAGCGCATGCCATTGGCCCGCGCTGTGGCCCGGAAGGCGATGTTGTCCCGTTTCATGCAGGAATCCATTTCGCCAAAGGGGGTATTGGCGAAGGCCCAATCCCGGCAAGCCTTGGCGGCTTCCTTGGCAAATCCCTGCCGCTGGTACGCCCTGGCAATATGGTAGCCGATTTCCGGGCGGATCACCCCGTTAATGGTCCGCATGCTCAGTCCGCAGTCTCCAATCAGGCGGCCCGTCCGTTTCAGCACCACCGCCCACAGGCCAAAGCCAAAGACGCGGTAGCGCTGCATATTGCGGTCAATCCAGCCCCGCACCCGCTTTTCATCAAAGGTATAGGGATAATGGCGGCTGATGTCCGAATCTCCCAGCACCGGATACAGCGCCTCAAAATCCTGCGGAGTCAGTTGCCGCAGGATCAAGCGTTCCGTTTCCAAAACCATGCATCTGCCCTCCGCCGTTTCAAAGCGGGTTCGCCCAGCAAATCTGCTGACCCTGAACCAGCGGATAGCTGATCACCCGGTCCCCGTCCAGGTTCTCGTTATGCAGCTTTACCCCGGTAATCTGGCTGTTTTCATAGGTGGTATAGTAGTAAATGCCCTGATCCGCGTTCATGCAGCTGGAATACAGGGTGATTTCGTACTGCCCGTCATCCACTTCGCAGCAGCCCCGCTGCTGCTCCACAGACGCGAGAATGTGAAAAAACTGGCTGACGCTGGCGGATTCGTCCGAGGCGGACCTGGCGTTCATGCGGGTAAAGGCCGCCCGCACAAACCGGGACTGGGACGACAAATCCCCCGGCAGCCCCAGGCCGCCCATGCCCCGGCTGTAGGTTTGCAGCCTCAGCCCCGGCGCGAAGCGGTTCTGGGGCGCTTTTGGCGAAAGCTGGGCATAGTTGTTCAGCTGAAACAGCTGCTGGGGAAAGGGCGGGTTGTTGGTCAGCACGCCCACCGGGTTCTCATACACATGCAGGCCATCCGCCATGGCCTCCAATACCAGGCTGCCGCCGCGGTCGGCAATCAGCCAATGCAGCTGAGCCAGCGGCATGCCCTCCATAAAGGGCGTGTCCACCAGGTTCAGGGTTTCCAGAGCCTTGCGTGCCTCCTCCAAATTGGCGCAGGTGCCCAGCAGCCAGGGAATCAGCTCAAACTGGGCAATGTTCTGCTTGCCCTCCACCGGCTTCTGATAAGCGGCGTTGCCCACAAAATTCAGCCCGGCAATGCACAGGCCCTTTTCGTTCACTCCGTCATAGTACAGGGGATAGCCGTCCTGCACCAGCGCCATGCCGATCATGGCATAGTGGGTTTGCAGCTTTTCGCCGTTTCTAAGGGCAAAGCCGTAGCGGCGGGGCGTTATGGCCACGGTTTCGCCATAGCCATGCTCATAATCCAAATTGCGGCCAAAATAAAAATCATGGGTCAGATATCCGGCGGCAGTACACATACACAAACCTCCTGTCCTGTTTCCGCTTTGTATTTCAGAAAAAAACAACCTTGTTCATCCCGCTTCAGTATACCCGTCATGAGGCCGAAATACAAGCCCGTCTTGTGTCCAGCCGGGTTTTGCACTATAATACACAGGGGGAAGGAGGCTGCATATGGTTTTATATTTCAGCGGCACAGGCAACAGCCGCTTTATTGCCCGCAAAATCGCGGAACACCTTGATGAAACGCTCGTCAACCTGAACGACCGGATCAAACGACAGGATTTCAGTCCCATTTCCGAAAAGGAACGGCTGATTTTTGTATCCCCCACCTATGCCTGGCGCATTCCACGGGTGATGGAGGACTGGATTCGCCGGGTTCCGTTTACCGGCGGCAAAGACTGCTGGTTTGTGATGGACTGCGGGTCGGAAATTGGCAACGCGGATCAATACCTGCGCCGCCTGTGCGACCAGAAGGGGCTGCGCTACCATGGCGTGGGGCAGGTGGTCATGCCGGAAAACTATGTAGCCATGTTTCCCGTGCCGGATCAGGCCAAGGCGCGGCAAATCATTGAAAAAGCGCAGCCGGCGATTGACCGGGTCATTCAATACCTGTCGGCCGGACAGGACTTTCCCCGGCCCCGATGCAATGGCTACGACCGGCTGATGAGCTGCATCGCCAATCCCCTGTTTTACCGGTTTGCGGTAAAGGCCAGGGCCTTTCGTGCGGACGGCCGCTGCACCGGCTGCGGTCAATGCGCCCGGCTGTGCCCGCTGAACAATATTCAGCTTCAAAACGGAAAACCCGTATGGGGCTCCCACTGTACCCACTGCATGGCCTGCATCTGTCTATGCCCATCGCAGGCTGTTGAATACGGACAAAAAAGCGTGGGCAAACCCCGCTATCATTGCGATTAAAAGGAGGAAAATCTTATGCCCTGCACAACGATTCTGGTCGGTAAAAACGCCAGCTACGACGGTTCCACCCTGATGGCCCGCAACGAGGATTGCGGCCCGGGCCGTTTTATGCCCAAAAAGTTTGTGGTGGTAAAGCCCGAGGATCAGCCCCGGCATTACCAGAGCGTTCTTTCCAAGGTACAGATTGACCTGCCGGACAACCCCATGCGCTACACCGCCATGCCCAACGCCGTTGACGGCGAAGGCGTCTGGGGCGAGGCGGGCATCAACGAGGCCAGCGTGGCCATGAGCGAGACGGAGACCATCACCTCCAACCCCCGGGTGCTGGGGGCCGATCCGCTGGTTCCCGGCGGCATTGGCGAGGAGGATATGCTCACCATTGTGCTGCCCTACATTCATACGGCCCGGGAGGGCGTTATGCGCCTTGGCCAGCTGCTGGATCAGTACGGCACCTACGAAATGAACGGCATCGGCTTTCAGGACGTGAACGAAATCTGGTGGTTTGAATCCATCGGCGGCCACCACTGGATGGCCCGCCGTGTGCCGGACGACGCTTATGTGGTAGGCCCCAATCAGCAGGGCATCGATACCTTTGATTTTGTGGACGCTTACGGTGAAGGCCGCGACCATCTGTGCCACCCGGATCTTTTGCATTTTGTCAAGGAAAACCACCTGGACCTGAGCATGGACGCTGTGGACCCCATGAACCAGACCTGCTTTGACGCCCGCGGCGCCTTTGGCAGCCGCAGCGACGCGGACCACTGCTACAACACGCCCCGGGCCTGGTTTATGCTGCGGTATTTGAACCCCACCACCTGCGACTGGGACGGCCCTCATGCCGATTACACTCCCGAATCGGACAACCTGCCCTGGTGCATGGTGCCGGAGCGCAAAATCACCGTGGAGGACGTTAAGTATGTGCTGTCCTCCTACTATCAGGGCACGGAGTACAACCCCTACGCCCGTCACGGCGACCCGTCCAGGCGGGGCATGTACCGGCCCATCGGCATTAACCGCAACAATTTTGTGGCCATTACCCAGCTTCGCCCCTACATGCCCAGAGAATTGATGGGCATTGAATGGATTGCCGTGGCCTCCAACGCCTTTAACGCCGCCGCGCCCTTCTATGCCAATGTGGAAACCACCCCCGCTTATCTGGCCGCCACTGACGGCAAGGTAACCACCGACAGCTTCTACTGGGCCAGCCGTCTGGTCGCCGCCCTGGCGGACGCGCATTATCCGGAGTGCATCGCCCATGTGGAGCGTTACCAGCTGAAGCTGCCCACCCAGGCCCATGCCCTGCTGAAAAAGTTTGACCAGGCCTATGTGGCCCACCCGGCGAAGAATGCGCAGGCCTATCTGGCGGATTGCAACCAGCAGCTGGCCGACCTGACCCGCGCCCTGACGGACGAATTGCTATCCAACGTGCTGCATTCCGCCAGCTGCCAGATGACCAACGCCTTCGCCCGTTCGGACGCTTAAGGAGGCCCTTTATGTCCAGCATTCTCATTAAGGACACTACCCGGGAGCAGCGGGAACAGATCATCGCCGAATCCCTTGGCAATATTGACGTAAGCTGCGATGGCTGCGCTGTCGGCATTGTGGAAATGTATCAGGATTACATTGACGGAAAGCTGGAACTGTACCAGGTTAACCAGCGTTTTCAGGCGCGGTATGTGTCCGGCAGCCAGGGGCCTGAGCGGCCCGGCTGCCCAGGCGGCTTTTAAATTCTGCCCAGTCAGAAGTATAACTTCTGACTGGGTTTTTTGTATGTTTTTTTCATAGCCTATTGAAAAATTCAATCGATAATCATATAATTGATACATAAATTATCGACTACAAAGAGGAAATCCTATGGGCTTTTTAACTGGAAAAACGGTTATCCTCACCGGCGGCGGACGCGCCGTATTGGAAAATGGCGGTTGCGGCTCCATCGGCTACGGCATCGCCACGGCCTACGCCAAAGAAGGGGCTAATCTGGTAATCACCGGCCGCAACGTGCAAAAGCTGAACGATGCTAAGGAAGAACTGGAACGGCTCTACAACGTCAAGGTGCTGCCCGTTCAGGCGGACATTTCCGCAGGGGCGGACAATGAAGCCATCGCCAGCCAGGTCGCCAAGGCCGCCATGGACGCCTTCGGCCGCATTGACGTGCTGATTAACAATGCGCAGGCTTCCGCCTCCGGCGTTCCTCTGGCCAATCACACCACCGAGCAGTTTGATCTGGCCGTCTATTCCGGCCTGTATGCCTCCTTCTATTACATGAAGGCCTGCTATCCCTATTTGAAGGAAACAAAGGGCACCGTCATCAACTTCGCCTCCGGCGCGGGCCTGTTTGGCAACTATGGCCAGTGCGCCTATGCCGCCGCCAAGGAGGGTATTCGCGGACTCAGCCGCGTAGCCGCTACCGAATGGGGCCCGGACGGCATTAACGTCAATGTGGTTTGTCCCCTGGCCTGGACCGCCCAGCTGGAGAAGTTTGAAAAGGCCTATCCCGACGCTTTCAAGGCCAATGTAAAAATGCCTCCCATGGGCCACTTTGGCGACTCCGAAAAGGAAATCGGCCGTGTATGCGTCCAGCTTGCCTCTCCCGATTTCAAGTACATGAGCGGCGAAACCATCACCCTGGAGGGCGGCATGGGATTGCGCCCCTGACGGACGATCTTTTGGTCTTGCAAATGAACAGCCATCTCCGGCAGGCCGCTTCTCAAAAACGGCCTGCCGGGGATGGCGCTTTTTCTATTTGCCGCTGTCTCCGTAGTTTTTCAGCACCCGGGCGGAAGGGTCGTCCACATCGCAGCCGGGCCAGCTGCGGTTTGGCATCCAAAAGTCTTTGATCATGGCCGCCTGGCCGGAATAGTATTTTTCAAACAAATCCCGGTACAGCAGGCTTTCCTTTGTAAAGGGTCGGGCAAAGTCATAGCGGGCGCAGCCGGTGCGGAACGCTTCGTCCGTATAGCGGGTTTCCGCATAGACCTTCAGATCGTCCACCATGGAATGGCCTACCGCGTCGCTGAAGGCCGCCTTCTGCCGCCACAAAATACCGTCCGGCAGCAGATGGTCCTTTTCAAAGGCATGGCGCAGCAGGTATTTGCCCATGTGATGCCGGTTCATTTTCAGCACAGGGTCAATGGACATGGCGTAGCGCACAAAGGCCAAATCGCCAAAGGGTACCCGGGCCTCCAGCGAATTGACGGATATGCAGCGGTCAGCCCGCAGCACGTCGTACATGTGCAGCTCCCGCACCCGCTTTTCCGCCTCCTGCTGAAAAGCCGCCGCGTCCGGGGCGAAATCCGTATACTTATACCCGAACAGCTCGTCCGAAATTTCGCCGGTCAGCAATACGCGAATATCCGTATGCTCGTGGATGTATTCGCAAACCAGATACATGCCGATGCTGGCACGGATGGTGGTAATATCATAGGTCGCCAGCAGCCTGACCACAGGCTCCAGCGCTTCCAGCACATTCTTTTCAGAAATGATCACCTCGGTATGGTCGCTGCCGATAAATTCCGCCACCTGACGGGCATATTTCAGGTCGATAGCGTCCTGATCCATACCGATGGAAAAAGTGCGAATGGGCTTTTTCAATTTTCGGGCGGCAATGGCGCATACCAGCGAGCTATCCAGACCGCCGCTCAGCAAAAAGCCAACCGGCGCGTCCGCGTCCAGCCGTTTTTCCACCCCGGCAATCAGCAAATCATGCAATCCCCTGCATACCGTATCTTCATCCCGCATGATAAACTGGTCTGCATGGGCCGGGTCGGCGTAGCGGGTAAAATGGCCGTCCGCCCAGTAGCAGCCCGGTGGAAAAGGCAAAATTGTATCGCACAAATCCAGCAGGTTTTGAGGCTCGCTGGCAAAGGCCATGGCGCCATCCGCCGTTTTTCCGTAGTACAGCGGCCGAATGCCGATGGGGTCCCGGGCCGCTACCAGGCTGCCCCGCTCAGCGTCATACAAAATCAGGGCGAACTCCGCGTCCAGGGTCTGAAACATCTCCAGCCCGTATTCCCGCCACAGGGGCAGCAGAATTTCGCAGTCCGACTCGCTGACAAAGGCGTATTTTTCCTTCAGCCGTTCCCTGATCGGGCGGAAGCCGTACAATTCGCCGTTGCAGACCACATAGCTGCCATCCAGCTGAAAGGGCTGCATGCCGGATTCCTCCAGCCCCATAATCGCCAGCCGGTGAAAGCCCAGATAGCCGCATGGCAGCCGCACCAGACGGCTCATGTCCGGTCCCCGGGACAGGGTCCTGTCAAAGCATGCGCGCACTTTCGTTTCCGAAATCGCCGTTGTTTCAATCCCCATAATGGAACACATAGAAAAAAGCACCTCCGTATTTTTACGCGGCAACCGTCCTTTTTTCAGGACGAAGGCCGCTCTCCGTGGTGCCACCTGATTTGCTTCTTATGCGGGCTCCAGCAAGCCCCGGCCGCTGTAACGTGCGGTCCATCCGCCTCCCCTACCGGCTTGCGCTTTGGGTTTGGACTCAGAAGGGTTCTTTCCCCCGGGCCGTCCGCGAAATTTTCAGCTTGCGTTCGCTCTCTGTGGGCACGGCTGCCGGGATACTTTTCTTCCTCAACGCGATGAATATGAAATTGAAAAAGGCAAGGGTAACACAGGACTTTCGTCCTTTCTGGCACCCTTGCCATGGCCTATAGTATATTGCGCGTCCAGCCGGTTGTCAACCCCCAATGGAGGGTTTCCCAAAAATTTTACCAGGCCTTCTGGATGGATACCTGGCGAAAATAGTGCATCACAATTTCCTGGGCCTGTTTGCCCTGCATGGCCATGCCGTAAGCCCCCCACTGGCTCATGCCCACGCCATGCCCATAGCCCTTGCCAGCCATATAGACCTGACCGTCCTCCAGCCGCAGGCTGGTCAGCAGGGTGCTGCGCATTTTGGTGCTGCCCAGCGCCAGCCGCAATTCGGCCGCCTGCACCGGGTGGTCGTTTACCAGCAGGGTCACCGCCCGTCCGCTGTCGCCCCGTTTTTCAATGGAAATCTCGCTTACAGGCGTTTCCACCCCCTGCTTGGCGCAGGCGGCCTGAAATTCCTGCACGGAAAAGCTGGCCTGCCAGCTTTGGGCGTCCTGAAGCGCCTGGGCGTCCTCCGCCGTTTCCGGCTCGTTGCCCTGGGCTACGGTTGTATAGGTAGGTTCTTCTTTTTCCCAGCCCAGTCCGGCCTTCGCCAATTCCGTCATGCCGCCGCTGTGGGCATGGAACCACGCGTAGGGCAGCTGATCGTGAGCGTACAGCACCATTCCTTCCGTATCCTTCACCGCCTGCCGGATCCGGTCGTTTACCGCGCTTGCGTCATAAGCCTGCGCCTCCTCAATATCGGTGGAGATTTGCGCGTCCGGGTAGCGGCTTTCCTTTTCCTGCACAAACTTCAGCACAAAGGTACGGGCCAGAATGGCCTGCGCCTTCAGGGCTTCCATGGGCCAGTCGTTCTTCATTTCCCCGGCCAGCACGCCCTGCACATAGGTTTCCACGTCCATGCTTTCCGTCTTTTCATCCTGCACCACATACACCTGCAAAACCGGCACGCCCTGCGCGTTCCGCTTCATGCCGTCCAAACGGACTTTTGCAGGCTGCGGGGACGGCTGGGTTTCGGCGCTGGACGCGCAGGCGCACAGCATCAGGCCCGCCAGGCAAACCAGCAGCGCTTTCCGCGTTTTTTTCATGCAAAAACCTCCCTTGTGGGGTAGCATACCCACAGGGAGGTGAAAAACCGCTTGCAAATTCATCCAGCCTGGTATCCATATACAGTCATCGCCACGCCCGTATCCTGCACCAGAACCGTTTCCGGCATGCGCCCGACACGCCAGGCCACATACAGGTCGCCGGCCGCGCCAGTCATGTTCATCAGCTGCACCAGCCATACCGGCCAAAACCAGCTTACCGGCAGCAGCCGCGCCAGAGCCGTCAGCCCAATTCCCCATACAAGCAGCGGGGCCAAAGCAATGCACAAATACGCCTTTTTGGCAAAATACACATCGCTGCCCGCATAGGCGTACATCAGCGTCAGCCCGAAGCGGGGCCGTACATGGCTGATGCACCACATCAGCACACCGTGAACCGCCTCATGCCCCGGAATATACACCACAACGCCCAGCAGCACAGCCAGCGCGTGCAGCAAAGGATCCTGGATCAGCTGTCTCGCGGTCAGTACCGGCGAAAGCCCTATGCCCAGGGCAAGCCACGGCACAATCATGGCAAGGGACAGCCACAGCACCGCCTTCATCTGCTTTTTCTGCGCCAGATCAATCCTGTCCCGCTGCACATAGCCATCGGGCAGAACGGCTGCCGCCTGCCATGGGCCTACGGACGAACGCATTCCAAAAACCTGCCCGCGTCCCGTCCCACCACAGCCGCGCTGGGCTTCGCGGACAAAATACGCCGGGCCAAATCCATCATGCTGTCCATGGTAACCGCGTCGATTTTGGCCAGCGTTTCCTCCGGCGTGCGCAGGCGGTTGTACAGCAGCAAACTGCGTCCCAGGCTTTGCATGCGGCCGCTGGAGCTTTCCAGTCCCAGCATAAAGCCGCCCCGCAGCTGTGCCTTGGCGCTGCGAAATTCCTTTTCCGTTACGCCGTTTTTCAGGAACAGGGCGTTTTGCTCCTGCATTTCCCGAATCACCACTTCGCCGTTTTCCGGCGTAGTGCCCGCGTACAGGTTAAAGGAACCCACGCCCTTATAGCTGCTGGCGTAGCTGTATACGGTATAGGCCATGCCCAGTTCTTCCCGGATACGCTGGAACAGCCGGCTGGACATGCCTCCGCCCAGCGCGTTGGAAAACACGCTTAACGGGTACTGAGCGTCATCGTCGCTTTCCACACCGGGAAAGCCCAGGCAAATGTGCAGCTGCTCGGTATCCTTATCACGGAAGCCCCGGCCGCTGACAAAGCGCTGGGCCACGAAGGGCGCGTCCTCGCTTTTGGCGTTGGGAAAATCCCGGAAGTATTCCTTCACCATATCCAGAAAAGCGTCCCAGTCATAATGCCCGGCAATGGCTACCACCATGTTTTCCGCCACATAGTGCCGCGCCCAGTAGCGCAGCAAATCGTCCCGGGTATAGCGGCGAATCTGCTCGCCTGGTCCCAAAATGGGATAGCGCAGCGAGCCGGAATACTGCACGTCCGCCAGCAGTTCATGCACCAGGTCGTCCGGCGTGTCCTCCACCATGGCGATTTCCTCCAGCACCACGCCCCGCTCCTTATTCAGTTCCTTTTCATCAAAGGTAGGCCGCAGGGCCAGGTCGGATAAAATATCCACCGCCAGGCGCAGTTCATCATCCGTCACCTTGGCATAGTAGCAGGTGCATTCCTTGCTGGTAAAGGCGTTCAGCTGACCGCCCACCATGTCCATTTCCTCGGCAATGTCCCGGGCCGTGCGGTTTTGTGTGCCCTTGAACACCATATGCTCAATGAAATGGCTGATACCGTTTTCCTGGGGCTGCTCGTTCATGCTGCCCACCTTTACCCATACGCCCACGGTGCAGCTGCGCACATGGTCGATGCGCTCACCCACAACGCGCAGGCCGCCCGGCAACGTTATCTGATCAAACATTTAAATCCTTTCCGGCCACAAAAAGGCCAAAAGCCGCCCCATGCATGGGCTGCATTGGGCGGCTTTCTGGTTTATCGGTCAGGTGCGGTCGCTTCCGCCGGAGGGGCGTCCGTCACGGCGGGGAGGCCGGCGGCGCTCACCGCCGTTGCGGGGGGCGCTGTCGTTCGCAGAATAGGTAATATCGTTGCGAATCAGGTTCACACGGCCCTGAGAGTCGATCTCGTTTACCTTGACCTCTACCTCGTCGCCAATGTTCATCACGTCCTCCACCTTTTCCACGCGGTGGTCGGCCATCTTGGAAATGTGCAGCATGCCGTCCTTACCGGGAGTCAGCTCGATAAAGGCGCCAAAGTTCATGATGCGCACCACTTTGCCCAAATATACATCGCCCACCTCAATATCCTTGGCGATGCCCTCGATAATCCGGCGGGCCTTATTGGCGGCCGCCTCGTCGGGGGTGGCGATGTACACGCGGCCATCGTCCTCAATATCAATCTTTACGCCGGTTTCGGCAATAATCTTGTTGATCATCTTTCCGCCGGGTCCAATGACCTCGCGAATCTTCTCCGGGTTGATGGTAAAGCGGATGATCTTGGGCGCGTACTTGCTCAGATGATCGCGGGGCTGGCCCAGAGTATCCAGCATAATCTTCAGGATATGCAGACGGCCCGCCAGCGCCTGATTCAGGGCCCGCTCCAGAATGGCGCGGTCAATACCGGCAATCTTAATATCCATCTGGATGGCGGTAATGCCCTTCACCGTACCGGCCACCTTAAAGTCCATATCGCCCAGGAAGTCCTCAAGGCCCTGAATATCGGTCAGCACGGCCACATTGCCGCTTTCCGCGTCCTTAATCAGGCCCATGGCCACACCGGCCACCGGACGCTTGATGGGCACGCCCGCGTCCATCAGGGACAGGGTGCTGCCGCATACGGAAGCCATGGAGCTGGAGCCGTTGGAGGACAGGATTTCGCTCACCAGACGCAGCGCGTAGGGGAACTCGTCCTCACCGGGAATCACAGGCTCCAAAGCGCGCTCCGCCAGAGCGCCGTGGCCGATCTCACGGCGGCCGGGGCTCTTCATGCGGCCCGCCTCGCCCGTGGCATAGGGGGGCATGTTGTAATGGTGAATATAGCGCTTGCTGTCCTCGGTGCCCAGGCCGTCCAGAATCTGCACATCGCTCATGGAGCCCAGGGTGGTCACCGTCAGGGCCTGGGTTTCGCCGCGGGTGAAGATGGCGCTGCCGTGGGTGCGGGGCAGGATGCCCACTTCGCACCAGATGGGGCGCACGTCGGTCAGGCCGCGGCCATCGGGACGGATGCCCTTTTCCAGAATCTTTTTGCGCATGATTTCCTTATTCAGGTAATACAGCGCGTCGGCCACCTCGGACAGACGGCCTTCAAACTGCTCGGCAAAATGCTCCTCGCACTCGGCCTTTACCTGGGCCTCGCGCTCCTGGCGCTCGTGGCGGTCATAGGCCTCAAACACCCACTGGCACTTGTCGTAGGCATATTCGCGCACGGCGGCCTTTACGTCGTCGCCAGTGGTAACCAGGTCCACGGCAGCCTTTTCCTTGCCGATTTCCTGCTGAATGTTTTCAATGAAAGCAACCAGCTTTTTGATTTCCTCATGACCAAACAGAATGGCCTTGAGCATCAGTTCCTCGGACACTTCCTTCGCGCCCGCCTCCACCATCAGCACGGCGTCCTTGGTGCCGCTGACAGTCAGGTGCAGGGTGCTCTTTTCCCGCTGCTCGGCGTTGGGGCAAATAACCAGTTCGCCGTCCACGCAGCCCACCACCACCGTACCGGTGGGGCCTCCCCAGGGAATATCGCTGACGCTGAGGGCCGCGGAGGAACCCAGCATAGCGGGAATTTCCGGGGGAATGTCCTTATCCACGCTCAGGCAGGTAGCCACCACCTGTACATCGTTGCGCATGCCCTTGGGAAACAGGGGGCGCAGCGGACGGTCGATCAGGCGGCAGGTCAGGGTCGCCTTTTCGGTGGGGCGGCCTTCGCGCTTGATAAATCCGCCGGGAATCTTGCCAACGGAATATTGCTTTTCTTCAAAATCAACGCTCAGGGGGAAGAAGTCCACACCTTCGCGGGCCTTCTCGCTCATGGTCACGTTTACCATGACCACGGTGTCGCCATAGCGGACGAAGGCGGAGCCGTTCGCCTGCTGGGCGTACTTGCCAAACTCAATCGATAGCGGGCGGCCCGCCAGTTCCGTAGAAAATACTCTGTAATCCATTTCCTTCTCCTTCTCCTGCCACCACGGCCCATGCCGCGACGCATACCACACTTGCGCGGCCCATGCCGCGCACTTCCAGAATTTGCTTCGGTTTCCGCAAAACAGCCGCGCCTGGGGGATTTGCCCCGCCAAGGCGCGGCTGCGTGAAACCTTACTTGCGCAGACCCAACTGAGCGATCAAGGTACGATAGCTTTCGATATCGGTCTTTTTCAGATAATCCAGCAGACCACGGCGCTTACCAACCATCAGCAGCAAGCCGCGACGGCTGTGGTGATCCTTCTTGTTGAGCTTCAGGTGCTCGTTCAGGTGGTTGATGCGCTCAGTCAGCAGAGCGATCTGCACTTCGGGGGAACCGGTGTCACCTTCGTGACGGGCATAGGTCTTGATGATCTCGGACTTTTCCATGGGGGTTGCCTCCTTTATTCGCGGAAACGGCCGCGCCGCCTCCTGGTAATCGCCGCGCTCATAGCCTGCCGTTGGCTTTCAGCAAGCTGCGGGCACGGTTCATCCTGCGTGCGCAAGCGCACATGGTTTATTGTATCACGCAAAAAGGGTTTTGTAAACGGATTTTGTGAAAAAAACGTTTTATCCTCTGGGTCCCGGCTGGTAGGCCGGGCATGCCTTTAGAGCGCAGCCGTCAAACAGGCCGCTGACGGCGCGGTCGTATTCGTCAATGCGGGTGGCCCTGCGAATGGCTTTGCGGGGCTTTTCCGGGTCCTGAAAGCAGTGGGACAGGTACTGCATCATCAGGTGCATGCGCCCCACCGCCGCCGTTTCCGGCCAGCTTTGCGCATAGGCCCGATAGAGCCGGTCGTGGAACAGGCGCAATTCCTCCAGGGTAATGCCGGGGCCTCCGGCGATTTCCCGGGCCAGCGCCGGATTGGCGGCCAGGCCACGGCCCAGCATCACCGCCGTCACGCCCGGATATTCCCTTTGCAAAGCCCGGCAATCCTCCGCCGTAAACAGGTCGCCGTTATACACAAAGGAAATGGACGGCAGCCTGCCCGCTTCCGCGCACACCTCCCGCCTTGCCTCTCCCGTATAGGCCTGGGCACGGGTGCGGGGATGCACAATCAGCTCGTGAACGGGGTATTGCCGGTACAGTTCCAGCAGCCTGGGCCAGTTTTCATCCGTATCAAACCCAATGCGGGTTTTGATGGATACCGGCAGTGCGGCGTTTGCATACACCCGGTCTAAAAAGCGTCGCAGTTCCTCCAGATTGCGCAGCATCGCCGCGCCTTTGCCCTTGCCTGTGACCGTACCAGACGGGCAGCCCAGGTTCAGGTTTACCTCTCCATACCCCGCGTCTCGCAAAAAGCGGGTCATGGCTACCGCTAAATCCGCGTCCCGGGCCAGCACCTGCGGCACAACCGGTACGCCCGCGTTTGCCCGGGTTGAAAGCTCCGTGTTTTCCCGAACGGTAAAGGACATGGACTGGGATGGACTGACAAAAGGAATAAAGTATTTATCCACACCGGAAAAAGTTTGAAAATGCACCCGTCGAAACAGCGCGTCGGTAACGCCATCCAAAGGCGCGAAGTATACCCGCATAACCAAAACCTCGCTAATCCGCAATATCAGAGGGGTTGATTATAGCATTCAAAGACCTTACGCCGCAAGGGTTTGCTAAAATAGGGAGTGTCCAAAAGAAAAATTAAAAGAAATCAAAGAGAGAGAAAGGAACAGAGGAGGAATGATGCAGGGAGCGGAATAGCATTTTCTGGCTGCCGAAGCGATTATCGGCCTAAACAAAGACGGCAAGAACCGCCTGAAGATTCTCCAGTTTCCGAGGGAAACATCTGCCGCGACGCGCCAGCGTGGGAATAGAATGCCGTAAATCAGCATTGACTCCCTCCACCGTAAAAGTATCCTTTCGGTTGTGAATGTTAAAAATATGTTTTCCAGGGAAAATCACATCCAAATATCCGAAATATCCATCCGTGCAATACCGGTTTGCCGCGGGGGATGCATCAACCATTTGCTGAATCGTTCCGGCTGCTTTATTTGGGCTTACCCTGTAACCTGCTATTTGACGAGGCTCCCGGCTTACCATGGTCATGATATGGACATTTTCCCGTGTTTCCGTCTGCGGTTTATATTTTAAAATCCAATATAATTCATCCAGCTCTACGGTTCCTGAACAGTCGCTGGCTATTTGGCCTTTCAGGTCAATTTTGGCGCTCTTTTTTATCCAATTCATCACATTGGATTTGTTCATCTTCAGGATCTTTCCTGCTCCGCGCCCGCTGATCCCGCCGTAATACATTTTGATTGCGAGCTGTCTGGTTTCTTCCGGGTACTCATGCTGCTTCGGATTAATGGCGTAGTAGACGCCGCACTCCTTACATTTGCAGCGCTGACTTCCTGAAGCATTATTCTATCACAATATCTTTGCTTTGGACACTCCCGCTAAAATACGCCGGCGTCTGAAAAGAAAAATGCCAAAAATCGAAAAAACAGGCTTGACAACCGGGCATACGCAGGTTATAATATCAAACGTGTTCTGAAAGAAATGACAGATCACCCAAGTGAATATCTGGGTGTGGCGCAGTTTGGTAGCGTGCTTGAATGGGGTTCAAGAGGCCGGAAGTTCAAATCTTCTCACCCAGACCATGAAAAGCCATGAAACGTAACAGTTTCATGGCTTTTCAGTTTTTACAGAAATTTCCATGCTGGCAGTACGTTGGCAATCGCACAAAAACGGTATCTGTCCTGTCAGCGCCCCTCGTTCATCAGGAGCGCTTTTGACCCGCCCGGTCCTTTTGTCCGGTGGCGGCAACCAGCATCAATAGAATTTTTACCCCAACGACAGCGCCTAAAACCGCAATCATGATTTCGCCCATTTCAAACGACCTCCTTCTTTATGGTTTATGATAGCACATTTCCTTCTTTTCGCAACAGCGAATGGCAAATTCTTAGCGCGGGCTTTGCACCTTTGTGAATCATCCGCCCCTATAAGATACATCAAAAGCACAATTTACACGGTTGACATCCATGCTGGGCGGTGCTAAAATCCTTGCCGTAAAGTGAATCAGGCCGGTTTACCGGTTCGGCGCAATGGCGCGCCCAACGTCCCTGTCTCTGTGAATGGTCATAGAGGCATGGGCGTTTTTGATTTTTTTGAAGAATGGCAGGAGGGATCTGGTTATGCTATCCATTCGCGTTGAACGCACCGCTCACCCGGCTCAAAAGCCCGCCGCCGGTCAGCCTCTGGGCTTTGGCAAAATCTTTACCGACCATATGTTTATCATGGATTATACCGAGGGCGTTGGCTGGCATGACGCGCGAATTGTGCCCTTCCAGAAAATCACCCTTTCCCCCGCCGCCATGGTGTTTCACTATGGGCAGGAAATGTTTGAGGGACTGAAA
This sequence comes from uncultured Clostridia bacterium, assembly GCA_934621505.1. GTDB lineage: Bacteria > Bacillota > Clostridia > Christensenellales > Aristaeellaceae > Limiplasma. The sequence continues at coordinate 17,707 of CAKTUU010000029.1, forward strand.
GCCTATAAAGGCGTGGACGGCAAGGCCTACCTGTTCCGGCCGGATATGAACGCCAAACGGGCCAACCAGTCCAACGACCGGCTGTGCATTCCCCGCATCCCGGCAGAGGATTTTGTGCAGGCGGTAAAGGCCGTGGTCAAGGTGGATGAGGACTGGATTCCCACCGACCCGGGCACGTCGCTGTACGTCCGTCCCTTTGTTATCGCCACCGATGAATTTTTGGGCGTGGCCCCTTCCAAAACCTATCGTTTCATGATTATCCTGTCCCCCAGCGGGGCGTATTACGCCAGCGGCCTGAGTCCCGTAGGCATTTGGATTGAGGATCAGTATGTGCGCGCAGTCCGCGGCGGCATAGGCTTTGCCAAAACCGGCGGCAACTACGCCGCGTCCCTGATTGCCCAGGTAAAGGCCCACGACTCCGGCTATTCGCAGGTGCTGTGGCTGGACGGCGTGGAGCGCAAATATATTGAAGAAGTGGGGGCCATGAATATCTTTTTCAAAATCAGCGGCAAAATCGTCACCCCCATGCTCAGCGGCAGCATTCTGCCGGGCATTACCCGGGACTCCGTCCTGACCCTGTGCCGGGACTGGGACTATCCGGTGGAGGAACGCCGCATCTCCGTGGACGAATTGCTCGCCGCCCAGGCCAGCGGCGCTCTGGAGGAGTGCTTCGGCACCGGAACCGCGGCGGTGATTTCGCCTGTGGGTAAGCTGCGCTATGAGGACCAGGTCATGACCGTTGGCGACGGCCAAATCGGCCCGGTCAGCCAGCGGCTGTATGATACCGTTACCGGCATCCAGTCCGGCAGGCTGCCCGACCCCTACGGCGACTGGCATGTGTGCGTGGAGGAGGCCTGACGGCCTGTTGTTGGAATTTGGACGGGATTTTACCGGCTGCTCTCTTGCTTTTTTCGTGAAAACGTGTATGATTAGGAGTACATTTTTGGCGGAAGGGGTGTGAGGGCCGGATGCAGAAGCGGGCCATTGCGGTACACGACATTTCCTGCGTCGGACGCTGCTCGCTGACGGTGGCGCTGCCTGTGCTGTCCGCCGCCGGGCTGAACACCGCCATTGTGCCTACCGCCCTGCTCAGCACCCACACAGGCGAATTTACCGGGTATACCCATTTGGATTTATCCGATCAGCTGCTGCCCATCGCCCGCCACTTAAGCACGCTGGGGCTGCATTACGACGCCTTTTATTCCGGCTACCTGGCCTCCGGGGCGCAGGTGGACGCTGTTCTTTCCATGATGGATCTGCTTTGCGACAACCAAACCCATATTTTTGTGGACCCGGCCTTTGCGGACCAGGGGCGCATGTACAGCCTGATGGATGCTTCCATGCCCGCCCAGATGCGCCGCTTATGCGGCCGGGCCCGCACTATTGTGCCCAATATCACGGAAGCGGCTTTTCTGCTGGATGATCCCGTCCTGTGCCGCCAGCCGGACCAACCCCAGGTGGACCAGATCTGCCGGGATTTGTGCGGCATTGGTCCGCAGCAGGTGGTGGTTACGGACGTGGGCTTTCAGCCGGGCCAGACGGGCATTGCCATCTATACCCAGGGCATGGAAAGGCCGGTTTATCTGTTCCGTACCCGCTTTGACGGCGTATTTCACGGCACGGGCGACGTCTTTGCCTCCCTGCTGCTGGGCGGTCTGACCAACGACCTGTCCCTGGAAGCCGCCGCCGAGCTGGCCCTGAACCTGACCCATCAAAGCATCCGCCTGACTCTGGACAGCGGCGAGCCGCTGCGCTACGGCGTGCAGTTTGAGCGGGTTCTGCCGGATTACTGGCGCAGTCTGCACCTTTCCCCTTCTATTCCATCACACGAGGAGTGACCCCCTGATGCAAACGGTTCTGATTCTGGATTTTGGCGGTCAGTACACCCAGCTGATCGCCCGCCGTGTACGGGAATGCGGCGTGTATTCCTGCGTGCTGCCCTATACGGCCAGCCTTGCGCAAATTCGCGAAGCGGCTCCCATGGGCGTTATCCTGAGCGGCGGCCCGGCCAGCGTGCTGGACGAGGGTGCGCCCACCCTTGACATGGGCGTGTTTGAACTGGGCGTGCCCGTGCTGGGCATCTGCTACGGAATGCAGCTGATTGCCCATTTGCACGGCGCGCCTGTGCACCGCTGCAGCCAGCGGGAATACGGCCGCACCGATGTGCATATGGACGATACCCAAACCGGCCTGCTGAAGGGCATGAAGGATCACAGCCAGTGCTGGATGAGCCACACCTGGCAGGTAGCCACCCCGCCTGAGGGGTTTAAGGCTACTGCCCATACGGCCCACTGTCCGGTAGCCGCCATGGCGGACCCTGCCCGCCGCATCTATGGCGTACAGTTCCACCCGGAGGTTACCCATACGGAGGAAGGCTTTGCCCTGCTGCAAAACTTCTTAAAGGACATTTGCGGGCTGGCGGGCGACTGGAACATGGAAGCCTATGCCGAAATTGCCGTGCGGCAAATTCGCGAGCAGGTAGGCGATGGAACCGTGCTGCTGGGCCTGTCCGGCGGCGTGGACAGCGCCGTGGCCGCCGCGCTTTTGTACCGGGCCATCGGCAGCCGCCTCACCTGCGTATATGTGGACCACGGCTTCATGCGTGCCGGTGAAAGCGACCAGGTGGTGGACATCTTCACCAAAACCTTCCCGGTGGAGCTGGTGCATGTGGACGCATCCCAGCGCTTCTTTGCCGACCTGGCCGGGGTAACCGACCCGGAAACCAAGCGCAAGATCATCGGCCGGGACTTTGTGGAGGTCTTTAAGGAGGAATCCCGCAAGCTGGGCAAGCGGGATCACTTTGCCCAGGGCACCATTTATCCCGATGTGATTGAAAGCGGCAAAGCCACCGGCAGCGCCGTGATCAAAAGCCATCACAACGTGGGCGGCCTGCCCGCCGAGCTGGGCTTTCAAAGCCTGGTGGAGCCGCTGCGCATGCTGTTTAAGGACGAAGTTCGCAAGCTGGGCTTAACCCTGGGCCTGCCGGAAAGCCTGGTATACCGCCAGCCCTTCCCCGGTCCCGGTCTGGCCATCCGCGTAATCGGCGACCTGACCCCGGACAAGGTGCGCATTGTACGGGAAAGCGACCTGATTTTGCGTCAGGAAATTGCCTCCGCCGGGCTGGATAAGGCCATTTCTCAGTACTTTACCGTGCTGACCGGCGCGCATTCGGTAGGCGTGATGGGCGATGAGCGCACCTACGCCTATGCGGTGGCAATTCGCGCCGTTACCACCGACGATTTTATGACGGCCGATGTGGCCCAGCTGCCTTACGATGTGCTTGGCAAAATCGCCACCCGCATTGTGGGCGAAGTATCCGGCTGCAACCGGGTGCTGTATGATGTTACCACCAAGCCCCCGGCCAGTATCGAGTGGGAATAAGACCTCGCAACCTCCGAAAAGCGCCTGTCCAACAGCGCTTTTCGGAGGTTTTTTTGTTGCTCTGCCGTCTTAAGCATCCATACAATTTCTTATTCTTATACATAAAGCGTCTGCAAGCCCCATTCATGAGTGCGTTTTCTCCGTTATCCATACCATTGGTATAAAAAAGAAAATCCATTCCGTATGGATGGTGCGTTCCCTTGCGGCCAAACCTCTGCTATAATCAGGCCGTAAAGGAGGCGAAAGCCATGCCTATTTCCCTGGCGCAAAACATTCGCTCGCTTCGCAAGCAGCGCGGGCTGACCCAGGAACAGCTGGCAGAGGTGCTGGGCGTAACCGTCGGCGCGGTGTATAAATGGGAGGCGCAGCTATCCCAGCCGGAATTAAGTACCCTGATGGAACTGGCGGATTTTTTTGATACGTCCGTGGACGTGCTTCTGGGCTACCAAATGAAGGATAACCGTCTGCAAACAACGGTTGATCGCCTGAAGCAGTACCGCCGCAACAAGGACCGGGCCGGGCTTGCCGAGGCGGAAAAGGCCCTGAAGAAATATCCAAACCACTTTGACGTTGTACACAACAGCGCCATGCTGTACCGGCTGCTGGGCGTAACCACCCATGAAACCGCTTTGCTGCGCCGGGCGCTGGAGCTGCTGGAAAAAGCCCGGCTTCTGCTTTCGCAAAATACCAACCCCAAAATCAGTGAAAGCACCCTGCAGGCGGAAATAGCTGGCTGCATCTACGCGCTGGGCAATCCGGACCAGGCGGTGGAGCGGCTGAAGCAGTGCAATGCCGGCGGCCTTTACGGTGATTTGATCGGGCTGATTCTGGCGGCAGACTGTCATAAGCCCAAGGAAGCGCTGCCCTTTCTGTCGGAAGCCCTGCTGAAAAGCGTGGTTTCCATTATGCAGGTGGTCATGGGCTACATCAACGTGTTTTGGGTGGACAAGGACTACCCATCCGCCCAACGGCTCATTCTTTGGGGCATCGACTTTTTTGCCAGCCTGATGCAGCAGGACCAGCCCTCCTTTTTAAGCAAAATCAACAGCGTGTTTTGGGCCTGTCTGGCCTGCACCCAGCTGTACTGCGGCGATGAAGCGGCGGCCCGCCAATCCCTTGAGCAGGCCCGAAGACTGGCCCGGAGTTTTGACCTGCATCCGGATTACAGCACCCATTCCATCCGGTTTGCGTGCTACGGTGAGCCCGCCAGCGTTTACGATGATTTGGGCGAAACCGCCATGGACGGCGTAACCGCCGTTCTCGCCACGGAAAACCCTTCCCTGCGCCGTATTTGGGAGGAAATCAATAATGAAGAAAAGTAGTAAATCTTTGCAAAAGCAGTTAACCGCCCAATTTTACCGGGGCAATATTCCCATGCTGTGCCTGGCCGCGTTGGGAACCCTGATTGTCGGCAGCCTGAATCTGTTTTTATCCCGAATTATGCAGCAGCTTATCGACGCGGCCTCCGGCCTGCCGGGAGCGCCTCCCATTCTCTTGCTGGCAAAGCTAAGCGCCGGGCTGGTGCTTTTGGGCATTGCGGCCTTTGCCATACAATCCGTTTCCGAGCCGCTGTTCATCCGGCGGGCCATGCAACAGTATAAGGAGCGGGCCTTTCAAAAGCTGACGGAAAAAAGCATCGCTTCCTTTCGGGATGAAAGCGCCGCGGCCTACCTGTCAGCCCTGACCAACGACGCTTCCAGCATAGAGGCGGACTACCTGACGCAGCAGTTTGCGCTGATTCGGAAAATGGTGGTGTTTGCCGGAGCCATCGGCCTGATGCTGTGGTATTCGCCCCTGATGACGGCCATTGCCACCGGGCTGACCCTTCTGCCGCTGATTGCCTCGCTGCTGACTGGAGGCCGTATCCAGGCGGCGGAACGCCGGGTGTCCGACCGCAACAGCGACTTTACCGCCGCCCTAAGCGACTGCCTGAACGGCTTTGCCGTGGTCAAAACCTTTCAGGCGGAAAAAGAAATCTTTCGCCTGTTCGCCCAAAGCAACCGCGCCCTGGAAGGGGCCAAATGCCAAAAGCGCCGCCTGGTCCTGCTTGTGGGCATGATTGGGTCCATAACCGGCATTGTGGCGCAGCTTGGGGTTTTTTTGACCGGCACTTATCTGGCGCAGGCCGGGTACGGCCTGACGCCTGGCATTGTGGTGGCGTTTGTCAACCTGATGAATTTTATCATCGAGCCCATCGCCCAGCTGCCGGGGCTGCTTGCCAGCCGCAAGGCGGCGCTGGCTCTGGTCGGCAAGCTGGCTTCTTCTCTGGAAAAGCAGTGCGATTTTGGCGGCACGGCAAAGCTATTCCCCCTGCGCAGGGGAATTCAGCTGCAAAATGTGTGCTACAGCTATGACGGCAAAACGGACGCGCTGCGCAATGTTTCCGCCTTTTTTCAGGCCGGCGGGGCCTATGCGGTGGTAGGCGGCAGCGGAAGCGGCAAATCCACCCTGCTGAACCTGCTGATGGGCACGGCGGGCGCGTACACCGGCCAAATTCTGCTGGATGATACGGAACTGCGCACGGTGGCCCCGGAATCGCTGTTTCAGCTGATTTCCCTGATACAGCAAAACGTATTTGTGTTTCACGCCTCCATCCGGGATAATCTGACCCTGTTCCGGAATTTTCCGCCTCAGCAGATCGACGCGGCGATTCAACAGGCCCATTTGACGGATCTGGTAGCCGCCCGAGGTCAGGACTATCTTTGCGGCGAAAACGGCGGCGGCCTGTCCGGTGGCGAAAAGCAGCGCATTTCCATTGGGCGCAGCCTTTTGAAAAACGCGTCCGTGCTGCTGGCGGATGAAATGGCCTCCGCTTTGGATGCGCAAACGGCCCATCAGGTCACAGAGGATTTGCTGAGCCTGCGGGGAATCACCCGCATTGTGGTCACCCACCGTCTGGAGGCGTCCCTGCTGCGCCGGTACAACGGCATTGTGGTGCTAAAGGACGGCCACGTTGCTGAAACCGGTTCCTTTGATGAACTCATGGCCCAAAAGGGCTACTTTTACGCCCTGTATACCGTGGCCCAATAACGCCAAAAGGGCACGCAGAAACAACTTCTGCGTGCCCTAAGCCATTTTTTAGGGGCTCCGCCCCTATAACCCCGGCAGGAGGCAGCGCCTCCTGCACCTCCAATTTTGCCTTACCAGTCGCTGTCCCAGTCCGTATCGCTGGAATCCCAGCTGCTGTAATCATTGTCCCAATCATCGGAATCCCAGTCGGAGCTTTTCCACTCCTTTTCCTGATAATAACCGCTATCCGCAAAATCATCCGTGCCGTAGGAACTGCTGTAATCGTGCCCCTGCCAGTAATCCTGCGCCTGCTGCTCCAGAGCGCTGTCCACCGCGTCGGCGCTTACCCAGCTATCTCCCTCGTAGGTGTACCAGTCGTTATTCTGATAGTAATAATAGCTGTCTTCATACTGATAGTAGCCGTTTTGAGGCCACTCCGGGTTTCGGACAAAATATACATAAATCCCAATCAGCACAAGGACCACGATCACCTTGAAGCCAATTCCGATATACCTGCTGATCTTTGCGTCCTTGGCAGCCTGCTTTGAGGACGTGGGATTTTTGCGTTTCAGCACTTCCGCCTTTAATTTCTGATAGATTTCGTTAACGGCATAGGCCTCGTCCTTGCCCTGATAGCGGATGGCCCGCGAGCCGTCCGCCTTATTTTTGTACACCACAAAGTCACCGTTCGCGTCCTTAAAAATGCCAAAGGCCCTGGGCTGCCGGTAATCCATGCCAATGAAAAAGCGCATTTTTTCCAGCGGCAGACCCCGTGCCTGGCAGAACGCCTGCAGTTCCTCTATGGTTTTGGGAATCCCATCGGCGCTTCTGACCAGATGCTGGTTCACGCCGCCGCAGTTTGGGCATTTTTCATCCGTATCAGACAGATAGCCGCCGCAATAATCGCACCGAATTTTCATAGCATACCTCCCAGCCCATTATAGCAGAAAAACAAAGGATAAGCCAGTACATACAACAGGCCTGCTCCCCTTATTTCCGGGGAACAGGCCTGCCTGGGTTAAGGTTGTTTCAACTTTTTAGCCTTGCTGAGTATGGTCGCTGCCCGCATCGTGGTAGCGCTGCATACGGCTGCGGCGCGCGGCTGTCTGGCTTTCCGCCTTGGGTTCAGCGGGCGGCTGATCCAGGGGCCGGGCGTAGGGGTTGCTGCCGGTCTGCGGCGTGCTGGCCGCGCTGCTTTGGGGCGCGTAGGGATTGACCGTTGACGCAGCGCTTTCTCCCACGCCAGTGCTGCCGTTTGCACCGGCATTGCCGGTGGTTCCGGTGCTGCCGATGGTTCCGGTACTGCCGGTGGGGGTGGCATAGGGGTTGGCGCTCTGACTGGGCGCGTAGGGATTGCCGGGCTGACGGCTGTAGGGATTGTAAGCCGCGCTGCCGTTCGCCGCAGCGCCGCCCGTGTAGGGATTGGCGCTTTGTCCGGCGGCATAGGGACTGCCAGCCTGACGGCTGTACGGGTTGGCGGAGCTGCCAGCCGTTCCCTGCTTCTGCTGGGCGCCGCCGGCGTTGGGCGCGGCTACCGCCCGGCGGGCATAAGGGCTGGTGTTGGCCGAACCGTTGCCGCTGGCAGCGGCGCGCCGGTTGGCGGCGGCACGGGCCGCGGCTTCCTTGCGGCGCTTGTTCTGGTTCAGCGCGTAGGCGTATACGCCGCCCGCGCCGCCCAGCAGCACAATCGCGCCGCCAATCAGGCCCAAGGGCACCGAGGAGGTCTGGGTTTCCTTGGTTTCATCCTCATAGGTAATGGGAATCATGGTGCCGATGACCATGGTAGAGGTAGGCGTGGGCGATACCGTGGTTTCCGCCTCCGCCGTAGCGGTGGCCGAAGGCGTGGCGTAGGGGTTAAAGGGCTGGTAGCTGGTTTCCGAGGTTACGCCGGTATTCTTCCAGGTGCCCACGTTCCAGTCCTCAACCGATTCCACCTTGCCCTGGGTTGAGGAACCCGTATTGCCCGTGCTGGGCTTGGTGTAGTTGGTGTTGTTACTGGTGCTGCCGCTGTTGTTGGCGGTGCTGTTGTTTTGGATTCCCAGTTCATACTCCCGGCTGGTCAGGAAGCTGTTCAGCTCCGTCAGACTCATCTGGTGGAAGTAATCGCCATGAATCCATCCGGTTGTACCATTGTAATTGACCTTGTACCAGGTCACTCCATCTACCACCTGGGTATCATAGATCATAGCCATGGCGTAGCGGTTCAGCTGCTTGATGCGCGCGCCCTTCAGGGACGGCGTGGTGCGGAAGTTAACGCCGCTGCTGGTTACATAACCATAGCTGGAGTTAGCGGAAGGATTATAGGTCGGCAGCACGGTATTGGAAGGCGTAGTGGGCAGCGGGCTGCCGGTCTGGCGGTAACGGTCCACCTCCGCGTCGGTCAGCTTGCGCAGCTGGCCGTCCTTGACATAGCCGCTGGTGCCGCCATAGGTGGTCTTGTGCCATACATAGCCGCTTTCGTCATAAACCTGACCGTATACATACACCACCTGGTTTTTGTCCAGATACTTGGCGGAAGCATAGGCGTTGGCGTACTGGCGCAAAGGCACGCTGTCGTACAGGGTGATGTAGTAGCCGGTATTCTGCACCGGCTGGTTCTGCTGCTGGCGCTGCTCTTCCAAAATGGCGTCCGCCTCGGTTTTGGTAATGCGGCGCACATCCGCGTCGTTTACCCAGCCCATGGTGTTGTTGCCATCGGTGGTCTGGGCGGAGTGCCAGGTAACCGCGCCGGATACCCGCTGGCCGCTGGACCACAGCACGGTGTTCACAGGCAGGGTCTGAATCACCTCGCCCGCAGCGGAGGCGCTCCTGCGCTGGGCGGTTTGCCGGGTCACCAGCAGATAGCCCAGGTAGTCCTTCACATCCGACGGCTGATAATAGAAGGTAACTACAGAGGGGTTCACGCTTACCTGGTTGCCGCTGCCCACGGTTACCTGCACGGTAGCGTTGCCGGTAGCGTCGCTGCGGGTATAGGTGCCGTGGCTGGCCACTACGCTGTCGTCCGGAGCAACGGAGTGGGTGCCCACAGGCAGACTGCGGGTTTCCGTCGCAATCAACGTGCCTGTGGTTACTTCGTAATACTGAATGGTCAGGCTGCCGGTTACGGTAGCGTCATAGCAGGTAAAGCTGATGCTGTTGGGTTCAATCTCCAAATTTTCCTTGACCGTCACCTGCACAGGCTGGGTAGCCGGGGACAGCACATAACCGCTGGGCACTTTGCCGCTATCCGCGGTAATGGTGTAGGTACCCGGAGACAGGGGCCGGTCCTCCGGCGTTATCAAATCCGTGCCGATGGCATTCACATAATGAATGCGCAGGTTGGCGGTGGTGGCGTTCTTGCTGTAGGTAAAGGTAATGATGGAGGGATTGGCCTTGCCGTCCTGGGTGACGGTTACCGTTTCGCTGGAAACAGATTTGTAGGTATAGCCGTCAATCTGTTTCGCGTATTCGCCGGTAGGCTGATTTTCCCCCACAGGCAGGGTGATGGTTTCCGATGGGGCAATTTCCCGCTTGTCCTCATCCTGATACTGGATGGTAACCTGCGCCTCTACCACCTTTTCCTTGGCAAAGGTAAATACCAGCTCTGCGGGAATGACGCTGCCATCGCCAGTCACAGTCACGGTGTCCGCGTTGGTTCTGGGGGCTTCATATCCCTGGGGCGTTTCCTTGGCAAAGTTGGCGGCCCGGTAGCTGCCCTCCGTCACTTCGTGAGATTCAGCGGGGTACAATTCAGTGCCCTGCTCATCCACATAGTGCACGGTCAGGGTGCCCTTGGCGGGTTCCACCACCCTCTTGACATAGGTAAACACCAGCGTGTCCGGGCTGATGGTTCCATCCGCAGAAACAGTTACCGTGTCCGCGTTCACCGTAGGTACTTCGTAGCCCTCCGGGGCGCTTTGCTGATACTGGCTGGCGGCATAGCTGCCCTCGGTCAGTTCCACGGTCTGGGTATCATACACTGTTCCGCCCTGATCGTCCACATACAGCACCGTCAGGGTCGCCTTGACGGGCTCCACCGGAAGCGCGGCATAGGTAAAGGTCAGCACACTGGGGACAATGCTGCCGTCACTGCCCACCGTTACCGTCTCCGCATTAGCCAGAGGCGCTTCATAGCCCTGGGGCGCTTCCTTGGCGAAGCTGACGGCAGGGTAGCTGCCCTCCGTTACTTCATGGGACTCGGCGGGGTACAGTTCAGCGCCCTGATCGCTTACATAATAGACGGTCAGCGTCGCCTTTACCGGCTCCACCGGGTTTTTAACATAGAAGAAGGTAACCATTTCCGGGCTGGCGACGCCGTTTTCATCCACCGTTACCGTCTGGGTGGCTTCGCCCTGCACAGTGTAGTCCTGCACCTCACGGGCCGTTACGGGGGTAGACTGCGCCCAGGGACACTCCACCGTGTCCGTGTACAGCACTTCGTTGGTGTCATAGTCCAGGCCCTGCACGGTCAGCTCCACAGCCTTGTCGCCATACAGCAGCTTGTCGCTTTCTTCCTTGCTGAGCATCTCAAAGCAGTCCGCCCGGACGTAGCAATCCGTTTCCTTATAGCGGATGGCGTACCAGTTATAGGAGCTGCCCGCAAACTGCACCTCGCGGTAGGCGTAAATATTCACGCCCTTTTTAATGCTGCTGAAAACGGCCTTGCCTTCCGGCATATCCCGCAGCTTCAGGCCGCCTACCGTGGTAACGCCATAGGCGTTCAGCTCCCGCACAACGGTGATGCCATCGTTATTGCCGGAATCTCCTGCATTGCCGGGTTCCTCCGTATTGCCGGGATCCGTTTCGGTGGGCTGGTCCGGCTGCTCCGGCCCCTGCTGCCGGGTCAAAGTAAAGGTTACCGGGTTGGGGTACGCGCTGCCATCCGCGCCGACAGATACCGTAACGGCGTCGTAGCTGGCCAGCGCATAGCCGCCGGGCACCATTCCTTCATCCGGAGACAGGGAATGATCGCCGGGCGTCAGTTCCACCGTCGTGGTGTTAAGCACTTCATTATCGCATTCATACTGCACCGTCACCCAGGCGTTCTGGGCGGGAGCCTGCTTTTCCGCTACCGTAAAGCTGACATAGCTGGGGGTGGCGGTGCCGTCGTTTTCCACATGCACGGGCACGCCATCAGTGCTGACCAGTTCATAATCCGGCACCAGGCTGGCATCCGG
>CAKTUU010000030.1 GCA_934621505.1 uncultured Clostridia bacterium
GGTGGCCGCACGGTTGGCTCTGGCGTTGTGGCCAAGGTCATCGAGTAAGGCAGGCAGGGGCAGTGCCCCTGCACCCCAGTTCCCGATGGAGGATGAGTTCGCTTTTGCGGCTAACTTCCGGGTGGGGCTTGAGGAGCGGGGCAGAACCTGCACCCCGGTTCCCGATGGAGGATGAGTTCGCATTTGCGGCTAACTTCCAGGTGGGGCTTGAGGGAAGGGGCAATGACCCTATCAAAAGATACATCCCGTTCGTTTAAGGGCGGGCGGGATGTTTTCCCACATCGAGTAGGAGGTGGCGAACGTGGCAAGCGTTGCCCGTAACAAAGTGATGCTGGCCTGCACCGAGTGCAAGCAGCGGAACTATAATTCCATGAAGAACAAGAAGAACACCCCCGACCGCATTGAGCTCAACAAGTATTGCCGCTTCTGCAAGAAGCACACGCTTCACCGCGAAACCAAGTAACAGCGCGCTTGCATGAGCCAGGCGCTATGCGTTTGGGTTTGCGAAAGGATGGTAAAACCATGGCAGACAAGAGCAAGAAGGATAACTTCTTCGTCCGTTTCGGCAAGGGTTTTGTCGGATTCTTTGCAAAGATCGGCAATGCGTTCAAGAACATGTGGCGTGAGCTCAAAAAGGTCACATGGCCTACCCGTGAAAAGCTGGTCAACTATTCGGTGATCGTGGTTCTCTTCATGGTGTTTATGATGGTTATCATTGGTTTGCTGGATACCGGCGCCAGTTCGCTGGTCCGGCTGATCATGAGCATTCACCAATAAGGAGAGCACTATGGCCGAAAACAGCAAAGAGCCTTGCTGGTATGTGGTGCATACCTATTCCGGCTATGAAAACAAGGTCAAGGACAACCTGGAAAAATCCGTTGAAAACAACGGAATGCAGGACCTGATTTTTGACGTGCGCGTGCCCGTTGAGGACGTTGTGGAAATCAAGGGCAACAAGCGCGTGAAAACGCAGCGCAAAGTATATCCGGGTTATGTGCTTGTGCATATGATTGAAACCAGCGAAAGCTGGTATCTGGTGCGCAACACCCGCGGCGTGACGGGCTTTGTAGGCCCCGATTCCAAGCCCGTGCCCCTGACCCCCGCTGAGGTGGAAATGATGCTTTCCACCCAGAAAAACAGCGTGGAATTTGGCATTGCCATCGGCGAGGAAGTGCGGATTCTGTCCGGCCCGCTTGAGAACTTTACAGGCGTGGTGGAGGACGTGGACACCGTGCGGCAAAAGCTGACCGTGAAGGTCAAAATGTTCCTGGGTCGTGAAATGCCTGTGGAAGTGGACTTGCAGGACGTGGAAAAAGTCCAGGCCAAGTAAGCCCGCCAAACAGCATTTGCGTAAGGCGGCCTGTGTGCCGCTAGGGCCATGGACAGCATCGGCTGTCCTGGCCGCCCCTTCATAAGGGGCAAGTGGGAGGAACGGTACGGCCGTTCCGCCATGACCACATCTAAGGAGGTGCCATTCCATGGCAAAGAAAGTTAAATCCATGATCAAACTTCAGGTTCCCGCCGCTAAGGCAACCCCCGCGCCGCCTATCGGTCCTGCGCTGGGTCAGCACGGCGTGAACATTCCCGGTTTCTGCAAGGAGTTTAACGAGCGTACTGCCAAAGAGGCGGGTATGATTATTCCCGTCGTCATTACGGTGTACACCGACAACACCTTCTCCTTCATCACCAAGACGCCTCCGGTTCCCGTTCTGATTAAAAAGGAACTGAACCTGCAGACCGCGTCCGGCCGCCCCAACCGTGATAAGGTTGGCAAGTTGACCCAGGAACAGCTTCGCAAGATCGCTGAGATCAAGAAGCCCGACGTTAACGCCACCGATATCGAGGCCATCATGAGCATGGTCAAGGGCACCGCGCGTTCCATGGGTATCACCGTCGAGGACTAAGACGATCGAATTGTGGGAGGACATTGTGCCGTTAGCACCACAGGAAGGACAGTAGCATGAAACACGGAAAGAAATATGTAGACAGCGCAAAGCTGATCGATTCCCTGACGGCGTATGATCCCGCCGATGCCGTCGCTCTGGTTTGCCAGACCGCGAAGGCCAAGTTTGACGAAACCATCGAAATCTCTGCCCGCCTGGGCGTTGACCCCCGCCACGCGGACCAGCAGGTCCGCGGCGCCGTGGTACTGCCCCATGGTACCGGCCGTACCGTTCGCGTTCTGGTGATCACCAAGGGCGAAAAGGCCAAGGAAGCGGAAGCCGCCGGTGCGGATTTCGTGGGCGCTGAGGAAATGGTTCAGAAGATCCAGACCGAAAATTGGTTTGGCTTCGATGTGATCATTGCCACCCCTGACATGATGGGCGTTATCGGCCGCATCGGTCGTATCCTGGGCCCCAAGGGCTTGATGCCCAACCCCAAGAGCGGCACTGTGACCATGGACGTGGCCAAGGCCATTACCGATATCAAAGCCGGTAAGGTGGAGTATCGTGTAGACAAGACCTCCATCGTTCACTGCCCCATCGGCAAGGCCTCGTTTGGCGTAGAAAAGCTGGGCGAGAACCTGCAAACCCTGATGGACGCCATCAACAAGGCGAAGCCCAGCGCCGCGAAGGGTACTTACATCCGTTCGCTGTATCTGAGCTCCACCATGGGTCCCGCCATCAAGGTCAACCCGCTGAAGTTCTGATTCTGTTGCACCTTCAAAGGAGCTGCCGTGTTCACGGCGGCTCCTTTTTTGATAGTCACCTTATATTTTACCAGGCAGCGTCGTCTATACAGGTGAAAGGGGGAGCGCCAAAATGAGACAGGAAAATCCGGCGGACAGAATCCGCCGTCTGGTGGAAGCGTATCAAACCCCGCTGCTGCGCATGTGCTATATGCAGCTGGGCGACCGTCAGCTTGCAGAGGACGCCGTGCAGGAAACGTTTTGCAAGGCATATCAGGGACTGGGACGCTTTCGGGGAGAATGCAGTGAGAAAACCTGGCTGATGAAAATCGCTCTGAACACCTGCCGTGACGCGCAAAGAAGCGCCTGGTTCCGTCATGTGAACCGCAAAATTTCATTAGAGATGCTGCCGGAGGAGGGCGTAGAGGAAAAAGAGGAAGAAACGGCCCTGACTCAGGGCATTTGGAAGCTGCCCGCCAAACTGCGCTCCGTGGTGCTGCTGTATTATTATCAGGGAATGAGCGTCAGGGAAATCGCTCAGGCGGAAGGCATATCCCAGCCGGCGGTATCAGGCCGCCTGTCCCGGGCCAGAGTCCAGTTGGCAAAGACCCTGAAAGGAGGGCATTTTGATGAATGACCGAAATGAACGCCAGATAGTTCGGCAGGCTATCGATCATAGCCTTGGACAGTTAAAGGGCAAAGCCAGGCTGGCCGAGCAGGTGACTGGGCAAAGCCATCAGCCCACCAGAGGTCGATTTACGTTGGCAATGGGCGTGGCATTGGCGCTGCTGCTGGCTGCGGCGGTGGCGCTGGCGGCGTATGGGGGACTGCTGGATTTTCTGCATCTGCCAACGCTTGGTCAGGTGGAAACCGTTCATCCGCAGTGGGAACAGATACAGTCTGGCGATGTGGAAATGGAGGTGACGGAAGCGGCCAGCGATGGCATTTCCGCCCACCTGCTGCTGCGTCTGACAGCCAGAAACAGGCAGGACGCGTTGCTTCTGCTGGACGATGGCCCGGAGAAAACCGGATTTGCCAGCCAATATGAAGGAAAGCGCACCCTGCATGTGACGCCTATGGAGCTGCAAACGGGCGAAGCGTTTTTGTGGCCCAATGTGCAATGCAGATATGAATCCCCGGCCAGTCTGTCGCTGGACATGACGTTGGACCTGCGGGAGCTTGACTGCAAGGACAGCCTGACTGTAAGCGTACCAATTTTGACCTGTACCCAACAGGACGACGGTCAGACCACCGATGAAGCGACCGCGACGGTACAAGTGATAATTCCTCTGCAAAGGACGGCGCAAAAGACCTATCGGGCAGGCAATCTGCCCATCTCCGGGCCGGGCTATGTGCTGAAAAGCCTTACATTAACCCAAACGGATATGGCCTGCTATCTGGATACAGAATGGGAGGACGATGTGTCCCTGGAGCAGGCCATGGCGGAGCCGGGCTATCCCCAGGACGAGGAAGCGCAGAACGAATGGATGCAGCAGCGTTTCCCGCTGGGCGGCAGTTTTTGGGTGAAGGTGCTGGATGAAAACGGCACGCCTTACCAGAACCTGAATGGAGGGGAAAGCCAGTCGCTGGCAGAGGAGGAGGAACAGAACCACATCCTGATTTCCACCTTTGTACAGCGTTTTCAGGTGGGGCAAACCCTGACCCTTCAGCCCTACAGCTGGGAAGCTCAGGGAGAGTTTGAGCCGATTGTGGTGGAGTTCGTCCCGTAAATCTCTTGCCCCTTTGGGCGATTCGTGGTACACTGACTGCGCAAGGATTATCTGATACGGAGGCGTTAACCATGGAACGACCCAATGCATGGAAACAATATGATGAAAAAGCACTGAACGAACTGGAGGCTGTCAGCCGCAAATACCGTACCTTCCTGGATCATGGCAAGACCGAGCGGGAATGCGTGCGGGAAACGGTGGAAACGGCCAAAGCCGCCGGATATGTGGATTTGAACGACGCCATCAAAGCCGGCAAGGCCCTGAAGCCCGGCGATAAGGTGTACGTCAACTGCATGGGCAAGGCCATTATGCTGTTCCACCTGGGCAAAAAGCCCCTGACCGATGGCATTAACATTGTGGGCGCGCATATTGACTCGCCCCGCATGGACCTGAAGCAGAATCCCTTCTATGAGGATACCGATCTGGCCTACGCCGATACCCACTACTATGGCGGCATCAAAAAGTATCAATGGGTGGCCCGTCCCTTGGCACTGCATGGCGTGGTCGCCAAAAAGGACGGCAGTCTGGTGGATGTGGTCATTGGCGAGGACGCGGACGACCCTGTGGTGGGCGTCAGCGACATTCTGATTCATCTGGCCGCCGAGCAGATGGGCAAAAAGGCCAGCGAGGCCGTAACCGGCGAAAATCTGGATGTGCTGCTGTGCGGCAAGCCCCTGACGGGCGAGGAAAAAGAGCCGGTAAAGGCCATGCTGCTGAAAATTCTGAAGGAAAAATACGATCTGGAGGAGGAGGACATGCTGTCCGCCGAAATCGAGGTTGTGCCCGCGGACAAGTGCCGCGATTTTGGACTGGACCGCAGCATGCTGCTGGGATATGGCCACGATGACCGGGTATGCTCCTTCGCCAGCCTGGAGGCCATTCTGCGGCTGCCCACCGTGCCGGACAGCACCTGTTGCTGCCTGCTTGCAGATAAGGAAGAAATCGGCAGCGTAGGCGCTACGGGCATGCGGGCGCACTACTTTGAAAACGCCATGGCCGAGCTGCTGGCGCTGACCCAGCCGGAATACAGCGAACTGGCGCTGCGCCGGGCGCTGGCGGCCTGCCGCATGCTCAGCTGCGATGTAAGTGCGGGCTATGATCCCCTGTATGCCAGCTGCTTTGAAAAGAAGAACGCCGCCTACCTGGGCCGGGGCGTGTGCTACAACAAGTATACCGGCTCCCGGGGCAAATCCGGCTCCAATGACGCTAACGCCGAGTTCTTGGGCCGCCTGCGCAAGATCATGGACGACAATCAGGTGGCCTGGCAGACGGCCGAGCTGGGCAAGGTAGATGTGGGCGGCGGCGGCACCATCGCGTATATCTGCGCCCTGTACGGCATGGAAGTGGTGGATAGCGGCGTGCCGGTGCTAAGCATGCACGCTCCGCTGGAAATCATCAGCAAGGCGGATTTGTATGAGGCAGTAAAGGCCTATCACGCCTTTATGTGCCAGGGCTGATTCATCCAAACAGCAAAGCAGCGTTTGTACCTTTGATGGACAAACGCTGCTTTTTTACACAAGCCGAATCTCCACCGGCTGGCGGACGGTCAGTTGGTCTGGGGTCGCCATGCAGTCCAGCGCCAGCAGATGCACGCCGTCGGTCCGGGCCTGCGCCAATGCGTCCGCAAAGGCGGGATGGGTTTGCCGGTTGGGTTCCATCCAGCGGACGGACGACATTTGAATGACAAAGACCGCCCAGGCTTCATAGCCCTCGCGGACGCACTGGGCCAAACCATGCAAGTGCTTAACGCCACGTTGGGTAGGCGCGTCCGGAAAACGCACAATGCCGTCCTGCTCCAGGGTAACGCCCTTAACCTCCACAAAAACCCTGCGGCTGCCTGACTGCAAGTAGAAATCAAACCGGGAATCGCCATGGCTTTTTTCCGGCTGCACCTGTTCCCAAGGCTGCAAAAAGCGCCCCTCGCGAACATATTCCCCAAAAACATGGTTGGGGGCCGCCGCGTCCATATTGATCAGCCGATCTCCTTTTTGAACGGCGATTAAGTCGTAGGCGGTTTTGCGTCCGGGGGACGGCACATGCTGCACCCAAACGGTGCAGCCGGGCACCAGCAATTCCCGGCAGCGCCCTGTATTTTTTACATGGCACACCACCATCTGGTTATCCAGCCATACATGGGCGATAAAACGATTGGGCCGGGCAATGAATACGGCCCTGCGCATATCAGGGTAACGCAATGGTTCACACCTTCTTCGCTGCAATTCATTCTCATTGTAAGCGGAAAAAACGATTTTGTCCAATTTCCAGGAGGAATAAAAAAGCCCATTGTATTTGCGTTGCATTCATAATATCTGGTTTTGTTGAGCTGCAGACACAATAAAAACAGATATGATATTTTTGCAAATGGTGGAAATAAAGCAAGGATGGGGAAGGAGTGCGGTGATTCGCTGCCTGTTCTGCCGAAGGATGGAGGAGGCAAAGGTGGTTCGCCATATCGCGGAGCACTCGCTGGGTCTATCCATCTATCCGCAAAAGAAAGAACCCTTCTGCCGTCAGGGAGAGTGGAGGGACGTTATCAAGCCGTTATTGCCAGGCGATGTATTCGTCTACAGCAAAGAAGCCTATCCCCTGCAAAGACTGCTGAACCTTGACGGGGTGCTGCGCTGCCTGACCTATGGCTCCGAGGATAAGGTGGGCTACCTGACCGGCAAGGACCGGCAGTTCGCCTTATGGATTTTGGAAAATAACGGGATCGCCGATAAGCTGAAAGCCGTTCAGGAAGGCAGCTATGTGCGCATTGTGGACGGCCTGCTGAAGGATTACAACGGCAAGGTGGAAAAAATCAAAAAGCAAAAGCGAATGGCTTATCTTTCTCTAAAAATGGCAGGCACGCCGCTGCATGTGTGGATGGGCTACGAATGCCTGGCTCCGGAGCAGGAATTGTCTGATGACCCATAAAAAACCGCCCGCCGCAATCGTTTTTTGCGGCGGGCGGTTCGCGGTAAAACGGGCTTACTTCAGGTCGTCGGCACTGTAGCACAGCCGGTTGGCAAAGTCCAGGCTCAGGCTGTCGCCGTACATGCGCTGCATGTTCAGGCTGATGCGGGTATCGTCCCTGGTCCAGGTGGCGTACAGGGAGCCGTACTCCACATAGGCTTCCACACCGCCCTCGTCAAAGGGGTCGCTGTCCGGCTCGCCGTAAACGCTGGTTACCTGCTCCAGCGCGTCCCGGAAGGACTGGATCACATTATCGCCGGTGGGCAGGTTGCAGATGATATCATACAGCCTGGGCGTCAGCGCGCTGTTGTTGCGGTTCACGTCCAGAAAAACGCTGTCCGCCTTCAGGGAACCCACGCCGATATTCACATCGTCCACGGAAATGGAGCCGATGATTCCGTCGCCCAGATCGTCCTCCCAGGGCTCCAGGCTGGCTTCTTCACCGGCAGCCGCGGCCACCTCGTCCCAGCCCATGTCAAAGGTCAGTCCCAGAGGAAGCGAGGTTTTTTCCGCGGCCAGGGCGGGAAGGGCGCAAACCAGCAGCAGACCAGCCAAAACAAGAGAAAGCGTTTTTTTCATGATGATTTACCTCCATATTTAAAAGGGTACGGTATCTGCATTCGATGAAAAACCCATTAATCCCTGTTTGAACGGTTCGCTTCATGGGAATGTTGCAAGTGTGAACGCCGCTGCGCCGTGTAGGAAAGGCGGCTCTTGCCGCGCACGGACGGCAGTGCGCTCTGGCGGCGTGGCGACGGCTTAGGCGCGGACGCATACAGCCGCTGCGGCGGCCCCTGCTGCTGGCTGCGCCAGATGAAGGGCCGCAGGTCGTTCAGCCCGTTTTGTACAATCCAGGCATAGGGGGCATGGGTGCGGTCCGGCTCATGGTTCAGGTGGTGAGGGGACATGGTGTAGGCGGCCAGCGCCCCCATCAGCCGCCGAAGGGGCAAAGCCCGCACCACGGGGCGGAAGGCGTCGCACAGGGCGGATAGCTGCTGCGAATCCATGGGATGGCCGGTAATGTCCTGATACCCCCGGCGGTTGGCGTTCAGCGCCAGGTTCAGCCAGTCCATGGCCTTGCCCCCGGCCTGAAGCATCATCTTGTCCACAAAGGGAAGCGACCAGCGGCGGCCGGTAATGGCGTCCAGACCGTCTTCGCCCTTTTCCTGGGCCAGGCAAATCAACAGGGCGGACAGGTGCAGAAGGATACTGGGCGTATCCGTCATCTGCTGAAAAAAAGGACGCAGCATTTCTCGCGCTTCCACATCGGCGGGCAGGTCGCTTAAATCATAAACAGCTTTGCGAAGCTCGTCGTTTGCCGGGTATTCCAGGCAAAGCCCCAGATGGGCAATGGCACCGGCACGGGTGACCATGTCGTCGCTGTTCAGAATGTGAATCAGCGGATAAGCCGCCGGATCGGCAACCGGAAGGCCGGTTACCACAGTGGGGGAGGCAAAGCCATAGCCTACCATGTTTTGCGGCAGCACCCGCCAATCGGTAATCAGGCGGTAGGTAAAAATCTGCATCACGGCGCTGCCCTGGCTGTGCCCGGCCATCCACAGGCGGAAACGGCTGTTGGGGCTTTGCAGTTCGCTCAGCACATCGCCAAGGGTCAATTTTTCCAGCCCCAGGGACGCGGCCGTGCGGGGAAACACAATTTCGTCCAGACCGTTTTCAAAGCAGTCGCACAGCTGGTGAAAACCCTTGTGAAAGCCCCCCTGGGTGGTAAAGCGCAGGTTGGAAAACCAGTCGTAAAAACGCTTGCCCGTGCCCATAAAGCCAATGGTAATCATCCATTTGCCCTGGGGCAGGGGATGAGCCATGCATACCGCCTTGATGGTATCGCTGCGTTCCCGCTGGCGCATGGCGCTGATCACCTGGGATATGGGGTTGCGCTCCTTTAACGCGGCCTGCATGCGGCGCATGCGCCGCGCGCTTAGAATGTCCTGCATATGCTGGCCGCTGGCGCTGTGGGGCACCACCAGCCCGCTTTGCAGCTGATCGTCAATTTGAATGGAAAAATCATCCCAGCCCGCGGCCATCCAGGGCTCCAGGGACAGGGTATAGGTCATGGCCGCAAGCTCCAGCGACAGCCGCGCCGCCTCCGGTGAAAAGGCGGGGCGCAAATAACCAAAGGCGTCCAGCGCCAGGGGACGGGTCAGACTGCCCAGACGGTACAAATCGCAGCCGGTAATCGGGCCGGTGGGGGATGCGTTCAAGGTTTTCTTCCTCCCGTGCAAGCAGAATCATCCCCTTTATTATAGCAGGATTTTACGCTTCTGGCAAAGGGGCAGGACAAAACGATTCGTTTGTCGAATCAAGGATAGCAGTTCACCAGACAGGAGGTTGTCCCATGAGCGAATTTTTAGCGCCCATCAATTATGACCGCGCCAGGGACGTGCTGCGCCGCCTGAACGCTTATACCACTTATACGCCGGACGCCGCCCATGAGGCTCTGGACGCCCTGCGGCAGTGTTATCCGCTGATTTTCAGCAAAATGGAAGAAAAATCCTTTGAGAACGACGCGATACTGCTGGAATACGCGGGGGCGGATGTAACGGGTCCGCTGGTCTTTACCGCCCATCTGGATGTAAACCGCCCGGCGGCCATGGGGGCTGTTCCCCTGTCACGGGCCCATCTGGTGGCCCTGCTGGAGGCGGTGGAGGAGCTTTTGCGCGACGGCTTTTGCCCGGTGGGCAGTCTGATGCTGGCCCTGTCCATGGACGGGCTGGCGGAGGGCAGGGGCGCGCAGAGCATCGCCCGTTATCTGGGGGCACGCCGGGTAAACCCCTGTTTTGTTCTGGATTATGGCGGGTATGCTACCATGGAGGCCTTCCGTACCTACCTGCCCAAGGACGCGCCTTTGGCGCTGATTGGCGTGGCGGAAAAAGGACGGATTCACGGCGTGGTGACCGCCCGGTCCGGGCGGCAGTATCGCCTGGGCCCGGCGGAGCGGGTCATTCGCGCCGGAGCGAGGCTGACCCGGCATGAAAAGCAGGCGGGCCTGTGCACCGTCAGCCGCGACATGCTGCGCACCCTGGGTAAGCGCGCCCCCGCCCCCCAGCGCTGGCTGGCCCAGCAGCCGCGGCTGTTTTTTCCGCTGATGCGGCTGTGGTGGCGCAAACGCACGGTGATGAACCAGTTTTTTGTGTCTCAGCGTCAAATGAGCAGCCTGTCGGCCAGCGGACAGCACCATGCGCCCGCCGCCGAGGCACGGCTGGAATTTTGCCAGACCCTGATGCCGGGCCATACGGCGGACGGCTGCATCCGCAAGCTGAAGGTGCTGGCGGGTACCGGCGTGGACGTGCGTTTTCCTGTCAAGCAGGACCCCAGCCCTGTCAGCCTGCAAAAGGGCGAGGCCTGGGACGCGCTGCAAACCGCCATTGAAATTCAGTTTGAGCGGGCGGTTATGGCCCCCTGCCTGTGTCCCTTTGAAACGGACAGCCGGTTTTACAGCGGTATCAGCAACCATATTTATCGCTTTTCGCCCTTTATGGTGACCGGGCGCGAGGCTTTGGCGGAAGTATGCACCGTGACCGACGGCACGCTGCAAACGGCGGTGCAGTTCTTCCGCTCCATGCTTTCTGTGTAAGGAGAACAAGGCATTGATCGGCATTTTGTATTTAGCGCTGTTTTTGACCGGCGGGTGGTGGATGGCCCGCTGTATGCTGCCGCGGCTGAGGCCGGCTGTGCGTGGCTATATAGGCCTGTCCCTGGGCGTGCTGCTGATGATGTGGCTGCCGGTTTTGTGGGCCTATGGGGTGCGTTTCAGCCTGACGGCTCACTGGCTGGCCCTGGGCACGCTGGCGCTGCTGTGCGGCGCCGTCTGGCTGGCAATGGATCCCGCCCGGCCCGCCAGGGGGGAGGAAAGGGGCGAACTGATCCGCCTTTGCGTTATGGTTGTTCCCCTTGCGCTGCTGGCCGCCTATTTGCAGTATACCCATACCATCCGTCTGGCCGCGGACGGCAGCTATCATGTGGGACAAAGCACCTATGGAGATTTATCCCTGCATCTGGCGGTGTGCACCAGCGCGGTAAACGCCGCGTTTCCCCTGGAAAACAGCCTGATGCTGGGGGCCACCATGGCCTATCCCTACCTGTCGGACACTTTTGCCGCCAGCCTGTATATGATGGGCCTGCCGCTGAACAACGCCATGGCCCTGACCGGCACGGTGATGATGACGCTGGTGTTTACCGGCTACGGGCTGCTGTGTCAGCAGCTGTGCCGCCGCAGGGGCGGGGCGATGCTGGCGTTCTTTCTGCTGTTTTTGAATGGGGGACTGGGCTTTTTTTACACGCTGGACGCCACGGTAGACGGCGGCACGGTTACCTCCATGTGGGATAACCTGCGCAACGTGATGGAAGGGTATTACCAAACCCCCACCAATCAGCCGGACCCACATAACCTGCGCTGGGTCAACATCATCTGCGATATGCTGGTGCCCCAGCGGGGCATTCTGGCGGGATGGACGCTGCTGCTGCCCTGCCTGAACCTGCTGATTCCGCCCCTGACCCGCCGCCAGAGTCCCACGGTGCGGGCGCTGGTGCTGCTGGGGCTGTTCGCGGGCGGAATGCCGCTGGCCCATACCCACAGCTATCTGGCGCTGGTACTGGCTTCGGCGGGCATGTGCGCCTACTCTGTGGCGACCGAGCCACGGGGACGGCGCTTTCAGGCCTTCAAACCCTGGCTGCTGTATGGGAGCCTTGCGGCGGCCCTGTCCCTGCCCCAGCTGATCGCCTTTACCTTTGTGCAGGCCACGGGCAGCGACCATTTTCTCAGCGTTTGGTTCAACTGGGCCAACAACCGGGGCAACCGGGGGCTGGTGGACACCTATCTGTGGTTCTATTTGAAAAACGTGGGCCTGCCCTATGTACTGATCTTTCTGCCGCTGCTTCAGCGAAAGCCCAGGGGGGCGGAGCGGCTGCCGGACGACCTGCGCCAGCACCGGCTGATCGCCTGCGGGGCGTTCCTGATCTACATTGTGGCGGAGCTGTTCAAATTTCAGCCCAATGAATATGACAACAACAAGCTGCTGTATGTATGGTTCCTGCTGTGCCTGCCCATGGCGGCGGATTACGCCATGGAACTGTTTGCCCGCCTGAAGGGGCTGGCGGGCCGCCGGGTCATTGCCGCCGGATTTCTGGTCTGCTGCTTCACATCGTCCGCTTTGACCGTGGCCCGGGAGTGCGTCAGCGATTACTACGCCTATGGGTCAAATGATATTCAAACGGCGGAATATATCCTTGAAAACACGCCGGAACACAGTATTTTCCTGACAGGCGACCAGCATTTAAACCCGGTCAGCTCGCTGGCGGGGCGCACCATTCTTTGTTCGTCCGATCTGTACCTGTATTACCACGGCTTCAATACCACCGACCGCAAGCTGGAAATCGCCGCCTTTTATGAAAACCCGGCCCAGAATCTTGACCTGCTCAGGAAATATCAGGTACAATACATCTATGTCAGCGCGTATGAACGGTCCAGCAGCTGGTATACCCTGAACGAAGCGGCGCTGGAGGCGCTTTTCCCGCTGGTGTACGAAAGCCAGGGCGGGGCCAACCGCGTTTTTCAGGTGCCGGAGGAATACAGGCAATGACACGTTTTTTACGTTACGCTCTGGAGCGTCAGCGAAAAATTCGCGCCGTGTATCTGCTTGACGGCGCGCTGGTGCAAAAAACGGTGTCCGTGCTGGCCTATGACGGGGACAGCGTTACCCTGCAAGCGGGGGCGAGGGGCAAGCCCTTTGCGATTCCCCTGACGGATTTGCTCAGCTGCGATTACGCCCGTGGCGACCACGGGGAGGAATAGGAGAGTCGATACCCATGATGCGGAAAATACGGGATTTTTTGGAAAAGCACCCCAGGGAATATGAACTGATTCGCTATGTTATTGCGGGCGGGCTGACCACCCTGCTGAGCATGGCCATTTCCTACGGGGTGGAATTTATGCTGGCCCCCAAAACCGCCATGGAGGGCAGCGCCCTGCGGTGGATTGCCGCCACCATCAACCTGGCCACCCCGGCGCAGGTGATGATTGCCAACGCGGTCAGCTGGGTAATCGCCGTGCTGTTTGCCTTCTGGATTAACCGCAAAATGGTGTTCCGGGTGCAGGGCGGCAGCGGCGCAAGCGTGGCCAGAGAGCTGGGCGAGTTTGCTCTGGGCAGGGTACTCAGCTTTTTTATCTTTGAAGAAGGCATGGCGCTGCTGCTGGCCAAGATGGGCGTCAGCAACATTGTCAACCGCGTTATCGTTCTGGTGTTTGTGATGGTGTTCAACTATGTGGTCAGCAAGTTCTGGGTGTTCAAAAAGAAAGAAAAGGAAACACGATAGAGCATAATCCATAAGCCGCCGCCCCGTGAAGCGCCCGCATTAGCAGCAGCCTTCCGGGGTGGATGTATTTGCCCGCAAACAGCAGGTTTTGCAGCCAGATGCTCAGCCCGCCGAAGGAACAAAGGGCGCACAGCAGAGCGTAGGGAGGCTGGGAATAGGCGGAAAGCACGGCGTGGGTCCCGCCGCCAATTTCCATAAGCGCCCACAGGATGGCAAGCAGCCGCCCGTTCAGCACCACCCACTCGGGAAACAGCCAGGCCAGCAGGCTTTTCAGCAGCGCGGACGCGGCGGAAAACACCATCATGGCCCCGCAAACGCCCAGCATGGCCTGGGAGGAGTCGCGAATGGCCGCCGCCAGCCCGGGTGAACCCGCGGCGGGCAGACCGGCCACGACGGGGGAGGGGCGGCTCCAAAGCCGCCAAAGACCGGCCGTCAGCAGCGCGCCGCCCCAGTGGCACAGCAGCATGCCCCAGCAGGCGGCGGCGTTTCCCGTCCAATGGGTCAGCGTACCAATGAAAAACATGGGGCTCATAACCCCTACGGCGGCCAAAAGCGGCTCCAGCCGGTCTGTATGAACCGTCAGCGCCCGTTGGGCGGACGCGGGGCTGCCGCTGGCAAAGCCAAAGACGACCGCCCGCAGCGCGCCGCCCCCGGGAGCCAGCCGCCCAAGCACCATCATGGGCAGCAGCGACGGCAGCACGCCGGAAACAAACACCTGGGCCGCTCCGGACGCCGCCGCCATGACCGAATCGGAAAACAGAAGCATTCCCATAGCCAGCGCCAAAATCAAACCGCTCATTGCTGCAGGCCTCCGCGCATTTTTTGTTTGAATTGGAAAAGAATATTCGTATATTTTACCAGAATATACGGGATTTGACTTTTGTTTTTCCTGATTTTTTGCTAAAATTCACTTTTTTTCGCTCTCCGTCTTTTCAGAACGAACATTTTGCGTTATACTACTCTATGAATTTCATATTCCCCATACAGCGATAGCGAGAAGGAGCATGCTTGTGACGGATTTTGTAAGCGACTGGAATAAGGAACTTCTGACCGTATCCTACGCCCCCCTGGGACTGATCGCAATGCCCGGCTGCGAAGAGATGGGTCGGAAGGTCAACGAATGGCTGATGAAATGGCATGAACAGCAGGACATGGACGGCGATACGCCGTTGTATGCTCTGATGGGCGCGAGCCGTGAAAACTTTCTGATCGACGTCAGCTGCCCCCGGTTTGGCACCGGCGAGGGCAAGGGCATGATTAAAAGCAGCGTTCGCGGCTACGATCTGTACATCTTGTCGGATATTGGCGCGTACAATGTGACCTATAAAATGTATGGCCGTGAAGTCCCCATGTCTCCCGACGACCATTTTCAGGACCTGAAGCGCATCATCGCCGCCGCCGCCGGCAAGGCCCGCCGCATTACGGTGATTATGCCCATGCTGTACGAAAGCCGCCAGCACCGCCGCACCGGCCGTGAAAGCCTGGACTGCGCCATGGCGTTGCAGGAGCTGCGCTATATGGGCGTAAACAACATCATCACCTTTGACGCGCACGACCCCCGGGTGCAAAACGCCATTCCCATGGGCGGCTTTGACAATGTAATGCCCAGCTACCAGATTTTGAAGGCGCTGTTCCGCGAGGAGCAGGACCTGCGGCTGGACCGGGATCATATGATGATCGTCAGCCCGGACGAAGGCGCGCTGGACCGCAACATTTACTACAGCTCCATGCTGGGCATTGATATGGGCATGTTCTATAAGCGCCGGGATTATACCCGTGTGGTAAACGGCCGCAACCCCATTGTTGCCCATGAATACCTGGGCGATTCCGTGGAGGGCAAGGACGTTTTTGTATCGGACGATATTTTGTCGTCCGGCGAAAGCATTCTGGACCTGGCCCGGGAACTGAAAAAGCGCAAGGCCGCCCGGATTTTTGCCGCCGTTACCTTCGCCCTGTTCACCAACGGACTGGACGCCTTTCACAAGGCTTATGAGGAAGGCTCCATCAGCCGCGTGATTGCGACCAACCTGACCTATCGCACGCCGGAGCTGAAGGCCGCGCCCTGGTTTATTGAGGCGGATATGAGCAAGTATATCTCCTTTATCGTGGCCAGCCTGAACCATGACCGCAGTCTGAGCGGCCTGCTGAATCCCTATAACCGTATTCAGAAGCTGCTGACCCGCTACCAGACCCGTCAGACCGAAAACGGTTTCCGCCTGGTATAATAAAAAGAAAGACGATACGAAACGCCGCCGGACTATGATGGGTCCGGCGGCGTTTGGTTATTCGGCTACCAGCCAGCTTTCGGGGGAGTCGAATACCTGGTCGTTGTACTGCTTTTCAATGGCCTGCTGGGTTTCACGATCGGCCAGGCCGGTGGAGGATTTATCCGTCATATACTGGGACTGAAAGTCCATAACGGCCCGCTTGGTGTGGCTGCCAAAGCCGCCGGTCAGGTGGCGTTCCTCCAGCAGGCCCAAAGCGTTCAGCCGCTGCTGCAAAACCAGCACCTTGTCCCCCCGGTTGCCTACCCGCATGGTGGTATCCACCAAATCCTCGCAGAGGCCAAAGCCCAAAACCTGGCTGTTGCCCAGGGTGTAAACGTTGCGCTGCACGGCGGATGGGTTGTTGCCCTCAATGACATGCAGGTAAACGGTGCCCTCGGCGTTGCGGGTGCAGTATTCAATCAGGGCCACATGCTCCGTATCGCCGGATTCGTTATAGGAAAAGAACACCAAATCGCCGCTGCGGGGGATGAACTCATTTTTGGTTAAAATGTGGTCGTCGCCCTTCAGCCACTGATAGCCCCAACCGGGGCAGTTGCCCTTGCGGTACACAAAGCGGCCCCGCTTGATGAACCAGTCCCGGCCGGTGTTTTGGCCGCTCCAATAGGGATAAACGCCCTGCAAAAGGCTGGTTCCATGCTGCTGGTCCACCTGATCCACACACCAGCATACAAATTCGGCGCACCAGGCGGCGTTGGGGTCGCCGCTCCATTCGCCGTACTTGGTGCGGTTGTTGGGACCTTCCGTATAGCCCAGCTCGCCGCGAGCCACGTCCAGCAGCCAGCCCACAAAGGCGGGACGTTCGCCCTCGTCGATGACCTGTTCGTCAGGCGGCAGGGTATCCACGTCCGATTGGGCGTAGATAAGCTCCGGCGGCTGGCTTTCCTGTGGGGTCAGGGTTTCCGTGTCCTCCTCCAGAGGGATGGCCTCCTCCTCAACTTCCTGAGCCAGGGCGGGGGCGCACAGCAGCAGCCCGCAGCACAGCAGGCACAGCAGACGCTTGGTCATGTGTTCCTCCTTGTCAGCGGCCAAAGGCCTCAATGCCGCGCAGCAGCTCCAATTCCCGAATGGTGCGCACGGTGGTAAACATTTTGCGGGTTAAAATCGCGCCGGTACGGTAAAACAGGCAGATAAATGGCACGTCCGCGGCAAACTGCTGCTGAATGGCCTGGGTGGTGTAGGCAAAGTCGCTCTGGTTTTCCTGCTTGCGCAAAGCGTCAATCAGCGACGTCATTTCGCTGGAATTATAGTTGCCGTAGTTTTGGGCGTTGCCCTTGCGCAGGAAAAAGCCCACGTCCGGCACCACATCCATCTGGAAGGCGCACAGGCACATATCAAAGCTGCCGTTTTCCAGCACCTGCTTGATTTCCGTGTAGCTGCCGGTTTCCACATGAGCGTCGATGCCCACTTCCTTCAGCATATCCGCAATCATATTGGCGGTGGAAAAGCGCACGTCGTTGGTGGGGTCCTCATACACATACAGGCTGAGCCGCAGGTGCTTGGGCTCCTCGGCCCCCTCCACCGGGTAGTCCAAAACGCCGTTGCCGTCCAAATCCACCCAGCCTTCCGCCGCCAGCAGCTCCCGGGCCTTATCCGGGTTGTAGACAAAGGTGCTTTCCTGGTCGTAATACAGCCAGCTGTCGGAGGGAATGGGCGTGTCCGCGTCCAGGGTCATGCCCATATACACGTTGGAGGAAATCAGCGGGATGTTGATGGCGTAGCGAATGGCCTTGCGCACGTTCAAACTGTCCAGAGGGAAGGAACGCTCCCGGTGATTCAGCAGCAGCACCTCCAGCTGGCGGGTATCGTAGGAGATGGACAGGGAGTTGATACCGCTTTTGTACTGGGCCGCGGCGACGGATCGGGTAAACACCGCGTCCACCCGGCCGTATTCGTAAGCGTTGATCATATCCTTGTTGTTGGAATAGAAGGTGACGGTAATTTCCTGCACCTGGGGCTGTAGCTGCCACCACTTGGGGTTGGCGGACAGCATCATGTAGCTGTAGGGCTCAAAGGCGGTTACCACATAAGGCCCTGTGCCCAGCGGATTGGCCATGCCCACCTGACTGGCGGGCACCACGGGAAAGGTCATGGCGTACAGCAGACCGTAATAATCCCGGGCGGCCCGCACCTCCAAAGTGCGGTCGTCAATCACTTTAAACGAAGTAACCAGATACTTGATGTTCGCGTAAAAGCCGTTGTCCTCCACTTCCTTGTTGTTGGCCAAATCCAGAATATACTGGCCGGAGGCCGCCACATCCTCCGCCGTTAAGGGCGTGCCGTCGGAAAAGGTGACGTTTTCCCGCAGGGTAAAGGTCCACACCTTGCCGCCGTTGGTTTCGGTCCAGTTTTCCGCCAGCAGGGGCTGGGGCAGGCCGTTGTCGTCCACGGTAACCAGGCTTTCGTACATAACATTGTACAGGCTGATGATATCCCGTTCCAGAGGGGTCAGGGGATTCAGCTCGTAGGTGCGTGTGGACAGCATGCCGATGATGATGGAATCGCCCACGTTTTCGCCAAGGGCCCAGACGGGCAGCAGAAGCAGGCAAAGCAGCAGACAGGCAAAGCGTTTTTTCATCACATATCCTCCGTAGCTTCGTAATACAGGCGTTTGTAAATGGCAAAGGAGCGGGTGACCCGGGTAACGTACTGCTTGGTGGGGCCATCGGTCATGTTGTCAATTTCCAGGGTCAGATGGTCCTGGGAATAGGCGGAGTCGTTCAGCCAGTTTTGCACCTGGTTCTGGCCCGCGTGGAAGGCGGCGGCCACCAGCACCGGGTCGCCCCGGAAGCGTTCGCTTAGAAAATTCAAATACCAGCAGCCAAATTCCACATTGGTTTCCGGGTCGTACAGCGCGTCAAAATCATAGGCGTTTTCCAGCTCCATTTTGTCGTGAATCCACTGGGCGGTATCCTCCATCAGCTGCATCAGTCCTCTGGCTCCCACGGAACTGGTAGCGTCGGGCCGAAAGGAGCTTTCGTTGCGGATGATGGCGGCCACAAAGGCCGGGGACAGGTTGTACTTTTTGGCCTTTTGCTCCACCAGGTCCCGATAGGAATAGGGATTGTTCTGCTCGATGGCGGCCTGCTCAGCGGCCCGGGCGGCCAAAAGGGAATCCGTCTGTTTGCGAAAAATCACGTCCGCCGTAAACAGGCCGATAGCGGCCAATAGCGCCGTTACGGCCAAAATGGCCAGCCAGGGAATGCGAATGGCGGGCGCTTCCGTTTCATCGGCTTCCACCTGCCAGCCGTCATCCGGCTGACCAGCATCAGCTGCCGCATAGCCCCGGGACATCTGGGCGGGCGGCTCCTGCTGATAGACTGGCTGAGCAGAGAAATCGCCTGGCTGCTGCCAATAGGCGGCTTGGGGCTGGGCGGACGGGACCGAGCGGCGGCGAGGGGACTCTCCCGCTTGCCGTGGGGGCGGATAGCTGGTCCCGCTTGCCGCCTGCCAGGCGGGCTGGGGAGTGTCCTGCGGCCTGACGGCGTATTGGGCCCCGTGACGGCGGCGCACCGGTGTGGCGGCGGCCTGCTGCTCCCACTGGCGCTGCTGGTGCAGCAAATCCTCCGGATAGCCAGCGTCCGCATATTCGTCCACCGTTTGGGGCGTGGGATTGGCCTGCCGCATGGCCGCGGCCACATTGGCCCGGCTGCGCAGGGGACGGCCCAGCAAATCCGTTGGCTCGGCGGGCTGGGGCTGCGCGGCCGCCTGACGTACCCGCGGGACTTCCGGACGGCGCAGGGGCAGATTATTTTGCTGGGCAACCCGCAGCCAGTCGGGAATATCCGGCGAAGCGGGCGGATCAAACTGGGGGCCGTCCTGCGCTGACGCGGCCGGCGGCTCCGGCGTTGCCTGGGTTTGTGGTACTGCCTGCACCTGCGGCGCTGCCGATGCCTGCGGCGCTGCCGCCTGTGCACCCGGCTGACTGCCGGTATCCATGACCGGTTGCCGTGGGCGGGCACGGCGGGCGCGGGGCATATCCCGCGGCTGATCAAAGGGGTTGTCGGGAATACCATAATCCTCCGGATAAGCCACGCTTTGCCCCTGGGGCATGCCGTCCGCCAACGTGGGCAATTTGTCCATGACGCTGTTGTAGGACGACCGGGGCTGGGCATCCCGGCGTTGACGGGTGCCGTAGTCGTCCACACTGTCGCGGGCATAAGGCTCCGCCCGGTGACGGACAATGGGCTGGCTCTGCTTATGATGAATGTTCTGGCTTTGCTGAATGCGCATGCCCTGATTGACGGAGGAAACATAGGAATAATCCCGGGGCGCGTCGTCCTCGCTGCGCGTCAGGCGAAACGGGTGAATCATGGCAAACTCCTTTCAGGCGTTCAGCCAGCTATGGTACAATGTCTGCACCTCTTTTTGCAAATGGGGCAGAGGCTGCTGGGTATTCAGCACCACATCGCTGCGGGCGGCTTTTTGTGAAACAGGCATTTGGCTGTGAATTCGCGCCAGAGCCTGCTGGGGACTCAGCTGGTCGCGGCTGGCAAGACGGGTTATTTGGGTGCTTTCGTCCGCCACGGCGCATAAAATCAGGTCGCACCAATGGTCCAATCCCGCCTCAAAAAGCAAAGGTACATCCCATAGAACGATTTTAGCCCCCTGTTTGCGGCAAAACCGGGTCTGCTCCAGCATATGGGATTCAATCATGGGATGGGTGATGGCGTTCAACTTCGCCAGCGCTTCTTCATCGCCAAACACAACCGCGGATAACGCCGCCCGGTCCAGCGTGCCGTCCGGGGCAAATACATCGTTGCCGAAGGCCTTGCGAATCGCGGGAAGCGCGGGACCTCCCGGAGCGGTCAGGCCGCGGCTGACAGCGTCCGCGTCCACAACGGGCAGACCCAAATCCCGAAACATGGCGGCGATGGTGCTTTTGCCGCAGGCAATGCCGCCGGTCAGGCCGATAATCCGCATGGAACCGCTCCTTTCGTTAATGGGCGGATTCCCAATCTCTGCCGCTGGACACTTCCGCTACCAGAGGCACCTTCAGTTCCACCACATGCTCCATGGTTTCCTGAAGCAATTTGGCAACGGCCTCCGCTTCCCCTTCAGGGCATTCCACCACCAGTTCGTCATGCACCTGCAAAATCAGCCGGGCCTGATAACCGCCCTGTTCCAGCCGGTCCTGCACCCGCACCATGGCCAGCTTGATAATATCGGCCGCGGTGCCCTGCACAGGGGTGTTCATGGCCGCGCGCTCACCAAAGGAGCGCACATTGCGGTTGGGGCTGGCCAGCTCAAACAATTCCCTGCGGCGGCCAAAAAGGGTTTCCGCATAGCCCAGAGCGCGGCCCTTTTCCACACAGTCGTCCATAAACTGACGCACGCCGGGATAGCGGTCAAAGTAGGTGTGGATAAAGGCGTCCGCGTCCCGGCGGGACAGCTTGGCGTTGCGGGCCAGACCGAAGGCGCTGATGCCGTAAACAATACCAAAATTGGTTGCCTTGGCGGCCCGGCGCATTTCCGGGGTCACGTCCTCCATGGGGATGCCGTGAATCTCCGCCGCAGTACGGGTGTGAATATCCTGCCCCCGCTGAAAAGCGTCACACATGGCGCTGTCGCCGCTCAGGTGAGCCAGCACCCGCAATTCAATCTGGCTGTAATCCGCGTCCAGCAGCACATGCCCCGGCCCCGCCACAAAGGCCCGGCGAATTTCCCGGCCCTCGTCAGTGCGGATGGGGATGTTTTGCAAGTTGGGCTCCAGGCTGGAAATGCGGCCCGTGACGGTAGCGGTCTGGTCGAAGGTGGTGTGAATGCGCCCGTCCCGGCCACGCAGCTTGGTCAGTCCCTCAATGTAGGTGGATTGCAGCTTGCTCAGCTTGCGGTAGCGCAGAATGGGATCAATCGCCGGGTGATAGGGGGCCAGCCCTTCCAGCACCTCGGCGCTGGTGGAATAGCCCTTTTTGCCCTTCTTTTGGGGCGTAGGCAGGCCCAGCTTTTCAAACAGCACATCGCCCAGCTGAACGGGGCTGTTCAGGTTAAATTCACCTACGCCGCACAGGTCAAAAATGTTTTGGCGGCATTCCTCAATTTCCTGGGTAAAGGCCTTGCCCAAATCGCCAAGGACGGTTTCATCCACCAGAAAGCCCTGGCTTTCCATTTCGTACAGCACCCGGGCCAGGGGCTGCTCCATATCGGTCAACAAATGGGTGAGATTTCGGGCGGCGAGCCGGGTGTCCTGACGCAGGCTCAAGGCATACAGGTCATAAGCGGTGGGATTTTCCGGCGGAGCGGCGTATTCCGCCGCCAAGCTGCTGCACAGGCTGTAATCCTTTTGGGCGGTGTGCAGCAGATAGGCCGCCAGCATGGTGTCCCGCTGAATAACGGGCTGGGGCAGTCCAAAGCCGTGCAGCTTGTGCATCAGGCTTTTGCCGCCATGCACAATCAGAGGAACGGCGGTCAGCACAGGGGACAGAGCGGTCAAAATCTGGTCGTCATACAGGCCTGCACCGGTCAAATCCCGCAAAAGAGGTAAATGCCACAGGCCGCTTTCCGTGGTAAACAGGGAAAATTCCGTTTCCGTCTGGCACAAAGCGGCGGCTTTTGGATGCTCGTCCGCCAAAGCCCTGGCCGCCTGACGCAGCAGGGCGGCGTCCGTGCAGGTTTCTTCCTTATCCAGAGCGGGCGGCATGGGAAGGGAGCTTTCCGCCTCCACAGCCATCAGGGCATGGCGGGTTTCCGGCTTGCTATCCCTGCCTGCGGCGCGGCGGGAGGCGGCGGTGGTTCCCCGCTGGGGCGCGGGGGACTGAACGGACTCACCCTTCATCAGGGCGTTGACGGTACGAACCAGACTGGTCAATTCGTATTTTTCCAGCGCGGGGATGCCCGCCGCCAGCTGATCCCACCGGCAGTCTGCAAAGTCCAGCTTGAGGGGAGCGGTACGGCGGATGGTGCCCAGGTCCCGGCTGAGCAGGGCGCTTTCCTTTCCGGCGCGAATTTTTTCGCCCAGCTTGCCCTTGATTTCACCAGCGTTGGCCAATACGTTATCCAAAGTGCCGTACTGCCTGATCAGCTTCAGGGCAGTCTTTTCACCCACACCCGCGATGCCGGGAATATTATCGCTGCTGTCGCCCATCAGGCCCTTCATATCCGGCACCTGTTGTGGGGTATAGCCAAAATACTCCTTTACGCCGTCAGCGTCCAGCAGCAGGCTTTCGGTAATGCCCTTGCGGGTTAAAATCACCTGGGTATCGCCGCCCACCAGTTGCAGGCTATCCCGGTCGCCGGTCAGCACATAGGCGTGAATGCCCTGTTCGTTGGCCAAACGGGCGGCGGTTCCCAGCAGGTCGTCCGCCTCATAGCCTTCCAATTCGCACATATGGATGTGCATGGCTTGCAGCAATTCACGCAAAATGGGTAGTTGAGGGCGCAATTCCTCCGGCATGGGTTTACGGGTGCCCTTATAAGCGTCATACAGGGTATGGCGAAAGGTGGGGGCGTGCATATCCAGCATGACGCACAGGCGGTCGGGCCGGTACTCCTGCAGGGCTTTAAACACCATGCTGAAAAAGCCGTGCAGGGCGTTGGTATATTCCCCCTGTTTGGTGGTCAGCAGCGGCAGGGCATGAAAGCCGCGAAACAGCAGACTATACCCATCCACCAGCAAAACGCTGGGTTTGATTGAATCGCTCATTGATTTCCTCCATGGGCGGATTGGCCGCAGGCCTTGCCCGGTACCTTCAGGATAAACACAATCATTATACCATATTCGGCGATGGGAAGCAAAAAGGGAAAAAGCGGGGGAGTGAAGCGCGTTGTGGAAGGATTTGAGGAAGTAGGATTGTATAAAAAAATTCCGCAAGTTTTTCCACTTGCGGAATTTATGGAGCTGATGACCAGATTCGAACTGGTGACCTCATCCTTACCAAGGATGCGCTCTACCTGCTGAGCTACATCAGCATTCCCCTCTAACGGGCAACGATGTTATTATACACAAAAGACACCTGTTTGGCAATAGCTTTTTTCAAATTTTTTTGAAAAGAAAACAGGGAAATCATTTTTGCTGCAAATTTTTTTGTGGACGGGCAGGCGGCAGGCGCTATATCCAGAAGAACGGCGTTTTTACCAAAAAGCCGGCAACTGATACAGGACCCCAAATAGGGGGATAGATAGCTCATACGGATCTACCGTAAAAAGCCGAAACAAAAGCGGCTCCCCAAGGACGCTGCCAATTCGCTTCTGTAATTTTCGCTCGCCGTATTTCAGCGCTTTGCGGAGTTACCTGCGCCCCATGGCGCCTTTTACCCAATCGTGAAGTTTTTCGCCAATGGGACGGTTTTTTTTCATGGCCAAAGCCGCGTCCAGGGCCGATGCCCGGTATTTGCGGTTTTCCGGATCGCGCTTCACCGCTTCCCGGTAGCTTTGGTGGGCCGTTTCGTATTGCTTCAGCCCCATCAAAATATTGCCCTGCATGTAATACCAGTCCGCGTCCCTGCTGTCCGCTCGGCCTAACTGGCGCAGGGCGCTTTCCAGATTGCCCTGGTCAATCAGCCGCTGGGCAAAATGCTTGGCTTCTTCCTGGGAAATCAGGTTAAAGCCCACCGTGCGGCGCTCCACCAGACGCAGCGCTTCTTCATAAGCCAGGTTCAGCTTCAGCAGCTTTTCCTGAGCTGCACGCCGTTCCTCACCTTCCTGAAACTGGTCGGGATGACAGGTCTTGACCAGCCGCCGATAGGCCAGACGCACCTCCTGGCTGGTAGCGCCGGTTTTCAGGCCTAATAGCTCAAACGCCTCGTACAAATGCTGCCACCTCCCTTTCAGGTTCCGGCATGGTCAGATTTTTTCCCGGCGGATGTCCGCGCCCAGCAGGCGCAGCTTTTCCTCAATCCGCTCATAGCCCCGGTCGATGTAGGAGGTTTCGTAAATTTCGGTAACGCCCTTGGCCATCAGCCCGGCCACCACCAGCGCCGCGCCGGCGCGCAGATCCGTAACGGTTACAGGCGCGCCGTAAAGCTCGCGCACCCCTTCAATCAGCACGGTACGGTCTACCAGCTTGATTTTGGCGCCCATGCGGCGCAGCTCGTCCAGGTGCTTAAAGCGCTGCTCAAAAATGGTTTCGCATACGGTGGATGTGCCGCTGGCCATGCACAGCAGCGCCGTCATGGGCTGCTGCAGGTCGGTGGGGAAGCCGGGGTATACCTGGGTTTTGATGTTAACGGCCCGCTGCTCGCCCTGGGGCCGTACACGAATGGAATCATCATTTTCCGTTACGCGCACGCCCATTTCCAGCAGCTTGGCGGTCAGAGCCTCCATGTGGGTGGGAATGCAGCCGTGGATGGTGACATCCCCCCGGGTGGCCGCCGCGGCAATCATCAGGGTGCCGGTTTCAATCTGGTCGGGAATGACGGTATAGGTGCAGCCGTGAAGGTTCTGCACGCCGCGGATCCGAATCACGTCCGTGCCCGCGCCCTTTACCTTTGCGCCCATGCTGTTTAAAAAGTTGGCCAGGTCTACAATATGCGGCTCCTTGGCGGCGTTGTAAATAACGGTGGTGCCCTCCGCCCGGGCCGCCGCCAGCATCACGTTGATGGTGCCGCCTACGGTAACCATGTCAAAAAACACATCGCCGCCAATCAGCCGGTCCGCACGGGCGTATACCATTCCGCCCTTTTCCTCCACCTGCGCGCCCAGGGCCGCAAAGCCCTTTAAGTGCTGGTCGATGGGGCGGCTGCCAATTTCGCACCCGCCGGGGTAGGCAACCTCCGCCTGGCAGCAGCGTCCCAGCAACGCGCCCAGCAGATAGTAGCTGGCGCGCAGACGCCGGGTCAGGCTGTAGGGCACATGATACCCGGTTACGCCAGAAGGGTCCACCGTCAGATACTTGCCGGGTTCATAAACCGTTTTGGCACCCAGCATTTCCAGAATTTCAATCAGAGCGTGTACATCGTCAATGTCCGGCAAATTTTCAATGGTGCAGGGCTGGTTGCACAAAAGCGTGGCCGGAATGACGGCGACGGCGGTGTTTTTGCCGCCGCTCACGGTAATTTCCCCCATCAGAGGGTGACCGCCTGTAATCAGCATTTTATCCTTACTGCTCATAGGGTACGGCCGGGGCCGAATACCACCTCGTTTCACGGGAATGCGGCCGCATTACAATAGGCCATTGTTTATTATACATGTTTTGACGTTTGTTGGCAAGCGCCCGTTTATCGTGGAAGGGTCCAAGTGTAGGACTACAATACATCTTGGACAATCGAAAAAAAGATATGAGAGAAAGGGTCTCATGAGTTAAAGTTAAGTTGTCAGACCAACTTTACGGAAGGAGACTATATC
>CAKTUU010000031.1 GCA_934621505.1 uncultured Clostridia bacterium
AGCCGTTCGATACGAATCCAGTCAGAGGGGCTGCGGCCCCTCTGACAACTCCCCGA
Source organism: uncultured Clostridia bacterium (assembly GCA_934621505.1). Classification (GTDB taxonomy): domain Bacteria; phylum Bacillota; class Clostridia; order Christensenellales; family Aristaeellaceae; genus Limiplasma. The sequence goes on from CAKTUU010000031.1 coordinate 57, forward strand.
AAAGGGTTTTTCGACAGTCTGAGGCGCGGAGATGTTCTTTTCTCCGCGCCTTTGCCAAAACCGCCCGCCTGAACACATCAGCATTCAGGCGGGCGGTCCTTTTTACCGTTTCAGGTATCCGCTTTTTTCCCACAGGCCGATCCAGTCCTGAAGCCTGCTGAACAAATCCGCGTTGCACTTGGTCTTTTGCATCATATCGATCAGCTGCACCACCGCCTCGCCGTTGGTGGTGGCCCCCAGCACCTTGCGAATGGCCCGCAGGCCCTCCTTCTGCTCCTCGGACAGCAGGCTGTTGTCCTTTTTGGTGCCGCTCTTCTGCAAATCAATCATGGGGTACACCGGGTCGCCGTTTTGGTGGGTGCAAAGGGTCAGCTCCATGTTTGCCGTGCCTTTAAACTCCTCAAAGATGATATCGTCCACCCGGGAATCGGTCTGGGTAGCGATGGTGGCAATAACCGTCAGGCTGCCGCCTTCGCGGGTGTTGCGGGCCGCGCCAAAGAAGCGCTTGGGCTTTACCAGCGCCGCCGGGGTGACCGTGTTGGTCATGGGGCGGCCTCCCTGAGCCAGCGCCGCCTGATAGGCCCGGGTCAGCTTGGTCAGGCTGTCCAGCAAAATGACCACATTGCGGCCGGATTCCACCAGACGCTGGGCCCGCTCCAGCATGGTTTCACTTACGCGGGTCTGGGTATCGGGCGCGTCCGCGAAGGTGGAGGCAAACACCTCCGCGTTGACGGATTCACGGATTTCCGTTACATCCTCCGGAGCCACGTCCAGCAGCAGCATCATGACCTCCGCGTCCGGATCGCTCTGCCGGATGGCGCGGCTCATTTCCCGCAGAATCACCAGCCGTCCGCTGTCCGGGGGCGATACAATCATGGCCCGCTGGCCAAAGCCGATGGGGGCGATCAAATCCACCAGGCGCATGGCCATTTCCGTACCGTCGCCCTCCAGCACGATGCGGCGGTTGGGGTAAATGGGCACCAGCTGCTCAAACAGCGGCCTTTCCGCTTTTTCATCCGGAGCCTGACCGTTGATTTGTTCCACATACAGCAAGGCGGCAAATTTATCGCCCTCACGCCGCGCGCGGGCCTTGCCGTCCACACGGTCGCCGGTACGCAGGCCGTAGCGGCGCACCTGAGCCATGGATACATAAATGTCCTTTTTGCCGGGCAGCAGCGTGGAGCCGCGCAAAAAACCATAGCCGTCCGGCAAAATCTCCAAAATACCGCCGACGCTTTCCATCTCGCCCAGCTGCATCATTTCCGGCAACTGGCCCGCATCCGCCTGCTCCCCAAACTGGGGGTCCCGGTTCATGCGGTACAGGCCGTCGTTATAGTTGTTTTCCGTCGGCTGGGGATAGGTGGCGGGCCGGGGCTGATAACCGCCGCGGTAGTGGTTGGGCTGCTGCTGATAATTATTCTGCTGGTAGCCCCTGGGCTGGTAACCAAACCCGCCGTCGTTGCGGTTATATTCCCCACGGCTTTGATAAGAGGGCCGCTGCGGCGCCGCTCTGTAGCCCAGGCGATACCCGTCCAGACTGGGCGCGTCCTGACGGCGGGCCGGTTCAGCCTGCGCCGGGCGCTGGTCCTGAGACGGCTGGGGCCGGCTCTGGGGGCCAAAACGGTTGACCGTACTCACCGGACGGCTGCTTTGCCAGGCGGGTTTAGCCTGTTCGCGGGTTGCCCGCGCCTGCCACGCCTGCCGGTACACTGGCTGATAGGCCCCTTCCTGATTGGTCCAGGGCCTGAAGCCGTTGGACGCCGTCACATCGGCGGACAGCGGTGCTTCCTGCAGTTTTTCCATTTCCGTCGTGCTTTTTTCCTCCTGCCGGGCTGGCGGATCGCTCACGGCGGCAGGTTCCGTTTCCGCTTCTTTTTCGGTTTCCGGATCGGTCGCGGTTTCTATCGGGGCAGCGGGCTTTTCTTCGCCCAGGGCTTCCGCCAAACGCCCCACAATACCGGCCTTATCAATACCGGCGCTTAATTTTACGCCATTTTCTTTTGCAAGTTTGCGCAACTGAACCACTGTCATTGCTTCCAGCTCAGCAGTCTGCAATTCAAACCCTCCTCATCGCCTTAACGTTTCTCTGTTGGCTTACACGCATTCTTTACGGCCACGACCATATCCCGCTCCACAGCCTGCTCCACCCAATGGGCAAAATCATTGTAGGGCGGGTCGCGCAGAACCGTCAAACCGGCCTGCTCCATGGCCTCCATCACATCCCGCCGGGACAGTGTGTTTTCATTAAACGACAGAGCCATCGCCCCGCCTATCTTCAGCGCCTCCGTGCAGCCCGGCAGCGCCCTTTCCAGCAGCCGCCTGAGGGACGACATGCCGCCGCCCTCCCTGGGCGCGTGCTGCACGCCGTAGGGCAAATCGCTGACGACCAGATGCGCCGTTCCCGGACGCGCCATTTCGCCAGCGCGGGCGGCGTCCCCGCAAAGCAGCTTCAGTCCAAGCCGCCGCCCCTCCCGCATGGCCCGGGCATCCGGCGCGGCCTCATATTCCACCGTGCGCACAGCGCCGCCCTTGGGCAGGGTGTACGACTTGACCGTTCGTTTATGCTTTACCTTATGCCATTTCAGCGAACGTTCAAAATACTGGTCCGCCTCCTGCAGGCTTTTGGCGTCGGTTTCTATGCCGACAGCGTTATGCCCCTGGCACAGAGCGCAAAAAAGAGAGGTGCCCTTTCCGCACATGGGATCCAGCACGCAAAGCGGACCTGCTTCCCTGGCAAAAGCGGACGCGGCCCTGGCGCAGTTGAGCATAAGATACGTAAAATCCGCGTTGGTTTTGCCCTTATATTTCAGCACATGGGGCAGATCATCCGGCATAACGGAACCGGCCGCCCGTTCCAAAGGCAACAAAGCGTCGCCCTCCAAACGCGCGGCAAAGCAAATGGAAGAATGGCCGGAAACAGCCCGCCATACCTGTTCGGGCATTTCACCGGCCTCAAAAACCAAAAACGGCTCCCCCGCGATCAGGCGCAGCCGAGGGGCGGCCCGGTCCAGCCCCCAGGCGTTCAGCACGCATTCCAATTCAAGCAGGGCCAGCTTTTGCAATGACTGACGATACCGCACGTTGGCATGCGGCTTCAAAAGCAGCGCGTATAACACAAAGAACCTCTTTTCGCAGTTCAACGATATCATCCGGCCAGGTTTCAATCCGATGGGGCATCAGATGTATTGATTATAGCATAGCCGTTTCTATTTTGCAAACCCTTCCTGCAAGGAAAAAAAGGGATTTTGCTTTTGTTTTCGCCTTAGCGCTTGTATTTCCAAAAACCTTGTGGTATACTGTGAAAGGCTTGCTGCTGCATGCTGCTACATGCCGTCGTTTGGTTTTCATACCGACCCAGCCAGACAGAAAGAAGGGTTTTTCGTTAAAAGAGTGGATGTCGCTTTCCCCCCACCGCGCGCAACGCCTGTTTTGCGTTTGCATTTCGGCCCCGACGGTCCCTGCATCGTCCTGCCGCAAAGCGCGTGCGTAAAAGGGGCAAGGCGGCTGATTGCCACTCTTTTTGATTGGACTTTTAGAAACGGAGAAGAAGCATGAAACCATCATCCAAAGCAAATTCCATCGGGGCGGCGACGTCCCGCGCCCAGGCCATCGCCAATGAAATGGGCCTGGAGCTGGTAGAATTGACCCTGCAAAAGGAAAGCCGGGGCAAATGCCTTTGCGTTTATGTGGATAAAGAAGGCGGCCTGTCCCTGGACGACTGTGAAAAATACCACAAGCGGCTGCAGCCCCTGGTAGAGGATATTGACTACGATATTATGGAGGTATCCAGTCCGGGGGTGGACCGTCCCATCAAAACCCTGCGGGATTTTGAAAAAAACCGGGGCGCGGTGGTGGATGTGAAGCTGTTCGCCGCCCGGGACGGGGTCAAGCAGTTTCGCGGCGCGCTGGCCGATATGACCGACGGCAGCGTGGTTATCACAGACGCGGACGGTAAGCTCATCGCCTTTGACCGCAAGGACGTGGCCCTGATTAAACCCGTCATTGAATTGGAAGAAGAAGATTTTCAGGACGTTGTTTTTGACGAAGAAGAATGAGAGGGAAGTAACATGAGAACAACCAAGAAAACCCAGCAGTCCGGCGGACAGGCGGAAATCATTGCAGCCGTAAAGGCGCTGGCCCACGAAAAGGATATCGATGTAGAGCTGCTGTACGGCGCCATCGAGGAAGCCCTAAAGGCCGCCTACCGTAAAAACGTTTCCCGGGACGAAAACCCGCCCGCCAACCTGAGCGTCACCCTGGACCGCACCACGGGCGTGGCTCATGTGTTTGCCCGCAAGGCGATTACCGACGAGGTGGAGGATCCCGCCAACCAGATTACTCTGGAGGACGCCCGGAAAATTCGCCCCGATTACCGCATGGGCGATATCGCGGAAATCGACGTGACCCCCACCGGCTTCCTGCGCACCGCCGCCCAGACGGCCAAGCAGGTGATTATGCAGCGCATCCGCGAGGCGGAGCAGGGCAAGATTTACGATGAATACTCCGAAAAGGAAAACGAAATCCTGACCGCCATTGTGCAGCGTGTGGAGCCCAAGGGCGTGTATGTGGAGCTGGGCCGCACGGAAGGCATTTTGGAGCCCAGCGAATACATGCCCGGCGAGGAATACCACATTGACGACCATATCAAGGTGTATGTATTGGAAGTGAACCGCACCGGCCGCGAAATGCTGCGCGGGCCCCAGGTGCGGGTCAGCCGGATTCATCCCGGCCTGGTCAAGCGCCTGTTTGAAATGGAAGTGCCCGAAATCGCCGCAGGCGTGGTACAGATCAAGTCCATTGCCCGGGAAGCGGGAAGCCGCACCAAAATGGCCGTGCATTCCACCGAGGTAACCATCGATCCCGTAGGCGCCTGCGTGGGCCCCCGGGGCAACCGTGTGGAAAAAGTGGTAACCGAACTGAAAAACGAAAAGATCGATATCATCAAGTGGTCCGCCGACCCGGCGGAGTTTATCGCCAACGCCCTGAACCCCGCCCATGTGCTGAGCGTGTTTGTGGCGGAAAACGAAAAGGAAAAGGCCTGCCGGGTGGTGGTGCCCGATAATCAGCTGAGTCTGGCCATCGGCAAGGAGGGCCAGAACGCCCGCCTGGCCGCCAAGCTGACCGGCTGGCGCATCGATATCAAGAGCCAGAGCCAGGCCGCCCAGATGTTTGATATGCCCATGGAAGAAACCGAGGAGCCTCTGGGCTTCCAGGAATACTACACCGGCGACGCCTCCGAGGAGGATTTGCAGCAGTCCGGCCTGCCGGAATTGCGCGATCTGCCTCTGGACGCGGATTACGACGAGGACGACACGCTGTAAGCCATCGCCGATACATGAAGGAGGAAAAGCGATATGCCGCCTAAGCCGCGAAAAATACCCATGCGGATGTGTGTGGGCTGCCGGGAGATGAAGCCCAAAAAGGAGCTTCTGCGCGTGGTGCGTTCCCCTGAGGGGCAGGTAAGCCTGGACGCTACCGGCAAAAAACCGGGCCGCGGCGCATATTGTTGTTATAACGCCGGCTGTCTGCGCCGGGCGCTGAAGCAGGGCCAGCTGGACCGCCAGCTGGAGGTAAAGCTGAGCCCGGAGGTAAACGACCAGCTGCTGGATACCATGCAGCGTCTTTTGCAGGAGGCGGCGCAATGAACCGGCAGACGGAAAACCAGGTAACGGGCTTTTTGGGGCTTTGCTTCAAGGCGGGCCGGGTGGTCAGCGGCCAGGAGGCCTGCGTGGACCTGGTCCGCGGCGGCGAGTGCGTCCTGGCCCTGCTGGACGGCGGCGCGTCGGAAAACACGCGCAAGCGCCTGATGGACGCCTGCCACAGCCACAATGTGCCGCTGTACGAGCTGAGCGGCGGCGCGCTGGGACACGCCATTGGCAAAAGGGGCCGTATGGTGGCCGCCTTCCGGATGGACGGCATGTCTCAAAAGCTCCTGTCTCTTCTGGAAAACGAACCACGGCTGTAAAGCCTCAATCCTATTTAAGATTGCAAATTCATGCGGGGGTGCAAGCGGTACAATGACCAAAGTGAAACTCAAGGATGCTACCAGGCAACTGCTGAAGGGCGCTGAGGATATGCTGGGCGTCGTAACTTCCATGCGTAAAAACGCGGACGAACTGACCCAGGCTGCCAAAAAGCTGGAAAACAAATTCCTCAAGGAGGAGGAGCAGCGCCGCGCCGAGGAAAAGCAGGCCGAGCAGCGGCGCCTGCTTAGCCAGCACGCCAAGGCCTACACCATGCCCGATACGGACGATGTGCCCGCAGCTGTGCAGCCGCCTGCCGCCAAGCCCGTAGAAATCAAAGAAACGCCCGCTGTCAAACAGCCGGAGCCCGCAAAAGAGCCTGTAAAGGTTGTGGAGGAAAAAACCGCCGTGAAGCCTGTAGAAAAGGTTGAACCCGTGGCCGTAAAGGCAGAACCCGTAGAAAAGACGGAGCAGCCTAAGCCCGCCGTCACCCCCGAGCCCGTGAAAGCGGCGGTCCCCGCGCAGCCCGCTCCCAAGGCGGAGCCTGCCAAGCCCGTCCCGCAGCAGCCCAAGCCTGTCGTACAGGCCAAACCAGCGGTTCAGCCTGCGGCGGTCAAGCCCGCCACGCAGCCCGCTCCCAAGGCGGAGCCCGCCAAGCCCGCGCCCCGGCCTGCGGCCCAGCCGGTTCGTTCCGCCGCGCAGCCCGCGCGTCCGGCCGCGCCCGCCGGTCAGCAGCAGGCAGCCCGACCTGTGCAGCCTCGCCCCGCCAACGCGCAGGGACTCTATGGCCGCCCCGCGAATCCGCAGGGGCCTTACGGACGTCCCGCCAATCCTCAGGGACCCTATGGCCGTCCTGCCAACCCTCAGGGACCTTACGGACGTCCCGCCAACCCCCAGGGACCCTATGGCCGTCCTGCCAACCCCCAGGGGCCGTATGGCCGTCCCGCCAATCCTCAGGGACCCTATGGCCGTCCTGCCAACCCCCAGGGGAACTATGGCCGTCCTGCCGGCGCTCAGGGCGGCGGTGCGCCCCGTTCCGGCGGATTTAACAGCCACGGTCCTTCCGGCCGTCCCGCCGGCGGTCAGCGCAAGCCTTCCATCGATATGACGCCGCCCATGGAGAAGGAGCGCGTCAGCAATTACGATCCCAACAAAAAGAATTATGTGCGACAGCATGACCCGGAGCGTGTGGCCAAAAACCGCAAGCAGCTGGCCCGCGAATCCTTCAACGGCATGGACGACGATGTGGTGCGCGGAGGCCGCCGGTCCCGCGTGAAAAAGCCCAGCGCCCAGCAGATGATGGAGCCTATCAAGATTGACAAGGCTTACATGACTGCCGAAACCATTACCGTAAAGGACCTGACCGAGCGCATCGGCAAGCCCGCGGGCGAAATTCTGAAAAAGCTGCTGCTGCTGGGCATTATGGCCAACATCAACAGCGAGCTGGATTTTGACACCGCCAGCCTGGTCTGCGCCGACTTTGGCGTGGAGCTGGAAATGAACCTGGCCAAAACCGCCGAGGATAACCTGGCGGAAACCGACTTTGAGGACGCCGAGGAGGATCTGGAGGCCCGTCCGCCCGTGGTTACCATCATGGGCCACGTTGACCACGGCAAGACCTCTCTGCTGGACTACATCCGCCATTCTCACGTCACCTCCGGCGAGGCGGGCGGCATTACCCAGCACATCGGCGCTTACACCGTTACCCTGGACGACCGCATTATCACCTTCCTGGACACCCCCGGTCACGAGGCCTTTACAGCCATGCGCGCCCGCGGCGCCCAGTCCACGGATATCGCCGTGCTGGTGGTTGCCGCCGACGACGGCGTTATGCCCCAGACCGTGGAGGCCATCAACCATGCCAAAGCGGCTGGCGTGCCCATTATTGTGGCCATTAACAAGATGGATAAGCCCACCGCCAACCCCGACCGGGTCAAGCAGGATTTGACCGCTTACAACCTGGTGCCGGAGGAATGGGGCGGCGATACCATTATGGTGCCCGTCAGCGCCGTAACCGGCGAAGGCGTGGATAACCTGCTGGAAATGATTCTGCTGCAGGCCGATATGCTTCAGCTGCGGGCCAACCCCAACCGCATGGCCAAGGGCGTTATCATCGAAGCCAAGCTGGATAAGGCCCGTGGTCCTCTGGCCACCGTGCTGCTGCAAAACGGTACCCTGCATGTGGGCGACAACATCGTCGCCGGTATGGCCAGCGGCCGTGTGCGCGCCATGGTTAACGACAAGGGCGAGCGGGTCACCAGCGCCGGTCCCTCCATGCCTGTGGAGGTTTCCGGCTTTGCGGATGTGCCCAGCGCCGGCGACGACATGATGGCCGTGGCCGACGATCACCTGGGCCGTCAGGTGGTGCAGGAGCGCCGCGACAAGCTGAAGGCCGCCCGTGTGGCCGCCTCCTCCAAGGTGTCTCTGGATAACCTGTTCAGCCGTATCGACCAGAGCAAGCTGACCAACCTGAACATCATCGTCAAGGCCGATGTGCAGGGCAGCGTGGAGGCTGTAAAGCAGGCGCTGGAAAAACTGAGCAACGACGAAGTGAAGGTGCGCATTCTGCACAGCGCTGTTGGCGCCATCACCAAGGACGACGTCAACCTGGCTTCCGCGTTCGACGCCATTATCATCGGCTTCAACATCCGTCCGGACGCCAGCGCCCGTGACGCCGCCGAGCGGGAAGGCGTGGACATCCGTCTGTACCGCGTTATCTATCAGGCCATCGAGGATGTGCAGAAGGCCATGAAGGGCCTGCTGGATCCCGAATTTAAGGAAGTCATGCTGGGCCATGCCGAGGTGCGCAACACCTTCCGCATTACTGGTGCGGGCACCGTCGCCGGCTGCTATGTCAAGGATGGCAAATTGCAGCGCAACGCCCAGGTACGCCTGCTGCGCGACAACGTGGTGGTGTTTGAGGGCAAGCTGTCCAGCCTGAAACGCTATAAGGACGACGTGAAGGAAGTGGCCGAAGGCTACGAATGCGGCGTCAGCTTTGACGGATACAACGACATCAAGGAAGGCGACATCGTGGAATGCTTCGTCATGGAGGAAATTGAGCGCTAAGGGGCTTCGCTCTCCGGCGCTCAGGCCCGAAAAATTTCCTTTTTCGCGGCCGGACGTTTTCCCCCTTTCCCTTCTGCCAATAAAGGAGTACCATCTTTGAGCTATCAACGCATTGACCGCATCAGCGAACAGGTGCGCCGGGAGGTGGATCAGATCATCCGGGAACGGCTGTCTGACCCCCGCATCAAGGGCACCTTCAGCGTCACCCGGGCGGAAGTAACCCGGGACCTGCGCTACGCTAAAATCTACGTCAGCATTCTTGAGGAAGAAAACCGCGCCCCCATGATGGCCGCCCTCAAGAAGGCCGCCGGTTTCGTCCGTCACGAGCTGGGCCAGAGCATGATTATCCGCTACGCGCCGGAAATCATCTTTGAGCCGGATCACAACATCGAATACGGAATCCACATCGCGTCTGTTCTTAAGCAGGTGCATACGGAGGATGAATCGGACCATGAGCAGCAAGCCGACGACTAATCAATTGCATGCGGTGCTGTCCGCCCTGAACGGGGCGGGCAGCGCCTTGCTGTTTTGCCATGTATCGCCCGATGGGGATACTCTGGGCAGCGCCCTGGCGCTGAAAATTCGCCTGGAGCGCATGGGCAAACAGGCCCGGGTGGCGCTGGATGGAAGCGTTCCGCCCCGTATCGCCTTTCTGCCCGGAGTGGATTCCCTTTTGAAGCCGGGCGATCTTCTTCCCCAGACAGATATCGCCATTGCTATCGATGTAGCCAGCATCGACCGGCTGGGCCGGTGGAAGGACGCCTTTGAAGCCCATCCCGCTACCCTGCAAATGGATCATCACGGCACCAACAACGCCTATGCCGGTCTAAACCTGATTGACGGCACGGCTCCCGCCACCGCGCTGGTTTTGTACCGTGTGCTCAGGCAGATGGATCTGCCACTGTCCCAGGAGGAGGCCGTGTGCCTGTACACCGCCCTGGCCACCGATACGGGGAATTTTATTTATGACAGCACCAACGCGGAAAGTTTTCGCATGATGAGCGACCTGATGGACGCGGGCCTTCCACTGGCCGAATATGGCCGCCGTCTGTTCCGGCAAAAGGAGGTACCCTTTGTGCGGCTGCTGGGTCAGGTACTTCCCGGGCTGCGCCTCAGCCAGGACGGCCGTGTTGCGGGGCTGTGCCTGACGCTGCGGCAGATGGCGGAAGCAGGCGCTCTGCCAGGCCATACCGATGGTCTGGTGGACTACGCCATTGATTTGGAGGGCGTAGCCGCGGCCTATTTCATCCGTGAAACGGCGGACGGCAGGCTGAAAGCCAGCCTGCGCTCTCTGGAGCCCTATCATGTGGACGGCGTGGCCGCCAGCCTTGGAGGCGGCGGTCACAAACTGGCGGCTGGCGTGACTCTGGATATGCCCATGGATCAGGCGGTGGCTCTGCTGGAGGCAAAGCTGGCCGCAGTGCTGGAGGCCGTGTCATGAGCGAAGCTACTCCTCTTTGCGGCTTTCTCAACGTGCTGAAACCCCCGGGCATGTCGTCCGCTCAGGTGGTGGGCTATGTGCGTCATCTGCTGGGCAAGGCCAAGGTGGGCCACGCGGGCACCCTGGACCCGGAGGCGGCGGGCGTGCTGCCCCTGATGGTTGGCAAGGCCGCCCGGCTATTCGACTACATGCAGGACAAGGAAAAGGCCTATGTAACGGAAGTGGCCTTCGGATACGCCACCACCACCCAGGACGCTCAGGGACAGGCGGTGGAATGGGGACAGGCCTATCCGGATCAGCAGGCACTGTTGGACGTTTTGCCCCGGTTTACCGGGGAACTGTTGCAGCGGCCGCCCATGTTCAGCGCCCTGAAGCAAAACGGCCAGCCGTTGTACAAGCTGGCCCGTCAGGGTGTGGAGGCGGATATTCCCCAGCGGCCCGTAACAGTGCATGGGCTGGAGCTGCGCCAGATGACCGATCGTCACGGGGCGCTGCTGGCCGTGCGCTGCTCCAAGGGCTTTTATGTGCGCACCCTGTGCCACGATCTGGGACAGGCTCTGGGCTGCCCGGCCCATATGCGTTTTCTTTTGCGCACCCAAAGCGGGCCCTTTACGCTATCCACAGCTCACACTCTGGAGGTTTTGACTAAGGCTTCGCAGGAGGGGCGCTTATCCGCCCTGCTGCTGCCGCCAGAAGCGGCGCTGGGTCATATCCAGATCATTGATGTGCCCAAAGGGCTGGAAAAGGCCGTTTGCCACGGCCTGCCCCTGCCATGGAGCCGCTTTGCCCCGCTGCTTCAGCAGCCGGACGCTCCGTTTGGCATTCGGCTGGACGGGCGGTTGGCGGCCATTGCACAGCGTCAGGACCGGCAGGTCAAAATTCGTACCTGGCTGGCGGATTAACACGGAGGATTCATTACCATGCAAACCGTTCTGGATGGAAAATATCAGGCCCAGTCCAGCGTTGTAGCGCTGGGCATGTTCGACGGCGTTCACATCGGCCATCAGGTGCTTTTGCAAAAGGCCAAAGCGCTGGCTGCGCAGCACGGCGTACCGTTGGTGGTCTGCACCTTTGTGCAGCATCCCCTCACCCTGATCGCCCCGGAAAAAGCCCCAGCCATGCTGACCACCCTGGATGAACGCGCCGCCCAAATGGAAGCGCTGGGGGTGGACGTGCTGTACGCCCAGCCCTTTACCAAACGCATCATGACCATGCCCCCGGAGGATTATGTGGGCCATCTGGTCCGTCATTTTCACCCGGTCGCGGTGGTGTGCGGCTATAATCATACCTTTGGTCAGGGAGGCAAGGGAACCCCGGCGCTTTTAAGCGCCCTGGGAGCGGCGCTGGGCTTTGAAACCGTTGCCGTGCCCCAAATTACCCTGAAAGGACAGGAGGTCAGCTCCACCGCCATCCGCGCCGCGCTGGAAAAAGGCGATGTGGACAAAGCCCGGCAACTGCTTGGCCGCCCCTATGCCCAGCGCGCCTCTCTGGCCGGTTCCGCCGGGGGCCGGTATGACCTGATGATGGAGCCGGACGGCAAGCAGGAGCTGCCCGCGGGCAAATACCGTGCTTTATGTGACGATGGCGCGCACCGCTATCCCGTGCTGCTGCATATCCGGCGGGCGGGCCGCGCCCAATGCTATCTGCACCAGGCCGCGCACCTGGGCGAAACCCTTCAGCTGCAGTATCTGACCCAAATGGAGCTGGACTTCTAGGAGGCTGACCATGAAACAAGGGCGATGGCGGTCGATTGGCTATTGGCTGGGCTTTCTTTTACTGCTGACAGGCGCTGGCTTTCTGCTTTTCAGCCGCCTTGGCGATTTTGTGATTTGTGAATGCGGCGAGGCGCGCCATGGCGCAAACGCTTATGAAATGCTGCAAAGCGGCAACTACGTTGTCAGCACCTATGAGGGCGAGGTGGATTACTTTAACCTGAAACCCCCGCTGTCCTTTTACGGCATTATGCTTGGCTACCGGCTCTTTGGCTTTACTGCCCTGGGGCTGCGTTTTTACAGCGCCCTGAGCATGTTTCTCTGCATCGCTATTGTTGCCCTGTGGTTGAAACGGCGGTGTGGCGGCATTGCCAGTCTGGGCAGCCTGTTGTTTTTCATAGGCTGCTTTGCGATTTACGGGCGGCATTTTGCCCGCTTTGGCGACGCGGACGCGTTGATGACGCTGTTTTACACGGTCGGCATCCTGTGTATGCTGGACAGCCGCCGAAAAATCCGTTATCTGTACGGAACGGCCCTCTGCTTCGGACTGGCCTTTATGGCCAAAAGCTGGCACGCCGCGTTGCTGCCGGTTACCTGCCTGATTTACCTGTGTGTCACGAGGGACATTCGCCGTCTGCGACTCCGCCATTATGCGGGATTGATCGCGTTCGGGCTGGCTCCCGTTTTGCCCTGGGCCATTGCGCGCTATCAGCGGGATGGCTTCGCCTTTATCAGCCAGATGCTGTCCCGGGATGTGGTGGACCGGGCCTCTACCGTTATTGAAAACCATAGCGGCAACTGGAGCTATTACCTGACATGCCTGCTGAATATGCCTGCCGTGGTAACGGTGTGCCTGTTGGGGCTGGCGGCTTGGATATTGAACCGGCTGGACGGCCGGAAATTTCAGTTTAGCGCGTCTGGTTGGGGCGTCGCGTTATGGATTTTGGTGCCGCTGGTGCTGTACAGCCTGTGCGCCAGCAAACTGGAATGGTATATCTATATCTGCCTGCCCGGCTTTGCCGTCATGGCGGGTCTGTGTCTGCAAGCGCTGCTTACAGGACGGAAAGGCTGGAGCCGTTGGGCTGCCGCCGCCTGCGCGTTAACCGGATGTATCCTGCTGTCCGTATGGGCTGTGGGAAATTGGGATTTCATTCAAAATCACCTGGTTGACGACGACGCCTATCAGCGTCTGATTGCCGGTTACTTTGACCGGGACGCGAACAGCGGCGACCACATTTATATCGAATATGAGCAAAGCGACGCTGACCGGACATGGATTCAGGATGACTATCTAACCGCCCTATACGCCGGTGATCTGGTCTGTCTGCCCGGTGGAGCCGATGCCTTTGAGGCGGATGAAGAACACGCCTATCTCATCTGCCATAAAACCGGCATGAATTGGGATCTTTTGGAGGAATACCCTGTTGTGGCCGAGGACCATCCCCTGCTGCTGCTGGAAAACCTGAACTAGCTTGATAATCAGCCCGTGTTTTTCATGGGAGGGTTTATCAATCCATACATGAAGGAGTTTATTTCTATGCTTTTGATTCAAGGCGGAACCCTGAAACCCATTGTTGGCGAAGAAATTCAAAACGGCCAGCTGCTGATTGACGACAACGGCAAAATTGCCGCCATCGGCGCTCATGTGGACGCGCCGGAAGGCGTTTCCGTGGTGGACGCTGCCGGCTGTCTGGTCACCCCCGGCTTTATCGACGCCCATTGCCACATCGGTATCGACGAGGAGGGCGTGCGCTGGGAGGGTAACGACTGCAATGAATACTCCTCCCCCATCACGCCGGAAATGCGGGCCATCGACGGCATCAACCCCCGCTGCGAGGCGTTTGCCAACGCCATTCAGGGCGGCGTTACCACCGCGGTAACCGGCCCCGGCTCCGCCAATGTGCTGGGCGGCACGTTTGTGGCGCTGAAGCTGTACGGCGACTGTGTGGACGATATGATTGTCAAATATCCCGCCGCCATGAAAATCGCCTTTGGCGAAAACCCCAAGAACTGCTACGGTCAAAGCGGCAAGAAGGAACCGGTCACCCGCATGGCTGTGGCAGCCATGCTGCGGGAGCAGTTGTTTAAGGCCCAGCGCTACGCCGCTGAAATCGACGCCGCCCAGAAGGACCCCAGCAAGACCCGTCCCTTTGACATGCAGCTGGAAGCGCTGCTGCCGGTTATCCGTAAGGAAATCCCCTTAAAGGCTCACGCCCACCGGGCGGACGATATTCTGACCGCCCTGCGCATTGCCCGGGAGTTTGATGTGGATATTACCCTGGACCATGTAACGGAAGGACACCTGATTGTGGATCATCTGGTCAAGGCGGGCAAGCCCGTGCTGGTTGGACCGTCCTTCGGTTCCAAAACCAAAGTAGAGCTGCGGGAAAAGAGCTTTGCCACCCCCGGCATTCTGGATAAGGCGGGCTTGGAAGTTTGCATCATCACCGACGCGCCGGTCATTCCCCTGTATTACCTGCCCCTTTGCGCCGGTCTGGCCGTGAAAGCAGGTATGGATGAAGAATCCGCCTGGCGGGCCATTACCCTGAACCCCGCCCATGTAATTGGCATCGCGGACCGGGTAGGTTCGCTGGAAGTGGGCAAGGACGCGGACATTTCCATTTTCCAGGGCAATCCTCTGCGGGATATTCAGTGCAGGACCAAAGCGGTTTTCATCAACGGCCGCCCCGTTTATCAGGCGTAATACAAGGCTGTCCCCTCTGGCTTCTTTCTTCCAGAGGGGACGTTTTTACGTCTGCCAGCGCGGCCGTCAAATTTCTTTCTGATACACAAACGAGAGAGCCGTTCATCAGAACAGCTCTCTCGTTTGTTGGAGCGGGTGATGGGAATCGAACCCACGTAACCAGCTTGGAAGGCTGGGGCTCTACCATTGAGCTACACCCGCCTGCAGGTGGTTTGAGCATTCGACACAAACACCCGAAAATGGAGCGGTAGACGAGATTCGGACTCGCGACATCCACCTTGGCAAGGTGGCACTCTACCACTGAGCTACTACCGCATGCTCCATATCAACCCGAATAAGAAGATGGTGCGGGCGAAGGGACTTGAACCCATACGCCACATGGCACCAGATCCTAAGTCTGGCGCGTCTGCCATTCCGCCACGCCCGCAAGGGACGTATCAATCCTGTCGCAGGAAAGGAATGGTGACCCATCGGAGGCTCGAACTCCGGACACCTTGATTAAAAGTCAAGTGCTCTGCCAACTGAGCTAATGGGTCACACCCGGGGTGTCACCGCATAATCGGTTATCAGACCCCTTGACACGGCCGAGGTTGTTCAAACCACGGGTGATATGTTATCACAGTTTCCACGGTATGTCAACCCCATTTTGAAAAAATATTGCGGTTTATCCCCAAAAACCATCCGGCATATCGTTGCCCAACCTGCCAATAAAATTCAAGGGGTTTTGCATAAATAGAAAATCCCGCAGGCTAATGCATCCTGCGAGATCCACATGGTACACCATTAGGGACTCGAACCCTAGACACCCTGATTAAGAGTCAGGTGCTCTACCAACTGAGCTAATGGTGCATGCGGTTTGTTTCAACCAGCGAGGATTATTATACACGCTTTCAGGAAAAAGTCAACACCTTTTTTCAAAAAAATTGATTTTTTACTCCTGGGGAAACAAACGCACGCTTTCGTCATCCATAAAATGGGGGGTATAGGCGCTGGTAGCCGCCTGACGGCTCTGCACATAGCCGTCCAGCCCAAGGGCCAGCATATGGTCCTCCACCCGCCGGTATTCCCTTGCCGTCAGGGGGCGGTCCAGTCCCGGCAGATTCACGCCGTTCATGGGGGTATACTGGCGCATCAGGCTTACCGGCGTTCCGGCAGGAAGCTGGTCGTGAATCGCGTCCAGAATTTTCAGACTTTCCCCCGTGCGCAGGGGCAGCACCAGATGGCGCACCAGTGTTCCGCTTTGCAGCATTCCCTCCCCGTCATACACCGGCGCGCCGGTCGCCCGGCACATGGCCTGAATGGCCCGCAGCGTTACCTCAAAGTAATCCGGAGCGGCGGCCAGCTGCCGGGCGGTCTGGCTGCTGGCGTATTTGAAATCCGGCAGGAACACATCCACCAGGCCCCGGGCCGCCTCGATCATCTCCACCGTCTCATAGCCGCTGGAATTCCACACCACCGGAATGCCCCTTTTGCGCATTTTCAGCGCCTGAAAAATCGCCGGGGCAAAGTGGGTGGGGGTGACCAGATTCAGGTTATGCACCCCCAGCGCTTCCACCCGCTCAAACAGCTGGCAAAGCTGACGGGGCGTCATGCGCCGCCCCAGCGGATGATGGCTGATGGTTTCGTTTTGACAAAATACGCAGCCCAGAGAGCAGCCGGTAAAAAAAACGGTGCCGCTTCCCCGGCTGCCGCTGATGCACGGCTCCTCCCAACGGTGAACGGCCGCCCGGGCCACTACCGGCAGATTTCCCATTTTGCAAAAGCCCTCGCCGGCATCGTCCGTGCGCAGGGCGTTGCATCGTCTGGGGCACAGATTGCAAACGCTCATACCAACCCTCCCGGCGCTATTGTACATCCCCCGCCCTGGAAAGGCAAGGAAAACATTGACGCGCCGCGGAAAGGCTGGTATACTGGCACAGGTATCAATTTTCCGCAAGGAGGTCTTTTTCATGGTGGAATCCCGCTGCGGCCTGTTATGCAGCGAATGCAAATATCGTGAAATAATGAAGTGCGAAGGCTGCCTGAAGATTAAAAAGCCTTATTGGGGCCGCAGCTGCCCCATCAAAACCTGTGTGGAGGGAAAAAATCTGACGCATTGCGGGCAATGCCAGCGTTTTCCCGACTGCAAAAAGCTGCACGAATTTGCCTTTGATCCTGCTACCGGCAGCGAAGGCACCCGCTTTGACGTGCTGACCGGCTGGCTGGCGGAAGAAACGGTTTCCGCTCCGCAGGACGCCCAAATTGGATGAAAACAGGCTGAAAGACTGCAAAACGCAATCTTTCAGCCTCTTTTTTACATCAGTTTTTTCAGCAGCTTCATTTTGTCCTCAAAGGGCGCGTAGCGCAGCGAAACGTCCGGCTTGGCCATTCGTTTCAGGATGCTCTTTTGGTGGGAAAAGGTATCGTAGCTGGCCTTGCCATGGTAGCCGCCCATGCCGCTTTCCCCCACCCCGCCAAAGGGCATATAGCTGGTAGCCAAATGCAGCACCGTGTCGTTAACGCAGCCGCCGCCAAAGCTGACCTCCCGCAGCACCTTTTCCTCCGTCTGCTTGCTGCGGGTAAACAGGTACAGCGCCAGAGGCTTGGGCCGCTGCTGAACGCGGCAAATGGCCTCGTCCAGCTTGCGGTAGGTCAGAATGGGCAGGATGGGGCCGAAAATTTCCTCCTGCATAATGGGGCTGTCCCAGGTCACATCCGTCAAAACGGTGGGAGCGATTTTTCGCGCGGACGGATCAATCTGCCCGCCGTGGCTGATGACCCCGCTGCCCAGCAGGCCCACCAGCCGTTCAAAATGCCGCTGGTTGATGATTTTGGGCAGGTCGGGACTGGCCAGTGGCGCGCTGGAATACATCCGGCGAATTTCCGCCACCAGCGCCTCCACCAGCTGCTGTTCCCGGCTTTGATGCACCAGCACATAATCCGGCGCCACACAGGTCTGGCCCGCGTTCAGGTATTTGCCCCAGGCCAGGCGGCGGGCCGTCAGAGCAATATCCGCCGTTTCATCCACAATCACCGGGCTTTTTCCGCCCAGCTCCAGACTGACCGGGGTCAAATGGGCGCTGGCCTTTTCCATTACCAGGCGGCCCACGGACGGGCTTCCCGTAAAGAAAATAAAGTCAAAGGCCTGCTCCAAAAGGCCCGCGTTTTCCTGCCTGCCGCCCTGCACCACCGCCACATATTCCGCCGGGAACAGCTCCTGAGCCATGCGCGCCACCAGCGCCGATGTGGCCGGGGAATAGGCGGACGGCTTGATGACGGCGCAGTTTCCCGCGCAAACGGCCCCAATCAGGGGCGCTATGGTCAGCTGAAAGGGATAATTCCAGGGGGACATAATCAGCGTTACACCATAGGGTTCGCTGTAAATCCGGCAGCGGCCCGGAAACTGGCCAATGGCTGTTTTGGCACGCCGGGGACGCATCCAGCTTTTCAAATGCCTAAGCGCGTCCTTCAGTTCCTGCTTTACCATGCAAACTTCCGTCAGGTATCCCTCATAAGGGCTTTTGCCCAGGTCCTCGTTCAGGGCGCGCAAAATGGCCGCCTCGTTATGACCGATCCATTGCTGCAGCAGGCGCAGCTGCTTCACGCGAAATTCATAGGGCTTTGTAGCCTGGCTGAAAAAATATTCTCTTTGCGCGGCCACCAGCAAGGTAAAATCCTGCATAGGCGTTTCCTCCTTTTCCCCTATTGTACCAGCCACTTTCCCGAATGGCAAGATGATTTGACATTTCCCGGAAACTATGCTACACTAACGCCATTATTCAGACCAGAAGGAGTGTGATCTCGCCGTGGACGGCGACCCAGGCAGTCGGGCCAAGGTGGGCCTGCACCCTTTCACACTCGTTGCGTTGGCGGCGTCCGTTGGGCGGCCGCCTGTTTGTCATTGATTTTAAAGGAGGCATTTATACCCCCATGCAAATTCTGCTGATTTTGATCCTGCTGGCCTTATCCGCTTTCTTTTCCGCCACGGAAACAGCCTTTTCCTCCCTGAACCGTGCCCGGCTGAAAAGCATGAGCGGCCCCAAAAAGAAGCGGGCCGAAGCCACGCTTGCCCTGTCGGACCGGTATGACGAACTGCTGTCCACCATTCTGGTGGGCAACAACATTGTCAACATCGCTTTGGCGTCCGTGGGCACCATGCTGTTTGTCAGCTGGATCGGCAACGCCGGCGTCAGCGTCTCCACCGCGGTGATGACGGTTCTGGTGCTGATTTTCGGCGAGATTTCGCCCAAAAGCCTGGCCAAGGAGGCCCCGGAAACCATCGCCATAGCCGTTACGCCTGTCATTCGCTTCCTGATGAGCGTACTGAAGCCGGTAAACTGGCTGTTTTCCAAATGGAAGGCCCTGCTGCGCCGCCTGCTCCAGGTAGAGGACGATTCATCCATGACGTCGGACGAATTGATTACCATCGTGGAGGAAGCCGAGCAGGACGGCAGCATGAAGCCGGACGAAAGCGAACTGGTCAAGAGCGCCATTGAGTTTCACGACCTGGACGTGGGCGACATTCTGACCCCCCGGGTCAGGGTGGACGGCGTTCCTTTGGAAAGCACCGCCGATGAAACCGCCGACATTTTTGAGCAAAGCGGCTATTCCCGTCTGCCTGTCTATGAGGAAACCCTGGACCACATCGTAGGTATCATTCACCAAAAGGACTTTTACAACCGCCTGCGCACCGGCGTGCCCTTTACCCTGAAGGATATCATGAAAAAGCCGGTATTTGTGCCGGAGGTCGCCAAACTGAGCGACACCCTGCACCTTTTGCAGAAAACCCAGTCCCAAATGGCCATCGTGGCGGATGAGTATGGCGGCACCGTGGGCATTGTAACCATGGAGGATATTCTGGAAGAACTGGTGGGCGAAATCTGGGACGAGCATGACGAAGTTGAGGAGCCCTTCCGCATGGTAAACGATCATACCTGCCGCGCCATGGGCTCCGCCAACCCGGAGGAATTGTTTGAAAAGCTGGGCATCGAGTGCGAAACCGACGCATCCACCGTCAGCGGCTGGGTGATGGAGCAGACCGAGCGCGTGCCCACTCCGGGAGAAGCCTTTGACTGCGACGGCTGGCACGCCGTGGTGCTGAAGGCCGATGGCCGCCATATACAGGAATTGGAGCTGACCCACTCATGACCCGGCAGTGCAAGCGGGAGGCCTGGCTGGACGCACTGCGCATTCTGGCCTCTTTTCTGGTCATCGTTAACCATACCAACAGTCTGGTCTTTAAGGAGCATAGCCAGCCCGGGCAGGCGGTGTGGTGGCTGTCCATCGGGCTGTACTATATCAGCAAAATCGCTGTTCCCCTGTTTGTCATGGTATCCGGCGCCTGTCTGCTGGGCCGTCAGGAAAGCTGGCGGCGGGCGCTTGGCCGCTTTGGCCGTGTGCTGGCGGCGCTGCTGGTTTTCAGCTATCTGTACTTTTTGCACGACTGCTGGGTCAATTACGGCTTATGGCCCCGTATGCTGCGGCTGGACCTGATGCTGTGGGACGTTTGGACGCAGCAGGTCAGCGATGGGTTCTGGTATCTGTATTTCTATTTGGGGCTTATGCTGATGCTGCCCCTGCTTCAGCGGCTGGCCGCCTCCATGCGGGACCGGGATTATGGATGGATGCTCGGGCTTTGTCTGGGGCTGGACTGCGTGTTTCCTCTGCTAAGCCATTACCTGCCCGGATTGGCGCTTCCCGGTTATCTGCAAGCGCCTCTGTATACAGGCTATCTGGGGCTGTTTTTTGCCGGGTATTGGATTCGTGCCCGAATGACGGCAACGCCGCGAAAACAGGCCGTCATCTGCCTGATTGCGTCGCTGCTGATCAGCATGCTGCTTACCTATGCCGAAGCCTTCCGCGCCAGCGGGAAATACTGGTTTATGGACGACCGGCTGCATCCTTCCCTGTTTACCTGCGCGGCCAGCCTGTGCGTGATGGCGCTGTTTAAGGGGATGCATCCCGGTTTGAAAGGCTGCCATGTGCTGGCACAACTGGGCGGCTGCGCCTTTGGCGTTTATCTGATGCAGGACTGGCTGATCGCCCAAACCCGTACTCGACTGTTTGCGCCGCTGATTCCCGTCATCGGCGCTTTCACCGCGGCTTTGGTATGGGCGCTGGCGGCTTTTGTACTGGCGCTGGCCGCCGCGTGGGTGATGCGCCGCATTCCCATCCTGCGCCGAATTATATAGTGCTGTCAGGGAGGAACACATTGGCATGAAAATTTCCACCAAGGGCCGTTACGCGCTGCGCATGATGCTGGATATTGCCCAGCATCAGGGGGACGGCTTTGTCACCCTGAAGGACATTGCCCAGCGTCAGGCCATTTCCAAAAAATATTTGGAACAGATTGCTTTGCAGTTAACCCAGGGTGGATTCTTAACGGCGGTACGGGGGCAACAGGGCGGCTATCGGCTGGTTCACGCTCCACGGGAATACACGGTTTTGCGAATTTTGCAGGTAACCGAAGGTTCCCTGGCCCCCGTCGCCTGTCTGGCGCAAACGCCCAATCCCTGCCAGCGCTGCGGCGAATGTCTGACGCTGCCCTTATGGCAGGGGCTGGACCGGCTGGTGCAGGACTACCTGGGCCGAATTACCTTGCAGGATGTGCTGGACGGTTCGTTTCCAAAGGAATAAAGCCCCTTTTTGCTCGCCCCGGCAGATGTTTTCACGTCTGCCGGGGCATTGCTGTTGTTTGCAGAAGAGCCGGCCGTTTTCCAGTTGACAGCTATCTGCCCCGGCGGTATGATAAAGATAAAGATTCATTCAACGTTCCTAGGAGGGTTTGCGTATATGAAACTGAACTATAAGCGCACGCTGCTGGTTGGCATGGCGTTTTTGTCCATCTGCGCCTTCTGGCAGCTGTACGACAACGTGGTGCCCCTGATTTTGAAAAACACCTTTCATATGCGGGATGACGTGGCCGGGGTCATTATGGCCCTGGATAATATTTTGGCGCTGTTCCTGCTGCCCTTCTTTGGCAAGTTGTCCGACGGCTGCCACAGCAGGCTTGGCAAGCGCATGCCCTTTATCCTGGGCGGCACGGCGGCGGCTGTTGTGCTGATGAACCTGCTGCCCGCCGCGGATAAGGCGGGCAACCTGCCTGTGTTTGTTACGGCCCTGGCCCTGCTGCTGGTAGCCATGGGCACCTACCGTTCCCCCGCCGTGGCCCTGATGCCGGACGTAACCCCCAAGCCCCTGCGCAGCAAGGGCAACGCCATCATCAACCTGATGGGCGCTTTGGGCGGCGTGTTTACCCTGGGTGTTACCGGCTTTTTGGTACACAAGGGAACGGACGGCCGGAATGATTATACCTGGCTGTTCCTGGCGGTATCGCTGCTGATGGCCGCATCCGTGGTTGTACTGCTGCTGACCATTCGGGAAAACAAGCTGGCCGCCGAGGCGGAAAAACTAAACCAGGAATTGGGGGCCGAGGCCCAGGGGGAGCCCCAGGGCAAGGGCGGCTTCCGCAGCCTGCCCGGGGATATGCGCCGCAGCCTGGCGTTGATTCTGGCGTCCGTCTTTCTGTGGTTTATGGGCTACAACGCCGTCACCACCGCTTTTACCAAATATGTAAGCGTCCAGTGGGGGTATGATATTGGCTCCGCCTCCCGCTGCCTGATGGTGGCTACCGTTGGCGCGGTGCTCAGCTATCTGCCCGTGGGCATGCTCAGCTCCCGCTTTGGCCGCAAACGGCTGATTCAGGTGGGCGTGCTGCTGCTGGCGGTATGCTTTGCCGCGGCGGGTTTGTTCCCCTCCTTCAGCCCGGCCGTGTATGTGGTGTTTGTGCTGGTGGGCATGGCCTGGGCCATGATTAACGTAAACAGCTACCCCATGGTGGTGGAAATTGCCCGTGGCAGCGATGTGGGCAAATTTACCGGGTACTATTATACCTTCTCCATGGCGGCGCAAATCGTGACCCCCATTGTCAGCGGCTGGCTTCTGGAGCATGTGGGCTACCATACGCTGATGCCCTACGCGGCCATTATGGTAGCGCTGTCCTTTGTCACCATCAGTCTGACCCGGCATGGCGACAGCCGCCCGGAAGCCCCCAAAAGCAAACTGGAAGCCTTTGACGTAGGAGATGACTAATATGGTCTGGCTTGTTCTGGCGCTGGTTGCGCTCTACCTGTTCCTGATTGCGCCGGCCCTGCGAAAGCCGGACGACGCCCCTTTGCGGGGCTGGCTTTATGCCCACAGGGGCCTGCACGATGGCAACCGCCAGGTGCCGGAAAACAGCATGGAGGCTTTTCGGCGGGCTGTGGAAAACGGCTATGGCATTGAACTGGATCTGCACCTGACCAAGGATCAGCGGCTGATCGTCCATCACGACGGCAACCTGAAACGGGTATGCGGGGTGGACCAGAACATTCGCGACCTGACCTACGACCAGCTGTGCGCCATCCCCCTGCCGGACGGCTCGCAGATTCCGCTGTTTCAGGATGTGCTGACGCTGGTGGACGGGTGCGTTCCATTGATTGTGGAAATCAAGCACGAAAGCGGTCCCAGCGCGGTGGCCGCCGCCGCCCTGAATATGCTGCGCGCCTATCAGGGGCCCTATTGCGTGGAGTCCTTCCATCCCATGGCCGTGCGCTACTTCCGCAGGCACGCGCCGGAGGTGGTGCGCGGCCAGCTGGCCATGGGCTATAAGTGGCAAACCGGCGGCAACAGCAAGGCGGCCCATTTTGTACTCAAGCATCTGCTGGTAAATGTGCTGGGCCGTCCCCATTTTATCGCCTATTCCGTTCCGACGGATCACACCCTGTCCATGTGGCTAATGAAACGTCTGTTTCACCCCTACCTGGCGGGCTGGACCATCCGCAGTCAGGACGTGCTGGATGAAAGCCTTCGTCAGGGATACCGCTATCCCATTTTTGAATTGTTTATCCCCCAGAAAAAAAGCGGTGAAAACGGGACGGGTGTTTGACAGAATACACAGGTATGTGCTATTATAGATTGCTACCAAAGTATAGAAAGGCTGATACGATGTCCGGACATAGCAAATGGCACAACATAGCTGTTAAAAAGGGCAAGACCGACGCTGCCCGCGGTAAGATTTTTACCAAAATCGGTCGTGAAATCGCTATCGCCGTGCGCGAGGGCGGCAGCAATCCCGAAAGCAACTCAAAGCTGCGCGACGTCATCGCAAAGGCCAAGAGCAACAACATGCCTAACGACAACATCAAGCGCTCCATCCAGAAGGCTTCCGGCGAGCTTGGCAACGTCAACTACGAAACCGTCACCTACGAGGGCTATGCTCCCGGCGGCGTGGCTGTCATCGTGGAAGCCATCACCGATAACCGCAACCGTACCGCCAGTGATATTCGCCACTGCTTTGCCAAGTACGATGGTTCGCTGGGCGTGACCGGCAGCGTGGGCTTCATGTTTGATAAAAAGGGCGTGCTGGTCATTGAGCGCACCCCTGACATGGATGAAGACGAAATGATGATGACGGTACTGGACGCCGGCGCCGAGGATATGGAAGTCAGCGACGACGCCTTTGAGGTCACCACCGATCCCAATGAGTTTTCCGCTGTGCGCGAAAAGCTGGAAAACCAGGGCATTACCTTCATGAGCGCTGAAGTGCAGATGGTGCCTCAGAATACGGTAACGCCCCCCGATGAAGCCACTCTGGAAAAGATCCAGAAGATGCTGGATCTGCTGGAGGACAACGACGATGTGCAAAACGTATGGCACAACGCCGAGCTTCCGGAGGAGGAAGAAGAAGAATAAAAAAAATCCGCCGCAAATCAACCGCGGCGGATTTTTTTTATGGCTATTTGGCCACTGCCCGTTCTTTCTTTTCACCCGTTTTTTCCCTGCGCTTCATGGTGTTTACATCCTCGGTTTGGCTGCAATAGGCGTGGGGCAGTTTGCCGCCCCGAATGCCGGTATGGATAATGACAAACACGCAAAAAATCACAAAAAGCATAAGCAAAGCCAGGGAAACAACCACTTCCAGTGTGCCGCCGCTGCTGCCTGCCAGCACCAGAGCCAGCAGCGGCATAGGTAAAATCAGCACATAAAACAGCCCATACCGCACCAGACATTGCCACAGCTTGGGCCGCTTCATGGTCCGGCTGTCAGCCAGGCGAATATGCAGCATCAATTTGCCCGGGGTGCGGCCGCCCAAAAGCCATTCCAGTATGCCAAAATAGAAAAGAACAAACAGGGTGTAATAGCCAAAAACATAAAGCAGGCGCTGGGAGGCGGTCAATTCTGACGGGCTGGGCGGATTCGGAATGACCTGCAAGGCGGCCACCATCAGAAACATCAGCACAACGCAGTCAATTCCCGCGGCAAAAATTCTTCGCATCAGGGATACCTTTTGGCTGCGCTGGTAGGCCACCTCTTTCATGCGGTCCGGGGTTGGCAGCCAGCCTGTCAGCCTGGGCGCGGCGCAATAACCGATGAACCCACCCAGGGTATTGCTCATCAAATCGCACACATCCGCCAGACGATAGGGCCTGGGATAGAGGCCGTACAGGCCGCTCAGCTGTGTCAGTTCAAAGAAAAGGCTGAGGCAAAACGTCAGACAGAGGGTCTGCATGCGGCTGCGCTTGAAGAAATACCGCATGTAAATGCCAAAGGGAACCGTCAGCAAAATATTAAACAGCACCTGAAAAAATGCTGAATTCCAGATCAATTTATAATAGGTGGCCGGACGGCTCCAATCCACCTTGCAGGTACGAAAGATATCGATCACATCATTAAAGGGAATCAGCTGATAATAGGGGGCCGTGGATTGGGCCACTTTTTCCGGATCCGGCAGGGGCAAAATGATTAAAAAATAAGCGCACATCATATAGAGAACAAAGGAATAGACCAGCACCGTGCGCAAGAACAGAATTGCGCCATATTTGCGGTACTCATAAATAGCGTATGGAATGGTGATGAACGCCGCCACCAGCGGGAAGAAAAAAACGGCCTCTTTGATGGGCCCAATAAACTTGCTAAACAAAGCGAAGCCCTCTTTCTGCTCCATGGAGTAATAAAGAAGAATCCCGCTGAAACGATGTGTTCAGCGGGATTTGGCGGAGAAGCCGGGATTTGAACCCGGGCGGCACTTATCGCACCCTACTCCCTTAGCAGGGGAGCCCCTTCGGCCACTTGGGTACTTCTCCACAGCGGACGGTAAAAAATCTGGCGGAGAGAGAGGGATTCGAACCCCCGGTGCCTTTCAGCATCACTGGTTTTCAAGACCAGCGCCTTCAACCGCTCGGCCATCTCTCC
>CAKTUU010000032.1 GCA_934621505.1 uncultured Clostridia bacterium
GTTCGATACGAATCCAGTCAGAGGGGCTGCGGCCCCTCTGACAACTCCCCGAAAAGGGTTTTTCGACAGTCTGAAGGGGACGCACCGAGGCGTCCCCATTTATCCTATTCAGTTAGTAGCCCAATGTTTCTTCCACAAACACCACGGTAATTTTGCGGTCATGGGGCACATGGTCCACCGACAGGGTCAGGCAGCAAATGGTGCGGTCGCCGCACTCATCGCCGCCGCATTTGCCCGTGCGGGAGCAGGGAGTGTCCAGCCCCAGACGGCGGGTGTTCTGGGGGCAGGCCGTCTGCTTGATGCGGGCAATGGCGGTATTGATGCCGCCGTCCACCACCTTGGAGTGACTGATGACAAAATACAGATGCTCCGGCCCGTCGCATACGGCCCCCACCCGGTTGCCGCGGCCGTCCACCAGCACCAGCTTTCCCGTGCGGGTTACCGCGTTGGCGGAGCATAAATAAGCGTCCGCCATGCGGGCCTGCAGGCGTATATGCTTTACCTGACCTGCGTCCGCCCCAACGGTGGTATAAACGGCGCAGCCCTTTTGCTGCAAAGCGGGCACAATGCCAATGCTCTGCACGCTTACCGACCCGCCGATACCCACGCTCTGGCTTTGGTCGATCTTGGACAGCAAATATTCCTTCGCCTCGGCGGCGGTATTCACCTGAACCACTTCAAAGCCGTTTTTCTTCATTCCTTCAACGGCCTGCAAAAGCAATGTATCCATTTCCTGAACCTCCTGTTTGCCTGCGGGAATTTGGTATTAGTATAGCACACACGGAAGCTATGCGCAAACTTTTTCCACAGGCAAAGGACCGCCGCGCCGACGCCGCCGCACAGGCAGGCCTGAAAAAGCGCGGCGTTCAGTTCGCCGCCCAGCCTTTCCGGCAGGGAAACCAGACAGGGGGCGTAATACCCCAGTTGAAGGCTGTAGGAAAACAGAAAATCCGCCAGGGTGTTCAGGGCCAGTCCAAAGGCAAAGCCCTGAAAAATCTATTTCACATAATGCTTTTTCATACCGAATCACCACCAGATCATATCGGATACATACCGTTCCTTGCCGCCGCTGGGGCTGCTGATAACCTGCCCCTGAAACCACATTTCGGTGGATCCGCCTCCGTCCAGATTGATGGCCGTCTGCGCGCCATAGCGCACAAACATCTGTTGCAGGGCTTGCAGCGACATGCCCTCCGAATAGCCGCTCTGCCGTCCGTCCACCACAATGACCAGATAATGCAGGGGCGCGATCATGCCAATGGCGGTGTGGGGTTCCCGGCGGCTTTCCCGGGTGGAAATCACGTCAAACGTTTTGGAAAACGAAGCCGCCTGACCGTTTATCACCAGCACCGGTCCAAATTCAAAGGTAGCCAGCGCTCCATCCTGCATCAGCTGCCGGGACAGTTGCTTTGGCGTATTGGCCTTACAGACTGCCGTCCGGCAGCAGCGCCAGCATATGCCGGGTGGTGTCGTGGGCGCGCAGCAGCTGCCCGTCCCGAATGATTACGCCGTAGTCATACACGGCGTAGTTATCCGCATTAATGGCCAGCACAGCGCCGTTTTGGGCGGCCTGGTCGGAGATCTGTCCGTCCCCAAACTGGGCCGTGTGAAAAGAAGACACGTCGCTGATCTGCACGTCCGCTACAAAGCAGGTGCTGTTATCCTCCGTTATTTTGTCAATCACAATGGAACGGTTTTCGTCCTGATAGGCATAATCATAGGGTTCGGGAATTACCGGCTGGGTCCACTCCTGAGCAAGGCTCATGGCAGGCAGCATCAGCAGCGTCCAAAACAGCAAAAGGGCTTTTTTCATCGAAACCCCTCCTTTTCTTTGTTTCGAGGGTAGTATTGCATTGCATTTTAAGAACGGAATGAAGCGTTTTCAGGGATTTTCTTATGTGTTTCTTATCAAATCATGCTATACTGTACGGTGTTATAAAGGAAAGAAGGAGCGACCGGCCATGCGCCTGTTACTGATTGAGGACGACTCTTCCCTGCGCAAAATTTTAACCCAGCGGTTAACACAGGAAGGGTACGCGGTGGATAGCTGTGATAACGGTCTGGACGGTTTATCCTACGCCCTTGCCACCCACTACGACGGTATTTTGCTGGATATTATACTGTGGGGCTGGATGGTCTTACGCTGTTGTCCAGCCTGCGGGCTCAGGGCCGCGGCAGCGCCGTTCTGCTTTTAACAGCCCGGGACGCGGTGGACGACCGGGTGCGCGGGCTGGACTGCGGGGCGGACGACTACCTGACCAAGCCCTTTGCCTTTGAGGAATTATCCGCGCGGATTCGGTCCATGCTGCGCAGGCACACCCCAAGCCGCTCCCCCATTTTACAGGTGGGCCAGCTGGAGATGGACACCGTCCATCATACGGTTCACAGGGACGGGCGGACCGTTCAGCTGACGACCAAGGAATACGCGCTGCTGGAATATATGATGCGCAACGCCGGGCAGGTGCTCACCGCCGGACAGATTTACGACCATGTATGGGATTACCAGGGCAGCCTGGATTCCAACCTGGTGCCTGTGTATATCGGTTATTTACGAAACAAGCTGGATAAAGGCGAAACCATCCGCTACATTCAGACGGTTCGCGGGTTTGGCTATGTGCTGCGGGAAGAAAAGGATGAAGCATAAATGGACGCTGCGCACCCGAATGGCGCTGTGGTTTACCCTGGCCGTATGGCTGGTAACGGGCCTGCTGTTTACCGCCCTGTACCTGACCGCCCGTGACCGGCTGACCGCCATGCTGCGGCACGATCTGGCCCTGGCCATGCGGCAGCTGTCCTCCCAGATTGAGCATAAAAAGGGGCAGCTCATTTTTGAGGATGAAACCCCTGTGGCTTCGGATATTGACTATTTTATCATGGAAGCAAACGGCAGCGAGCTGGCCTCTCACGGGGATGATATTTCTCTGTTTGACGATATTCCCTTTCACGAAGGGCAGTATACCGCTTTGCGCCGCAACGATACCGACTGGCTGCTGCTGGATTCGCCGCTGATCACGGTGGAGAATCAGGGCATACGCATCCGCACCGCCGTGCCCTGCGAAACGGTTCGCCGCACCCTGAGCGCTTTTACCGCCCTGCTGACCGCAGGGCTGCCGGTAATGACGCTGCTGGCGGCCATAGCGGGCATCCTGATAACCCGCAGCGCCCTGAAACCCATCCGTCAGGTCATCGCCTGCGCCGATGGCATTGCCGCCGGCGACTTGTCCGGACGGGTGCCAGAAAATGATTCCCGGGTTGAACTGGGCGAGTTGAGCCGCACCCTGAACCGGATGATTGCCTCCCTGGAGGACGCATTTCAGCGGGAAAGGCGCTTTACCTCCGACGCGTCCCACGAGCTGCGCACCCCTGTGGCGGTCATTGGCGCCTATACCGAAGGGCTTTTGGCGGACAGGACCCTTTCCGCCGAAAGCCGGGAAAAGGCCGACATTATTTTGACCGAGTGCAGGCGCATGCAGCGCATGATTCAGCAAATGCTGACCCTGACCCGGGGACAGGAGGGACGTTATCCCGTAGCGCTGGAATGCGTATGCCTGACCGATGTTTTGCAGGGCGTAAACGATACGCTGAAGGACGCGGCGGCGCAAAAACAAATGACCCTGCAAGTAACGTGCGAATCGCCGGTATGGCTGGCAGCGGACCAGAGTTTGCTGACGCAGCTGTTTCTAAACCTGGTGGAAAACGCAATCAAATATGGCAAAGACGCCGGGCATATTACCTGCAAGGCCCGTCAGGAAGGCCAGCACGCCATCATCACCGTTTGCGACGACGGCATCGGCATTGCGCCTGAAAATCTGGAGTACATTTTTGACCGCTTCTTTCGGGCGGACAGCGCCCGTAACCGCAGCGGCAGCGGACTTGGCCTGTCCATTGTGCAGTGGATTGTGCAGCTGCACCACGGACAAATTCAGGTGGAAAGCCCTCTGGGAAAGGGAAGCTGCTTTATCGTTACTCTGCCCCTGATTCAGCCACAAGACCGGTCCGCGGGCCTGCCTTCCCGCTGACCGGGGGAACGCCCCGGCGGATGCACCCCGTACCATACCGCCCACGTATCCGGTCGATGGTTGTTTCCAGCCGGTCGTACCGGTCGTCCAGTTCCGTGTCCAGACTCCACAGACATAGCTGCTCCTGAACCGCTTCTCTGGGTGTCAGCTGTTGAGCCGTTACCGTTAAGGCGCGCACCGGCGCGTCGGGCCGCCAGTTGGCGTACAGCAGGGCCATGGCCGCCTGGGCCAGGTCCTGCTGCAGGCAGGTTGGGCGCGTCAATTGCTTTTGCCTGCAAATGGTGTGAAACAAAGAGTCTTTTACGGTAACCTGCACGCAGCGGCACTTGACCTCATTGGCCCGAAGCCGGGCGGCCACCTCGTCCGTTAATTGCACCACACCGGCCCGCAGCTGATCCCAGCCCGTCAAATCCCGGCGGAAGGTGTGCCCGTTGCCGATGGATTTCAGGGGTTCCCGCTGGTCAAAACGCCGCACCGGGGTATCGTCCATCCCATTGGCATAGGCCCACAGCAGTTCCCCTTCCCTGCCCAGCAGCTGCCGCAGGGTTTCCCTCTGGCAGCGGGCAATATCGCCAATAGTTTGAATGCCGTGACGGCTCAGCCGCTCCGCCGCGTTGCGGCCCACAAACAGCAACTCCTTCGCCGGAAGCGGCCATACCCGGTCGGGAAAGGTTTCCCGGGAGATCAGGGTGGTGGCGTCCGGCTTTTTCAAATCAGACGCCAGCTTGGCAAACACCTTGTTAAAGCTGACCCCCACTGATACCGTAATGCCGATTTCATCCCGCACCCGACGGCGTATCTGGTCCGCCAGTTCCACAGAGCCCATGCCAAAATAGTCAAGCGAGCCGCTGACATCCAGCCAGGCCTCGTCCGCGCCAAAGGACTCCACCTGGTCGGTATAGTCCAGAAACAGGCGCTTTATCTGGCGGGACACCTGCATGTACCGCTGCATTCTGGGAGGAACCAGCAAAAGGTCGGGACATTTGCGGCGGGCCTGATAGATGGTTTCGGTGGTTTTCACGTCATAGCGGCGCGCCAGTTCGTTTTTGGCCAAAATAATGCCGCTGCGGTTTTGCGGGTCGCCCGCCACCGCCATGGGTACCTGCTTCCATTCGGGATGGTCCAGACATTCCACCGACGCATAAAAGCTGTTGCAGTCGATATGGTAGATGGTGCGTTCCCGGTTCATATCGCCGCCCCCTTTTATCCGGTTTCATCAGTATAACACAGTCACAGGCAAAAGGGAACTGTTGTTCGCAATTTCTATCGGGAACGTTTTTGTTTTTTCTTCTTAATAAACATGCAGCACAACGATTCAAAACTTGCAATTTTTCAGTATAGCATACCATATTGTATACGATTTTGGGTTGCTTTTGTTTTTCTCATGCATTTTCATTGATGGCATATTGCATTTTAAAAATGAGGCGCATATAATTTGCATTGTTTCACAAAAACAAAATCGGGAGGCGACACTGGATGAAAAAATATTTTGCACTTCTCCTGGCGGTTCTGATGATGATTCCCGCCTTTTCTACGGCCGAAAACGTTGTGAAAATCGGCGTGTTTGAGCCTGCCTCCGGCGACAGCGGTGCTGGCGGCAAGCAGGAAATTCTGGGTATGCAGTACGCCAACAGCGTGCAGCCCACCGTTGATATCGGAGGCGAAACCTATCAGGTAGAACTGGTCTACGCCGATAACGGCTCCTCCACCGACAAGGCTCCCTCCGCCGCCCAGCAGCTGGTCAGCGCGGGCGTCAGCGTGGTGCTGGGCTCCTATGGCTCCGGCGTTTCCATCGCCGGTTCCCAGTATTTTGCCGACGCGGGCATTCCCGCCATTGGCGTTACCTGCACCAATCCTCAGGTAACCGCCGGAAACAGCCATTACTTCCGCATCTGCTTCCTGGATCCTTTCCAGGGCACGGTACTGGCCAATTACGCCTTTAAAGAGCTGGGGGCCAAAACCGCTTACTGCCTGGCCGAACTTGGCAACGACTACGATGTGGGCCTGTGCTATTACTTCCAGAAGGCCTTTGAGGAAATGGGCGGCACGGTCATCTCCGACACCTTCCCCACCGGCAACTCCGACTTTACCTCCTACCTGTCCAACGCCACGGCCATCGGTGCGGACGTGTTCTTCTGCCCGGTGTCCATCGCCTATTCTTCCCAGATCATCAGTCAGGCGGCGGGTCAGAATGTGACCTATCCCATTCTGGGCAGCGACACTCTGGATAACAACAAGGTAGCCGAGGCCGCCAAGGGCACCAATGTCAAGGTCATTATCACCACCTTCTATCAGGAAGGTGGCTCCCCCGAGTTTGACGAGGGCTTCAAAGCCTGGCTCAACAGCGACAGCGAATACCTGACCAACAACGGCGGCAACGATATGATTTCCGCTGTAAGCGTTATGGGCTACGACGCCTACTTTACCGCTCTGGAGTCGTTAAAGGCCGCTGGCAGCACCGATTCCAAGGCGGTTATGGCCGCGATGCCCGGGGTCAAGTATACCGGCGTAACCGGTGAAATCGCCTTTGACGAAACCGGCGACGCCATTCGTGATTCCGCCTACATCAAGTCCGTCAACACCGAAACCGGCGCGTGGGACTTTGTGGCGGTACAGACCGTGGACTAATCGTCCTGACCTTTTCAACAACTGTTGGGGCGGCGGCGCTTCTCCTGCCTTTAGGCAGGCGGGCGCTGGCCGCCCTTACGCGTACATTGCCAAGAAGGAGGCTCCTCCCCCATGACGAGCACCGTTCTTCCCTATCTGCTATCCGGTATCTCCGTAGGCGGCCAATACGCATTGATCGCCATTGGGTACACCATGGTATACGGCATCCTGCGCCTGATCAACTTTGCCCACGGGGATGTGTTCATGGTGGCGGGCATTCTGATGGTATACATTTCCGCCAGCGGCATTCCCCTGTACCTGTCCATTCCTCTGGTGCTGGTTTTAACCTCCCTGATCGGCTTTCTGATCGAGCGGGCCGCCTACAAGCCTCTGCGCACCGCGCCCCGCATGAGCATCATGATTTCGGCCATCGGCGTCAGCTACACGCTGCAAAATCTGGTGCTGTACATTACCGGCGGCCTGAACCAGTATTACCCCAGCATCCCGTTTATCTCCGAATCGGTTACCATCTTTGGCTCCACCACCAAAATGGTCACCATCGTCACGCCCATTCTGACGCTGGTGCTGGTAATCGCTCTGGTGCTGCTGATTAACCATACCAAAATCGGCATGGCCATGCGGGCCGTCAGCAAGGACTTTGAAACCAGTCAACTGATGGGCATCAAAATCAACAGCGTCATTTCCACCACCTTTGTCATCGGCTCCTTTCTGGCGGGGGTGGGTTCCATCCTGTATTTTACCAACTACACCACCGTCATCCAGACCTCCGGCTCCATGCCCGGCCTGAAGGCCTTTGTCGCGGCGGTATTTGGCGGCATTGGCAGCGTGCCGGGGGCTGTGGTGGGCGCGTTTATCATCGGCATCTGCGAAAACATCATCAAGGGTCTGGACGTGATTCTGATCAAATCCGGCATTACCCATCAAATGCTGGGACTGACCACGTTTTCGGACGCCTTCACCTTTGCGCTGCTGATTATTATTCTCATCGTAAAGCCTACGGGCCTGTTCGGTGAAAAAACGACGGATAAGGTGTGAGGTGACCGCTATGACGATTGCGAAAAAGGATTACCGTATGCAGCGCAGCCGCCCCAGCCTGGGCGCTGTGGTCACCGGCCTGATTGTGCTGGTCATTTACGCGGGCGTGTTTGTGCTGGAACAGGCGGTGCCCCCCACCAGCATGCTGTTTACCGTGCTCAAGAAGGGCGCCACTTACGCCCTGGTCGCTGTCTCCATGAACCTGCTGAACGGTTTTACGGGTCTGTTTTCCCTGGGACAGGCGGGCTTTATGCTGATTGGCGCGTACACATACGCCATTTTTACCATTCCCGCCGCCAGCCGGTCGGTGGTATACCAGTACTATGACGGAGGACTGATCCAGTTTGCCATGCCCGTTATTCCGGCGCTGATTCTGGCGGGCGTTATGGCCGCGGTTTTCGCGCTGCTGATCGGTCTGCCCGTGCTGCGGCTGAAAAGCGACTATCTGGCCATCGCCACACTGGGCTTTGCGGAGATTATCCGTTCCATCTTTCAGTGGGATAAGCTGGGCGCTATTACCAACGGCTCCAACATGCTGCGCCTGTTCCCCACCTTTAACGATTTTAACATCAAAGCGGCGGACGGCAGCGTGAGCCTGTACCTGTCCACCACCATTCCCTTTTTGATCGCGGGCGTGTGCATCGGACTGATTGTGCTGCTGCTGCATTCCAGCTACGGCCGGGCCTTTATGGCCATCCGGGATGACGAGGTAGCGGCGGAAGCCATGGGCGTTAACCTTGCCCGGCACAAGCGTCTGGCCTTCTGCATCAGCAGCTTTTTTGCCGGAATTGGCGGGGCTATGCTGGCCATGTACCAGAACAGCGTGCAGGCCAAGGGCTTTACATCGGCCATGACCTACGAAATTTTGCTGATTGTGGTCATTGGCGGCATTGGGTCAGTAACCGGCAGTTGCCTGAGCAGCTTCCTGTTTGTGGCCTGCTCGGAATGGTGGCTGCGTTTTCTGGACCAGAAGCAGATGATTGGCGCCTGGGAAGTGCCGCTCCTGCGCAATGGCTTCCGCCTGGTGGTATTTTCCATCATCATTATGGTGGTGGTGCTGTTCTTCCGCCAGGGCATTATGGGCTCCAAGGAACTGCCCGATCTGATTAACCAATGCAAAAAGTCCAGGAAGGGAGGCGCGGCCAAATGAGCAGCAACGAGCAAATCATTCTGGAAATGGAAAATGTAACCATGCAATTTGGCGGCGTAGTGGCCGTGGACAGCCTGAGCATGCATGTGGACAAGGGCGAAATTGTGGCGCTGATTGGTCCCAACGGCGCGGGCAAAACCACCGCCTTTAACGTTGCGACCGGCGTATACGCCCCCACCAACGGCTGCGTGAAACTGCGGGGCAAAATCATCGCTCAGGGCCATCCCACCGGGAAAATGAAAAAGCTGTATGGCGGCAGCCACATTGGGGAATACGGCCGCTGCATCGCCAACACCCCGGACAAAATTACGGAAATGGGCGTGGCCCGCACCTTTCAGAACATTCGCCTGTTTAAGGGCATGACCGTTTTGGAAAACGTGCTGGTAGCCCGTCATATGCGCATGAAGGCGGGGCTGTTTTCCAGCATGCTGCACCTGAACATGCAGGAGGAAAAGCGGATTCGTCAGGAATCGTTGGACCTGCTGGATATGCTGGGGCTCGCGGACCTGGCGGATGAAAAAGCCTCCTCGCTGCCCTATGGAAAGCAGCGCTACCTGGAAATTGCCCGCGCTCTGGCCACTGACCCCCGTCTATTGCTGCTGGACGAACCTGCCGCAGGCATGAACCCCCAGGAAACCGATGAGCTAAGTGATTTTATTCGCAAAATCAAGGAAGATTTCGCGTTAACCATCTTTTTAATCGAGCATCACATGAATCTGGTTATGGACATCAGCGACCGCATTTATGTGCTGGACTTTGGCCGCCTCATCGCCGAGGGCACCCCGGCGCAGATTCAGGCCAACCCGGACGTAATCGCGGCCTATCTGGGGGTGGAGGAAGAATGAGCATGCTGGAAGTCAAGGACCTGGTGGTCAGCTATGGCGGCATCGAGGCCCTGAAGGGAATCTCCTTTTCCGTGGAAGAAGGGCAGATTGTGACGCTGATTGGCGCCAACGGCGCTGGTAAATCCACCACGCTCAGGGCCATTACCCATCTGGTGACGGCCAAAAGCGGCTCCATCTGCTACAACGGCGATGATATTACCAAGCTGGACACCCAGAAAATTGTGGAAAAGGGCATTGCGCTGGTTCCGGAGGGGCGGCGGGTTTTCGCCAACCTGACCGTACTGGAAAACCTGAAAATCGGCGCGTACCTGCGTAAGGACGCGCGGCAGATTCAGGCGGATATAGACTATATCTACACCCTGTTTCCCCGGCTGAAGGAGCGCAGCTGGCAGCTGGCGGGCACCCTGTCCGGCGGCGAACAGCAAATGCTGGCCGTGGGCCGCGCCATGATGACCCGCCCCAAGCTGATTATGATGGACGAACCCAGCCTGGGCCTGGCCCCTCTGGTTGTAAAGGATATCTTTGCCATTATCCAGCGTCTGAGGGAAAATGGCATGACCATTCTGCTGATTGAGCAAAACGCCAACGCCGCCCTGCACGCGGCGGACTACGGCTTTGTAATGGAAACAGGCCGGATTCTGCTGAAAGGAACCGGCGAGGAACTGCTGTCCAGCCCCAGCGTCCAGGAGGCCTACCTGGGCAGAAACAGCCGCTGAAAAACCCGGCTTTCCGTATATCTGCGGAAAGCCGGGATATTTTTTATAGATTCAGCAAAAGACGCACCCGGAAAACGCCGTTTTCCGTTTCCACGTCCATTTGGCCGTGATATCGCTTCACCGTGCTGCTGACGGAATGCAGCCCAACGGCGGGGCCATCGTGCCTGGCGGATCGAAAAAAGCCGTCCTGCGGCTGCAGCTGCCCAGCGTAGGGGTTTTGAACGGAAATGCCCAGCATTCTTTTGCTGGGCATGGAGCAAAGCACCTGCACCCTGCCGTCCTGCACCTGCGCCGCCGCTTCGATGGCGTTTTCCAGCAAATTTCCCATAAGCAGGCACATATCCGTTTCCGGCAGCGGAAGCTGCTCCGGCAGTTTCAGCTGCCAGTTCACCTGCACGCCCTTGCTTTCCGCCAGCGCGTCGTATTGTCCAGCCAGGGAATCCACAGCCGGATTGGCGCACAAAATGGGTCGTTTCCGGTTTAGGCCCGCCTCATATTCATTCAGGTAGCTGGCCAACTCATCGTATTTCTTTGCCTGCATCAGGCCGGTCATTACATGCAGATGGTGCTTAAAATCGTGCCTGAGCTGTTGGGTCTGTTCAATTCTTTCTCTCCATTCGTAGTAGCGGCGGGTTTCCAGTTCCCGCAGCTCCCGTTCGTTTTTCAAATCCGACTTTTCCTTGATTTCCCGCACCGCCGTATAGATGGCAAAAATCAGCAGACAGACCAGCGTCAGCAGAAAAATCAGGCTGATAATGGCTACCTGGCGGATGCGTCCGGCCAAAATCACGTTGGGATTTTCGGGAACGTACAGCAGCATCATGATTGCACTCAGCATGGGCAGCAGCCACAGCACCCGCCAAAAGCCCTCTTTTTGCAAATTTTCCAGCAGCCAGCCGATATGTTTGCGCAGCGCCAGCCGGTACAAAGCCGCCGTTGCGCAGGCCAGTCCCAGACAAAGCAGCGCCGACTGAAGGCTAAAGGGCTCGCGGGCTATTTGGGCTTCCCGGGGAGCCATCAGGTAATTGACCATGGCTGTGCAAAAAGCCAGCAGCATGCAGGCGTTGCAAAACAGCAGCAGGCATTGCCAAACGGACAGCCGCACGGACCGGCAATAGTAGAAAAACAAAAGGGGCAGCAGCGGCAGCAACAGCATATTGGTGGAAATATCCTGCCATGCGCAAAAGGCGGACGCGCCCGGTACAATTACCAGGCAGGCAATGCCAAGCTCCGCCAGCAGACGCTTTCGGTCCAGGCGCAATTCCTCCATGACCGGCATGTAGCACATATACACGGCGGGAACCAGCATGGCTACCTCCAGCATTTGGCGAATCCACAGCTTCATCGCTTATCGCCCTCCTGCATTCGCTGAAACTGATAGTGCAGGTAGTCCTTAGCCAGCTCGCCCCGGCTGCGCTGCCTCAGGGGAAAGGCCGACCCGTCTTTCATATAAACCGCGCCATCCTCCAATTTAAGGGTTTCATCCATATTGATCAGCACGCCCCGGTTCACCAGCAAAAAACGGGCATCCGTTTTCAGCAGCTGCTCCAATTCGCTGAAAGGGGTCAGGCTTCGCAGCATATCCCCGCCCGTCAGCCGTACACGGGAGTAATGGCCATCCGCTACAATGGATTCAATCTGCTTGCGGGGCAAATTCGCCGTCTGTCTTGGCAGGCGCAGGTGGATATCGTCCCCGCCGCCCAGAAAGCGAATCAGTTCAGCAATGACACGCTCCAGTTCCTCGGTTTTCAGCGGCTTGAGCAAGTAGTCGAAGGGATGCACCGGAAAAACCTGCCATGCGTATTCCGCCGAGCTTGTCAAAAAGATGACCGGGCAGACC
The DNA here is from genome assembly GCA_934621505.1 of uncultured Clostridia bacterium. Taxonomy (GTDB): domain Bacteria; phylum Bacillota; class Clostridia; order Christensenellales; family Aristaeellaceae; genus Limiplasma. The sequence continues at coordinate 12,234 of CAKTUU010000032.1, forward strand.
GGGTTTTCCCGGCGCAGGCGGCGCGCCGTTTCCACCCCGCCAATTCCATCCATGCAGATATCCATCAAAACCGCCGTACGCTCCTCGCGGCACAGGGGAGACGCCAAAAAGGTCTCGCCGTTTAAAAACACCTGGCATTTCGCCAAAAACGGCGTCGCGCGTTCCGCGGCGACGCGCTCTATTTCCTCCGCCAGCCGCCGCGCTTCCTCCGGCTGATCCTCCACAATCGCAAAATCAATCTGCACAGGGCCGCCCTCCTTATCCTGAGTTCTGACCGTATTATAACACAAATTTCCCCTTCCTTCATTTCCCATTCCAGCGGCTTTCGTGCAGAAAAGGCGGCTTTCGTGCAAGGGATGATTGTGCCGCGGGCCGCGGCATGGTATAATCTGTGTATTCCCGTGAGCCCCTTTATTAGGGCGTCCAGTGGGAGTCAAAAAATTTGAAAGTGGAGTGAACCATCATGAAAAAACTGCTTGCAACCCTGTTGGTCCTTTCTATGCTTTTGTGCCTGCCCATGGCTCTGGCCGAGGAAGGCGGCGAAATCGCGTCTATTGAAAACACGCCCTCCTATGAAGGCACCCAGATTGCCCTGGGCGACACCGGCGTTGTTTTGACCATTCCCAGCGACTGGACGGTTGCCCAGGCTCCCGACGGCTGCCTGTGCGCCTATATGTCCGCCGACGGCACCATCGGCATGAGCGTGATGCTGGCCCAGGACCTGGACACCTGCTATGAAGCCGCCTCCAAAATGGTGGAAGAAGGCACCGCCAAGGACCTGATGGAAGTTTCCATCAACGACAATTACTACATGCTGTACACCTCTGCCGATGAGCTGTCCAACTACGCCTACCTGCCCTATTCTGACGAAAACTGTCTGGTCATCGCCTTTGGCGCCAGCTCCGCCGATGTGCAAAGCGATATCCCCGCTGAAATTCTGGGTACTGCCGCCCTAGCGGAGGAATAAAAGAAAGGATTGCATGTCATGAAAAAAACAATGGCCTTTGTTCTGGCGGCAATGATGCTGCTGTGTTCCACCCTGGCCTGCGCGCAGGAAATGCCCTTTGAAGGCAGCTACATTGGTTTTGAGGATTACGGCTTCCAGATTTGTCTGCCCAACGATTGGAATGTGCTGGACGTTTCCGATGTTTCGGATGAAAGCGGTATTTTCTTCGCCGCTCAGTCTCCCGACAGCACCTGGGCGGTGGCCATTCAGTACACCGACCTGGGCGAAACGTACACCATCGACCAGGTGGCCCAGGAATTCCAGGACGCTTATGGCAATGCCAGCGTAACCGAGATCAACGGCATCTCCTTTGTTTCCTTCCGTCTGGAGGACGACAACCAGATGGCGGTAGCCTGTCTGGGCGGACAGCAAACCGGGATGTATGTGTTTTTCTTCACCCCGGCGGACGACGCGGACTTTACCCCCATCGCCCAGGCCATCGCCGGTTCCATTTCCGCTTACGAGGCGGAGTAATCTCCCCCCTTTTTACACACCCTGCTTGCTCGAAAGGGCGCGCAGGGTGTGTTTTGTATTCCCTTGTCAGAAACCGTTATTTGCGGTATGATGCTAACGTTATTTTTATCCGGAAAGGAACGCCGTTTATGACCGAATCCGTTGAAATAAGCCAGGAGGCTTTTGCGGCTCTTGCGCCTGAGACCTATGTGCTGGTGGATATGCGGGACGCCGCCACCGCCGCCTGCGGAAAAATTCCACGGGCCCTCGCCATGCCGGAGGATGCATCCGCGCTGCCCCGGGACCGGCAGGTCATTCTGTATTGCTCCCATGGCCAATTCAGCCTGGATAAGGCGGAAGAACTGCGCCAGCAGGGGGTTAACGCCTACAGTCTGGAGGAGGGCTATCTGGGCTGGCTGATGCGCAAAATGCAGCGGGACGACGCGGACTCGCAGCGCTGCCAGCAAATAGAGGAAAGCATTCGCAAAACCTATCATAAGCGGCTGTTTTCCAAATTTGCCAAGGCCATTCGCACCTATGACCTGGTTCAGCCGGGAGATCGCATCGCCGTGTGCATTTCCGGCGGCAAGGATTCCATGCTGATGGCCAAGCTGTTTCAGGAGCTTCAGCGCCATCGGAAGTTCCCCTTTGAATTGACTTTTCTGGTGATGGACCCGGGGTATAATCCGGCCAACCGTCAGGTAATTGAACACAATGCCAAACTGATGGGCATACCTATTACCATTTTTGAAACCCAGATCTTTGACATTGTGTATCAGGAGGAGAAAAACCCCTGCTATTTATGCGCCCGCATGCGCCGGGGCTACCTGTACAGCAAGGCGCGGGAGCTGGGCTGCAACAAAATCGCCCTGGGCCACCACTATGACGATGTGATAGAAACCACCCTGATGGGTATGCTGTACGGCGCGCAGGTGCAGACCATGATGCCCAAGCTGCACAGCACCAACTTTGCCGGTATGCAGCTGATTCGCCCCATGTATCTGATTCGGGAAGCGGATATCAAGGCCTGGCGTGATTTTAACGACCTGAGCTTTATCCAGTGCGCCTGCCGCTTTACCGATACCTGCACCACCTGCGACCCAACGGGCCGCGCTGTTTCCAAGCGGATGGAAATCAAACAGCTGATCGCCAGCCTAAAAAAGGTCAACCCCTCTGTGGAGGCCAACATCTTCCGCAGCATGGAAAATGTCAATCTGGACACGGTTTTGTCCTATAAACAGGGAGATACCGTCCATTCCTTCCTGGATGATTACGACCAGAAAGGAGCGCGCCATGAAGACTGAGGTTTTGACCGTCGGCCAGGTTCCGGCGGTGCTGTACGGCGATGACGCGCCCAGGGCGTTTTTGTTCCTGCACGGCCAATGCGGTTATAAGGAAGAAGCGGCGTTTCTTGCTGAAACCGCCGTGCCCCTGGGCTGGCAGGTGTTGGGCGTGGATTTGCCCCAGCATGGCGGCCGCACGGACGGGGCCAGGCTGCTTCCCTGGGACGTAGTTCCGGAACTACAGGCAGTAATGGACAATATGCAAAGCCGCTGGCGGCACATTGCTCTGCACGCCACCAGCATCGGGGCCTATTTCGGCCTGACGGCCCTGCAGGAGCGGCCGCTGGAACGCTGCCTGCTGGTGTCCCCGCTGCTGGATATGCAGGCCATGATTGCCGGAATGATGGCGCAGGCAGGCGTAACCGAGGCGCAGCTGGCGGAAAAGAAGGATGTAGAAACCGGCTTTGGCCCTACTCTATCCTGGGATTACCTTTGCTGGGCCAGACAGCACCCCGTTACGCCCTTATGTGCGGACACCCGTATTTTGTATGGCGAACGCGACGGCATGATTTCACGCCAAACGGTGGACGCTTTTACCAGCCAATACGGCTGCCGGTTAACCGTTATGCCCGAAGGCGAACACTGGTTTCACACACCCGGGCAGCTGCGCTTTTTGCGCTTCTGGCAGCAACAGCAGTTGGAAGCAAATTTGACTTGACAAAGGCAAAGTGCCTCCGTACACTGCAAACAGTCGTTTACAACGGATGGAGGCGTTTGGGGATGCACAACACCAAGGAAAAGATTTTGCTGGTCGCTCTGGACCTGTTTGCCCAGGATGGCTATCAGGCGGTGTCCGTCAGCCAGATTGCTGGAAAACTGGGCATTACCAAGGGTGCGCTGTACCGGCATTACCAAAACAAGCGGGATATTTTTGACCATATTCTGTCCCGCATGGCGCAGCAGGACGCCCGGCAGGCGGCGGATTTTTCGCTACCAGAGGGAACGGTCAGCCAGATGCCGGACGCTTACCGGCAGTCCAGTTTAAGCCAGCTGGTGGCCTTCAGCTACGCGCAGCTGCTGTACTGGACCCAGGATGATTTTGCCGCGCCCTTTCGCCGTCTGCTGACCCTGGAGCAGTACCGGGACACGGAAATGGCCCGGCTTTACCAGCAGTATCTTTCCAGCGGACCTGCCGGGTATGTAACCGACCTGTTGCAGGCGCTTGGCTATGACCAGCCTGCTCAGCGGGCGCTGGCCTTTTACGGACCCATGCTTTTGCTGATGAGTCTGCATGACGGCGGGCAGGATATCATCCCCCTGGCCCAGGATTATTTTCGCGGGGCTTACCGGCAGCTATGGGAGGCACGGCCCTGCAAGTAACCATTTTCGCCGCTTCATGTAAAAATCGCCCCGTCCTGCCCAGCCGGAAGGCTGGTGGAACGGGGCGATTTCGCTGGTTTTCGGGCTATACGATGACTTCAAAAAGAAACCTTTTGCATTTTATATTATTTTATGTATAATAGTTATGTGAAGCGTGCAAGTACACTGCTTGCCGGCAAAGCTGTACGATGTGGGAAAGGTTTTTCCGTATCAAGAAATAGTATATCGATATTAATAATACCGATATATCAAACTCATATCTTCACACAGAGAATGTTTGGCGATATAATCAGACCGAACGGTGAATGACGAAGCCGTAATACCCCTTACACCCGGAAGAACCCGACGAAGGAGTGTGCAAGATGAAGAATTATGAAATTGTGGACAGCGTAGAGAAATTGGAAGCAGCGCTATCTCAGGTGCGCCAGGCTCAGCGTGAATTTGCCACCTACACCCAGGAGCAGGTGGACCGCATCTTTCTGGCCGCCGCTACCGCCGCCAACCAGCAGCGCATTCCCCTGGCCAAGCAGGCCGTGGAGGAAACCGGCATGGGCGTGGTAGAGGATAAGGTCATCAAAAACCACTATGCCGCCGAATATATCTATAATGCCTATAAAGATACCAAAACCTGCGGCGTGATTGAGCGGGACGCTTCAGCCGGCATTCGCAAAATCGCCGAGCCCATCGGCGTCATTGCCGCCGTCATTCCCACCACCAACCCTACCTCCACCGCCATTTTCAAAACCCTGATCGCCTTGAAAACCCGCAACGGCATCATCATCAGCCCCCATCCCCGGGCCAAACATTCCACCATCGCCGCCGCCAAGGTGGTGCTGGAAGCGGCTGTGGCCGCCGGCGCGCCCGAGGGCATTATCCGCTGGGTTGACATTCCGTCCCTGGAAATGACCAACCTGGCCATGAAGGAAGCGGACATTATTCTGGCCACCGGCGGCCCCGGCATGGTCAAGGCCGCCTATTCCAGCGGCAAGCCCGCATTGGGCGTAGGTGCCGGCAACGTGCCTGCCATCATTGACGACAGCGCGGATATCTTGCTGGCCGTCAACTCCATCATTCATTCCAAAACCTTTGATAACGGCATGATCTGCGCCTCCGAGCAGAGCGTTATCGTACTGGACGGCGTATATGAGGCCGCCCGTCAGGAGTTTGCGGAACGGGGCTGCTATTTCCTGAACCCCGATGAGACCGAAAAGGTGCGCAAGACCATTCTGGTTAACGGTGCGCTGAACGCCAAAATCGTCGGTCAAAAGGCCCACACCATCGCCGCCATGGCTGGGGTGGATGTGCCTGAAAGCACCAAAATCCTGATCGGCGAAGTGGAAAGCGTGGATTTGAGCGAGGAATTTGCTCATGAAAAGCTCTCCCCCGTGCTGGCCATGTATCGGGCCCATGATTTGCAGGATGCCTTTGCCAAGGCGGAACGCCTGATTGCCGACGGCGGCTATGGTCATACCGCTTCCATTTACCTGGACGCGGTTTCCTGCCAGGACAAAATTGACGAATTCGCCGCCCGCATGAAAACCTGCCGTATTCTGGTCAATACGCCTTCCTCCCAGGGCGGTATCGGCGATTTGTATAACTTTAAGCTGGCTCCCTCGCTGACTCTGGGCTGCGGCTCCTGGGGCGGCAACAGCGTGTCGGAAAACGTTGGCGTTAAGCACCTTTTGAACATCAAAACCGTAGCCGAACGGAGGGAGAATATGCTGTGGTTCCGTGCGCCTGAAAAGGTGTATCTGAAGAAGGGCTGCCTGCCTGTGGCCCTGGCCGAGCTGAAAAACGTGATGCACAAAAAGAAGGCCTTTATCGTTACCGACTCCTTCCTGTATCACAACGGCCACACCCTGCCCATTACCAAAACTCTGGACGAACTGGGTATCGTCCACACCACCTTCTTTGATGTAGCTCCCGATCCCACCCTGGCCTGCGCCAAGGAAGGCGCTGCCCAGATGCGTGCTTTTGAGCCGGACTGCATTATCGCACTGGGCGGCGGCAGCGCCATGGACGCGGCAAAGATCATGTGGGTGATGTACGAGCATCCCGAGGCCGACTTTATGGATATGGCCATGCGCTTCATGGATATCCGCAAGCGTGTGTACACCTTCCCCCACATGGGCGACAAAGCCTACTTCATCGCCATTCCCACCTCTGCCGGTACCGGCAGCGAGGTAACCCCCTTTGCCGTTATTACCGATGAAAAAACCGGTGTCAAGTATCCCCTGGCGGATTATGAACTGATGCCCAAAATGGCGATCATCGATGCGGACTTCCACATGACGGCTCCCAAGGGCCTGACCTCCGCCTCCGGTATTGACGCGGTCACCCACGCTTTGGAGGCTTACGCCAGCATGATGGCCACCGACTACACCGACGGCCTGGCCCTGAAAGCCCTGAAGGTCATCTTTGAATACCTGCCCCGGGCTTACGACAACGGCCCCAACGATCCCGTAGCCCGTGAAAAGATGGCAAACGCCGCCACCATGGCGGGCATGGCCTTTGCCAACGCCTTCCTGGGCGTGTGCCACTCCATGGCTCACAAGCTGGGCGCGTTCCACCATCTGCCCCACGGCGTGGCCAACGCCCTGATGATTGAGGAAGTGCTGCGCTTTAACTCCGCCGAGGTTCCCAGCAAAATGGGCACCTTCCCCCAGTATGACCACCCCCACACCCTGGCCCGCTATGCCGAGGTAGCCGATTATCTAAAGCTGGGCGGAGCCACGGATGAAGAAAAGCTGGAAAATCTGATTGCCGCCGTCAACCAGCTGAAGGAGCGTATCGGCATCAAAAAGACCATCCGGGATTACGGCGTGGACGAGACGGACTTCTTGGCGCGGCTGGATGATATGACCGAGCAGGCCTTTGACGACCAGTGCACCGGCGCCAATCCCCGCTATCCCCTGATGAAGGAAATCAGGCAGATGTACCTGAACGCCTATTACGGAAACCATTGGTCTGAAGGAGACGAAATTTCTTCCAGCAAGCTCAAGGACGTGCAGGAGAGCGACTTCAAGCAAGCGTACCGCGATGCTCATCAAACGCTGTAAGGCAAAGGAGAGAAAAGTATGAATCTGGATCGCGTGATTGCCGTTCGTAACAACAAGACCATCTGCCGGGACGGAGACCGATGCATCAAGGTGTTCGACAGCGATTATTCCAAGGCCGACGTGCTGAACGAGGCCCTGAACCAGGCCCGCATCGAGGAAACCGGCCTGCACATTCCCAAAATTCTGGAAGTATGTACCATTGATGAAAAATGGGCCATCGTTTCCGAATTTATCAAGGGAAAAACCCTTTCCCAGCTGATGCAGGAAGACCCGGAGCATATGGACGAATACCTGAACCTGTTTGTGGATTTGCAGCTGGATGTGCAAAGCAAGCGCTGCCCCATGCTGGGCAAGCTGAAGGACAAAATGCAGCGCAAGATCAGCCAGGCGGATTTGGATTCCAATACCCGCTATGATCTGCACACCCGTCTGGAGGGCATGCCCAAGCACGACAAGGTATGCCATGGCGACTTCCGGCCCTCCAACATCATCATTGCAGATGACGGAACGCCTTATATTCTGGACTGGAGCCACGCCACCCAGGGCAACGCCTCTGCGGACGCGGCGCGCACCTACCTGCTGTTCTGCCTGAAGGGCGATATGGATTTGGCCAACAAGTATCTGGACCTTTTCTGCAAAAAGAGCGGTACGGAAAAGCGCTATGTGCAGAAATGGATGCCTATCGTGGCCGCCAGCCAGTCCGTCAAGGGCAACGCTCACGAGCGGGAATTTCTCCTTTCCTGGGCCACCGTTGTGGAATACGAATAAGGAGGAAGGCAGCCGATGAAAATTACCGTTTGTATCGGTTCCTCCTGCCACATTAAAGGCTCCCGTCAGGTTGTGGAGCAGCTGCAACAGCTGATTGCCGAGCACGAGCTCAAGGACCGGGTGGAGCTGGGCGGCACCTTTTGCATGGGCAAATGCCAGCAGGGGGTGTGCGTAACGGTGGATAACGATTTCTTTTCCGTCACGCCGGAAGGAGTTCCCTCCTTTTTTGACGAAAACGTACTCGGAAAACTGAAATAAGCCATCTCTTTCCGGCAGGGAATGACCCCCTGCCGGAAAAACTTGCTCATGGAGGTACGGACGATGCCGAGCTGTCTGACCCTGAAAAAATCCAACTGCAAAAACTGCTATAAATGCATACGCCATTGTCCGGTAAAGTCCATACGCTTTTCCGGCAATCAGGCCTATATTATTGAGGATGAATGCATTCTGTGCGGCCAGTGCTTTGTGGTTTGTCCCCAAAATGCCAAGGAAATTGTGGACGAAACCGAAAAGGTGAAGGTGCTGCTGCAATCCGGCGCGCCGGTCTATGTCAGTTTAGCTCCGTCCTTCGTGGCCAATTATCAGGGCGTTGGCATTGAAAGCATGCGCCGGGCGTTGCAGGCCCTGGGCTTTGCCGACGCTGAGGAAACCGCTATTGGCGCTACCATGGTCAAGCGGGAGTATGAGCGCATTTTGAAGGAAGAAAAACGCGACGTACTGATTTCCTCCTGCTGTCATACCATCAATTTGCTGATTCAAAAATACCACCCGGCGGTGCTGCCCTATCTGGCGGACGTGGCCTCCCCCATGCTGGCTCACTGCGCTGATATCAAGCGGCGCGACCCGCAGGCCAAAACGGTATTCATCGGTCCCTGCGTAGCCAAAAAGGACGAGGCCGCTCAGTTTGCCGGTGTGGTGGACGCTGTTTTAACCTTTGAGGAATTGACCGCCTGGCTTGAAAAAGAAAACATTTCTTTGGAGATGGAAAAGGACCAAGACATGCACAGCCGGGCCCGTTTGTTCCCAACCACCGGCGGCATTTTAAAGACCATGGATCAGGACGCGCCCGGTTACACCTATCTGGCTCTGGACGGTCTGGAAAACTGCAAAGCCGCGCTGAAAGACATTGAAAGCGGCAAGATTCATCATTGCTTTATCGAAATGTCCGCCTGCGCGGGCAGCTGCATCGGCGGCCCCATTATGGAAAAGCGTCATCATATGCCCGTTCAGGATTATCTGGCGGTTTGCGGCTATGCCGGCAGCGACGATTTTCAGGTTCGTCAGCCGGACGCGGCCCATATGCACAAGAGCTTTGACGCGCTGATTCCCACGCCGCCCATGCCCTCCGAGCTGGAAATCCGTGAGATCATGCGCCAGAAGATGGGCAAGCTGAAGCCGTCGGACGAACTGAACTGCGGCTGCTGCGGCTATGACAGCTGCCGGGAAAAGGCCATTGCCATTTATCAGGGAAAGGCGGAAGTCAGCATGTGCCTTCCCTTCCTGAAGGACAAGGCTGAGTCCTTCTCCGACAGCATTGTCAGCAACACCCCCAACGGCATTCTGGTGCTGAACGACCAGCTGGAGGTGCAGCAGATCAACAAGGCCGCCCGTAAGATTATGAATATCCGCGCCGCGTCCGACGTGCTGGGCGAGCCTGTGGTACGCATTATGGACCCCACCGCCTTTGTGCAGGTGCAAAACACGGGGCGGGATATCCGCGGCCAGCATACCTATCTGGCCGAATATAAGAAGTATGTGGAGCAAACCATCATCCGCGATTCTGAATACCATCTGCTGATTTGCCTGATGCGCGATATCACCGACGAGGAGGCTGAAAAGGAAAAGAAAGAAGAAATCAGCCGCAAAACCATTGAAACCGCTGATAAGGTGGTGGACAAGCAAATGCGTATCGTGCAGGAAATCGCCTCGCTGCTGGGCGAAACCGCCGCCGAAACCAAAATTGCCCTGACCAAGCTGAAGGAGTCCATTGCCGATGAATGACCTTTGCGCCGATATTGGCTATAAAAGCATTAACCATTATGGCGAGCAGCTTTGCGGCGACCATGTGGATATTATTGAACAGGGCGATAATTCCACGGTCATTGTGCTGGCGGATGGTCTGGGCAGCGGCGTAAAGGCCAGCATTCTGTCCACCCTGACCAGCAAAATCATCTCCACCATGATGGCGGAGGGCATGAAGCTGGAGGACTGCGTATCCACCATCGCGGCCACGCTGCCTGTATGCTCCGACCGGGGCGTGGCCTATTCCACCTTTACCATTTTGCATTTGATCGATAACCAGCGGGTGGAAATTATCCAGTACGACAATCCCCATGTGATTTTGATTCGCAACGGCAGCAACTTTGATTACCCCAAAACCGAAAAGGTGATTGAAGGCAAAACCATTTATCAATCCGTTATAAAATTGATGGAGGATGATATTTTTGTCGCCATGAGCGACGGCTGTCCCCACGCGGGAATTGGCACGGCCTATAATTTTGGCTGGAACCGGGAGGACATCATCGCCTTTATGGAAGTGCAGGCCACCATGGGCTATACCGCCAAAACCCTGTCCACCGTATTGGTGGACGAATGCGAGCGGCTGTATGACCACCAGCCCGGCGACGACGCAACCGCCTGTGTGGTGCGGGTGCGCCGCCGTGAACCCCTGAACCTGCTGTTTGGCTCCCCGGCAAACCGGGATGACGACGAGCGAATGATGAGCCTGTTTTTCTCCAAGGAGGGCAAGCATATTGTCTGCGGCGGCACCACCGCCACCGTTGCCGCACGCTACCTGCATAAGCCCCTGACCCCCAATCTGGACTTTGTGGACGCGGACGTTCCCCCCACCGCCACCCTGGAGGGGGTGGATTTGGTCACCGAGGGCGTCATTACCATTAACAAGGTGCTTACCTATGCCAGGGACTATTTGCAGGACAATGAAAGCTATTCTCAATGGGCCTTTAAAAAGGACGGCGCTTCTCTGATTGCCCGCTACCTGTTTGAGGAAGCCACCGATATCAACTTCTTTGTAGGGCGCGCGATTAACCCCGCCCATCAAAATCCGGATCTGCCCATCAATTTTTCCATTAAAATGAATCTGGTGAAGGATTTGGCCGAATGCTTGAAGAAAATGGGCAAGCGGATCAAGGTTAGTTATTTCTAAAAAGAAAGGCGTTACCATGCGAAAGTTTGATACAAAAATTCAGGTTCTCAAATACAAAGTACTGCGGGAGGTAGCCCGTCAGGCCTGGTCGGACAGTCTGGAAAGGGTCATTGACATTCCGCAAATCATCGTTCCCGGCAAGGTGCCCACCATGCGCTGCTGCGTATATAAGGAGCGGGCCATTCTGGCGGAGCGTGTCAAAATCGCCATGGGCAGCAGCGATGAAAATTCCAACGTGATTCAGGTCATTGACATTGCCTGCGACGAATGCCCGGTGGGCGGATATGAAGTAACCAACGCCTGCCGCGGCTGCCTGGCCCACCGGTGCGAGGATGTGTGCAGGCGGGGCGCTATCACCTTTGACCACAACCATGTGGCCTACATTGACAAAAGCAAGTGCGTGGAATGCGGCGCGTGCGCCAAGGTTTGCCCCTACACCGCCATCGTCAGCCGGAAGCGTCCCTGCCAGAACGCCTGCAAGGTCAAGGCCATTTCCATGAACGAGGAAAAAGCCGCCACCATCGACTACGATAAGTGCATCAGCTGCGGTGCGTGCGTATACCAGTGCCCATTCGGCGCGATAACGGATAAGTCCTATATTCTGGACGCCATTCGCCTGCTGAAAAATCCGGACAACAAGGTGTACGCCATTGTGGCCCCCTCCATTGCCAGCCAGTTTTCCTATGCCAAGCTGGGGCAGGTGGTCAGCGGGCTGAAAGCGCTGGGCTTCCATACGGTGGTGGAAGCGGCCCTGGGCGCGGATATGGTAGCCCTGAGCGAAGCCCGTGAGCTATCGGAAAAGGGCTTTTTGACTTCCTCCTGCTGCCCGGCCTTTGTGGCCTATATCCGGCAGAGCTTCCCCCAGCTGCTGCCCTATGTATCACACAATCTGTCCCCCATGGCGGCCATCGCTCAGTACATTAAGCACATCACTCCAGAAGCCAAAATGGTTTTCATCGGCCCCTGCACCGCCAAAAAGGCGGAAGCGCAGCTGGATTCCGTCAAGCCCTACATTGACGCGGTGCTGACCTTTGAAGAATTGCAGGCGCTGTTTGACAGCAAGGCTTTGGACCTTACCGTTCTTCCGGAGGATGTGCTGGACAACGCCTCCACCTTTGGGCGCATCTTTGCCCGCAGCGGCGGCCTGACCGATGCTGTGGCCCAGGCGATGAAGGAGCAAAACATCGACTTTGATTTGAAGCCCTGCGCCTGCGACGGCATTGAGGCATGCCGCGTGGCTTTGCTGAAAAAGAACAAAAACATGCTGGACGCCAACTTTATTGAAGGCATGGCCTGCATTGGCGGCTGTATTGGTGGAGCCGGCTGCCTGACCCACGGGGACAAAAACCGCGCAAGCGTGGATCAATACGGCCAGCAGGCCTATGAAAAAACCATGACCGACGCCATTTCCGTGCTGCATCAGCGGACTGAGGCGGCCCAGAAAAAGGCGTAAAGCAAGGGCGGCTGAAAGAAGGGCTGCAAACCTCTTTCAGCCGCCTTTGGCTTTTGGAAGCGTGCGCACATCTGGAAATCGGAATTTATAAAGGAGAATATTGATGAAATTATTTTTATGTTCGCACTTTTCAAGTGTAGGAAGTCTGATAA
>CAKTUU010000033.1 GCA_934621505.1 uncultured Clostridia bacterium
CGCCGGAAAAGATCGTGCTGCACCACATTTCCCTGTACGCCAAGCCAGGGCAGAAGATTGCCTTTGTAGGCGCCACCGGCGCGGGCAAAACCACCATTACCAACCTGATCAACCGCTTTTACGATATTGCGGACGGCAAGATTCGCTATGACGGCATCAACATGAATAAAATCAAAAAGGACGATCTGCGCCACTCTCTGGGCATGGTTTTGCAGGATGTAAACCTGTTTACCGGCACGGTGATGGAGAACCTGCGATACGGCAACCTGAACGCTTCCGATGAGGAATGCGTGGCCGCCGCCAAGCTGGTAAACGCTGACAGCTTCATTCGCATGCTGCCCCAGGGGTACGATACCGTTCTGACCGGCGATGGCAGCGGCCTGAGCCAGGGCCAGCGTCAGCTGATTTCCATTGCCCGGGCGGCTGTGGCGGATCCCCCGGTGATGATTCTGGACGAGGCTACCTCCTCCATCGATACCCGCACCGAGGCCATAGTGCAAAAGGGCATGGACGCGCTGATGAAGGGCCGTACCGTGTTTGTGATTGCCCACCGCCTGTCCACCGTGCGCAACGCGGACGCGATTATGGTACTGGACCACGGCCAGATTATCGAACGGGGCGACCATCAATCCCTGATCGCCCAAAAGGGCACCTATTACCGCCTGTATACGGGTGCGTTTGAACTGGAGTAAAAAGCTTTCAAAGGAAAAGGCTTGCCGAGATCAACCGGCAAGCCTTTTTTCGATTACTTTTTCAGCAGCTTCCGTACCGCGTCAAGAGCCGGAAGCTGGGTGGTAAAAAGATTGTCTGGCAGCCGGTTCGGGGAAAAGAAGGCCAACTCGGTCACTTCCTCCGGCTGCGGGCGCAGCTGGCCGTGATACTTGCGGCACAGATAAACAATATCGACAATGCTGACCTGGTCGCCGTTGGGGTAGGTATAGCGCAGCTCCGGCCCGGAAAAAACGTCCAGTAATTCCAGCTGATCCGCAATCAGGCCGGTTTCCTCCCGCAGTTCCCGGGCGGCGGCGTCCTCTACCCGCTCATATAGTTCTACGGCTCCGCCTGCATAGCCCCACATGCCGTTATCCTTGCGCCGCTGCAACAGCAACCGGTTTTGGCCGTCCAGCACAATGACCGACGCGCCGCACTGCATCAGAGGAATAGGACCCACCCGCTTACGCATGTCCATGATATATTCGCCCATAAAGAAGCCTGCCTTCCGGATAAGAATTTTGGCCGCGCAATGCGCGGCCAAATAAGAAGCCCATTACAAAGCAGCCTTCAGGGGCGAAAGATCAATGCCTTTCTGATCCCGCAAGGCTTCGTACAGCTTTGCCAGCACCGCTTTAACGCCTCCGGGCACGTCGCTTTCCGCATTCAGGGGCATTACCGGGTCGTGTACGCTCAGCCGCAGCAGGAACCATGCGCTGTTCAGCTCGCCGCCCTCGTCAAAGGAGATGCGCACGCCCTCCCGGTTATCAGGGGCAATGTGCCAGTCCTCCCGGCCGCTGGCATAGTCCAGCACATGCTCGATGGCGTTGCGGGCGCAGGCGGCAAAGTCGTCGCAGGTGACGGGAAGGCGAATTTCCATGCTTTCCACAGGTTCACGCAGGCCGTCCAGCAGATGGCTCAGGGTTTCTCCCTGCTGCTTCATCTGCATGGCCTTAATCAGCAGCACCGTTACCAGGTACATGCCGTCGTCCAGAAAGTGGTTGTCCCGCAGGGCCGCGTGGCCGCTGGTTTCAATGGCCAGGGGGCAGTTGATGCCCGCGGCGTTCAGGCGCTGGGCCTCGTCAATGACATTGCGGTAGCCCCGCTTGTAGCGGTAATGCTCGCCGCCCCATTCCTTGATAAAATCGGACAGGCCGGAGGAGGTAACGGAGTCGGTTACAATGGTAGCGCCGGGCATATCCTCCAGCAAAATGGCGCTGATAACGGCAATCAGCCGGTTGCGGTTAATCTCCTTGCCGCTGTGGTCCACAATGGCGGCCCGGTCGCAGTCCGCGTCAAAAATCACGCCAAGATCTGCTCCCACACGTTTCACTGCTGCGGAGATAGAGGCCATGGCGTCCGGATTTTCCGGGTTGGGAATATGGTTGGGGAAATGGCCGTCCGGCTCCAGGAACTGGCTGCCCTCTATCCAGGCGCCCAGTTCCTCCAGCATATTGGCATAGAAGCCGCCAGCGCCGTTTCCGGCGTCCACCACCACATGCAGGCCCAGCAGCGGCTTTTGCACCTCCGGGTCAACGCCGTTGATAATCAGCTGTTTCAAGTGATTTTGATAGGTAGGCAGGAAAGGAACCTGACGAATAGTGCCGGCAGCGTCGTCCGCAGGCTCCTGCTGTGCCAAAGCCAGCAAATCGTCCAGCTCATGGAAACCAATTCCGCCATCGTGCAGGAAAAATTTCAGTCCGTTCAGCTGCCAGGGGTGATGACTGGCAGTAACCATAATGGAAGCGTCCGGCTGAAAGCCCTCGGTCAAAATGGCCATATACATGGCGGGAGTGGTGCACATGCCATAATCATCCGCCGTAGCGCCTGTTCCGGCAATGCCGGAAGCGGCGGCGGCCAGCAGCTCGGGCCCGGACAGACGGCTGTCCCGTCCCAGGGCAATGCGCACATCCTTTACCTCTTTGCCGGTCTGCTTCGCCACATAGCGGGCAAAAGCGCCGCCCAGCTTGCGGGCCACATCTGCCGTCAACACGGCGTTTTCTCCAATGGCTACCCCTCGTACATCAGAACCACTTTTCAGTTTACGGAAATCCATAAAATCCTCCCCTATTATTGATCCAACCTGGACATTCCCACGTCCGCCGCATTGCGCAGCAGGCGGTACATGGGTTTTAAGCGTAACAAATCCCGCGAAACGGCGTCCAGCAATTCCGGCGTATAGGCTACCTGCAAGGGAACGTTGATTCGCTTGATGTAGATTTCCTTGCAGGGATACAGCATGGCCAGATCCGCCGCCATTCCCGCTGGCGGTTTCAGCTTCACATAACGGTCGCCGTAGACCGGCAGGTTTTCATCCGGCAGACCGGATGACCGAAGGACCCGGCGGATAACGGCGGGCTTTTGCACCATCTGCTCCCGAAGCACGTCCATAGCGGGCCGGTTTGGTCCCCAAAAGCCAAGGCCCCATTCCACGGTTTCGGGCGAAAGCTCAAACCAGTATACCACCGATGTTTCCCGGGCCTCGCCGCTGCGGCGGAACAGCGCCCACAGGTGATCCCGGTAAGGAGACTTATCCCGGGTATAACGGATATCCCGGTTGATGCGCGCCAGGCATTTGCCCGGGCGCAGCTCCATATCGCCGCTGATTTGGCTCAGGGCAGGGGACAGGGCCTCGATAAAGTCGAAAAAGGGTTTGCGGATATAGGTTTCATATTCCTGCCGGTGCGCGTGAAACCAGGGCACCTCGTTATGGAACCGTAAATCCAGAAAGAAACGAACCGTTTCCTCCGGAAAGCCTTGAAACATACCAAACCTCATCCTTTCCAAAAATATTATACCGAATTTCTCGTGGGATTTCAAGGCTTGAAAAAAGCCCTTTCCGTCAGATGGCGGAAAGGGCGAAAAGGTTTTTATCTGCGGCTGCGGCGGCTCCTGCCTTCCGGACGGCGGAAGGCGGCGTCCGGGTCAACCGGCGTTTCCTGCGGCGCATCCGCCGTTTGCTCCGGCAGATCGTCATACACGTCGCCGTCGTCATAGGAAGCGTTGTCATAAGCCTCGTCATATGAATCATCGTAGGAATCGTCATATGCGCCGTCGTAGGAGTCATCGTAGGAATCATCCGTCAGGTCGTTTTCGGGCAGATCCGCCGTATCATCCTGATAGCCGTCCGCTTCCTCCGGTTCGTCCCCCAAATCATCGTAGAAGCTGCCGTTCATGGCGGAGTATTGAGAATCCTGAGCGCTGTTTTTGGACGCTTTGCGGGCGTACTTCAAATGGGGCAGTTCAAAATCCTCGGCTTCTTCTTCAGGCATGGTAACGGTTTCCGGCTGCTCCTCCACCTCGGGCTCCTGTTCCTCAGCGGGTACGGCGTAGTCGCGGCGTTTGGCCCGCTCAAGCTGGTCAATCGCGGACTCGGACGCTTTGCGCTGGTCGGCGCGGCGCTTGCTGGCAACCAGCAGCAGCACGCCGCAGGCAATCAGCAGTACGCCCGCCACAATGGCGATGGGCATCAAAATGCTGTGAATGGCCTTGGCCGCCGGGGCAATGCTGGGGTCGGACAGGGGCGGAATGGTGGCCGCCGCAAAGGTAGGCTCGGCGGTGGGTACAGGAGGGGGAGTGGGCGTGGCCGGTGCCGGGGTAGGGACGGAGAACGCAATCTGGATGTCGTTGCTGTCAAAGGAGGATTCCACGTCCACCGAATCCTTGGCCGTGACGGTAAAGCGGTACTTGCCTGCCATGGAAACGGCGGTATCGCGGGACAGGCTGCGGCTTTCACCAGCGGGCAGGGTGTCGTAGGTATACAGCGTTACATCGCCGTAGCGGACGCTTACGGCCTTGGCGTCAACGGTGCTGTCGTTGGTAACCTCGATGGTAAAGCGCACCCGGCCCGGCTGCTCAAACACCTCGGTACGGTCCGCCGTGGCGTTGACCGTCAGGTGCAGCACCTGGGAGGGGTCTACCGCCGTTACGGATACCGTGTCGCTGGTCACGGTCATTTCCGTGCCAGTGGCGTCGGTGGCCGCTACCGTAAACTGGAAGTCCATCGTTTCGGGAATGGCGACTTCCTTTTCCAGGGTCAGGGTTTGGCCCGCCTTAACCGCCTGGTTGGTAAACACATCCCCCAGGGAGGCGTCTGTCACGCGAATGTCGCTGTAGTCCACGGTACCGGTGTTTTTCAGGGTCAGGGTCAGGGTAACGGTGCCGTTTTGGGTAACGCCCTTGGCGCTGGAGGCCAGCTTGGCCTCCAGCGATGCTTCACCGTATTTGATAACCTGCTTTTCCACTGTATAGGTCTGTTTTTTCTTTTGGGTTTCCGAGGTATAGGTGATTTTGCCGCTGCTGGTCAGGTCCTTTTTGCCCATGGTAACGGGCAGCTTGATTTCGGCTACCTTGCCCGGGGCCAGCGCCTGATCGCCCTTGACGATTTCCAGCTTTTTTTTGCTGTAAATGTCCTTGTTTTCTTCCAGGGTAATGTTATACAGGTTCACTGTGCCGGTGTTGATGATATCATACCGCACCACAACGCTTTGGCCCTCTTTGGCCACGGAGGGGGTAATGGTACGCCTGACCTCGATGGCGGTTTCGGCGGTTTGCAGGCCGATGGCGGCGCGAATCTGCGCGCTTTGCTCCACGGCTTCGCCGCTGTCGGTATACAGGGTATATTTCAGAAAGTAAACCACCGAGCCGTTATCCAGGGTGC
The DNA here is from genome assembly GCA_934621505.1 of uncultured Clostridia bacterium. Lineage (GTDB taxonomy): Bacteria > Bacillota > Clostridia > Christensenellales > Aristaeellaceae > Limiplasma. The sequence continues at coordinate 5,372 of CAKTUU010000033.1, forward strand.
GCTGGTTCACGTCATAGGTACCGGTCCAGGTCTTGGTTTCGCCAGCTTTCAGCAAAGCCGCGCCGTTTTCGCCAAAATCGGATACAATTTTGGCGGCAGGGTCGTACAGCACCACCGGGTCCTGCAAATCCGTATCACCGGAATTGGCAACCGTAATGGTTACGCTGATGGGACCGGGACCGGTCAGCTTGCTGGGGCTTACCTCAATGCTGGTTACAATCGGGTCGGCTTCCGCCACGGCAGTGCCCGCCAGCAGCAGTATCGCTGCCAGCGCCATGACCAGAACCAGAAGTTTGCGCTTTATCATGTATGTTCGGGCGACCTTTTTCGCCCTTCCTCCCTTCGGCACGCCGCGCGCGGCTATGGATAGGATTTCCTTTTTCAGGACGGGTTATTCCATATTTTGCTCGTATACACGAGTCATCAAGTGTATTTTACCCGCAAAACCTATGCGTGTCAAGCCGCAGGCCATTTGATACAGGTATGGAGGAGCGCGAAAAGACCCCTGGAAGGGCCGTATGCCTACAGAAAGTTCTGGAAACTGTCCGCCGCCTGCTGCAGGCTTTGCCAGAAGCAGTAAACATGCCGGCCGTCCATGGCGGCGTGGTGGCAGGTGATGGAAAGAGGCAGCAGCCAGCGCCCGTCCTGCTTCAGCCAACGGCCCGCCTCCACCGGCTAAAAGACCTGTCCCCGGTCCCGGGAGCGCAAATCCACAGGGGTAAAGGACAAAACGCTACACCCCCTGCTCAAACAGGCCGTGCCGGTTGCAGTACCATAGCAGCGTGCCATGGGCCAAAAAGGGCAGGCGTACCTCCAGCCCCCACTCCGGGTACAGCTTTTTGACCGTCAGGGTGTCGCCGTTTACAAAGGCCACAAAGGAAATGGTGTGCTTGCGGGTCATTTCGTGGGTGGATGTCACATACCATTCTCCATCGGAAACGGTTACGTTCAGCCGGTGAGCGTCGTCGGGCACGGCGGGCTTCAGAGCCGCCAGCTGGTGGCCGCAGCAGCTGATACCGGCTGTGTCGGTGGCAAACAGAATGTTTCCGCAATCAGGGCAGACATAGCAGCGCAGCTTCTTCAAATTGCCGTTGCTGCGGGCGTTCACATCCAAATCCCCCTTCAGCAGGGCGGCGGTATCCACCTTCAGCGCGGCGGACAGTGCTGGCAAAAGGGCGATGTCCGGCGCGCCGCAGCCACGCTCCCATTTGGAAACGGCCTTGTCGCTGACGCCGATCTGGCCGGCCAGAGCCAACTGGGTCAGTCCCTGCTTTTGACGAAGAAGGCGAATCAGCTCGCCGGTTTTGACTTGATCCATGTAGGATCACCTCCTTAACGAGATTGATTGTATAAGAAAACGGCGCGCCGCACAATGAACGCACCGTAGAGAAAATGTTATTTCCACCGGTATTCCGTCACACGGCCCACCTGCTCAAACCCGATTTTTTGATAGGCCCGGTTGGATGCGGGGTTGGAAGCGTCCGCATATAACAGCGGCAGCAGCCCCTGCCCCAGCAGCAGACGGCTCATCTCGGCCACCAGCATACCCGCATAGCCGTGTCCACGCCTGGAACGCTTGGTCACCACGGTGTTGATGCGGGCGGTTTCCTGGTCCCGGCTGGCAATCATGGCCATGGAGCATACCTCCCCATCCTGCCACAAAAACAGGGAGTCGGAGCCAACAGCGGCCTCCGCGAAGCGGTCGGCGGCGCTTTGGGGGATGGATTGACCGTCCGCGTCGCGGACCATTTGAACCAGCAGGCGGGCAATGACGGGTTTGTGTTCCGCCGAGGGACGAAGCATGGATCCGCTGACCCGCGGGGCCGTGACCCGGCGGCACACATAGACGTTCAGGGTCATGCCCGGCTGGGGCCGCCGGCCGTACAGGGCGGAAACCTGTTCCAATACCGGGCCGCTGTTTTCCGGCGGGGTGGTGATTGTCAAAGAGGGATTCAGCCCAAGCCGCTGCGTCAGTATGTCTGCCGCCTCCCGCAAGGCGGATTGCGTCATTGCGGGATCGAACCAGGCCCACAGCGGGGATTTTTCATCTGATTGGGCGATGACATAGCTGCTTTCGTCCGTGCGGAAGAAAGGATTGCCGCCGGACAAAATCAGGCTGAACAGGTTCATGGTATGGCGCTGGTCATCGGTCAGCAGGGAACGAATGATGGCTTCCGGACTCATGAAATCTCCTTTCCGTTTTCACAGCTTTTTCATCCGGCCCAGATGACAGCGGTAGCTTTGAAAGCCCGTATGCCGGATGCCCAGCAGTTCGTCCATTTCCCGGACGGCGTTTTCGTACCGGCCGCGAGTATGGTGCACCAGAATATAATCCGCTTCCCGAATTTGCCCTTTCGCCGCCTGACAGAAGGCCCGCATGGGGGAGGACAGGGCGAACACCCAAATGGGCGAGCAAAGGGTTACATGGTCGTAGCTTGCCAAATCCACGGAAACAGGCTCAATCGGCATAGGCCAGCGGTGCATGCCGAACCGTCCGCACCACCAGAAGCCCGGCGTGCCCTGGGTACGCTGGGTGGCCACAATCTCGTAGACCTGGGCTCCGGTGCGCTGGGCCTGCTGGTAAGCCAGTTTGCGGCTGTAGCCCATGCGGGAAAAGAACGCCACCAGCCGTTTGGGGTTTTGCCCGATGGCAGGGTAGTCCTCCCGGCGTACCATATAGCGCTCCTGACAGTCAAAAACCCAAGCCGCATATCCGGTGACGGCCTGCAGCAGGCCGAAGAAAAAATAGGCCGTAGACATAAAATTAAGCGGAAAGATGACAAACTGGATGCAAATCCACAGCATCAGCGTAACGCCGAAAATACCGCCCAGCACAATGCCCGCCCGTTTGCGGCGAAGCAGCAGAAAAGCCGCCGTCAGATTCGTCAGCCCGTTGACAACCAGCAAAGCGAAGCCGGAAAACAAAAAGTCCTGAAACAGCACGTCCGCAAAGGGCAATACCTGAAAATACGGAAGCATGGCGTCCATACCCATGACGCCGCCGGAAGGGTCCAGCAGCATACAGGCCGCCCCGCCCACAGCGCCGACGCCGATAAACAGCGTCCAAAACAGCAGCCATTTGCGGGCGGTTTCAAATCGGGAATGGTCGTTCATTCTTTATGCCCTTTCTGGTATTTGACCATCAGGCCGGTCTGCTGCAAAATATGCCCCTCCATGGCCTGCGTCACCTGCAAACGGTCCGCTTCCGGACTCAGGTCCAAAACCGTATCCAGCGTGTACAGGGTGAACAGGTATTGGTGCTTCCATCTCAGGGGCGGCTTTGGGCCGCGGTATATATGCCGCCCAAAGCCCACGCCCTGCTGCATGTGCAGCGGCTGGTCGATGACGGCCCCGGCGGGCAGCGCCTCCGGCAGCACGGACACAGGGGGCAGGTTCCAGGCCACCCAATGGCTGTAATTCAATTTGACGGGGTGATCCAGATCGTCCAGGGTAATAACCATGGAAACGGTACGGCTATCAATGCCGTCAATATGAAGCTCCGGGGAAATATCCTCGCCGTAGCCGGTGTAGCGTACCGGCATCCAGCCGTTATGCTCAAAGGCGGGGCTGGTTAAAGAAAGCTGGTTCATACGTTCCTTTCCGTGACATTTTTCATCACAACGGTTTGCAGGTAGCGGTTAAAAGCGTCATATTCCGCCCGGCTGATTTCCCGTGGGCAGGTCATAATGACCAGTTTGTGTCCATCACAGTTCACATGATAGTGCGGATGCACATGGGGGAAGGGGTTGGGGCGGTACCCGCACCGTTCATAAAAGCCCTTGCGGCGAATGGATACCGGGTCCACCGGCGGGTCAATTTCCAAAATGACGGTTTTGCCGTAGGATTGCAGCAGGGCCAAAGCCTGCTGTCCGTAGCGGCGGCCCCGCAGCTTTGGCAGAATGCAAAAATGCTCCACATAGATAAAAGCATCCGTTTCCCAATAAAGAATTTCGCCTGCCCAGACGGGACCGTCATAGATCAGGGTAAAATGGTATGCTTCTTCGCTTAAAATACGCCGCTGGGAGGCTTCCTCCCGCTGCTCGTGGAAGGGAAAACTTTCCGCATACAGGGACATGGCCATGGGATAAGGGGGATCGCTGGCAGTAGTAAGCCGCTCAAAACGCAGCATGGCTGCTTCACCTCCTTGGTAAAGTATCCAGAGTATACCACGTTTTGACTTGACAGGCAAAAAAAGAATTGCGTTGCTATTCGTAAAAGACAGCCGGTTTCAAAAAACTGTTTGTAGAAAAAGAAGAAAATCTTTCTATCTCCTATTGACTTCATAGGAGAACAGACGTATAATACCCGCCGGAAAGGTAGGAATTTGCCATGATGATTTCCTCAAAGGGACGCTACGCGCTGCGGGTCATGCTGGATATGGCCGAGCAGGGCGGCGGGGAATACATCCGCCTGGGCGATGTGGCCGCGCGGCAGGATATATCCCGCAAATATCTGGAGAGCATTATGCCCGGCCTGTGCAGGACCGGTCTGGTGGAAAGCGCCCTGGGCAAAAGCGGCGGCTATAAGCTGACCCGGCAGCCATCCCAGTACAAGGTGGGCGAAATCCTGTGCGCGGTGGAGGGCGAGCTGGCCCCCGTGGCCTGTCTGGCCCGGGAGGGCCGCAAGTGCGAACGGGTGGATTCCTGCTACACGCTGCCCTTCTGGAAGGGACTGGAAGACCAAATCAACGCCTATGTGAACAGCTACACCCTGCAGGACCTGCTGGATCTGAAAACAAAGGATGAATGCTGCTGTGCCTGCGGCGGAAAAGGGGACGAAACCAAATGAAAAAGGCTTTGCTGGAAGTAAGGGATTTGCATGTGGCCGTGGAGGAAAAGGAAATTCTGCATGGCGTGAACCTGACCCTGGGCCAGGATGAAACCCATGTGCTGATGGGTCCGAACGGCACCGGCAAATCAACCCTGGGCTATGCCATCACCGGCAACCCGGATTATCAGATAACGGCTGGACAGATTTTGCTGAACGGCGAGGATATTACGAATACCCCTGTCAACGTACGGGCCAAGAAGGGCATTTTTCTGTCCTTCCAAAACCCGCTGGAGGTGCCCGGCGTAACCCTCAGCGCCTTTATCCGCAGCGCGCTGGAGCAGAAAACCGGCAGCCGTCTGCGTCTGTGGGACTTTAAAAAGAAGCTGGCCGAAACCATGAAGCTGCTGAACATGGACGAATCCTACGCGGAGCGGGATTTGAACGTAGGCTTCTCCGGCGGCGAGAAGAAAAAGGCCGAGATTCTGCAAATGCTGATGCTGGAGCCTAAACTGGCCATTCTGGACGAAACGGATTCCGGCCTGGATGTGGACGCTGTGCGCACCGTTTCCCAGGGCGTGCAGCTGTACCGGGAGCGGTGCCATGGCACCCTGCTGATTATTACCCACAGCACCCGCATTTTGGAAGCCCTGCATGTGGACCAGACCCATGTAATGGAGGAGGGCGCCATCGTGAAAAACGGCGACGCTTCGCTGGTGGACGAAATTAACCGGGACGGCTTTGGCGGCATCACGGCGGAATAAGGCGGGTGAAAGGCAATGAGAGAAAAAAGCCAGGTTGAGGATATCGACCGCAGCATATACGATATACGGGACGCGGAGCATGACGCATACCGCATGCAGGAGGGCCTGACCCCCGAAATCGTCGATACCCTGTCCAAGGAAAAGGGCGATCCGGTGTGGATGCAGCAGTTTCGCCTGCAGGCCCTGCAAATTTATCACCAAATGCCCGTGCCGGACTGGGGCCCATCGCTGGAAGGGCTGGATATGGACCATATCGCAACCTATGTGCGTCCCAATACCAAAATGCAAAACGACTGGAAGAACGTGCCTCAGGACATCAAGGATACCTTTGAGCGGCTGGGCATTCCTCAGGCGGAGCGCAAATCCCTGGCGGGCGTGGGCGCGCAGTACGACTCTGAGCTGGTTTACCACAACGTGAAGGATGAGGTGGCCCAGCAGGGCGTGGTGTATACCGATATGGAAAGCGCCCTGAAGGGCGAATACGCCGACATGGTGCGCAAATATTTTATGAAGCTGGTCACCCCCAGGGATCATAAGTTCGCGGCCCTGCACGGCGCGGTGTGGTCCGGCGGTTCCTTTGTGTATGTGCCCAAGGGCGTGCAGGTATCCATTCCGCTGCAATCCTATTTCCGCCTGAACGCCAAGGGCGCGGGGCAGTTTGAGCATACGCTGATTATTGTGGACGAGGGAGCCAGTCTGCACTTTATCGAGGGCTGCTCCGCTCCCAAATACAACGTGGCCAACCTGCACGCGGGCTGCGTGGAGCTGTATGTGAAAAAGAACGCCAAACTGCGCTACTCCACCATCGAAAACTGGTCCAAAAACATGTATAACCTGAACACCAAGCGGGCCCTGGTGGAGGAGGGCGGCGTCATTGAATGGGTGTCCGGGTCCTTCGGCTCCCATGTGGGCTGCCTGTACCCCATGAGCGTGCTCAAGGGCGACCGTTCCCGCATGGAGTTTACCGGCGTTACCTTCGCGGGCGCAGGGCAAAACCTGGATACCGGCGCAAAGGTGGTGCATATGGGCAAAAATACCAGTTCCTATATGAACACCCGCTCCATCAGTAAAAGCGGCGGCATCAGCACATTCCGCAGCAGCGTTGTGGTGGAAAAGGGCGCGTCCGGCGCAAAATCCGCCGTGTCCTGCCAGTCCCTGATGCTGGATGATATTTCCAGGTCGGACACCATTCCGGCCATGGATATCCGCACAAGGGACGCGTCCATCGGCCACGAGGCCAAAATTGGCAGCATCAGCAACGAGGCGGTGTTTTACCTGATGAGCCGCGGCATGAGCGAGGAGGACGCCCGCGCCCTGATCGTCAGCGGCTTTGCGGACAACGTGTCCAAGGAGCTGCCTGTGGAATACGCCGTGGAAATGAACAACCTGATTCGCCTGGAAATGAAGGGCAGCATCGGCTGAGGAGGAAGCAGTATGGACAATCAAATCACTGTCAATCGTCTGCCGTCCAAAACCTGGAACTGGCTGAAGGTCAACCAGGCGTCCGTCCCCTGGGATCAGGAGCAGACGGTGGATTTGGGAACGGAGCAGCATACCTTTGAACAGACGCAGCCGCTGCCCGTGCGCATTGTGGTGGAAACCAGCCATCCCTATGTGAAAAAGCAGATTCACATAGAGGCCAGGGCGGGCGTGTCGGTTACCGTGTACGAAACGTTTCAGACTGCCCACGGCCTGCAGGTGCAGACCAACCTGACCGTGGGGGAGGGCGCTGCCATCCGCCTGGTGCAGGTGCAGGACACCCAGCCCGGCGCGGTGCTGGTAAGCCAGGTGAACGGCCAGTGCGAAAAGGGAGGCCGGATTGAAGTGTATCAGGTGCTGGCGGGCCGGGGCGACGTTTACCTGGGCGGCCAGGTGGATTTAAACGGCGACGGCAGCAGCCTGAAAAGCGAAACCGGCTATCTGGGCCGCAAGGGCCAGACCATCGATATCGGGCTGGCGGTGAACCACTACGGCAAAAAAACGGAAAGCGAAATGAACGCTTCCGGCGCGCTGAAGGACGACGCGAGGAAAATTTTCCGCGGAACCATTGATTTTAAAAAGGGTTGCGCCGACAGCACAGGCAATGAAAAGGAAACCGTGCTGATGCTGGGACAGGACGCAGTGAACAAAACCGTCCCCCTGATTTTGTGCGCGGAGGAAAACGTGGTGGGCAACCACGGCGCTACCATTGGCGAAATGGACAAGGATACCCTGTTCTATTTTGAAAGCCGGGGCATTGACCGGCAGTCGGCGGAAAACATGCTGGCCCGGGCTGCTATCGAGCGACTGGCTCACCTGATCGGCGATGAGGAAACCCAGGCGACCATCCTTTCACAGATAAGCGAGGAATGCTGATATGGAGTACCGAAACGATTTTCCCCTGCTGAAATCCAGCACAGTCGCCTATCTGGACAACGCGGCTACCGCCCAGCGGCCCCAGTGCGTCCTGGACGCGGAGTCGGATTTTTACCGCCTGCATAACGCCAATCCCCTGAGAGGACTGTATCCCCTGAGCGTTGAGGCCACCGACTTGTACGAAAACGCCCGGGAAACCGTGCGGGCCTTTATTGGGGCTGAAAGCACGGAGGAAATCATCTTTACCCGCAACACCACCGAAAGCCTGAACCTGGTAGCCTACAGCTATGGGCTCAGCCATGTGAAGGCAGGGGATCAGGTGCTGGTATCCATTATGGAGCACCACAGCGATCTGCTGCCCTGGCAGATGGTGTGCCGCCAGACTGGCGCGGAGCTGCGCTTTATGGATTGCGAGCCGGACGGCAGCCTGGACCTGAATAAGGTGGAAAGCCTGATAACCGATAAGACCCGCATTGTGGCCCTGACCCAGGTGTCCAATGTGCTGGGCCGGGAGTACCCCGTAGCCCAGGTGGCCCGGATGGCTCACGCCAGGGGCGCGGTGATGGTGGTGGACGGCGCCCAGAGTACGCCCCACAAGCCGGTGGATGTACAGGCCCTGGGGGCGGATTTCTTTGCCTTTTCCGGACACAAGGTGTATGGTCCCATGGGCATTGGCGTGCTGTATGGCCGCAGGGAATGGCTGGATGAAATGCCGCCCTTCCTGACTGGGGGCGAGATGATAGAATCCGTCACCCGCACCGGCGCGACCTACGCCGAACTGCCTCACAAGTTTGAGGCGGGTACGGTAAACGCCGCCGGGGCGGTGGGCCTGAAGGCCGCCATTGACTATGTAAACCGGGTAGGCTTTGACGCGATGCGCCGTCAGGAGGAAGCGCTGGCAGCTCATACGCTGGACGGCTTAAAGGCGCTGCCCTGGGTTCATGTGCTGGGGGCGGAAGATCCGGCGCAGCATACCGGCATTGTCACCTTTACAGTGGACGGGGTGCATCCCCATGACGTAAGCCAGATTTTGGCCAGCGACGGCGTGGCGGTTCGGGCGGGCCATCATTGCGCCCAGCCGCTGCTGAAGCATCTGGGCCACCTGTCCACCACCCGCGCCAGTTTTGCTTTCTATAATACCATGGACGAAGCGGACAGGCTGCTATCCAGCCTGTCCACCTTAAGGGAGCGTATGGGCTATGGAAAATAGGAGCTTTTATAACGAAATCTTGACGGAGCACAACATTCATCCGGAGTTTAAGCACGACCTGCCGGACGCGGATATTGTGCTGGAGGGCGTAAACCCCAGCTGCGGCGACGACATCTTTTTGAAGCTGAAGCTGGATGGCGATACCATTGTGGACGGGGCGTTTGTGGGGGATGGATGCGCCATTTCTCAGGCTTCGGCGGATATTATGCTGGGCATGATTATCGGCCGCAAAAAGGAAGAAGCCCTGCAAATGGGCGAAACCTTTATGCGCATGATTAAGGGTCAGGCCACCGAACAGGAGATTGAAAGCCTGGAGGAAGCGTCCGCCCTGCGGGATATCGCGCATATGCCCGCCCGGGTGAAGTGCGCGGTGCTGGGCTGGCGTACCCTGAAAGAAGCCATGGAAAATACGCAGCCGAAGGAATAAAGCCAGAAAGAGAAGGCGGCCTTCTTGTTGAGGAAAGCTGCTCTCAGCCTGTCAAAAAAGGCCGCACTCCGCGGCCTTTTTTGATAGAATGATGGACCAAATAAAACACGCCCAACAACCCAAAGGTTGACGTTGAATGGTGCGCCGGGCTATAATGGCTTTGACAAATGAATAGCCGGTGGATCTGCGCCGTGAGGCGCGACGCGGCTTGCCAGCCAGGCAGGCGGCGCCATGGGAACGCGGATGCAATTTCCGGGCTATCCCAGTAACCGTGAAGCGGACGAAAGCGCGTAAAAGCCATTGCTCCTTTTGGGGGTGAGAAGGTGCGTAAGTAGGATGAGGCCAAGCCGGGAGACCTGTTTCCATCGTAAAATCATGCCCCTGGGGGTGGGATATGCTATCAAAGCGCTGGCTGTTAAGGCCCGGGCTTGTTTAGTGTTCCTCAGAGGGAGGAACGCTGTTTTTTTGCAAAAAAGAATAGCGGGACTCTGCTGCTTCATTTGATCGCATCTTTTAAGGAGGGGATCAATATGATCCGCAAACTGGTATCCCTGTTTCTATCTGCCATGATGCTGCTCAGCCTGACCGGCGCGGCAGCTGAGGGCGGCGTCACGGTGACCGACATGATGGGCCGTGAAGTAACCCTGACGCAGCCCGCCACCCGCATTGTGGCCCTGACCGCGTCGGATTGCGAAATCCTGTGCGCTCTGGGCGCGGAGGATACGCTGGTAGGCCGCGGCGAATACTGCGACTATCCCGAGTCCATTCTGGACGTGCCCGCCGTGCAGTCAGGCGCGGAAACCAACATTGAGCAGATTATCGCGCTGGAGCCCCAGGTGGTGCTGATGTCCGCCATGGCCCAGGACAAGGATCAGGTGGACACTCTGGAGCAGGCCGGTATTCAGGTCGTGGTCAGCAACGCCCAGAACATCGCGGGCGTGTATACCGCCATTCGCCTGATCGGCGCGCTGATGGGCAAGGACGACGAGGCGGAAGCCATTGTGGCCGACATGCAGGCCACCTTTGACGACATTGCCGCCAAGAGCGAAAATACCGGCAAGACCGTATATTTTGAGGTTTCTCCTCTGGAATACGGCCTGTGGACGGCTGGCAAGAATACCTTTATGGACGAGCTGGCTGCCATGTGCGGCCTGACCAACGCCTTTGCGGATGTGGACGGCTGGGCCCAGATTTCCGAAGAACAGGTGCTGGAGCGCGACCCGGATTACATTGTGACCACTTCCATGTACTGGGGCGAGGGCCCCACCCCTGTGGAGGAGATCATGGGACGTACCGGCTGGGAAAACCTGAAGGCCATTCAGAATGCCGCCGTGCTGAATGCGGACAGCAATGAGATTACCCGTCCCGGCCCCCGGCTGAAGGACGCGGCTGTTACGCTGTTCCAGTTTGTCAATGGCGACGAGGCTTTGGAGCCTGCTGCCTGATAAATGGATGGGGGATACGGGCGCTTCGCGCGCCTGTGTCCCCTGATGAGGGAAATATGAAATCCGAAGGCTTTTCCTGGGGAATGTATTTGTTGTTTCTGCTGGGGCTGACGGCTATTTTCGCCTTGTGCGTGTGCGTAGGCAGCGTTTCCGTTCCGCTGGGGGACACCGTGTCCATCTTGTGGAACAGCCTGTGGGGACGGCCCCTTCCGTCTGGCGCTTCAGCTTCCATTATTCTAACGGTACGGCTGCCTCGGGTGCTGTGCGCGGCGCTTTGCGGCGCGGCGCTGTCTCTCTGCGGCGCTGCGATGCAGGGCCTTTTGCGCAATCCCCTGGCGGATGGCTCCACTCTGGGCGTATCATCGGGGGCCGCGCTGGGTGCTGTGACGGCGCTGGCCTTCGGGGTCGCCGTTCCTGGGCTGCCGTATGCGGGCACCATGGGCATGGCCATGCTCTTTGCCTTTTTGTCTTTGGGAATCATTCTGACGCTGGCCTATGTGCTGGATAAGTCTTTTTCTACCTACAGCATTATTTTGATCGGCATGATTTTTTCCATGTTCGCTTCCAGCCTGATCAGTCTGGTTATTGCCTTTGCCGGAGAAAAAATCAAATCCATTACCTTTTGGACAATGGGAAGCCTGTCCGGCTCCACATTGCCCGACGCGGCCATTTTGGGCGGGACGCTCCTGTGCTGCGGCGGGATTATTTTGCTGATGGGGCGAGAACTGAACGCCTTTGCCCTTGGCGAGGATAACGCCCAGCATGTGGGCGTGAATGTGCGCCGTGTCAAGCTGACGCTTTTATCGGCTGTATCCATTTTGATTGGCGTATGCGTATCTATCGGGGGAACCATCGGCTTTGTGGGCCTGGTAACGCCCCATATCGCCCGCATGGTGACGGGACCCAATCACAGACGGCTTTTGCCCGCCTCCCTGCTGATGGGGGCCGCCTTTTTGATGCTGGCAGATCTGGCCGCCCGTACCATTTTCAGCCCCATTGAGCTGCCCGTGGGCGTGGTTACCTCGCTGGCTGGGTCGGTGGTGTTTGTGGTCATTTTTTATCGCAGCAGAAAGGCGGCCGGTCATGCTGACAGCTGAAAAAATAACCGTCCGCTATGGCGAACTGACAGCCGTGCGGGATGTAACCTTTGCATTGGAGGAAGGGCAATGGCTGATGCTGGCCGGTCCAAACGGAGCCGGTAAAAGCACGCTCATCTCCGCCGTTGCCCAAACCACGCCTTATACAGGCTGTGTACAGATATGGGGCAGGGACACGGCCAGCCTGCACCCGGGCCAGCTGGCCAGACAGATGGGCGTGCTGTCCCAGCAGCACAGCATAGGTTATGACTACACTGTAGAGGAAATTGTGGCGCTGGGCCGTTACGCCCACCGCCGTGGGCTGCTTCGTTTGAAGGACGATGGAGGCAGGCGGGCCGTGGAGCAGGCTTTGGAGATTACCGGTATGGAGCCGCTGCGTCGCCACAGCGTGTTATCCCTGTCCGGGGGCGAGGTGCAGCGGGCGTTTCTGGCGCAGGTATTCGCCCAGGAACCGCGAATTTTGATTTTGGACGAGCCTGCCAATCATTTGGATCTGGTTTATCAAAAGCAGATTTTTGGTCTGATTGAGCATTGGCTGCAAACCCCAGGGCGTGGGGTAATATCCGTTGTGCATGACCTGAGCCTGGCCCGCCGCTATGGCACCCATGCCCTGCTGATGCAGGACGGCCGTTGCGCCGCCAGCGGAACGATTCGCGATGTGTTTACGCCGGAAAATCTGTCCCGTGTGTACCACATGGATGTGTATGCCTGGATGCGGGAAATGCTGACGCAGTGGCAGGCCTAGAGCCTCTAGCGCAGCGGCTGCGATTGGAAAATTGAAAACCCGCGTCGCTGCTTTCACCGACGCGGGTTTTTTTGTATTCATCCTTCAAACTTGTCAATCAGCGCGCAGGCCTGGGCGATGGGGTCCGCCGTCATGTCCAGCCAGTGAATGGAATCATTCCGGCGGAACCAGGTCATCTGGCGCTTGGCAAACTGCTTGATGGCAGTAGCCAGCAGGTCGGTCATTTCCTTCTCGGAGGCAAACTGACCGTTCAGATACTGGGTAATGAACTTGTATTCCAGACCCAGCTTGATCATAAATTCCTGACTGACGCCGCTGTCCAGCACATCCCGAACCTCCTGCACCATGCCGTCCTGCATGCGCCGCTGCAGGCGCTCGTCAATGCGTTTGCGCAGGGTTTCCCGGTCCCAGGTTACGCCAAGGCGCAGTACCTGGTAGCGCGGCTCTTTGGAGGGCGTTACGTCGTCGCCGTCATGCAGCTTTTCCAAAATGCGCATGACCCGGTTGCGGTTGCGCTTTTCCACCTCCGTATTTGGCAGCTTTTCCAGCAGCATCTGGTACAGCGCTTCCGTTGAATAGGTTTCCAGCTGGGCGCGGTAAGCCAGATCCGGCATACGGTCGCTGAGCGCATAACCGTCGGCTACCGCGTCCACATACAGGCCGGTGCCTCCCACCAGAAAAGGCGTGTTTCCCCGCGCCAAAATACCGTCAATGGCCTGGTAGGCCAGCTTTTGAAAATCAGCCATGGAAAAGAAATCCCCCGGGTCGCACACATCGATCAGATGATGGGGCACGCCCCGCATTTCGTCCCGGGTGATTTTTCCGCTGCCCAAATCCAGCTTGCGAAACACCTGACGTGAATCCGCCGATACGATTTCGCCATGATACCGCTTGGCCAGCTCTACGCCCAGCCCGCTTTTGCCGGAGGCGTTGGTTCCCTCAATGACAATCAACTTGGGCAGCATGTCTGTTTGCTCCATTTAGTACTCCTTTTGGTAAGCGATGCGGGGCGAACCGTCCTCCAGGTGAATGACGCCGCATTCCTGAAAACCGTTGCGCAAAAACGCCCGCTGCATGGGCAGGTTATCCGCATGGGTGTCCCCCCGCAGGTTGGGAATCTGCTGAAAAGCCCACCGGACGATTTCGTCCATCATGCCCCTGCGCTGGCCGCTGGAAGCCACCCGGTGCAGCGTGCCATAGGGACGGTTGTTTTTCCATGCACCGTCAATCACGGCGTAGGTGGGATCATCGCCCAGCGCCAGCACAAACACAGCCAGAATCTGGCCATTCTCCTGACACACATAGCTGCGCGCCAGGGCGATGTCCTGCAAAACCAGTTCCTGAGATGGATAGCCCGCCGTCCACTGCTCGGCGTTTCCATTTTGGCGCATGAAGCCGCGGGCCTGGGCGTAAAGAGCCATAACGGCAGGCAAATCAGCCTCTGTTGTTTTTCGAATGGTCATAGGTTGCTCCATTTCGATGCCGTACAAGCGGCAGGTATTGCGGGTTGCAGCCGCCGCCAGTTCTTCCAGAGATACGCCGCGCAGCTGCGCCACGGTCTGGGCCACATAGCGCACATAGGCTGGCTCGTTCCGCTTACCCCGCATGGGAACCGGGGCCAGATAGGGACTGTCCGTTTCCACCAGCAGACGGTCCCCCGGGACAAAACGGGCCACATCCAGCAGCTTGCGGGCGTTTTTAAAGGTGACCGGCCCCGCGAAGGAAAGATAGAAGCCCATATCCAGATATTCTCTGGCACTTTCCACGCTGCCGCTGTAGCAATGCACCACACCGGCGGGCAGCTCCTGACGGTGGGCCCGCAAAATATCCAGCACATCGCCGTGAGCGTCGCGGATATGGAACACAACCGGCACGCCCAGGCGGCGCGCCAGCAGTAGCTGCTTTTCAAACACCTGCTGCTGAACGTCCCGGGGAGACAGGTCGTAGTAATAATCCAGCCCGATTTCTCCTATGCCTACGATGCGCTTTTCCTGCTGCCACCGGGTCAGACGCGCCTCGCATTCATCCGTCCAGAATTTGGCCTCGTGGGGATGAAAACCCACAACGCCATAGACATTTTCGTGCTGCCGGGTCAGGTCGACGATGCGCTGGCTGGTAGGCAGGTCGCTGCCTGCCAGGATGCAGCGGCGCACCCCGTTTTCCGCCATGCGGGCCATTACCTGATCCCGATCCTCGTTAAAGCGTTCATCCTCCAGATGGCAATGACTGTCAAACAGGTTGATCGTTGTGAAGGCCGATTCTTCCATTACCGAATATACGCTCCATCTTCCATGCCCGCTTCCACGGTGACCAGCTTGAGCGTTTTGTCGCCCTTATCAGACGCGCACAGGATCATGCCCTCGCTCTTGATGCCGCGCAGCTTGGCGGGCTTCAGGTTGCTGACCAGCACCACCTGCTTGCCCACCATTTCCTCCGGGGTGTAGAAGGCGGCGATGCCGCTGACCACGCTGCGCTCCGGCTCGGAGTCCGTCAGCTTTACGGTAAAATGCAGCAGCTTGTCGCTGCCCTCCACCTTTTCCGCCATAACAATCCGGGCCACGCGCAGCTCGATCTGGCCAAAGGTATCAATGGTAATCAGGCCGCTTTCCTCGGTCCTGGTTTCCTGCTTCTTTTCCTTTTTGGGTTCTGGCTTTTTTTTCTTCCTTGGGGGCAGGAACGATGTCCGCCAGTTCCTTTTTGATATCAATACGGGGGAACAGCGCGTCGCCCTTGCGTACCCGCGTACCGGCGGGAAGCAGGCCGAAGGTACCGGCGGACTGCCAGGTGGTCAAATCGCCCTCCTGCAAACCCAGCTGCTCAAAAATGCGGGCCGGGGTGCGGGGCATGGTGGGCCGAATCAGGATGGCCACAATGCGGATGCACTCGCACAGCACATACAGCACGGTTTTAAGACGCTCCTTGCCCTCATCGGTCTTAACCAGCACCCAGGGAGCGTTGGCGTCAATATAGCGGTTGCATTCGCCAACCAGCTGCCAGATATCCTGCAGGGCCAGAGAATACTGCAATTCGTCCATATGGCACGCCACCTTGGCGCTGGTTTCGCCCGCCAGGCTGATCAGCGCCTTGTCCACGTCCGTCCATTCGCCATGCTGGGGAACAACGCCGTCAAAGTATTTTTCCACCATGGCAACGCTGCGGCTGACCAGGTTGCCCAGGTCGTTGGCCAAATCCGCGTTCAGCCGGGTCAGCAAAGCCTCATAGCTGAACTGGCCGTCGCTGCCAAAGGGCATCTCCCTCATCAGGAAATAGCGGATGGAATCGCTGCCGTAGCGGTTGCACAGGACTACCGGATCCACTACGTTGCCCAGAGATTTGGACATCTTCTGCCCGTCCAGCACCAGCCAGCCGTGACCAAACACCTGCTTGGGCAGGGGCAGGTCCAGCGCGTGCAGGATGATGGGCCAGATGATGGTGTGAAAGCGGATGATTTCCTTGCCCACCAGATGGATATCCGCCGGCCAGTACTTGCGGTACAGGCTGTCGTTTTCGGTGGTATAGCCCAAAGCGGTGATGTAGTTGGTCAACGCGTCCAACCACACATACACGGTATGCTTGGGGTCAAAGTCCACCGGGATTCCCCATTTGATGGAGGTGCGGCTGACGCACAGGTCCTGCAAACCGGGCTTGAGGAAGTTGTTAATCATCTCGTTCTTACGGCTGGCGGGCTGGATAAAATCCGGGTGGTTTTCGATGTAGTCAATCAGCCAGTCCTGGTATTTGCTCAGCTTAAAGAAGTAGGCTTCCTCGTTGGTTTTTTCCACGGGACGGCCGCAATCGGGGCAGCAGCCGTCCTTCAGCTGCAATTCGGTAAAAAAGCTCTCGCAGGGGGTGCAGTACCAGCCCTCGTAGCTACCCTTGTAGATGTCGCCCTGGTCGTACAGACGGCGGAAAATCTTCTGCACAGCCTTTACATGCCGGTCGTCGCTGGTGCGGATAAAGTCGTTGTAATCCACATCCATCAGCTTCCAAAGGTCTTTGATACCGGCCACGATTTCGTCCACATAGGCCTGAGGGGTCACGCCCTTTGCCGCGGCCTTTCGCTCAATTTTCTGGCCATGCTCGTCCGTGCCGGTCAGGAAATAGGTGTCATAGCCCTGCTGCTTTTTAAAGCGCGCCATGGTATCCGCCGCCACGCTGCAATAGGCGTGACCAATATGCAGATTATCGCTGGGGTAATAAATCGGCGTGGTGATGTAGAACTTCTTCTGGTTTTCCATGGTATGCCCCTCCTTACTTAAAAAGAAAAACCCGGCCCCATTCACAGGGGCGGGCTGAACCCGCGGTACCACCCTAGGTTTATCGCTTCGTTAAGCGGATAACGGCGCCAACCGTTTCGCCCTACCTGTCGGGCGAAAACGCTCCGGGGCCATGTTCCCATAGGGCTTGCGCGCCGCCTTTCACCTGACGCGGCTCTCTTTCAGCGAAAACGCCCATGGTACTCTTCCCATCATCGCAATCTATACCTTCGCTATTATACCCAAAAATTCCTGCTTGTCAACGTTCAAAACAGTTTTCCAGCCAGAAGCAGTCCGGCCAGGCTGCCAAGCAGGGCGCAGGGGACGGCGTAACAGGTGCGTTTGTCTTTGGCGGCGCTCATATAAACGCATACTACATAAAAGATGGTTTCGCTGGACCCCATGACCACGCAGGCAATCAGGCCGATGCGGCTGTCCGGCCCGTATTGGGTCAGCAAATTTTCCAGCATGGCCAAAGAGGCGGAGCCGCTGAGAGGCCGAAGCAGCACCAGCGGAGCCAGCTCCATGGGCAGACCAAGGAAACCAAGCAGGGGAGCGCAGAGCTGGCATAGCACGCCCAACAGCCCGGACGCCTGCATCAGGGAAATGGCGCACAGCATGGCCGCCAGATTGGGCAAAATCCCAACGGCTGTATGCAGGCCGTCCGCCGCCCCTTTGATAAACAGATCGTAAACAGGCAGGCGCTTCCACAGGCCCATGCCGACAGCGCCAAGAAACAGCAGGGGAACGAGCCAGTCAGCCATGAAAGCGCCTCCCACATCTGCGGCAGAGCAGACCCGCTCCCACCCCGGCGATGGTAGCGACAAAGCTGCACAGCAGCCCCGGCGCGATAATGGCCCCGGGGTCGGCGCTTCCGGCCGCTGTCCGCAGGGTCAAAACCGTTGTGGGCAGCAATTGCAGACTGGTAGCATTTAAAATCAGCAGCATGGCAATATCCTGCCGCGCGGCAGCCTGCGGCTTGCAGCGCGTATCCATCAGGCGCACGGCTTTTACGCCCATGGGGGTTGCAGCATTGCCAACACCCAGCATGTTCATGGATAAATTCATGGATACGGCTTCCGCAATGGCCGGTTCCTGAACGGTGGGCATGAGCCTGCGCAGCAGCGGCCTTAGTACGTGTGACAGCAGCGCGGGCATTTTCAACGCCTTGATGATCTCAATCCAGCCGCAAAACAGCAGATAGCCCGCGCACAGGCGCAAGGTCAGCGAAAGGGCCTGGGACGTGCCTTCCAGGGCGGCTTCCATAACGGCGGACGGCATTCCCCGGCACAGGGCGTACAGGATGGAAAGAAACATCATTCCGCCCCACATCCATTGCAGCATATTTCCATTCCTCCCCAAAATGTACAATTTGTAACAACACCAAATGTGGTTTACAAATACACTATATATGTGTATATCGCCTAAATTAGCACCATTCGTTGCATTTACATTTTATTCTAAACGAAGTATGTTTATGTGAGCCGTGAAAAATGGCTTTGAGAGGCAACATACTAGTTTTGTGGAGGAATTACCAATGAAATCTACAGGAGTTGTAAGGAAACTGGATAATCTGGGCCGCATCGTGATTCCGATTGAACTGCGCAAGAGCATGGGAATCGCCATCAAGGACACCCTTGAAATTTTTACCGAAGGCGATCAAATCATCCTGAAGAAGTATCAGCCCGGCTGCATCTTCTGCGGCGACGCCCGCAACGTAAAGATCTTCCAGGGTAAAATGATCTGTGAAAACTGCCTGAACGATCTCAAGAAAGAGCTGCGCTAAAGAACGATACACAAAAAACCGCGTTTCTTCACAAGGCAAGGGCGAATGAAGCGCGGTTTTTTTAACAGCTTGGGCCGGGAACGTCAGGCCAGCAAATCGGCAATGGCCTGCTTGCTTTGCACGCCTACCGTGCGTTTGACGGCCTCGCCGTCTTTAAACACAATCAGGGTAGGAATGCTCATAATTCCGTAGCGGGCGGCGATATCAGCAGCCTGGTCCACGTTGATTTTGTACACGTGGTACGCGTCGCTTTCCCCGGCAATCTGCTCCACTACAGGGGACAGCATTTTACAGGGTCCGCACCAATCTGCGTAAAAGTCGACCAGTACGGGCTTATCGCTGTGCAGAACCTCCTGGTCGAACTGAGCGGCGGTGATTTTTTGAACAGACATCCAAACAGCCTCCTTTTCAAGTGGTCTCTTTGATTATATACCCTGCTTTCCCCGTTTGTAAACGAGTTTTTGAGAAAGATGGTGTAGGAGCGTCAAACATAGGTTACAGCAAGTTCGAAAAGAGCAGTCAAGGGAAAGGTGGAGATTTGCGAAGCAAATACAACCTGACCTTGACTGTGGTAAGAAAGAAGTACAATGGGAGGGGGCTGTTCGGCAAAGTTTGCCGAACAGCCTTGGACGCTTTATTTCGCGGCGCGCCTGCTCCAGCTGGCTTTACCACATGACCCCGTCGTATTTTGCCAGCACCTGGTTGGGCGACTGCATGCCCAGG
>CAKTUU010000034.1 GCA_934621505.1 uncultured Clostridia bacterium
TTCGGCTTTGCCGAAAACATTCCTCCAGTCCTTCGTCAGAAAAGATCGTCGTCAGACGAGCTTTTTTGACGGCCTGAATGGGGACGCCTCGGTGCGTCCCCTTGTTAAGCGCTTATGCACCTATGGAGGGCAACCTGCGGTTACCGCTTGGATTAAGCTCAAGTTTGCCGCGATGAATCTCAAAAAAGCTGGAAATCCACAAGTGGATACGCTGGCACTTTTGTTTGCTTCTTTGACAGGCGGATTGTTTGCCCTCGGGGACAAACGCCGTTTTTTTGCATTGCTTTTTTGCTGAAAAAACGGTATGATACCAGATGGTATCGAAATTTTCCCGCGCTGGCAAAGGGCAAACCGGGCCGGCGTTACGCAATCATCACGAGAGGGTGTAGGAACAATGGCGAAGAATCATTTTAACGGTTTTGGCGGTGGCTTCCCCGGCGGCGGAAACATGCAGCAGCTGATGCGTCAGGCTCAGAAACTGCAGGAGCAGATGAC
Organism: uncultured Clostridia bacterium; assembly: GCA_934621505.1. Lineage (GTDB taxonomy): Bacteria > Bacillota > Clostridia > Christensenellales > Aristaeellaceae > Limiplasma. The sequence continues at coordinate 496 of CAKTUU010000034.1, forward strand.
AAAGGCTCAGGAGGAGCTGGAGGAGCGGGAGTACACGGCCCAGGCGGGCGGCGGCATGGTCACCGTTACCGTTACCGGCAAAAACGTGGTCAAATCCCTGGTGATTAAGCCTGAGTGCGTGGACCCGGACGATGTGGACATGCTTCAGGACATGATTCTGGCCGCCGTCAACGAGGCCCTGCGCACGGCCGACGAAACCCGTACCAACGAAATGTCCAAGCTGGCCCCCGGCATGGGAGGCATGTTCTAATCCATGGCCCAACAGCTTGAACCCATCGCGCGCATGGTGGCCCAGCTGTCCCGTCTGCCGGGCATCGGGCAAAAAAGCGCCCAGCGGCTGGCCTACCACATTATCGGCATGCCGCTGGAGGATGTGCGCGAACTGGCGGGCGCTTTGTATCAGGGACGCAAGGCCATTCGCTACTGCCGGGTATGCGGCAATTACGCCACGGACGACCTGTGCGATATCTGCGCCGATTCCCGGCGGCACAACGGGCAGATCTGCGTGGTGCGCGATCCCAGAGATGTGGCGGCCGTTGAACGAATGCACGATTTTGAGGGCACCTATCATGTGCTGCACGGCACCCTGTCGCCCATGGACGGCATCGGCCCGGAGGATATTCATATCCGGGAGCTGCTCAGCCGTTTGGCGGACGGCAGCGTCAAGGAAGTCATTCTGGCCACCAACCCGGACATCGAGGGCGAGGCCACGGCCTCCTATATCGCCCGGCTGATTAAGCCCATGGGGGTGCTGGTCACCCGCATCGCTCATGGCGTGCCGGTGGGCAGCGATTTGGAATACGCCGACGAAATTACCCTGTCCAAAGCCATGGAGGGCCGTCGGGAAATGTAATACTGTTTGGCCGCGCTCAGCGCGGCCAAATTTGACTGTACGAAAGGAAGCTGCGACAGATGTTAACGCCTGTTCAATGGCTTTTTGCGGGACTGCTGGTTCTGTGCCTTTTGCTGCTGGCCGTGCTGATTGCGCTGGTATCAGCAGGCAACCGCCGAGCCAGGCGCATTCCCCGGCGCATTTTGGACGAGCTGGGCAAGCTGGAGGACGATCTGGCGGACCAGGACGCGCGCCAGCGGGAGGAGCTGACCCGCAACCTGTACCAGATGAACGAAAGTCTGGTCAACACCTTTGGCAGCGTCAGCCGGGGCCATGCCGATCAGGTAAACGCGCTGATCCGTCAAAGTCACGAAAACAATCAGTCCTTTGACCTGCGCCAGCAGGAAATGCAGCGCATGCTGGACGAACGCCTGCGCCGCATGGAGGGCCGCATGGAAACCCTGCGCCAGTCCACAGAGGAAAACCTGCGCCTGCTGCGGGAGGATAACGACCAGAAGCTGTCTGAGATGCGCCGCACCGTGGATGAAAAGCTGAACGACACGCTGGAAAAACGCCTGAGCGCCAGCTTTTCTCAGGTAAGCGAACGGCTGGAGCAGGTGTACCGTTCTTTAGGGGAAATGCACACCCTGGCCAGCGGCGTGGGCGATTTGAAGCGCATGCTGGGCAATGTGAAAACCCGGGGCGTCTGGGGTGAAATTCAACTGGGCGCGCTGTTGGAACAGGCCCTGACCGATACCCAGTACCAGCGCAATGTGGCGGTGGTGCCCGGCAGCGGCGAGCGGGTGGAGTTTGCGGTCTGCCTGCCCGGCCGAGAGGGCGGCGTGGTGTACCTGCCCATTGACAGCAAGTTTCCCCAGGAGGATTATGCGCGCCTGACGGAGGCCAGCGACCGGGGCGACGCCGCCGCGGTGGAGGCGGCCCAAAAGGCGCTGATGAACGCTGTGCGCACCGAGGCCAGACGCATTGGCAAATACATTGCTCCGCCCCATACCACCGACTTTGCGGTGATGTTTTTGCCGCTGGAAAGCCTTTACGCCGAGGTAATGCGCCACAGTCAGGCGGTGGAGAGCATCCAGCGCGAGCAGCGGGTGCTGATTTCCGGTCCCAGTACGCTGCTGGCATTGCTGAACAGTCTGCAAATGGGCTTCCGCACCCTGGCCATTGAGCAGCGGTCCGCCGAGGTTTGGAAGCTGCTGGGCGCTGTCAAGGGCGATTTTGGCAGCTTTGCCGCCCTGCTGCAAAAAACCCAGGAAAAACTGCAGCAGGCCACGGACAGCATCGATACCGCTTTTGTGAAAACCCGCACCATTGAAAAACGCCTGCGCCGGGTGGAAACCCTGGATGGTGACGACGCGCGGCGCTGGCTGACGGAGGACGGCGACGCTTAAGGGAAGCATGCTTGCAAACCTTTGGCCCAGGTATGGCTTTTTTGCAAAATCTGTCGTATACTGATAGCGGAAAGCAAGGAGGTTGTGCCGTGCAGAATGATCCGAATCCATACGATCCTAATCCCTATGACCGCAGACCGCAGCAGCCGCCCCGGCGTCCCCGCAAAAAAAGCCGTTTCCGCCGGTTTGTACGCGGTTATTTGATGACGGTGGGCTCGCTGACCACGCTGTATGTGCTGGCCCGTCTGGTGGTGGCGCTGTTTGTGGAAATGGGCAAATGGATGCCCCAATAACAGGAGGACATTTTTTTGAAGAAATTTTTCAAGGGATTATTTCGCCTGATCCTCTGCCTTGCGCTGGTGTTTGTGCTGGTTCGCTTCGGACCCTATTTGTGGGAGCGCATGTTTGGCGGATCCAACACCCAGTGGATCAGCCAGCGTTTTTCCGAAACCCTGCGGGAGAAAAATGAACTGGTAGTGTATGAAATTGAAACCACCGGCCAGGAAACCGTCTCGCAGGAAGCCTGGCTGCTGGGCACCGTGCAAAAGGTGGAAATGCCCTATACCTTCCGCATGAGCTTTACGGTGGATTTAAGCCGCGCTCAGGTCGTCGCCAATGGCAACACCATTGAGGTGCATGTTCCCTCTCCACAGCCCGGCTACCAAAAGCTGATTGTGGATGAAAGCAAGGTAAAAAAATACGACTGGTTTTACCGGCTGACCACCGAGCGGTACGCCGCCATCAAGCAGGAGGTGGAGGACCGCCTGTTTGACGAATACAGCCAGAACGAAACCTACCGGCAAAACGCCTGGAACACGGCTGTGCATAATTTGGAGAGCATGTTTGGTTCCGTTGCGGAGCAAAGCAGGCTGGGCAATACCTGTCAGCTGAAAATTGTGCAGGACGACAACGCGGGCCAGCCGGAGGTTACCCCACAACCCTGATGGATTTATATGGTAATCCATAACGCAATACAGAAAGGATGACTTTTTCCATGACGAAACAGCAGCTTGCCGCAATGATTGACCATACCCTGCTAAAGGCCACCGCTACCCCGGACCAGATTCGGGATTTGTGCAAGACCGCCCTGGAACTGGGCACGGCCAGCGTGTGCGTAAACCCCTGCAACGTGGCTTTGGCCGCTCAGCTTTTGAAAGGAAGCCAGGTAAAGGTCTGCACCGTTATCGGCTTTCCTTTGGGAGCCAACACCACCGCCGTAAAGGCCTTTGAAACCAGGGACGCCATTTCCAACGGCGCAGAGGAAGTGGACATGGTCATCAACATCGGCGCGCTGAAGTGCCGCGACCTGGCCCTGCTGGAAAGCGACATCCGCGGGGTGGTGGAGGCGGCCAACGGCACCCTGGTGAAGGTCATCATTGAATGCTGCTACCTGACCGACGAGGAAAAGCAACTGGCCTGCCAGGCCTGCGTCAACGCGGGCGCGGACTATGTGAAAACCAGCACTGGCTTTGGCACCGGCGGCGCTACCGTGGCGGATGTGCGCCTGATGAAAGCGGCCATTCCGGACACCATGAAGGTAAAGGCCGCCGGCGGCATGCACTCCTGGCAGGAGGCGCTGGATATGGTGGACGCGGGCGCAAGCCGTCTGGGCACCAGCTCCACCCTGGCTATTCTGGCTGGTGGACAGGAATAAAAAACATAGTGAAAGGGGCTGCCCCCAAGTGATATATCCCCCAATGCTGGCCAACCAGTATTGGGGGATATATTTTGAGCGTCTGCCCAAAAAATTTTCAGCTAATCCTGATCACGGGACAGATACTCCACAATGGTGGCGATCAGCTCGTTATTGGTGGGCTTGTCATAAGCGCTGACAACGCAGCGGCCAAAGAAGGCTTCCACAGCGCCGGGCTTTTGGCGGCTCCAGGCCAGGGTAATGGCGTGGCGGATGCCGCGCTGAATCGAGGAGAGGGGCACATGTGCGGAATCAGCAGTCCTCTGATTTTTGTTCCGAAATTGGCTTTCTTGCGCAGCAAGGCTTTGCTTACATTCTTGGCTGAATTACGCTGGCGTCCGCGCCTAAAATGCCCACCATTTGATCGGTTAACACAAACGCGTTTTCCTGCCAGGTCAGCGTGTTTAGGAAATAGCCCAGCGCATCGGCGTTATACTGCCCGGCAATTTTTTGGTAGGCCAGCAGAGACGACTGACCGTTTCCGGAAAAATCCACAGGAAACAGGCCGCTAAGCGGGTTGACAAAGCCCGTGATTGGTTCCTTCAGAGTGCCGTCCTGGTTATAAATGGCGGTTAGATAATCGCTGCCCCGATCGCTGATGTCAATCAAATATTCCCGCTGGTTTTGGCGGCTATAGGCTTTGACCGTGTATCCGTCAAGATAAAAAACATCGTATTGGTAAAGCTCCTGATAGTCCTGACTGGAAAAAATCTGTTGAAACTGATCCTCCAGGTATGCGTAAACAACCGCGTTCATAATCCCGCCGCTTCCGCCGGTGGGCAGCGTAACCAGAATATCCTTTTTGCCGGCGCCTGTCAGACTGGCCAGAGTCAGCGTGGGCGAATAGGCGATTTCATCCGGCAGGGGCAGGGTAACGGTCATGCAGGAACGTCCGTCCTGAACCACCAGTTGCAGCTGCTGCCAGGCGGCGGAGCCAGGCACCTGTGTGCCGGTTAAAAAAAGAGTATCCGGAATGCCGTCATAGGTCACGTCCCCCGTGATGGAAGTAATCAGCGTTGCCATAGCGCGTCAGCTCCTTTCTGTAGTGCTTCAGTGTATGGCAAAGACCACGCGGGCAGAACCAAAACCCGCCTGCCGCTTAACTCGCGGCAGGCGGTATGATGCTTATTTATGCAATCTGGCGAACAGTCCCTTTTTTTCGTAGGGCTGACAGGAAAAGCCGGTCATTTGATAGCCGGTTTTTTCAATGGCGGCGCGCAGCGCCGATTCATCCAGCGGGGATTCGCACAGAATTTCGGTTTGCCCCTTGCTGTGAGTGGAGGAAACCTTTTTGACAGGAAAGGCCTGACGAATGGCGTCGTTAATATGACTTTCACACATGCCGCACATCATGCCGTCGATTTTTAAGGTGATTTGATACATGCTTACGCCTCCGAAGTTAATAATAACTAACTCATTCGTTAAAGAAACGCCGCCAGTTCAGCGGCTTTTCTTTAATGAGTTTTGTATAGCACAAGCGATGCGTTTTGTCAAGGACTCAGGGCAGCAGATTCAGCACGCTTACCCGCTCAATAAAAAGCTCGTTGCTTTCGTTAACAAAAACATCTACCGTGCGGCTTTCGGCCAATTCCTCCGCGCCACGGCTGTAGGCAAAAGAAATTTCCGTGCTTCCGGCCTGCTCGAAGGTACCCTTCAGCGTTGCGGTATAAGTGCCGGGTGCGCCTAATAGATCGCTGTTACCGGCGGCGTTTTCTTCACTGGTCAGCTCCAGCATGTTCGGGTCCAGAATATCAGCCGTCCAGGCATAGCCGGTGGAGGCGTTGGCAGGCAACGTGACCACCAGAGTATAGCCATCGTCCGCCAGCATGCACCAGTCGGCGCTTTCTTCCTGCTGATAGACGGATAGCAGCGAAATTTTGCCGGATTCATCCACTTCCGTTTCCAAAACCCAGGTTTTAACGCCCTGCTCCTCTCCTTCGGCGGCATAGACAAAAATCAGGCTGACGTTTCCGGTCTGGCCGCTGACGGCTTTAAAGCTGGCGGTATAGGTGGTAGGGGAACCCGCCATGCCTTCGCTTTCGCCATCCGTGGTTTCACTGGTCAGCAGCTCCATCACCTCGGGAGCGGAAATTTCATACCGCCAGTCAAGACCGTCCTTGCTGTTGCCGGGAAGCCGAACGGTCAGCACGGTATTCTCCGCGCTTACTTCATACCAGGGAGACGCCTCCTCGGCCAGAGCGGCGCTTGCCGCCATCAGGATCAAAACCAGAATCGCCGCCAGTAGTTTTTTCATCACAATCCCTCGCTTTCGCAGGTTGATTTCACTTATGCAACGGTTGAAGCGTCCCAAAGACTGCATGTTTGTTACAATCATGGCAAAGAAATCCGTTTTCAGGCGCTTGGCAGCTGAATGGTGATTTCGCCGCCCTCTGCCGGCATGATAAAGGGCTCGGTCACCTTCTGGTAGCCCTGGGGAACCTTTAAAATGTGAATTTCATAAGGATAGCAGGGGCCTACATGGATCGCCCTGCCATCTGCCCCGGTGGGAAGCAGCTGGCAGGTGGTTTCATCGCAGACCTGCACCATCACGCCGGGAACGGGGGTGCCTGCTTCGTCTGTAACGGTAATGACATAGGTTCCATCGCCCTGGGGCGTTATGTCATCGGCATAAATCGTCTCCGCCTCAGATGGGCTCAGGACAGACGATACAGCGGTTGCAAAGGAACTTTCGTCCACAGGAACGTTCAGGACGGTTAAACACAGCACCGGGATGAACAGCCATACAAGCAGGTTTCTCATGGTATCTCCTTTCCAGCCATTGGGTTTGCACATTCATGGTAACGAATCAGCAGGCTGAAAAACTGCAAGCCCAGTATAAAACAGGCAGCGCTGTTTCGCAAGTCTGGCTGTATTGACAAACAGGGGCTGTTTCAGTACCATAGCACTGGAAAACAATGGAGGATGGACAACTATGAAATTTTTGCATCTGGCGGATTTGCATTTGGGCAAACGGCTCAACGACGTATCTCTTTTGCAGGACCAGATAGAGCTGCTGGACCAGGTGGAGCGGATTGCCGGGGAAAGGCGGGTGGACGCCGTGCTGATCGCCGGAGATGTGTACCAGAAGGCGTCGCCCCCCAGCGAGGCCATGGCCGCCTTCGACGGCTTTATTACCCGGCTGTGCGCCCTTGGAATCAAGGTTTTCATTATCAGCGGCAACCACGATTCCCCCCAGCGAATTTCCTATTTGGGCTCGCTTCTTCAAAAATCCGGGGTGTATGTATCCGAAGCCTTTGATGGGCGGCTTCAGCAAGTGGTGTTGCAGGATGAATACGGCGATATAACCGTCAGCCTGCTGCCATTTGTCAGGCCCATCCAGGTGCGCCCGTTTTTTCCGGAGGAAAAGCTGGACACCTATCAGCAGGCGGTCCGGGCGGTGCTGCGCGGGTCGCCGGTGGATATCAGCCGCCGCAATGTGCTGGTATGCCACCAGTTTGTTACCGGCGCGGAAACCTGCGACTCCGAAGAACTGGCCGTAGGCGGGCTGGATCATATCGACGCGTCCGTCTTTGACGCATTCGACTATGTGGCGCTGGGCCATATTCATAAGCCCCAGCGATGCACGCGGGATACCCTGTGCTATGCAGGTTCCCTGATGAAGTATTCCTTTTCAGAGGTTCGCCATCAAAAGTCCGTTACGCTGGTGGAGCTGGGCCGCAAGGGAGAGGTGCGGGTTTCCGCCGTTCCGCTGAATGCTCCTCACGATATGCGGCTGGTGGAGGGAACGCTGGATGAGGTTATGGCCATGCCTTATTCTGAGGATTATGTGTGGGTGACCCTCCATGACGAATTGCCGCCCCCAGACGCGCGGGTAACGGTCAGCACGGTGTTTCCCAATATGATGAAGTTTTCCATTGTCAACGCCAAAACCAAAATGGATTTTGATGTGGTCGCGAAAGAGACGATGGAAAACAAATCCCCCCAGCAGCTGTTTGAGGATTTTTACCGCCTGCAAAATAACGACCAGCCGCCTAGCCCCCGGCATATGAAGATTTTGCAGGAGTTGTTAAAGGAATTGGAGGAGAAGCCGGAATGAAACCTTTGCAGCTGACCCTTTCGGCTTTTGGCCCCTACGCGGAAAAAACAACCCTGGATTTTTCACAATTTTGCGAAAACGGGCTGTTTCTGATTACCGGAGATACAGGCGCTGGCAAAACCACCCTGTTTGACGCAATCAGCTTTGCCCTCTACGGGGAAGCATCCGGCGGCAGGGAGCGCCGGACAGCCCGTTCCTTTCGCTCCGATTATGCCCCGGCGGATGCGGAAACCTATGTGGAGCTGATCTTTTCTCACAAGGGGCATACCTATCGCATTCGCCGCAGCCCGGACTATACCCGTCAAAGCAAGCGTGGCGAAGGACTGGTGGAACAGAAGCATAGGGCGGAAATGGTGGATTTGGAAACTGGCGAAAGCTGGAGCCGCCTGGATGAGGTATCGCAGAAGATTCAGCAGCTGATGGGATTGAGTCAGGACCAGTTTGCCCAAACAGTCATGATCGCTCAGGGGGATTTTTTCAAAATTCTCAACGCCAAGTCGGACAAACGCAAGGAACTGTTTCAAAGGCTGTTTGACACCGGCCTGTATGCGGATTTGCAGCAAAAACTAAAGGAAAAAAATCAGGAGGCCGACCGCTGGCAGCAGGCTCTGGATCAACGTATTCTCGCGGCCGCCGGGCAGATTCAGCCGGACGACGACTACCCGGAAGCACTGGACGACTATACCCACGAGGCCAAATACGCCGACCAGCTGCTGGACGCTTTGCGCCGTCTGTGTGTGTATGAAAAGCGGAAAAAGGAACGTTGCGACCAGGAATATACCGGATTGGACGAGCAGCTGAACCGTTTCACCCGGGAACTGGAGCAGGGCAAACAGCTGAACGCCGCTTTTGACGACTTGCAGGAGTGGCGGCAGCGGCAGAAGCAGCTGCTGGACCGGCAAAGCGATGTTGACGCGCAGGAAAAGCGTTTGCGGCAGGGTCGACGCGCCCAAGAACTAGTGCTGATGGATGGGCTGATTGGCCGGGATACGCAGGCTTTGCAAGAATTGGAGCAAAAGACGGCAGATTTGACCCGGCGGTTGGAAAAAAGACAGGCGCAGCTGCCCGATTTGGCAAAGGCGGCGGACCAGGCCAGGGACCGGCTGCCCATGGCGGACCAGTTGTTGAACCAGGCCGCTCAGCTGAAAAAATGCCTGACGGTTTTGGAGCAAATGACCCTTGAGGAAAATCAGCTGAAGAAACTGCGGCAGGCCGCTCAAAGCGCGCTGGATCAAAGCAACGCCGCCGATGAGGCATATATCGATCTGCGGCAGCGCTATGTGCAAAACCAGAGCGGCCTGCTGGCCAAAAGCCTGCAGGAAGGCCAGCCGTGCCCGGTATGCGGCGCCGCGCATCACCCCAGCCCGGCCAGACTGACCGGTCAGGCGGTAACCTGGGAGGCGCTGGAGCAGGCGGACCGGCAGCGAAAACGCCGGGAAAAGGAACTGGAGCAGGCAAACGGGCAGACGGTGGCTGCCCAAAGCCGCGTTTCCGCCCTGAAGGAACAGCTGGAAGCAGAAAAAATTACGCCGGAGGATACGGCGCAAACGATAGGCTGCCGGATGGAGCAGGCCCAGAAAGAGGCCCAGACGCTTCGCGATCAGGCGGAAAGCGCGCAGAAGCAATGGCAAACCTGCCAAAAACAGGTGGAAACGGACCGGGCCCTGCTGGCCGACATGCAGAGCAGGATGAGGCAGACCCGGCAAACCCTGACGGATTTGCGCGGGCAGTTTCAGCAAAAGCTGACCCAGCAGGGCTTTGCCAACGTTCAGGATTTTCGGTCCGCTGTGGTGCCGGCAAAGGAAATGGAAACGCTGGAAAAGAGCGTACAGCAGCACAACCAGCAAAAAGTCTCGATTCAACAGATGCTGGAACAGCAGGAGAAGAAGCTGGCCGGTAAGCAAAGGGCGGATATACAGGCGCTGACGGCGCGGCAGGCGCAGCTGCTGTCCATGCGCAGGCAGGCCCTGCAAAACCTTCAGGATGCGGACAGGCGGCTAAGCGCCCACAAAAGAATTGGGAAGGAAATCAGCGAGGCCAGAGCCGCACAGCAGCAGCACGCCAGGGAATGGGCGGTGCTGAACGACCTGTACCGCGCCATGAGCGGGCAGCTTTCCCAAAAGGTCAAAATCACCTTTGAAACCTATGTGCAGCAGTACTACTTCAAGCAGGTGGTCAGCGCCGCCAATAAACGGCTGAGCCGCATGACCGACGGCATGTTTGTGCTGAAGCTGAAGGACGAAGCCAAAAACCTGCGCAGTCAGGCCGGTTTGGATCTGGACGTGCAGGATCAGGCTACCGGCCAGTGGCGGGACGTGTCCACCCTGTCCGGCGGCGAGAGCTTTATGGCGTCCCTGTGCCTGGCGCTGGGGCTGTCCGACGTGGTACAGAGCCAAAGCGGAGAAATTCGACTGGAGGCCATGTTTATTGACGAGGGCTTTGGCACACTGGACGAAAACGCCCTGCGCAGCGCACTGGATTTGCTATCCTCCCTTGCGGACGGCAACCGGCTGATCGGCGTGATTTCCCATGTGCCGGAGCTGAGAGACCGCATCGACAAAAAAATTGTGATCCGTAAGCGCCTGACCGGATCGCAGGCGGAAATCCAATGCTGACGCTTGCCATTCCGGCGCGGTTGGGGTATGATAAGCCTTGAAATAGAGAAACCGAAAGGAGCGTTGAACAATGGCTGACGAAAGAAAGAGCATTGAGGAAATGATGGAGGGAGAGCAGACCCAAAAGCGGGACCGAAAGAACTGGGTGGCTTTTGTGGAAAGCGACGTGGTGAATTTTTTGACCCTGAACGAAATTGAAAAAATGACCATCGACGATGGACAGGGCAACAAGGCCAAGCTGACCCGTCGCAAGGATGGCAGCGTGTATGTGGAATGCACCAGCTCCAACGTGCTGTAAGGCGATAGGGGAGGAGCCGGATGAACCATTTCTTTGCTTATCTGGACCGGCTAAGGCTGATACGGCGCTGGGGACTGATGCGCAATACCGTGCCGGAAAACGACATGGAACACAGCATGCAGACCGCGCTGATTGCCCACGGGCTGGCGGTGCTGGCAAAGCGGCGGCATCAGCGGGACGTTAACCCGGAGCGGGTGGTCATGCTGGCCCTGTACCATGACAGCGGCGAAGTGATCACCGGCGATTTGCCTACCCCGGTCAAGTACAAAAACCCGCTGATTCAGGACGCCTATCGCGGCTTGGAGGCCCAGGCCCGCCAGCAGCTTCTGGACATGCTGCCCACGGACATGCAGGCTGACTTTCAGCCCTATATCCTTCCGGATGAAACCAGCGACGAATGGCTTCTGGTTAAGGCGGCGGACCGCATCAGCGCCTACCTGAAATGCCTTGAGGAAGAAAAAATGGGCAACCGGGATTTTGCCCAGGCCAAAACGACCATTCAGGCCAGTCTGGCCCAAAGCTCGCTGCCGGAGGTACAGGAGTTTATGAGCCAATTTGTGCCCAGCTTCAGCCTGTCGCCGGATGATTTAAGCCGTCTGTAACCGGATAAAACACCAAAAGCTCCCCCGCAGAGGAGGAGCTTTTTGGGGTGCCGATTTGTTTTCTCTGTAAATGAGAAAGGGATGGAATCAATGGGTGGCGATACCCAGCACATAATCGGACGAAACGTGATAATAATTGCACAGCGTCACAAGGTGACGGATGGGCAAGCCGTTAATGCCGTTTTCGTAACGGGAATACACCTGTTGGGTGGTTCCCAAAACGCTGGCAATATCAGCCTGCTTTAAATCACGCTCCTCTCGCAACGAACGCAACACTTCATAATAAGGCTTCATAGTGTAGTCACTCCTGTCGCTAAGAGATTTGGTACACCTATTATATCAAATCTGGAGAAGCGATTTCAAGGTTAGATGTTTAGACTCCGCTAAAATTGTGACAGAAAATTGCGGAAAAGTTGTAAACAGGAATCGAACCCATGCCAAAAGCCGTTGATGAACGCTTGTCCATCAACGGCTTTAAATGGTCATTCCAGCGCGGTCATACTGGCGATTCGGTTATCGTTGCTTTCCACCTTCACCTGTGCGCCCAGGGCAATGGCCGGGTTGGGCATTTGAGCGTCCCAGTAGAACTGCCGGTCGTCCTGTGGGTCGTCCTTCTGTCCCACATTCAGCAGCAGGGAGTGGCAGGGCAGGCCGTCCCGGTCGCATACATCAGCGGAAAAGGACTTGAAAACGCCCTGGGTTTCCCGTTTGCGGCCGGTCAGCATATCCTGCAAAAACACGCAGTAGGTTTTGGCTGGCTTGATCGATACCCCGTATAGAAACAAAAAGTATCCGACCGCCAAAATGGTAAGCACCGTGCTGATCACCCACGCGCTGTCGCTGCGCTGTATGCGCCCCACCACAAAAACCGCAATAGCCGCCGCAAGGCCAACCGCCGATGGAAGATAAGCGGTCAGCCGCCTGCGTTTCAGCTGTGCCAAAGCCTGGATCAAATCCTGTTGGGTATACACAGGGAGCGGCCTCCTTTACTCTTGCTCATCCTTTACGCGGATTTTCTGCATCAGCTTGATGGTGATAAAAAACAGCGTCAGTACCAGAAATACGCCCAGCAGGCCCATGACGGTAACCAACAGCCCCTTGGTCATCAGGGGCAGAGACGTTAATGCGGATGAATGAATCAAATTCATGCTGTCAACCTTCCTTCCTGTCGTCGTTTACCACTGGCCGCCCAGCATCAGGCTGACCAGCGTAATGACCATACCGCCCGCCACAATGGAGCCCAGCTGGCCGGACACGTTGGCGCTGATGGACTGCATCAGGATAAAGTTATAGGGATCGTCCTTCTTGGCCATCTTCTGAATGACCCGGGCGCTCATGGGGAACGCGCTGATGCCCGCCGCGCCCACCATAGGGTTAATCTTGTTCTTGCGGAACAGGTTCAGGAACTTGGCAAACAGCACGCCGCCCGCCGTGTCAAACACAAAGGCAAACAGGCCCAGCGCCAGAATCAGCAGCGTGTCCCTACGCAGGAAATTGTCCGCCACCATGGTGCCGCCAATGGTAATGCCCAGCAGAATGGTCACCAGATTGGCCAATTCGTTCTGAGCGGTTTTGCTCAGCCGCTCCAGTACGCCGCATTCCCGAATCAGGTTGCCAAACATCAGGCTGCCCACCAGGGGAGCGCTCATGGGAACGATAATGCCGGCCACGGCGGTAACAATGATGGGAAACAGAATCAGCGCGGTTTTGGAGGCGCGTTCCTCCGTATAATTCATACGGATCATGCGCTCCTTTTTGGTGGTCAGGGCGCGGATCACCGGCGGCTGAATCACCGGCACCAGGGACATGTAGCTGTACGCCGCCACGCTGATGGGGGCCATATAGCCCTTCAGGTTAAAGTGGTTGGCCACATACAGGGTGGTTGGGCCGTCCGCCGCGCCGATGATGCCAATGGCGGACGCAAGGCGCAGAATCAGGCTGTCGTCGCCCGCCACACCGGGCAGCACAACCGGAATCAGCACCAGCGACAGCAGGAAGGTGGCAAAGATGCCAAACTGCGCCGCCGCCCCAAAGAAGATCATGCTGGGGTCCTTCAGCAGGGGGCTGAAATCAATCATGGCTCCCACGCCGATAAAGATCAGAATGGGAAACAGCTCGTTGGCGATACCGGCGTTAAACAGCACGGTCAGGAAGCCGCCTTCCCCCAAAACGCTGGACTGCACACCCCCAAACATGGGCGGCAGGTTGGCAAGAATGGCGCCAAAGCCAATGGGCAGCAGCAGGGCGGGTTCATAGTCCTTTTTGATGGCCAGGTAAATCAGAATACCGGCAATCGCAAACATGACCAGGCTTTTCCAGCCGTCGCCCTGGAACAGGTACAAAACGCCGGAGAATAATTTGGATAGAATGCTCTTGATAACGTCCAATGGGGGTTCCTCCTCTCAAGTGGTCCAAAAATCAGGCTCAACGCGACCATTTGCGCGTGTTGAGGGTTTGGGGCGCCAGGCCGGGCATCATGGTAACGCTGCGGTTTTTCACCACGTTCAGCACCAGGCCGATTCCCGCCATGTTGGTAACCAGGTTGCTGCCGCCGTAGCTGAGGAACGGCAGGGGAATACCGGTTACCGGCATCAGGCCCGTGGTCATGCCCACATTTTCAAATACATGGAACAGCATCATGGACATAACGCCAATGATAACCATCTGTCCAAAACGGTCCATGGTGTAGCGGGACAGATACAGCATACGCAGAATAATCAGCAGGTAGGTCAGCACCACCAGCGCGCAGCCGATAAAGCCAAAGGCTTCGCCAATGGTGGAAAAGATAAAGTCCGTCCAGTCCTCCGGCACATAGTCCAATTGGCTGAAGGAACCCTGCACAAAGATGCCACGCCCGTGCAGCCCGCCGGAGCCGATAGCGATTTTGGAGTTGTTTACCTGATAGGTGGCGCCTTCATCCACCAGTTCCGGGTTCAAAAAGCTAAGGATACGGGTCAGACGGTAGTTGCTGGACCCGCTGGCCATCATGTAGGCGTACAGAAGGGCCAGGGCTACCACGCCCATTGCCACAATCGCGCCCATGGTTTTTACCCGCATGCCGCCAAAGTACATCATAATACCAAAGACAAAGATCATAACCAGCACGGAGCCCATTTCGCCCTGCAGCAGCGTCAGCATCCAGGGAATGCCCATCAGCACGCCCAGCTTTACAAAGCTCTGGAAATTGCTCAGGGGGTCGGTTTCGGTTTCCAGGTATTTGGCGGTTACGATGATACAGGCCAGCTTGACAAACTCTGAGGGCTGAATGGTGTAACCCCAGATAATATCCGTCCAGGCCTTTACGCCCTGCGCCTGGTTGGAAACCAGGGTAACGGCCAGCAGGCCGCAGGCCAGGTAGTAAAACAGCATGGAGCGGCGGCGGATAAACTCGTAGGGGAAATAGGTGATAACGCCTACCACAATGGGGGCGATGAAAAAGAAGATTGCCTGACGCAGCCCGTAATAGGATGCCACAATATAGTTCAGCAGCGTATCTTCCGTCTGGGAGGAGGTAGAAAAGGTAGCGACGGATACGCACAGCACGCCAAAGGCCGCCAAAGCAAACACCAGCAGCGCCAGGGGCAAATCAAAGTGCGCCCGGGAACGGCGGGATTCATTCAGCATCATAGGGGCAAAGCCACCTCCTTATTTTCGTCCAAAGGGCCACAGCCGCTTTTTTGGAAAGGACGGCATGGCCACATAGTTGCCCAAAAAGCGCTGGGCAATGCGGTTCATGGCTTCCTGCGCGGGGCAGGGAACCGTCATCAAATTCTGGCGGGCGTTCAGGGCAACGGTTACATGCCGGTCCTCCGGCACAAACCCCAGCAGCGGCACATCCAGCGTGGCCGCAACGGTTTGGGGATGGTACATCTCTCCCCGGGCGACCATTTGCGGGTCCACCCGGTTTACAATCAGCATGGGCCGGGGCTTGCCCGCTTCTTCCAGCAGGGCCACCACCCGTTCCGCGTCCCGGATGGCAATATCGTCCGGCGTAACCACCAAAATGCTTTCATCCACAGCGGGCAGCATGTTTTGGATTCCGCGCCCCACCCCGGCGGGAGCGTCCATCAGCACATACGCGACTCGCTTTTTCAGCTTGCGCACAATGCGTTCCATATCGGCTGGGCGGATATCGTTTAAATCGCCCAACTGGGCGGCGGGCAGCAGGGACAGGTTGCTGGAATGATCAATCAGCGCGTATTTGAGCTTGCAGTCCTTGCGGGCCACGTCCAGCACATCGTAGACCACTTTGTTTTCCATGCCCAGCAGCATATCCAGGCTGCGCAGACCAATATCCGTATCCACCAGGCAGCAGGACATCTGGCTGCGGGCCAGGGCCTGCCCCAGGCAGGCGCAGACCATGGATTTGCCTACGCCGCCTTTGCCGGACACAATGAACCAGGATTGACTCATGGGCTGTTTTTCCTCCCTGCTGTTGTTACGGGGCCAGTTCGTTGCCGGAGGGGAA
Source organism: uncultured Clostridia bacterium (assembly GCA_934621505.1). Taxonomy (GTDB): domain Bacteria; phylum Bacillota; class Clostridia; order Christensenellales; family Aristaeellaceae; genus Limiplasma. Next base: position 16,470 of record CAKTUU010000034.1, read on the forward strand.
CTCGCTGTTTTCAGTACGCAGATCCTTTTGGTCCAGGTACCATTCCACAAATTCGCGGGCGGCGATGGAACCCATGCCGCCGCTGTAGCCGCTGGGAATGAAAACCACCACGGCGATCTCCGGCTCCTCGGTAATGACGGGCACGCCGTTTACCATTTCGGAAGCGTAGGGGGCCAGCATAACGAACCAGGAGTTGTTTTCCAGGTCGATGGTGGTAACCTCGGCGGTTCCCGTTTTCGCGCAGACACGGTTACGGTATTTCCACCCGCGGAAGTATTTACCGGCGGTACCGCTTTCGTCCACAACGCCCTCCATGCCTTTTAGAATGTAGGGCAGGTATTGCTCGGCACCTTCAAACTTGTTCAGAACGGTGGGGGTCCGCTGGCTGATGATGTCGCCCTCGGGGGAGGTAATGGAATCCACCAGCATCAGGTTGTACACCGTGCCGCCGTTGCCCAGGGCCGCTACATAGCGGCTGACCGCGGCGGGGGTAAGCACGGTGATGGACTGGCCGATGGCTACCTGTACGGTCTGAGAATTACCCCATTTAATATCGTTCAGGTAGTTATAGGTATCGCCGATGATGGACTGGGTATATACCATCTCACGGGTCATGTTCAGTTCTTCCATCAGGATGGGACGCATGTATTGCAGCCAGTCGTTCTGGCTGGTGTTGACGGCCATGTCCATCAGCCGCTTGACACATTTATTCAGGCGTTCGTTGTCATAGGTGATGTTGCGGGTTGCGCCGCAGTTGCGCAGGTGGCTTTTGATGGAGTTGAACACGATGATGGGCACGGCGGTGTCCTGGGACGCTTCGTCCATGGCCTTGTCCGGGTCGTACAGGCTGGTCTGGCAGCCTACCACGCTGCGTTCCTCGCCAGGCAGGTCCAGGCCGGTGCGGCTGGTCAGGCCAAATTCGCTGGCGTACTGGTACAGCCTGGTTTCGCCCAGACGGTAGCCAAGGGTGTAAAAGAAGTAGTTGCAGCTGTTTTGCAGCCCCTCGATAATGGTCTGGTTCTGGTGCTTATAGCGCTGCCCTTCGGAAATCCAGCACTTAGGCGCCTGGCTTTCCACCGTGGTTACCAGCATGAAACGTCCGCCGTCGCTGATGGTTTCGTTGGTCAGCAGCTTGCCGTCCAGCATGGCCCCCAGCGACGATACCATCTTGAAAATGGAACCAGGGGTGCCGCGGGCGTGAATGTTGTAATTCATCAGTACGTTGCGGGTATCAGACAGGATGACCCGGCTTTCCTCACCGGCGGCCACCAGTCCGTTCAAATCGTAGGTGGGGTAGTTGGCCATGGCCAGTACCCGGCCCTCCATGTCGATGACCATCATGGCGGCGCGGTCCGCCAGCGACAGGGGATATTTAGACCATTTTCGGGTGGAAATATCCTCCTTGTTGCTGTCCAGCCAGGCCTGGTTCATCAGCTTGTCTTCCTGAACGCTGCGGGTATCGGCAACGTTTTGGGCCAGCGCCCGCTCGGCCTGCTGCTGGTAGCTGGCGATCAGGGTCAGCTTGACGTTGTTGCCGTCCTGGGGCTCGGTATAGCTGAGGTCGCGGGTGATTTTGCCGGTGTTGTTGCGCTCTACCACCCGGTAGCCCTGACGCAGGTCGGTATTCTGGGTCAGCCAGTCCTCCATGGAGGACTCGATGCCGTCCAGACCGATGTTATCGGAGTATTTATAGCCCTTATCCTTGATTTCCAGCCATTTGCTGGTGGAAGGGATAGCGCCGATATAACCGATCACCTGCGCGGCCAGGGTGCCGCGGGGGTAGACCCGCTTGGTGCCCATGGCGATTTCCATGCCGGGCAGGGTCATGGAACGGGTTTCAATTTCAATAACCGTTTCGTAGGGTACGTTTTCGGCAATGACGATGGGCTGGGAGTTGAACAGGTTCATCTGCATTTCGCTGAACACCGCCATGACCTTCAGCATGGTTTCCTCGTCCAGCAGGGTGCGCCCCTTCAGGTCGTCCGCCGTCAGGGTGGACAAATCCTCCTGGGTGTAGATTTTATACCTTTTTTTCAGCTGACGCATGCAATCCGCCGCGGTGGGGTAGCTTGCGGCGGTCAGGTAGTTGTTGCTGCGCCACTGGGATTCGCGGGTTTGCAGAACGGATTCGCTTACGCCGCTGCCAAAGTTAAATTCCCATTCGCCAGTTTCCTCGCCGCGGCGAATAACAAAGCTGACGGCCAGCTCGTTGCCGTTGCCCTCGATGATGTCGATGGTCTGGCGGATGGAATCGGTAAAGGAAGCGTAGTCCTTGGAGTCGGCGTCCCGGTAGAAGGTAACGTTGTATATCTTTTCATCCCGGGCCAGAATCACGGCGTCCGCGTCCGTAATCATGCCGCGGCTGCCGCGCAGGGCAATGGTGGTGGTACGGCGGCTTTCCGCCTTGGTTTCGTATTCATCGCTGGTTTTTAATTGCAGGTTGACCAAACCGCTGAAAAGATAGCCAAACATGCCCAGTACAATGACCAGAAAAATGATGTAGCGGGTGTTCAGGTTATAGGTATTGCCCTCCTTAGGCTGTTTGCGTCTGCGCAAAGCGTTTCACCTCCCGGTTTCAAACAATCAGCGCGCTTTTTGAAGCTTGTAGGTACCCAGCCACCAACGAATGGGAAACTGGAGCAGCGCGGCCAGAAGGGTGGTATACACAATGTCCGTAACAGCACGGCCGATATGGCCGCTGTCAATGGCTACGCCGCTTAGATAGATGTAAATCAGGTGGACGGCTTCAAACACCGTTACGCTAAGGGCGGCGCACAGGGCGGTGCGCAGGTGGGGATTCCATTGGGTGCCGCGCTTGCCCACAGTGCGTTCTTCCTCCAGCTTGCGCTCGCTTTTGTCTGAAAACAGCAAAGCGCCCAGCATGGAAGAGACGGGGTAGAGAATCAGGTTTATGTAATCCAGGGCGGGCAGCATAATTTCCAGCAGATAGCCCACCGTCAGGGAAATCAGGAAGGTGTATTTTCGGCCCAGGCTGACCGTCGCCACGGCTATGATGGCCAGGGCGATGTTGGGGGCCACCCCGCTGATGGAGATGTACTCCGCCAGCGTAGCCTGAAGCAGGTACGCCAGCAGAGTCAGCAGGGAAACCTTGAGCAGTTTCTTAATCACCGGAATCCTCCTCCACTGACAAATCCAGAGGGGGCGGCGTGGGCGTGGGGGTAGCGGTGGGGGCCAGGGTGAAGCCGTAGGCATTGTCCGTCTGGCTGCCGGAGGGCACCTGGTATTCGTAGCTGGAGGATTCCGTGCTGGTAGGCGCGGGGGTGACCAGCACTTCGGTGCCATCCTCGCCCACGGTAACGGTAGGCGTAGGCTCCGCTGTAGGTGCGGGGGTGGGAGCCAGCTGGTAGAAGTCGCTGCCGATTTGGATGGTAGGCACGGGACGGGGCGTATCCAGACGGGTAATGGTCAGGGAGTCGTTGCTGCTGGCCCGCTCCTCCACTGCCTCTGCGTCGGGCTGGTAGCGCAGCACAATCACATATTCAATGTGCTGAAAATCCGCCTGTGGCTCTACCACAATGTACTGCTTGTTGCTTTCCATGCCGCGGGTGCTTTCACGCACGGTGCCGATCGGTATGCCCTTGGGGAAGGACATACCCACGCCGCTGGTAACCACCAGGTCGCCCGGGCGGGGCAGCTTATCCTCCGGCAGGTAGTACATGCGGCACAGGGGAGTGCCGTCTACGCCCAGCGTGCCGCGCACGGTGCCCTGGTCGCGGGAGGAGGAAATCAGGCTGGCGATGGAGGCTTCCGAGTCGATGATGGTGCGCACGGTGCTTTTGGTGGCGGTTACGTTATAGGTGTAGCCCACCAGAGCGCCATCCATGGTGACGGCCATAAAGTCATCCACACCGTCGCTTTTTCCTTTATTAATGGTGAAGACGGAAAAATAGTTGCCGCTTTCCCGGCCGATAACGGTGGCCACCAGCGGGTTCATGCTTTCATTGATGGATATTTCATCATACAGGTTTTCGTATACGCTCAGCTTATGCTGCAATTCCTCCACCAGCATGGAGTTATACACCAGCTGCTCGTTTTCCTGCTTCAGGTTGTTATACTCCAATTCGATTCGGGAACGTAATTTCACTTTGTACAGATAATCGCGCACCCAGCCGATGGCGGTGGAAAAGGCGGACTGGATGGGGGTTAATACGGTGGATACCCCTTCCTCCGGCTTGGCAAGCAGCTCGTTGCCGGTAATCAGCGCAAACAGGTGGGTGCCAGCCAGTCCCAGCAGCACAATCACAATCACAATAATGATCGCACGGCGAAAAAAACGCTTGAGACGGCTGTCTGCGGAACGCTTCCGCTCGGTTTTGGGTACTTTCAGCTTCATGCAGTGTCCTCCGTCAGAAAGCCTTCAGAAAGCTGGTGCGGCTCAGGTGCTGCAACAGCTCAAAATTTTCAATAATGTTGCCCAGGCCCAGGGCGGCGCAGTCCATGGGCTCCTTGGACAGCAGCACGGGAATGCCCAGCTCGCTGGCGATCATCTGATCCATGCCGTACAGCAGCGACCCGCCGCCGGTCAGGTAAATGCCGTTATGCATAATATCCGCTGCCAGCTCGGGGGGCGTGCGCTCCAGCACCCATTTAATCGCGCCCAGAATGGCCAGGCAGGGCTCGTGAATGGCGTCGTAAATCTGGGTAGAGGTAATTTCCGTGGTTTGGGGCAGGTTGGTTACCATGTCCCGGCCGCGGATGCGGGCCCGGCGTTCGTCCCGCAGGGGAAGGGCCGCTCCCAGGTCCAGCTTCACCTCCTCGGCGGTGCGGTCGCCGATGAGAATGTTAAATTCTCTTTTGATAAAGTTGATGATGGCTTCGTCCATTTTGACGCCGCCCACACGGATGGAATGGCTGATGACGACGCCGCCCAGGGAAATGACGGCTACGTCCGTTGTGCCGCCGCCGATATCCACCACCATACAGCCGTTGGGATCAAACACCGGCAGGCCGCTGCCCAGCGCGGACAAAAAGGGCTTTTCCACCAGATAAACCTTGCGGCTTCCTGCGTACTTGGCGGCCTCGCCCACGGCCCGGCGCTCGATGGCGGAAATGGAGCAGGGATAGCTTAGAAACAGCCTGGGCTTAACCAGATAGCTGGAGCCAATGGCCTTGCGCATAAAATACTGGATCATAATTTCCGTCATGTCAAAGTCGGTAATCACGCCCTCCCGCATGGGGCGGACGGCCATAACGCCTTCCGTGGTGCGGCCCAGCATAATCTTTGCGTCGTCGCCTACGGCGCGCACCTTTCGTTCGTTGCTGGAATCCACCACCACAATGGTTGGCTCGCTGATGACGATGCCCTTATGCTTGACGTAGACCAGCGTGTTGCTGGTGCCCAAATCCACGCCAAGGTCGTGCGCTACAAAACCCATATTGGTTCACATCCGTTTCTGCATTTGTTAGGCTTGTAAAAAAGCGACGCCTGCTTCCATAAAAAAGCGGGTAAGCAGGTCCAGCGGCAGGCCGATCACATTGGATGGACTGCCATGAATACCGGTGATAAAAATACCCGCCATGCCCTGGATGGCATACGCGCCCGCCTTATCAAAGGGCTCTCCTGTGGCGATATAGTGCTGAATCATCTGGTCGGACAAGGGCATAAAGGTAACCGATGTTTCCTCCACACCGCATTTTTCGCTGCCGTCCGGCAAACGCAGGCATACGCCGGTATACACCTGATGGTCCCGCCCGCTCAGTTTGCCCAGCATAGCCGCCGCGTCCTGAGCGTCTTTAGGCTTTCCAAGAATATCCTGATCCACACATACCAGCGTGTCCGCCGCCAGTACCATGCGTCCCGGGTGACGCTGGGCCACTTCGGCGCATTTGATCTGCGCAAGGCGCATGACCCGCTCCCGCCCCGCTCCGCTGATTTGACTTTCATCCGCTCTGGACGGCTCCACTACAAAGGGGATGCCATACAAGCTTAACAGTTCCCGCCGCCGGGGCGATTGGGATGCCAGAATCAGCGGATCCATTGACCGGGCCTCCTTTATATGCAGGGGATATACTACAACATCTTATTATAGCACAGTTTGGAAGGATAGGGAAGCATATGGCGCGGGGACGGAAGAATTTTGCTGTAGGAGCGTCAAACATAGGTTACAGCAAGTTCGAAAAGAGCAGTCAAGGGAAAGGTGGAGATTTGCGAAGCAAA
>CAKTUU010000035.1 GCA_934621505.1 uncultured Clostridia bacterium
GACAATGGCTCGTTTTTTCTACCGAGCCTGCTAACTTTTTCGCGCCCTTTTGCCTCACTTACATTTTAGCGAATACATTCGAATGTTTGTGTGGTAACTTCATTCTACCAGAGCCTGCAAGCTATGTCTTCTTTTATGCTCTTTCCAATTTGCGCAACTTATTGTACATTATCAGGTAAAATCGTCCAGCTGGAAAAAATCTTCGTCATAGGTGACGGTAAACAAATCCTCGGCGGTATATTCCGCCGCCGAGGCGGGAAAGGCCCAAAGCAGCAGCACAAGCAGCAGCGCTATTTTTCGCATTTCGGGTTCCTCCTTCCTAAACGATAGAGTTAGTGTATCATATTTGGCGGGTGATGGCTACCGCCGTGGATGGTTTGGCTGTGCCAAACCATGGCAAAGCATATATTGACGAAATGCCAGTTTAACCATATAATACAAGCTGCCTGTGCATTTTTACGCGCCACGGCAGAAAGGAAGCCAGCATTTTGAAAAAATTCCACGCTTTCACCCGGCTAGCGGCCCTTTTCCTGGCCCTGCTGCTTTTGACCCAGACGGCCGCCGTCCTGGCGGAGGAAGCCGCCGTGACCCATACGGCCCGGGCGGCTAAGGCCCTGAAGGTGCGCATTGCGCCGGAAAAGGGTTCCAACGGCAACGACAGCATTGCCCAGGGCGATACGGTCTATATCCTGGAATATGGCGACGAATGGTGTAAGGTAAAGGCGCGCCGCAACGTGGGTTATGTCATGACCCAGTATCTGGAGGATGTGCAGCCCTATGATCCCTCCGCCGTGCCTACCAGTCAGCCCAGCCAGCCGGTAACCGCCGGGAAAGACCAGCAGGAGCAGCAAGCCGCGGCTCCGGATTTTACCATGACCCCGGATACCTACGAGGCCAGGTATCAGGCAAGCACGGTAAAGGGGACGAGTATTTTTGCCCAGCCGGACGAAACGTCCCGCTACCTGAAAAGCCTGGGTACCTATAAGGAACTCACCGTGGGCGAAATCAGCGGCGACTGGTGCCTGGTCAAGCATGAGAATACCATTGGCTATGTTCGCACGGACGCTTTGTTTAAGTGGGACCGCATCGACCCCTACGCGGGGGATATTCCCGGCCTGATTGTGTGGGATAACCTGGTGTTTACCAACCATTCCACCGTGATTTACAGTCTGGATGAAAATGAGAACCTGAAAACCATTAATCCGGGCGCGGCTATTTGCGCCGCCAATAAGGACGAGGCGGGCCGCTATGTGACCCCCTACCACCGGGAAATGGGCTATATCACTGAAAACGACGTGGCCTATGTAATGCCCGTGGTGCCCTGGAAGGACGCACAGTCCGGCGATCTGATCAGCGCCATGACCACCTATTACGCGGTGGGCATCAGCACGCTGCAATACCAGGGCCGCAACTGGAATATCCGCCTGTCCGGCAGCATGATTACCGGCACGGTGCTGCAGCCCGGCGAAGAATTTAACATGAACAAAACCATCGGGCCCTACAGCAAATCCACCGGGTACAAAAGCGCCCCCATTATGAGCCCCCGGGCGCAGACCGGTTATGGCGGAGGCACCTGCCAGACCAATACCACCTTCTATAACACCATTATTCAGCTGCCGCTGCTGGTAACCCACCGCAAGGTGCATGCCAACGTGGGGATGTATTACATCCCCAAGGGGTTCGACGCGGCTGTGGGCGGCGGCGATATCAACCTGACCATGATTAATACCCTGCCCTACGCCATCCGCTTTCAGCTGTTTATTTCGGACGGCGTGCTGACCTGCTGCGTATTTAGGGCGTGATAAAGCGGGAGGGGTTGCTTTGAAAAAATTGTCGGTCGCCGTCGTAGGCGGCGTGAATGTGGATATTGCCGGTACGCCCGATACCAAGCTGCTGTCCGGCGACAGCAACCCGGGCCGGGTCACTGTTACCCTGGGCGGCGTAGGCCGCAACATTGCCGAAAACCTGAGCCGCCTGGGCCATCGAGTACAGCTGATTACCGCCCTTGGCGGCGACGCCCACGCAGCCCGTGTGCAGGAAAGCTGCGAAAGCCTGGGCATTGGGCTGGACTACGCGCTGGTGGATGCCGCGGGCCGCACCTCCACCTATCTGTGCCTGAACGACGCGGGCGGCGAAATTGTAGCCGCCATCGCGGATATGGAGATTTGCGACCGGCTGACTCCGGCTTTTTTACAAACCCGGCTGGAGGTGCTGAACGCCGCCGACCTGGTGGTGCTGGACGCCAACCTGCCGGAGGAAAGCTTGACCTTTTTGGCAAGCGCCGTTACGGCTCCCCTGGTGGCGGACCCCGTGTCGGTGAAAAAGGCGGTAAAGCTGAAGAAGGCGCTGCCTCATTTAAGCCTGATTAAGCCCAACCGGCCCGAGGCCACCTGCCTGACCGGCGTGGAAATTCACACGGATTGGGATTTGCCCAAGGCGGCGGACGCTTTCTTTGCTTTGGGCATGTCCAATGTTTTTATTTCTCTGGGATCCAGAGGGGTGTACTATCACGATGGACACAGCAGCGGCATTGTGCCCTGCTGTCCGGGACCGGTAGCCAACACCTCCGGCTGCGGCGACGCGTTTTTGGCTGCCAGCGCCGCGGCCTGGGCTCAGGGAAGCACCCTTGAGCAGGCCGCCCGGTACGGGCAGGCGGCCGCGGCTTTGTGTGCCCGCAGCATGGGCGCTGTCAGCCCGGACATGAGCCAGTCCGCGTTAGACGCTATTTTGAAAGGAGCTTGAACGCTATGAATCTGGAACGCTACCTGAATGTATCCCCCGAAGTAAAGGAGGCCATCGCCGCCGGTAAGCCGGTTGTGGCGCTGGAATCCACCATTATTTCTCACGGCATGCCCTATCCCCAGAATGTGGAAACCGCACTGAATGTGGAAAAAATCATTCGGGATAACGGCGCTGTGCCCGCCACCATCGCCATTATTAAGGGCCGCATTACCGTTGGCTGCACCAGGGAGGAAATTGAGTACCTGGGTAAAAAGGGCCTGGCGGTTACCAAGGCCAGCCGCCGCGACCTGCCTGTGCTGCTGTCCCGGGGCGATGACGGCGCCACCACGGTAACCACCACCATGATTGGTGCGGCTTTGGCGGGCATTCGGGTATTTGCCACCGGCGGCATCGGCGGCGTGCATCGCGGCGCGGAAACCACCATGGATATCTCCGCCGATTTGGAGGAACTGGCCCAAACCCCCGTACTGGTGGTATGCGCCGGCGCCAAGAGCATTCTGGACCTGGGTCTGACTCTGGAATATCTGGAAACCAAGGGCGTGCCCGTCATTGGCTACAAGACCAAGGAACTGCCTGCCTTCTATACCACCCATTCCGGCTTCCAGGTGGACTACCGGCTGGATACGCCCCAGGAGATCGCCGACGCTTTCCGTGTCAAGCTGGACTGCGGCCTGGCGGGCGGCATGCTGGTAACCAACCCCATTCCGGACGAATATGCCATGGATTTGGATTACATCAACCAGAACATTGACGAGGCCATTGAAGAAGCCAAAAAGCTGGGCATTCACGGCAAGGAAACCACGCCCTTCCTGCTGGATAAAATCCAGAAGCTGACAGGCGGTTCCAGCCTGAAGGCCAATATTCAGCTTGTGTATCATAATGCCAGGCTGGGTGCGGAAATCGCCAAGAGCCTGTGCAAAGCGCAATAAAAGCAGCTTACAAAAAGCAGTCACACCGCGGCGCCGCGGTGTGGCTGCTTTTTGCCTGTCGAAAAATTCTCTCCGGGAATTTGTCAGAGGGGAAAATGAAACCGTTTCATTTCTGCGCGCAGCACCCGGTCGGGGGGGGTTCGGCTCTGCCGAAGAACTGGGGCGGATGAAGGAAGCTCTATCCGCCTTGCGCCCATTTGCTTATGCCTTTACGCCGTCGCCAAGCAGCAGGCTGCCCAGTCCTCCTGTTTGCTTTTTCTTTTTTCCGCCTCCACCGCCGCCGGAGGCTTTTCCGCCATATTTCGCGTCAAATTCCTGCCGCCAGCGGGAGGCGGCCTCTGCCTCCTGCTCCAGCTGATGCTGATATTCGTAAATTTTCATGCTCAGGTCATTTTGGTTTTTCCGGCTGGCCGCGCCCCGGTCGTATTCTCTGGCCTCCAGCTGGTCCAGATACGCCAGCACATCCGCGCTTTGGCTTTCGTTCAGCTGGTTCAGCCGCTGGGTAAGCTGGCTGGCCAAAAGGCCCCGCTTTTCCCCAACGTTTCTTTCCTCGCCCGCCTGCTGACGGCCCAATTCCTGCCTGGCCGCGCCGGAGGCTCGGCTGATGCCCGCCAGCGTGGCGCTGTTGTAGCTGGAACGCTGCATCCCGCGGGATAAAGCCTGCCGTTCCGCCTGTGCTCCGGCTTCCCGGTAGGTCTGGTCGCTTTGGGCGCGCTGGCGATCGTAGCTTTCCTGAATCTCCGCCAATTGACGTACCAGCGCCGCATCGTCCGTTTCATACTGCTGACGGGTGTCTAATCTTTTTTGATCGTACAGGCTTTGATACCGGCGGTTTGCCTGCTCCTGCATCTGACTCCGGGTCAGGGGCGTATATTCCGTCTGGCTTTGGGCCAGCTTGGCAATCAGCGCATCAAGACTGGCAGACATCCTGCTCCTCCTTTTCATCCTCATCCAGCTTTTGTCCCAGCAATCGTTTGATTTTTTTCGGAAAGGGCACGCCGGCCAGGCTCATGTTTTCCAAAAGGGACAGTCCCTCGTTGGCAATGTAAAACCAGCAGGCGGCGTTGCGGCACACAGCCGTCTGCGCGTTGATGGCCTGATCCAGCAGCGCGGCCACCAGCACCACCAGCAGCATCAATCCCTTGCGCGCCAGACCATGGGCCCCTACCTTGCTGGAAAGGCCGCCATATTCCGTCTTTTGGCTTCTGCCCATCACCGCTACCAGAATACCGCTCAGATAGTCCGCCGCCATCATTGCCATCAGCACCTTCAGCAGGCTGTCCCACCCGCCAAAAAGTCCGGCAATCGCCCCGGCAGCCCCGGCGGCAATCTTGACCGTTTTGTGAAATACCTGTTCCATGCTTCCTCCTTCAACAAATTGCCGCCTTATCCAGGCAGGCGTTTCCCCTGTTTAACGCGCTTTTTCTTCCCGCAGGAAGGCGCTTTGCATATAGCCCTCTTTGTCCTGGTAACGAACCGCGCACCATTTTGCGCCTTGCGCAAGCACCTGCACGCGGGTTTCCAGCGACAGGCGGACCATCACTTTGCCTCCCGGCCTGCTGCGCATATTCACCGTACCGCCCCGCTCTGCCGTTACAATAGCCCATGAAAAGCTCTTTTCCTCCCACGGGCTGGCCCAGTGTGTCCAAGCATACCCGGCCAATGGCTGTAGAACGACTCCGTAGGCCGTTCCACGGGCATGCGCGCAGGTGCCATCGCCCAGAGCAATGCCAGTGTGCTGCATCACGCTTCCCTTTTGCCGGTACAAGAAAAGCACCTCGCCTTCCGGCAGGGCGCCAATCTCTCCCTTGCGTTTCCATGGGCCTTTGCGCCACTGGCTGGTGGCCCCGCTGGGCAGCGTTACCCCTGCGGCCCTGGCGGCGTAGCGGGTCAGCTGGGCGCAATCCCACACGGGCACGCCGTCCCATTTGCGCCCCACGTTCAGAATATATTTCGCCTGATCCGGGTATTGGTTGGCCTGCTGGCGGCGGAATTTCTCCGTGCACACCTGCCCCTTAGCCCCGTAGATGTACCCCTGACCCACTTTGCTCAGGGCAAAGGCGGCGGCTTCTTTGTCGCTCATCAATCATCCCTCCCGGCCCGGCATAAGGCTAGAACAAGTACGCCCAGCAGCGCGCCGGTCACGGCTCCCAGCAGAAAAGCCATCATGCTTCCGTCACCTCATCCCAGCCATACGCGCCCGGCTCCCACACGTTGTTGTCTACGGTAGATACCCAGGTCTTGCCGTTATGGGTCACCTTATCCCCCTTCTGATAGGGATTCGTGCTGTCCGGCTGCTCCCAGGGCAGGATTTCGCCGCTGGGGTCAGTCAGGACTTTCGCCCATAAGCTGGGCGCGTCTGTCGGCTTCCAGCTTGCCTGGGCCGTGTGCGCTGTCAGGCACTTGTACAGCACGCCGCCATAGCGTACCCGGTCGCCTGCGGCGTAGGCAGCCGCCGCGTCCCATGCGGGGAAAAGCGTTGTTACCCGCACGGCCTGCTCGTCTGTCAGCATTGCGCCCGCAGCGTCCATCGCGGCGCGAATCTTTTTCGCCGCTTCCAAATAGCTGCCCATTACTCCGCCACCTCCACGTCATTAGCGCCCAGCAGGGTTAACGCATCCACCATATCCTGAATTTCTTCATTCCGGGTCAGAATCCGCTGCCCGTCCCGGTAAAAATACTCCCCATCCCAGGTATCGCCAATGGCTACCGGCAGGTCGCCCATCGCCACGGCATTGGGAAAATCGTCCGCATTGGTGTACGATAGCCAGATGATATTGGTCACAACGCCATCTTCAATCAGCGCGTAGTTCATGCTGTTTCCCTCCTTTACCGGTGATTGCGGATGACGACAATGCCGCTGCCACCTGCGCCTCCGCCGCTTTCAGCAACAGCTCCGCCACCACCGCCTCCTGTGTTTGTGCCACCGGCCGTTCCCGGGCCACCATTGCCACCACCGCCAGCTCCACCAGCGATAACCGTCGTGCCTCCGCCACGGTTCGCACCGCTTCCTCCACCGGAATACAACGTGCCGGATGCTTCACCAAATTCTCGCGTTGTGTTACCTTGGCCATAACCTGAACCAGAAACAACTACCGCAGCATTACCGCCATCACTGCCGCCTTTACATGAATTTCCTGATACGTCATAATATCCAAGCTGCCCTGCACCGCTTCCGCCGTTTCCGCAATTAGTGGTATTCACCTTCCTTGATTGTCCACCTGCTGCTGTTATAGCGCCAAAGCTGCTTGTTCCTCCAGTAGCGCCTGAGTTATTACTCGGATTAATTCCACCAGCTCCAATAATAATGGATATGGCTGTGTTAAGCGAAACGGAAACTCCGGTAGACGTTTGAGTATAACCGCCAGCGCCACCACCGCCTCCGTGATCGCTCATTGCATATGTTCCGGCCCCGCCTCCACCCACGCAAAACACATCAATGGTGCTTGCATTGCCAAGGAACGTGAATCTAAGCGTTCCGCTGGTCAGGAACTTGACGCGCCAATTATAGTTGCCATCATTGATGAACGTAGCCGTACCCGTGTAGCTGTACACCGGTTTCCAGTCCCGTACCGTCAGGGTCGCCACACGGCTGGTCACCGTGCCCGCCTTGTTGGTTACCTCGCAGTAAACGGTCGTTGTGGTAGCCGCTGTCAGTCCCGTCAGGTTCAGGGTAGCACCCGTGGTCCCGCTCACCAGATTGCCGCCCTTGTACCATTTATATGTGTATTCCGCCGGGCTGCCCGGTTCCGTAATCTGTACGCTGAAAACCGCCGACCCGTTAGCGGACGCTACAACGGTCACATCCTGCGGGTAGTTTTCGCTTAGCACCGGCAGCTTATAGGCCTGTCCGCCCCGGCGCACAATCAAGCATTCACCCATTTACCGCACCACCTTTAAAATCACCGGAACGTCTACCTCCGGTTTTTCCTCATAGCAATAGGCCGTAACGGTTCCATCGCCGGTATCCACCCGGCCGACAAAGGTCCATGCGTCTGTCAGGGCCTTGCCCACCTGGGCTGTGGACGCTCCGCTCAGGCTTACATCAATCAGAGGATCATCCGCAGCCAGAATACCCGTTACGCTTACCGTCTGGCTGTAGGGGGCGGACGCGCTCCACCCGGCGGATGGAAAAACCGCCGTATAGCTGGCGGTGCTGGCCTTTCGGCCAATAGCCTGCAAGGCTTCCTGCTCGCTGATTTTGGTTTCCAGTCCATCCGCCAGGCTTTGCAGCTTCTGCGCCACGCTGGGGGCGTTTTCCTCCCCATTCACAGGAATGCTGGTTGCGTATAGTTTAATGTCGCCGATGTCATCCCGGCTTTGACCGTTTACGGTAGCGGACGTGGCGTTCAGGCTGGCCAGCCATTCCGCTTCCGTGCCCTCAAACCCATGCTGCCGGGCGATTTCGTAGGCGCTGTAGCCCCGGTACAGCTGCATTTCGGCGGATAACCGCCCGTCCTCCGCTTCCAGCGCCAGTTCAAAATGAACGTCAGATAGCATCGCCTACCACCTCCAGCAGCTGAAAGGTCGCGTATTCCATAGGCGTGCGCACCTCCATGCCATCGTCTCCGGGAATCAGCACCCGCATGTCCCAGAAATAGGTTCCTGCCGCAAGCTCCGCCGTATCGGCCGGAACCAGATGCACAGCCGCCGCGTTGTCCGTTACGCTTACCGTTTTTTCAATCACCGCCGTTTCATCCCTGATCCGCTTTTTCAGGGTGAAAAGAGCCTGTGTGCCAACCGGCAGGGTCCGCCCCGTAAACGTCATGGAAAACGAAAAGCTGTCGCCCCGGGTCAGCTCAATGTTTTTTCCGTCAATGCTAAACAAAAACCGGTTCCTCCTTTCCTCTCTCGCCGTCCGTTTCCACATGTACACCGTCAGATAGGGCGGCATGTTGTTGTGGGCCGCGCCGCCGCCAGTTGCCCGGATGTAGTCTGCGCTCCACCAGTTTGCCGTAGGCGCACCTTTTACGCCTGCAACGCTATCTCCTGTTTCCGCAGAAATGTATTGGATTTCGTGGCTGTGGCTTGGCATTTCCTCCACCGTCAGCGTGTGCGCCGCCTCGCCTCCCGTTGCCCCTGCCGCGTATGTGTCCCCAGCCGCCAGCAGGAAGCGATCTTTCAGCCGCTCCCACGTCCCGCCAAACAGGGTATTGGGGTCTGCGGCGTTCACGCTCATATACAGGCTGCCGATGGGGTATACCGCGTCAAGCAGCTCCGCTTTGGCCAGCTTGGCAGCGTTCAGGGTGGCCACCGCCGTGTTCAGCTGCTCAAAAGCGCCCGCCAGCGTGGTCACATTGCCCTGCACCGCGCCCATGTCGCTTTCCAGCCCGTTTACCGTGCCTCGAAAAACCTTGCTCAGGTCGTTCATCCCCAAACGGCCATAGCGCTTGTAAATGTCCTCCAAAATCCCCTGCAAGGTGCGCACAAAGCGCTTTTCTTCCTCGTTCCAGCCCTTGGGGGCGTACAGGGGCTGGTGCTGCTGTATGGTGCTGTATTTCGGCTTGTTCGCCATGCTCTCACCTCAATCGCCGTCGGTTTCGGCCACAATTTGCAGCCCGCCCAGCAGCCGCCAGGGGGTGGTGGACGCGCTTTCCAGAATGAAGCGGAATCTACGCCCATTCCCGCCAAAGGTCAGCCGCCGCTGCTTGGCCTGCCGCTCTCCCGCTGGCGGGGAAAAGCTCACCGCCTTGGTTTTCAGCTTCTTTTCCGTCTGAATCCCCACGGTCAAGGTCATTTCCGCCTCGGCTTCCACCGTCAGGTACACCGTAAAGCCGCCCTTGAGCAGGTTTTTGTAGTTCAGGTCAAACCACGGGCTTACCCACCGCATGGGCTGGGCAAATCCGCCCTCCCGGCAGTCCTCCCGCCAAAGCCACACCTTGCCCGGGGTGGTGGCGCTGGTAAAATACAGCGCTTCTTCCGTGGGCAAAAAGCTCTCCACGCTCACATCGTCCCGCAGCAGCCAGGTCTGTTCCTCCGTGTTGTACATCAGCACGGCGTTGTTGGCGGTGGCTTCGTCCAATGGCAGGGCCAGATAATAGGTGTTGCGCCACATGCAGGCCACGGCGTTGTCCAGGGCGCTTTTGTTCATACGGGCAAATACGCCTTTCGCAAAGGTCTGCTGAAAGGGAATCACGCTCTCCCCGTCATAACACAACACACCCTGACGGCCCAGCATCAAAATGCGCATTCCATCCACAGCCACCGTAGCGGAAAAAGGCGCTCCGCCGCCGTATTGTTCCTTAAAGGCGTATTCCCCCGGGTTGGTGCCCAAAATGCGCCAAACCCGGGTACGCTTCAGGGCCACCAGCTGGTCGCCAAAGGGGGTCAGGGCCGTAAAGCTGTCCCCGTCCCAGCTGGGCTGCATCACATCGCCCGCTCCATCCTCCGGAGCGTCGTCGTTCTGGCTCCAGTCAAAAGGGTCGAAGGGAGCCGAATACGCCAGCAAATCCGGGTCGCCGGTAATCGCGCCGCCCCAGATTCGTTCCGCGTACCGGGCGATGACCCCAAACTTCTTAGGCGTCTGCACCAGACTGGCGGTCATGGTATCGCCCCGCACGCAAATCATGCCGTCCCTGGCGTTGCTCAGCAGCAGCACGTCCACCGGCGCGTCGCTGCCCTCCGGGTTCATCTCGTAGGTCACATAGCTCCAGGTGTTGGATTGATAGGCCTGTCCCTGAAACCCCTGAGGCAGCTCCAGCCGCGTCCAGCTTTCCCCTCCGGGCAGCATCCAGTACAGCTGCCCGCCGCTGGCGGCCACCAGCACGTCATGCTGGTCGTCCGCCGTATGCCAGCGCCGGTGCAGCCGCGCCAGGGTTTCAATGGGCTGGCTTAGCATGCCGGGCAGCAGCTGGCAGGCGGCCATGGGACGCAGCACGCCCTCCCGGGTCTGAACGTTCCGGCACTGGTCCGCATATCGCGCATCGGCGGAAAAGCCCTGCCCATACTGCCACAGGCCCCGAAACTCGGGAATGGAAACCGTCATTGTTCCATCATCCATCATGCCGTCACCCCGGAATATTGGTAAAACGCGCCGTCTGTGACACGCCTTTGCCCATCATGGAACGCAGCTGTTTTTCCGCATTCTCAAACGCCCGGCGATAGTACAGTCCCCGGCTTTGCTTTTGCGCGTTGCCGTTGCGGTACACCAGCCAGGTAGCCCAGTCGGCCATGGCCCCGTGGGTCCAATCCGGCAGCTGCGGCGTGGATTTGTCGTTTTTCAGCGGCGGATAGGTTTCGCTGTCCGCGGACACATGCTGCCCGGACCAGACCATGGTCAGCCTGTCATAGGCCTGGTTCAGGTAATCCGTCACATAGGGCATAAAGTCCCCCAAATCATCCGCGTCGTTATTGGTTTGAAACATCACCGTCTGTTTTAGCTCCAACAGGTTCATGGCCGGCTCCTTTCCTTTTACAGATTGGGGTAGCGCTGCTTCAGCTGCATAAACACAGGCGCCTTTACATCCACATATTCGCCCCGGCGAATCTGGGTCACCTTACCGTTCAGAATCACCTGCTCGGTCTGGTCCACATTCATCTGCGAACCATCCTCCTCCGCCAGCGGAATAAACACCCGCACCATAGGCTCCAAAGCCGCCTCTTTCTTTACCACCGTCGTGCTGATGCCATCGTTCATCCAAAATCCTTCCTTTCTTTATTCAGTGTGCATAATTGGCGCGGGAAAGTCCTTTCCCGCGCCCATTCCCCGGTCAGGCCGTGGCTCCGTGCTCAATGCGCACCATAAAGGCGTCCTGCAAAATCACGCAGGTAAAGCCCCGCACCTTCCAGGCGATGGTTTCCCGCTGCTCCAGCGGGTCGTCAGCGCCCGCGCTGCCGGGAGGATTGATGATAATCTTCACGTTCTTGCCATCGCCGCCCAGTTCCACATCGCCAAAGGCGTTCTGCCCATACACCAGCGTGCCGTATACCGGCGCGCCGTCCGCGCCGCCGCCGGTGGGCACAATCTTGGCGCTGTTGGCGCTGGTCCATTCGGCGGTCACGGAGCTGTCCGGCATCCAGCGGAAGGTAATTTTCTTCGCCGCCGCGTCCACCCGTTCCACACACATGGGCGTTACCGTAGTCGCGCCGGATTTGGTGTACTGCACGTTCACCAGCTTGCCGGTCAGCACCCGCGCGTCCTGCTCGCTGATGCTTTCGCTGACCGTCATGCAGCGCTTGGCCACATCCAGGCCGCTCAGGGTCAGGGAAGCGGTAGTTCCGTACAGATAGCTTTCCGCCCTGAACACCTTGGCGTTGCTGCTTTCAAAGAACTTTACCTTGTACAGGCAGCCCAGCTCGTAGCGTTCAATCTTCTCCTTGTCCTGATACTTGGCCACATCCACCCAGTCCGTAGCGCTGGTCAGGTCAAAAACCGCGTCCGGATGAATAATCGCATGGTAAAAGCCGTCCTCAAAGGGCTTGGCATTATTGCGCTTCAAGGTGCGCACCGCCTGCTTGATGGCGGCGGGCGTCAGCTTGTCCGCGGCGGTCAGCGCGCTGCGGCTGGCGGCGCTGCCCGCGTACTGCACATTCATGCCGGCGCACAATGCGTCCCGGCAGATGGTGTCCAGGCTGAGGGCCGCCTGGTCGCCCAGCAGCAGGGCCGTTTCCCGGTGCATATTGTCCAGCATGTAAAAATTCAGCTCGTCCGTAATTTCCACATGGCGGCCATAGGGCTTTACCATGGCGCTGAAGGCGGACTGCTTCAGTTCCTGACCGGCGGGAGTAACGCCCTCCTGCAGGGGCTCGGTGCAGGCTTCAAAGGGAATCATGCGGCGAAACTTTACATGCTTGCCGTTGTTTTCCGGCAAAAGGCGCTTCTGCGCGTCCCGGCTGTGCACCATTTCCGGCTTGGCGTTTTCAATCAGGGTGCGTTCGTAATAGTCCACCACGCCGGGCGCAACGCCGGAGGAGGTGGTTTTGTTCAGGTTGTCAAAAAGGGCCATTGAATCACTCCTTTGTTTTGAATCGATTGCGCGTACCTTCTAAAGCTCCATTCCCAACCGGCTTCAGCGGGCTTCGGACGGATCGCCCATGGCAATGGTGCCGCCCATCTTCAGCAGGTCGTTCAGCTTCACAAACTGGCTTTCGGTCATGGCGTTTACATTCAGCTGACCCAGCTCCACACCGTTGGCGCTTCGCACGGGCGCGGGCGGGGCGGGGCTCAGGTTCATGCTTTTGTACACATCCACAAAGTCCCACGCGCCACTGAGAATGTGGTTGCGCACCTCCACATCGGCATTGTACACAGCCATTACGTCCACGCCGGTAACGCGCTGAATGGTTTTGGCCTGTACCACCAGGGTTTGGGCCCGCATTTCCACCGGGCTGATGCTGGGCTGCTCCAGGGCGGCCTCCACCTTCTGCACAGGCTGCTGCGCCGTCTGGGGCTGCTCCTCCTCACTCATCAGCTGTTTCTGCAGGGATTCCATCGTTTCCATCTTCCTGTTCCTCCTTCCGAATAGCAGATTGTTCCTGGGGTCTGGTTTCGGACAGCCGTGCGGCCATTTCCGTCATCTGCCGCTGCATATCCGCCACCTTCTCCTCCAGCTGGTTCCGTTCGTCCAGCAGCTTGTCCACCACCTGCCGGGCATTGGCCGCTTCCAGCTGCCGCCGTTCCAGCAGGCCGTCCGCCTCCTGACACATGCGCTTCAGGTCGCCGTTTTCCGCATCCATTTCCGCAAGCTGCGCCGGCACCTGTTCAATCTGCCGCAGGGTGGGCAGGATGCGTTCCTTGCCGTCCACCTGAAGCAGTTCAAACAACACAGACAGGGGAAAGTACTGTCCGGCGTTTACGCTCATGGAATAGGCCTGTAAAAACAGCTCGTTCTGCGCCTGCTGCCTGAGGGGGTTGCGGCGCTGCACCTGCACCTGTACGGTGTAGGGCGGCGGGGGCAGGGCGGCCGCGCCGGATGGGTGCTTGCCAAACAGCCTGTCGGGGCTTGCGTTCACCTCGCGGCGCATGCCGTCCTGTCTGCCGGTGATATACAGAACGCGCTGGGGAAGATAAAATTGGGAAATCAGCCACATCACCTGCTCCACCATGGCTTTAAAGCCCTGGTTCAGCACTCCGGTACGCAGGCGGGTCATCTTGCCGCCCGCCTCCTGCAGGGCGCTGATGGCGCTGGCGGCGGTCACGCCGCCTACGGTTTCGCCACGGGTAAACTGGTTCTGACCGCTGTCCTGCTTAATGTCGTTTTGCAATTGCAGCATCTGCTGGGTGGCCATGCCGCCAAAGGGCTGGGTTTGCAGCCATTGCAGGGCGCTCGCGTCAATGCGGTCGCCCTCCACCACGTCGGTTTCCCAGTCCATCAGGGCCTCTTTATCCAGCCCGGCGGCCCGGTCCACCAGCAGGCGGCCCTTGCTGGCCATGCGCAGGTTCATATCGATATAGCTGGCATACCGGTTCACATAACGCATCATGGGGGCCAGCTCCTGAATCATGCCGTCGCCTACAGGCAAGCCCTCGATGGGCGTGTATACATCCAGCACAAAGGGATAGCGCCCGTGCCGGTACACATCCCGGCAATCGCTCAGCAGCGTACCCCCCGCCAGGTACGCCACGTTGATGGTATAGCGCCGCTTGTCCGCGTCATACAGGCGGTACCAGTATTCCAGCAGCATGGCCCGGCCTTCGTCCGCCGCCCGGGGCCCGTTTTGCGCGTCCGCCAGGCCCAGCCCGCTGTATACCCCGTCCTCGCTGCCAATCAGGGAATACTGCTCGGGATAATGCTGCCGGTACCAGCTCATGGGGTGCCAGCTTACCTTAAACACCGCCCGCGCGTCCTGCAGGCTTTCCGCCGCCGGGTCCCACAAAAACGCCTCGATGGGCCAGCGAATCAGCGCCACATTTCCCTGACCGCCGTCCATGTCCCCATCCCAGGCAATCTGGGTAACGGCCGTGCCGGTGCAAAAGCAGTCCTCCACCCGCCGCCTGTGCAGGGTTTCATAGTTGTTCTGGTGCAGCACAAAGCGCACCACATCCGTCAAATCCTCGGCCACCGCCTGCAGCTGCCTGGTTTCCGGCAGCATCAGGGCCTCCGGCATATTGTCCATCTGATCTGCCACGCAATTATTGAAGGTAGATTTCAGGGTTTGCAGCTGCAAAGTTCGTTTATCCAGCCGTTTGCGGCCCATATCCTGCTTGGGGTCCTGCAATAGCAGAATCTTGCGGGCCTCTCTGGCCCGCTCATGCATCTCCATACAGCCGTCACGCCAGATTTGCAGCCTGCCATAGGCCTCGTCCCGAAGCTGCTGGGGCGTTAATTTGTGTTCCATACTTTCCTCCTCAGGTTAATTCTGGGTAAAGGGGTCGTATACAGCCGCCCGCCGCGGCGCGTCCGGCTTTTGCGGCACCGGGTGCGCCATGCAAAAGTACCGTGCCTCGTCGTAAGCGTGGTCCTCGCCGTCGGTATCCACATCCTCCGGATAGGTCATGGAGTAGGGCAGCGCAGGCACCGTGCGGATAAAATCCCGGCAGGTGGAAAACACATACAAAAGCGGCTTGCCCTCCTCGTTGAAGCGCAGCCGCTCGTGCATTTGCATTTTTCCCGCCAGGCGGGTGTTGTCGCCGGGGCGGAAGGTAATCCCGGGCCTGCCCGGGGCCGGGGCCATCTGCTTGGCCACGCTGTCCCCCCGGGAACTGTCAAAAATGGCCGGGTCCGCCACCCGGTCCACCCGCAGGTTTTCCCGCTGTTCGCAATCCCGCTCTCTCTCCATAATGCCCTGAGCGATTTGGCCCGGTGTCAGCTTCAGGCCCACATTGGCCCGGCCCGGCTCACAGCCGTACCATTCCCGGTAGCGGTAGGCCGTGCCGTCCGGCGCGATGGCCCACCAGCCCACGCTGAACGGCTTGGTATAGCCGTGGTCAAAGCTCATATATCTGGGCCAGGACAGCGGAATATCAAAGGGCGCGATCACATGGGTTTCCCAGCGGTCCTGATAGTGCTCCGGCCGGTCGCTCCACTCAGTAAACACCTGACCCTCAAAGGCGTTCCAGTCGCCATGCAGCAGCGCGTTGCGCAGGGCCTGGGGCTTGTTTTCCAGCTGAAAGACGTAGTCCTCGCCGATAAAGGGGTTTTCCGTCGCCAAACTGGGAATGTACTGCATGCGAAATTCCCTGGTTTTGCCGGTGGCGCTGCTGGTCACCCGGCGGCTGAACACCTGCATATAGGGCGCCGCGTCCACAAACATCTTTTTCACCCAGCCATGGCCGATGTCTCCCGGGTTGGAGGCGCTGCGCACGCAGGGCCGGATTTTCAGGCTTTTTTTGGCCCGCAGACGGGTTTTCAGAAAATCGTAAATTTCCGCCTCAAAGCTGGTCAATTCGTCAAAATACAGCCACTGAATCTCCGCGCCTTTGTAGTTGTACATATCGGAAATATGGGCGCAGTGGCGGAAGCAGATGCGGGACCCGTTGGGAAAGGCCATTTCATGCCGGCTGGCGTTATACTTGCCCAAATCTTTGGGATAGCTGTCCAGCGCCTCCCGAATGATGGTATCCTCCAGTTCCGAATAGGTACGGCGAAAAATATAGGCGCTGGTGTGGGCGTAGGTCAGGCAGCGAAACAGCGCGTCCATCACAATGGCCTTGCTCTTGCCTCCGCCCGCCGCGCCCCCAAACAGCACCTCGTCCGCACTGGAGGCGTGAAACAGCTTCTGCTTGGACGTGGGCGAATATTGGATGGTAAAAACGTCAGGTCTCCTCATGCCCCACCTCCGGCGGCATGCCAATATCCGGCATGCCCTCCACGCGCACCACCAGTTCCCGCCCGCTCAGCTGGGAGGCCGCGTCGCCAAACTGGTCCAGCGCCTCATGCACCGCCCGCTGGGCCACTGTGGGGTTTTCATCCCCCATCATGCGCTGCACGCTGGTCACGGCCCTGGCGTAGCTCATCACCTTGGTGCGCAAAACGCCCTCCTGGTACATCTCCATCACCCGGGGGTCCCGCATCCATTCGTACAGGGTTTCCACATTGCAGCCCACATCGTGGGCCACCTCGTACACGCCCCGGCCGTCCGCCAACAGCTGAGCCGCCTTTTTCATTCCCTTCGTCAATTTGCCTTTCATCATCTACCTCCCCTAAAAGCAAAACCCGCGGGGCAACTGGCGTCGTCCTGCGGGTCGTTCTTCATTTTTGACGGTATCACTATAACATGGAAAAAGGTGAATTACAATGTCCTGTTTTGCTTAAGCTCCTGCAGGGCCTCCCCATGCAGCTTGTGGGTCCAGCGCAGGCTGAAGTGCAGCCGGTCGGCGATTTCCTGCCAGTCATACCCGCACAGATAGCGCAGCTGAAGCACCGACCGGTACCGTTCGTCCCGCAATGTGGCAATCAGCTTTTCCGCCTCGCGGGTATACTGCATCAGCTGGCTGATTTCCTTTTCCAGCTCGGCATGCACGTCCACCATTTCCAGCACATACTGCTCCACCTTGCTGCGCCCGGGGGTGCCGCTCAGGCGCAGGGCGTCGGTACGTCCCGTGGCGCGCGTCGCCATTTCCCGGTACTTTTCCGCTCTGGCGCACAGCACCTCCGCCCGCAGGTGGGCATGGCGTACTTCTCTCAGGTAGTCTTTGATCTCCAGGCTCGTTTCCTTGGTCACCATTTCTTGCTCGCCCTGTAACAGTCTTGTCATGCGCTTCGCCTCCATATGAATACGAACTGTTGTTCCCCTTCTGTGTAAAACAAATTATACGACCCGCTCTTTCAAATGTCAACAAAAAGGAGTAAAATGTTCATAATGAGACAAAAGTAGACAAAAAAGACTCACGGAAGCATTTCTGTTCCATGAGTCAACTTTGATAAAATACGAACAGCCCGCTTATTCCTTTCCCTCATAAATCCGGGGAGCCAGCACGCCGATATCCGGCAGGTTGCGGTACACCTCGTCATAATCCAGGCCATAGCCCACCACAAAGGCGTCGGGAATGTCAAAGCAGAAGTAATCCACCGTCAGGGGCGCTACCCGGCGCGCGGGCTTATCCAGCAGAGCGGCAATGCGCAGGCTGGAAGCGCCCCGGGACAGCAGCAGCTTTTTGATGTAGTTCAGCGTCATGCCGCTGTCCACAATATCCTCCACAATAATCACGTCCCGGCCCAGAATGCTGCGGTCCAAATCTTTAATCAACCGTACCTCGCCGCTGGACTTGGTGCTTGCGCCGTAGCTGGACACCACCATAAAGTCAATTTCCAGCGGCAAATCCACCTGACGAATCAAATCGGCAAAAAACATGCTGGCGCCCTTCAGGATGCACACAAACACGGGCCTCTTGCCCTGATAGTCCTCCGTAATGCGCTTTCCCAGCTTTTCCACGGCATCCTTCAGCTGGTCGCGGGTAATCAAAATGCTTTCCAGGTCATTGTACAGGCTGTGTTCGTTTTCCATGACAAGCTCACTCCTTTGTGTAATGGGACAGGAAGGGAATTTCTTGGGTAAGGGACAGGCGCAGGCCGGCGCATTGAGCGGGCTGGCGCATCTCTTCCGCCATGCACAGGCCTGGAATCCACAAAATCCGGCTGCCGACAGCCAGCACGGGCAGCGCCTGCCGAAGCGGCCTGTCCACCTGCCGGTCCGTCAGATAGCGGCGCAGAGGTTTGCTTCCCGGCGCTCCCAGGGGATGAATTACATCCCCCGGTCTTGGCAGCCGCAGCGCCGGATGGCACTCCAATACGGCTTCTGAAAGCACCGCCCAGTCCGCCTGACGGGGCGGCGGGCCCTGATAAGCCTCCGCCCGGAACACACCCCAGGGCAGGCGATATTGCGTCTGCTCTTTGCAAACCGGCACGCCGTTTTCCATGGGCAGGGGAAGCAGCGCCTCCCCAGTTTGGGCGGTCAGGTGCAGGTAATCCCGACCCGCCGCGGCCCTCAGTCCGCCGGGCAGGTTCAGGGGTCCGGCCCCTTGCAGCAGCCCGCACAGCGCCAGCGTGTCATCGTAGCTCAGGCTTCGCTCCCGGGGCAGACCGCCGCAGGTTTCCAGCCCTTCCGCCCACCAGCGGCGCAGACATCTTCGTACCAGCGCGGGTTCCGCCTGACGCAAAACCGCCTTGTCCAACGCAAATACGCCGGGTCCCCGCAGCAGGCAGCGGTCATACAGAGCGTTCGCCTGAGCGGATAAAAAATCTTCGTCCACAGACAGGCTCCGGGCCGTCCGGGCCACATGGCGAGCCGCTCCGGGAAAAAGCGCTTCCAGCTTTGGCATAACCTGCAGCCGCAGCGCGTTGCGGGGAGTAACCGCCTGCTGGTTGCTGGCGTCCTGCCGGTAGGGAATTTTCTGCTCCGCCAGCCAGTCCACCAGCTCCGTTTTGCCCAGCGCCAGAAAGGGCCGCACCTGCACGCCGCCGCCAAAGGGGGCGCACAGACGCATGCCGCAAAGTCCTTCCATGCCCGCGCCCCGCAGCAGGTGCATTAGCATCGTTTCCGCCTGATCGTCCCGGTGATGGGCCGTCAGCAGCGCGTCCATCGACCGCAGGCTCATCAGCCGGGCAAAAATCTCCCGCCGCCGCTGGCGGGCCAGGGTTTCCATGCCCGCGTCCTCCATGGTGCCGGTCAGCCCCGCTTTTTCCACATGCAGGGACACGTTCCACTGAGCGCACAGGTGGCGAACCAGTTCCTCATCCGCCAGGGAATCCGCCCCCCGCAGGCCGTGCTGCACATGCGCCGCTTCCAGCGCAAAGCCGTCCCTGTCCCGCAGCAGAACCAGCGCCCGCAGCAGCGCCACGCTGTCGGCCCCGCCGCTGACGGCGCACAGCAGCCGTCCCTTCTTTAGCCCACAGGCCTGCAACGCCTGCTCCACCGCTTCCACCGGGGTCACAAGGCCACCTCGTCAATCCACTGGGTCAGCTTTTTCGCCAGCGTCTCGCCCTGACGGTCCGCCGCCAGCGCCCATTGCCGCGCCGACGTCTCGTCCGGCCACAGCAGCAGCAGCGTATATTCCGCACGGCTTTCCCGCAGGCATACCGCCGCGCCGTGCTCGCTGCCCCCATAGCCGCACAGCAGAGGACTGCCGGGCCTGGCTTCCTCAATCGCCTGTTCCTGCGGCACAACCGGCACGTCTCCCCGCTCCGTTTCTACAGGCAGGGTATACAGCAGGGTCAGCAGACGGGACGCCAGCCGGTCAAAGCCCTTCACCAGCCGCTGGGTCAGGCTGCTTTCACGGCTGGTCAGCCTCACCAGCAGGGTGGGCACGTCCTCCTCCAGCACCACGCACCTGGCGCGGAAGCAGCCATTCTGCGCCCGCTCGTACCCGGCGCGCATGTGCCGCCGCTCGTTCAGCTGGGCTGCGTACTTGGGGGCTTCCTGCAAAATGCGCTGGCAGTCGGTATGAATCAGCCGGTGCTGAAACAGCGCCAGATGTTTTTCCCCCTCCGGGGTCAGGTACAGCATGCCCGCCACCGCGCCGTTGCCCTCCGCCACAGCGCCGTCGCTTTTTAATTCGTCCAGCAGCAGGCAAAAGGGCAGGTAATCCATCAGTTCCATCCGGGCCACAAAGGGCCACAGCTGCTCCTGGGTTACCAGACCCAGCGTCTTTAAGCAAAACAGCACGCGCAGTTTGTTTTCTACATCCGACACCCTGCGCTTGGGCGACAACAGCGGCATGATTTCCTCCTTGGCTTGGTTGGTACAAATGAAGAATGGGCAAAGCATCCGCCTTGCCCAAAGCGCCCGTCATGGAGTCGGTCAGGCCATAAAGGGCTTGACGTCGTTCAGCAGATCGTCGCAGTCGTCCGCGTAAATTTCCATGGAAATCGGCTTGCTCAAATCCAGGCTGAAAATGCCCAGAATGGACTTGGCGTCCACCACATGACGGCCCGCCCGCAGGTCCACATCGTAGGGATAACGGTTGACCAGGTTCACAAACGCCTTTACATTTTCGGCCAGGCTAAGCCGGATATTGACAGACTTCATTTCTGTTTCGCCCCTTTCTTTAATACCAGCTGCTATTATACACGAAGGAGGGTCAAAATGCAAGGCGGACCCCGTCCCCGCATGGTTTCGCGGTGTAGGAGCGTCAAACATAGGTTACAGCAAGTTCGAAAAGAGCAGTCAAGGGAAAGGTGGAGATTTGCGAAGCAAATACAACCTGACCTTGACTGTGGTAAGAAAGAAATACAATGGGAGGGGGCTGTTCGGCAAAGTTTGCCGAACAGCCTTGGATGCTTTATTTCGCGGCGCGCCTGCTCCAGCCGGCTTTACCACATGACCCCGTCGTATTTTGCCAGCACTTGGTTGGGC
>CAKTUU010000036.1 GCA_934621505.1 uncultured Clostridia bacterium
TGTTGGTACTGCTATCTTACCACTTGAGTTCTCTTTTTTCTTTCCTTTTGTGTTACCTATGTATTATATCTCAACAGGCTTTTGACGCTTTTCGTCAATTCTAATGCATTTTTCAGCAAATCAAAAGCGCCTTTGGAGCGCTGGCTTCTTTTCACGGCTGCAAATTTATGCTATAATGCACAGCATAGGGCGGCCTTTCGCCCTATCACCCTGTCCAAGAAATCCCTCTCTTGGGAGTTGTCAGAGGGGCCGCAGCCCCTCTGACTGGAATCGTATCGTCTGGCTTTGCCAGGCGGGCGGGGAGTTTTCGGCTCTGCCGAAAACCTTCCGCCAGTTCTTCGGCAGAAAAGATCGCCGTCAGGCGAGCTTTTTTGACGGCTTGACAGGGCGGCCTTTCGCCCTATTCCAACCCTTGTTGTTATAAAGGAGCTAAGCAATGGCCAAAAGCAGGAAATCCCAGAAGAACAAAGGCCTCGGCGCGGGCATTATCGCGTTTGGAGGCGTTTTTGCCCTGTTCTCGGTGCTGTTTCACCCCCATACCATAGGCGCGTATGTGCTGGCGCTGGCCTTGAGCGGCCTGGCGGGCGCGATCATCCGCACCATGGCCCAGGGGCTGGACGTAAGCCAGAAAGCGCCGGAAAGCCTGCAAAAGGTGCAGGGGGAAACCGGTGTGGAGGCCGTGGACGCCTTGCTGGAAAAGGGCCGGGCCATGATTATGGAAATCCGGTCGGAAAACGATAAAATCCCGGACGAGGCCCTGTCCGCCAAGCTGGAGCAGCTGGAAAACAAATGCGCGGAGATTTTTCGCACGGTTTATGACAAACCGGCCAAAGCGTCCCAAATCCGCAAATTCATGGAGTACTACCTGCCCACTACCTTAAAGATGGTAAAGGCATACCGTACTCTGGACGAGCGCAGCGTTAACGGCGCGGAGGCTCAGTCCGCCAAAAACCGGATTCAGGACGTGCTGGACGTGGTGCTGAAGGCCTGCGACAAAATGCTGGATAACCTGTACCGGGACGATATGCTGGATATTACCACCGACATCGATGTGCTGGAGCAGATGCTCAAGCGGGACGGCCTGACCCAGACGGAGCTGGACAAGGCGGCCAGTCAGGCGCGGGCCGCTGCGGCCATTGACCGGGAGACGACCCGGGTGCAGCGGCAGCGGGCGCAGGAAGCCCGGCAGCAGACTGTCCAGGAGCAGGCCAAGGCCGCGCCAGCCATGCCCCAGTGGCATATTGACAGCACTGTCAAGCGACAGATGGAGGAGGCCCAGCGGCAGGCGCAAAGCCACATGCCCCAGACCCCCACCATGGATGGCGGCTGCTATCCCACCTATGATGGGCAGGCGACCGCTCAGGCCCCCAAGCCCGATCAGCAATAAGAGGAGGACGCTCACAATGACCGATATCAACCAGACCACCGAAACCAAGCTGCCGGAGGTGCCGGTGCTGACCCTGAATCCCACCGGCATGGCCCAGGATAAGGCCGTTTTGCAGGAGGTGCAGCAGGAATTGGAGTCTGCTCCCGCGCCTACCGCCGAAGCCGCCGCCAAGGCCGCCAGCGACGCGGTGCAGCAGCTGGATACCTCCTCCCTGACGGAGGAGGACAAAAAGGCCATTCAGGACTTTGTGCAGCAGATTGACATCAACAATACGGACCATGTGCTGCTGTTTGGCGCGGACGCTCAAAAGAAAATCGCCGATTTTTCCGACAGCGCCCTGGCCACCGTGCGCACCAACGATACCGGCGAGGTAGGCGATATGCTGGTAAAGCTGGTGAATGAAATCAAAGGCTTTGGCGACGCGGCGGAAAAGCCCAAGGGCATTGCCGGCCTGTTCTGGAACGCCAAGAAGGCGGTCAGCGATATGCAGACCAAGTACGACAAGGTAGAGGTGAATGTGGACGCCATCTCTACCGCGCTGGAGAATCACCAGGTGCAGCTGCTGAAGGATATCAGCATGTTCAATCACCTGTATGACATGAACACCCAGTACTTTAAGGAACTGACCATGTACATCATCGCAGGCGAGCAAAAGCTGAACGAGGTACGCTCTACCACCCTGAAGGAATTGCAGGAAAAGGCCGCCGCCAGCGGCGACGCCATGGACGCCCAGAAGGCCAACGACCTGGCCGCCAACTGCGACCGCTTTGAAAAGAAGCTGCATGATCTGAAGCTGACCCGGCAGGTGGCGCTGCAAATGGCTCCCCAGATCCGGCTTTTGCAAAACAACGACAGCCTGCTGGTGGAGCGCATTCAAAGCACCCTGTCCAATACGCTGCCCCTGTGGAAGAGCCAGATGGTCATCGCCCTGGGCATGCACCGTAGCCAGGAAGCCCTGAAGGCGCAAAACGCCGTTACCAACATGACCAACGAATTGCTGAAGAAAAACGCCGAAGCGCTTAAAACCGGCACCATCGAAACGGCCCGCGAGGCCGAGCGGGGCATTATCGATCTGGATACGCTGGTGCAGACCAACCAGAGCCTGATCGATACCATTAACGAAGTGATGAAGATTCAGGACGAGGGCCGCGCCCAGCGTCTGGACGCGGAGCAGAAGATGGCCGCCATGGAGGCCGAGCTGAAGCAGAAGCTGCTTGACCTGAAAAAGTAACCCCCTGACGAAAGGAAGAATCCAGATTTCATGAAAACGAAACTGCCCATTTGGCTGTGCCTGGTCATTTCGCTGGCACTGGTGATCTTTGGGCTGGTATTTGGCACTGTGCGTGGATTTCACGATGAAAAGGCCCAGGTGACGGCCTGCCTGGAAAGCGAAAACGGACTGCTGGATGTGCTTGGCTACCGTGGGGCCGACGGGCTGAATCTGTCGGTGGTGGCGAAGCGGCACCTGGCGGCCGGCGATGAGGATTTGGCGGCGCTGGAGGCCGCCAGCCGTGCGCTGCAAAGCAGCCAGACTTCTCTGGAGGAGAAGAAGGCCGCGGATGTACGGCTGGAAACCGCCGCCGCCGCCGTCAGCCGGAAGCTGAAAAGCAGCGACAGCTTTCAGCAAAGCCAGCGGGACCAAAAATATCTGGATATGCTGACGGGCGATATGAGCAACCTGTCCGGCAGCGCCGCAGCGGAAACCTATAACCAGGCGGCCCAGAGCTTTAACGACCAGCTGAACACGCCGGTGATCGGCGTGTTTGCCAGGTGGATGGGCGTTAAGCCCTGCCCCCTGTACCAGTAAGGAGGGATGAGGAAGATGAAAAAGAACGTCATCCGCATCCTATGCCTGTGCCTGGCTGTGGTGCTGCCCGCCTGCGCCCTGGCCGCCGCCCGTATGCCTGCCATGCGGGACGCTGTGACCGACGATGCGGATGTGCTGGGGCAGCAAACCGCCGCGGATATTGCGGAATATGCCCAGAAGGTGCAGGAGAAAACCGACATATCCATCCATGTGGCGATTGTGCATTTTCTGGACGGGCTGGACGCGCAAACCTACGCCAACCAGCTGTTTGAAAAATGGGCCTTGGGCGACGACGATCTGCTGCTGCTGGGAGCGGCGGGTGAGGATAGCTTTGCCACGGCTCTTGGCAAAAACGTGCAGAAAAAGCTGGGCAAAAATAACGCGGAAAATCTGATGTACACGTCCTCCTCCTTCAGCAGCCTGTTTCGCGGCCAGCAGTATGACGCGGCCTTTAACGCCTATTTTAAGGCCATGAACGCGCTGATTGGCAAGCAGCTGAATCAGGAAATTCGTCTGGGCAAGCTGTTTGGGTCGGTGGAAACCACCAGTTCCGCTACGGACTACGGCAGCCAGCTATGGTCCGAGGTGATGCAGAATATTTATGATACCAGCGAAAGCCATCAGGAATACCAGATGGAGTACAAACAGAAAAGCAACGGCATGAGCGCCGGAGAATGGATTGTACTGGTCATTCTGATTGGCATCGTGTTCAGCCAGAGCAAGCCTGCCCGCAAAGGACGGCAGAACCGAAATTACCGGCAGTACGGCTGCGGCTGCTCACCCCTTGGGTGGCTGTTCAGCCTGTTTGGCATTAACGTGCTGATTGACAGCCTGCGCGGACGGCGCAGATAATGCGATTACAATAAAAGCAAGAGGCGTGCCCCTTTGGCGGGGCACGCTCAGCCTGTTGAAAAACCCCTGGGAGGCATCGGAGGGCCGCAGCCCTCCGATTTTGGTTCCGAAACCGGCGGCGTGTACGTCGGTTTCGGCTGCCTTGCGCAGCAAGGCTTTCCTTACGCTCTTTGCCGCCCGGCGAGCCGCAGGCGAGTAGGCAAAGAGCGCTTCCCGTCAGAAAAGATCGCCCTCAGGCGAGCTTTTTTGACGGCCTGAGGCGTGCCCCTTTGGCGGGGCACGCTGCCGTGCGTTTAAAGCAAAACTGGAAAAAGCATACAGGAGAAGATGACTGTGAACAAGGATTACAGGCGGGGCCTGCTGCATGGGATGCCCATCGCACTGGGCTATGTATCGGTATCCTTTGCCTTTGGCATACAGGCCACGTCCCTGGGGCTGACCCCACTACAGGCCACGCTGATTTCGCTGACCAATATGACCAGCGCGGGTCAGCTGGCGGGCCTGCAGCTGATGGCGGCGGGCGCTCCACTGCTGGAAATGGCGCTGACCCAGCTGACCATTAACCTGCGCTACGCCCTGATGAGCCTGAGCCTGAGCCAGAAGCTGGACGGCACCATGAACACCCTGAACCGGATGCTGCTGGCCTTTGGCAATACGGACGAGGTGTTTGCGGTAGCGTCCCAGCAGCCGGGCAAAATCGGCAGGGCGTATTTATACGGTCTGACCAATGGACCATGGATTGGCTGGACTCTGGGCACGCTGCTGGGGGCGCTGGCGGGCAGCATCCTGCCTCAGGCGGTTACCCAGGCGTTGGGCATCGCCATTTACGGCATGTTTATCGCCATTATTCTGCCCCCCTTCCGCCGCTATCGGGAGGTGCGGGCGGTGATTCTTCTGTCCGTGGCCATGAGCTGCCTGATGACGCTGCTGCCCGCGCTGTCCTTTATATCGGATGGGTTCCGCATCATTCTGTGCGCGGTCATTGCCTCGGCGCTGGGAGCGTGGCTGATGCCCCGCCCCGTAGAAAAGGAGGAGCCGGATGAGCTGGAGTAAGTACATTCCCTATGTGCTGGTAATGGCCGGGGTTACCTACCTGATTCGCATGCTGCCGCTGGCGGCCATTCGCGGCAAGGTGAAAAGCCGTTTTTTGCAGTCCTTTTTGTTTTATGTGCCCTACGCGGTGCTGGGGGCCATGACTTTTCCGGCGGTGTTTTCCTCCACGGGCAATGTGTATACGGCTTTGGCGGGCACGGTGGCGGCCCTGGTCCTTGGCTGGATGGGCAAAAGCCTGCTGACGGTGGCCGCCGCCTCCTGCCTGGCGGTTTTTGTGTGCGGACTGCTGGTGTGAAAAATGCGATTTTAGGTATTGCTTTTTGTCAAAATTCATGGTACAATTACCAATGCGATTGAAGAACTTAAGGAGGTGAACCCCGGTGCCGAATATCAAGTCCGCCATTAAGCGCGTGAAGGTGAACGAGACCAAGAATCTCCGCAACCGTATCGTGAAGTCCAAGGTGAAGACTGCGATCAAGAAGTTTGAGACGGAGGTTGCGACTGCTCCCGCCAATGCTGGCGCTCAGTACAGCCTCACCACCTCCGCTATCGATAAAGCCGTTGCCAAGGGCATTCTGCACAAGAACACCGCGAACCGTAAAAAGGCTCGTCTGGCGAAGCAGATGGCTCAGTAATGGTAAGTTGCCGCCGGCCTGCGCGTTGCGTATGTTTCAGCGGCAGGTTGAGCGTGGCTTCTAACAAAAAGTCGTGGGGATTTTTCCCACGGCTTTTTTTCGTATGCGAAAGAAACGTCTGCTCGCTTTTGACGGGCAGACGCTGTAGCATGTGAAAGCATCCATTCAGGAGTCGGCAAATGGGATGGTTCACATTTGCCGTACGCGGTATCCAGCCGGACGGGGAGTTTTCGGCTCCACCGAAACGATTGTCCCTCGTCAGGTCGAGGGAACGTCAGCCTTGAATGGGTTCAAAATCCGCCGCGCCATGCTTGCACAGGGGGCAGATAAAATCCTCCGGCAGGGTGTCGCCTTCATAAATATAGCCGCAGATTTTGCACACGAACCCCTTTTTGCCCTGGGTTTGCGGCTTTGGCTTGACGTTTTGCTGGTAGTAGGTATAGGTCATGGTATCCTTGTCGTTGATGACCCGGGCCTCGGTGACGGTGCAGATAAACATGCCGTGGCTGCCCAAATCCACATAGTCGGTTACCTGCAGGCTGATGGCCGCGTTGATGTACCGGGGCAGAATCACCAGGCCGTTGTCCAGCCGGACAGGGTCCGTTCCGGCAAATTTGTTGATGTTGCGGCCGCTTTGGAAGCCGAAGGTTTCAAAGACCTCAAAGGGCGCGTCTACCGACAGGCAGTTCACATTCATTTTGCCGGTTTGGCGGATGACATGGTGGGAATAGTTGGCCTTGTTGATGGTTACCGCAATACGGGCGGGGCTGTCGCTGACCTGCGCCACCGTATTGACAATCAGGCCGTTATCCTGCCTGCCGTCATTGCTGGTTACCACATACAAGCCATAGCCGATGCGGAACAGGGCGTTCATATTGTGCTTATCCGCGCCGTCTGCGGAGCGGGCCACATATTCCTGGCACAGCTCGTCCGCCATGCGCTGCAAGCCGTCCCGGTTGTCCGTGGTCATGGCGGAGCGAATGGTGACGGTGTTTTCCAGCCAGGTGATGTTTTTGCTCTTTTCAAACAGGCCCTTCATGATTTTGGCGGCCATGGGCGCCCAGGAACCGTTTTCAATCAGGCCTACCGTGCGGTTTTGGAAATTGCGCTCGGTCAAATGGTCGATAAACTGCTTCATAAAGGGGAACAATTCGGCGTTATAGGTGGTTGTGGCCAGCACCAGCTTGCCGTAGCGGAAGGCGTCCGCCACGGCCTGAGCCATGTCGCAGCGGGCCAGGTCATGCACAACCGCCTGGGGGCATCCGGAGGCGCGCAGCTTGTCCGCCAGCAGCTCCGCCGCCTTGCGGGTATTGCCGTATACGGATGTGTAGGCAACCACAACCCCTTCTTCCTCCACGGCGTAGGAGGACCAGGTGTTATACAAGTTCAGATAATAAGGCAAGTTGTTCGTCAGCACCGGGCCGTGGAGGGGGCAGATGGTCTGAATATCCAGCTGGGCGGCCTTTTTCAAAAGCGCCTGCACCTGCGCGCCGTATTTGCCCACAATGCCGATGTAGTAGCGCCGGGCCTCGTCCGCCCATGGCTCGTCCACATCCAGAGCGCCAAACTTGCCAAAGCCGTCGGCGGAGAACAGCACCTTGTCCGCGGCGTCATAGGTAACCATAACCTCCGGCCAGTGCACCATGGGGGCAAAAACAAAGGTCAGCTGATGACGGCCCAGGGACAGGCTGTCGCCGTTTGCCACCGTCAGCTTATGCTGGCACACTTCCGCACCAAAAAACTGATCCATCATGGCAAAGGTTTTGGCGTTGCCCACCACCGTGGCCTCGGGATAAACCTTTAAAAAGTTTTGAATGTTGGCGGAATGGTCCGGCTCCATATGCTGCACAATCAGGTAATCCGGCTGGCGGCCGTTCAGCGCTTCCGCCAGCTTGTCCAGCCATTCATGGGTAAAATGCTGGTCCACCGTGTCCATCACCGCAATTTTTGCATCCAGAATGACGTAGGAATTGTAGGCCATACCGGCGGGAACCCGGTACTGCCCCTCAAACAGGTCCACCTGATGATCGTTTACGCCGATATAACGAATATCCTGAGTAATTTTCATGATAAACGGCTCCTTTCAGCGGAAATTGCCAAACAAAGTTCCTCTTTTTCCATTATACCCGTTTGCAGGAGGAGTGTAAACAGAAATGTGCGCCGGATTGCACTTTTGCGGAAATGGTGATAAAATCAAAGGGATTTCTCAGCAAAGGCGGACCGGTAATGATGACAGACGTATCTTTTCAGAATAACGGCAAACTGAAGCTGCTGATTATTGTGGGCACCCGTCCGGAGATTATCCGGCTGGCGGCGGTGATTCAAAAATGCCGCCGGTATTTTGATACCCTTTTGGCCCATACCGGCCAAAATTACGACTACAACCTGAACGGCGTGTTTTTTCACGACCTGCGTCTGGACGACCCGGAGGTTTATCTGGACGCGGTGGGGGACAGCCTGGGGCAGACCATGGGCAACATCATCGCCAAAAGCTATGACCTGATGGTACGGCTTCAGCCCGACGCAGTGCTGGTGCTGGGCGATACCAACAGCTGCCTGAGCGTTATTGGGGCCAAGCGGCTGCACATCCCCATTTTTCACATGGAGGCGGGGAACCGCTGCAAGGACGAATGCCTGCCGGAGGAAACCAACCGCCGCATGGTGGATATCATCAGCGATGTAAATATGTGCTATTCCGAGCACGCGCGCCGCTATCTGGCGGAATGCGGCCTGCCCAAAGAGCGTACCTATGTAACCGGCAGCCCCATGGCGGAGGTGCTGCACCAGAACCTGAAGCAGATCGAAAACAGCGATATTCATACCCGCCTGGGGCTGGAAAAGGGCAGGTACATTCTTTTGTCCGCCCACCGGGAGGAAAACATCGATACGGAAAAAAACTTTATCAGCCTGTTTACCGCCGTTAACCAGATGGCGGAAAAGTATGATATGCCCGTTTTGTACAGCTGCCATCCCCGCAGCCGCAAGCGTCTGGAGCAAAGCGGCTTTGCGCTGGATAAGCGGGTCATCCGGCATGAACCGCTGGGCTTTCACGACTACAACTGCCTGCAAATGAACGCCTTTTGCGTGGTCAGCGACAGCGGCACCCTGCCGGAGGAAAGCAGCTTTTTTACCAGCATAGGGCGGCCCTTCCCGGCGGTGTGCATTCGCACCAGCACCGAACGGCCCGAGGCGCTGGATAAGGGATGCTTTATCCTGGCGGGCATCGAAGGCAATTCGCTTTTGCAGGCGGTGGATACCGCCGTCGCCATGAACCGCAATGGGGATAACGGCGTTCCTGTGCCGGATTATGTGGAGGAGAACGTATCCACAAAGGTGGTCAAGATTATTCAGAGCTATACCGGCGTGGTGAACAAAATGGTGTGGCGCAAATAGCAACAGACGGTTGCTTGGCGGCGGACGAATGGAATGGTACAATGCTTCACGAGGTGAAGAAAGCCATGGAAACCCGAGAGATTCTTTTGAAACTGCGCGCCAGGCAGGGACTGTCCCAGGAAGAACTGGCCCAAAAGGTTTATGTGACCCGTCAGGCGGTATCCCGCTGGGAAACGGGGGAAACGGTGCCCAACCCGGAAACGCTGAAGTTGCTGTCACGCCTTTTTGACGTGTCCATCAACACCCTGCTGGGGTCGCCCCGGCAGCTGTTTTGCCAATGCTGCGGCATGCCGCTGGAGGACGGGATCATCAGCCGTGAACCAGATGGAGCGATGAACGAGGAATACTGCAAATGGTGCTATGCAAACGGCCAGTTTGTCTATGCCAGTATGGACCAGCTGATTGATTTTATGGCGGAGCATTCGCCCTTTCCCAGGGAACAGGCCCGGGTATACTTTCAAAAGGAATTGCCCAAGCTGAACCACTGGAAGCGGAAATAACAGAAGCGGGAGCCGCAAAACGGGCTCCCGCTTCTGTTTTATCCCCATTCCCACCCTCGCGGGCGGCATCAGCGCTGTGGTGGTAAAAATGCACGGTGCCTTTTGCGCGTGTCAGCAGAAGGAGCCTGATCATCAGCATACGCGCTCCGGGCGTTTCATCATATGACGCGGACTCGTTCTCAGCCGCAGAGATCGCGCTCGCCTGCCAGCCGCTACCTGCCGACGGGTTTATTGCAAATCAGTGGTCCAATTCAGCCCCTGAATGCGCAAATCCAGTTCCCGCAGCTCTTTGCTGAGCTCGTCCAGCTGCTTTTGCTTCTGCTGTACGTTAATGGTGCTGAGTACCTTGATCTCGGTGCGGGCGCTGCGGTTGACCAGGTCGCTGGCGTTGGAGAGAAAATTGCGCAGCACGCCGCATTTTTGCGTCAGACAGTCCCGCCGGGCCAGCAGGGCGGTCAGGCTTTCACCATTCCCGCTGGTTTGGGCGTTGGTCAGGTTGATGCGGGTCATCAGCCGCTCCAGCTGGATAAACAGCCCGTCCAGCTCTGCCAGCAGGGCCTCCGGGTCCTCCGCCGGCGCTTCGCCCTCCTGCACCTTGGCGTTAAGCACCAGGCGGCATTCCACCTGATCGATTCTTTTTTTTAAATCGGCCCTTAGGGCCAGGGCTTCGGCTAACTTCATGGATAGATTCCTCCTTGAACAGATAGGAGCAGTATAGCATGGTAGCCGTCCCGTGTCAAAAATGAACAAAGTTTAAATTGTTAGCACTCTTTTTAAATGAGTGCTAATTTTTCGTTGCATTTTGCCTTGCACGGTGCTACAATATCCTTGCAGCCTTTTTTCCGCTGCAAAATACCCCATTCCTGGGAGAGGAGAAGAAACCATGACCAATCAACAGGGCAATATTTCCATTCACGCGCAAAACATTATGCCCATCATCAAACGGTGGCTGTATTCAGATAAGGATATTTTCATCCGCGAAATGGTGTCCAACGGCTGCGACGCCATTACCAAGCAGAAAATGCTGCACCCTGGTGCGGACGAGGATTACCGGGTAACCGTTACCCTGGACGAAAAGGCCCACACCCTGACCTTCAGCGATAACGGCATCGGCATGACCGCCGAGGAAGTGGACAAATACATCAATCAGGTCGCTTTCTCCGGCGCGGAGGAGTTTTTGAAAAACTACCAGGGCGAAAACAAGGGCGGCATTATCGGCCACTTTGGTTTGGGCTTTTATTCCGCCTTTATGGTGGCGGATCAGGTAACCATTGAAAGCCTGTCCGGCAGCGAAGGGGCGATGCCCGTGCGCTGGCAGAGCGAGGACGGCATGAGCTTTACCATGACCGATGGCAGCCGCCAGACCCGCGGTACGGACATA
Organism: uncultured Clostridia bacterium; assembly: GCA_934621505.1. Classification (GTDB taxonomy): domain Bacteria; phylum Bacillota; class Clostridia; order Christensenellales; family Aristaeellaceae; genus Limiplasma. Next base: position 11,009 of record CAKTUU010000036.1, read on the forward strand.
ATCCTGCATATTGCCGACGATGAGGAGGAATTTTTGCAGGAGTACCGGGTGCGCGAGGTGCTGCACCGCTACTGCGGCTTTATGGCCACGCCGGTGTACTATGACGTCATCAAGGAGGAGCCGGAGGTCACCAGGGCCGAGGGCGAGGAGGAAACCAAGGAAGAACCTCAGGACAACAAGGGTCCGGAGCGCATTAACGCCACCGAAGCCCTGTGGCTGAAGGCACCCAAGGATTGCACGGAGGAAGAATACAAGCAGTTCTACCGGGATGTGTTCCACACCTTTGAGGATCCCCTGTTCTATGTCCACCTGAATGTGGATTATCCCTTCAATTTGAAGGGCATTCTGTACTTCCCCAAGCTGACCAACGACTTTGGCACCCGTGAGGGCGAAATCAAGCTGTTCAGTGGTCAGGTATTTGTGGCGGATAACATTAAAGAGGTCATTCCTGAATTTCTGATGCTGCTGAAGGGCGTAATCGACTGCCCCGACCTGCCCCTGAACGTAAGCCGCAGCTTCCTGCAAAACGACGGCTACGTCAAGCGCCTGTCCGCCTACATTACCCGTAAGGTGGCCGACAAGCTGACAGGCCTGTTTAACACCGAGCGGGAGAACTACCAGAAGTACTGGGACGATATTCATCCCTTTGTAAAGTACGGCTGCATGCGGGACGCCAAATTCTTTGACCAGGTAAAGGACACCCTGCTGTTTAAGAGCACCAGGGGCCAGTACTTTACTCTGAACGAATACCTGGCCAAGAATGAGGGCAAGGTAGGCAAAAAGGTGATTTACACCAACGATCCTACCCGCCAGAGCGCCAGCATCGCCATGTACGACGCCGAGGATATTGACGTCATTGTAATGGACGCGCTGATTGACCTGAACTTCCTCAGCTTTATGGAGTATTCCAGCGGGGTGGAGGGCCTGACCTTTGCCCGTGTGGACGCGGACAGCGCCACCTTTACCAGGGAACTGACCGAGGAGGAAAAGAAGCAGAACGAGGCTAAGGAGAACAGCCTGAACGACCTGTTTAAGAAGGCCACCGGCAAGGACGACCTGACGGTCAAGCTGTCCGCCCTGAAGGACGAAGCGCTGCCCGCCATGCTGACCCAGGATGAGCAGGGCCGCCGTTTCAGCGAAATGGGCCGCATTTACGGGCAGGACTTTAAAATGCCCGAGGTGCATACGCTGGTGCTGAACGCCTCCAACCCGGTGGTAAAGAGCCTGGAAGGCGATGGCGATGACGAAAAGCGCAGCCTGATGGCCGCCCAGCTGTACGACCTGGCCCGCATGAGCACCCGTCCCCTGGAAAAGGACGAGGTAACCGCCTTCCTGACCCGCAGCAACAAGCTGCTGGAAATGCTGGCGCAGAAATAACAATTTCGTAACAAAAAACGGAAAATGGAAGGGTTTGCGGCCTGAATCTCGTATACCTTGTATGGCGCTGTTTGCCATACAAGGTTTTTTGATACGGAGGAAACGCATTGTGAAACGCTTGCTTTGCTATGTGCTGGCCCTGCTGTGCCTGCTTGGCATGACGCCGGGGGCTTTGGCCGCTCAGCCCAGGGAGATTGAACCTTTGGATTATGACACCCTGCCCGACCCGCCCGCGGGACAGCACCATTACCTGCTGGCCTGTGTGGACAACTGGCAGGGAAATCACAAAAACCTGGGCAATACGGACGGCGTGCTGCTGGCCACGTTGGATACGTCGGCCCAGCGGGTGATGATTACCACCTTTTCCCGGGAAATGCTGGTCAAACGCCCGGACGGCGGCATCGGCCGCTTTACCTATATCGCCAAGAACTATGGCCCGGAGGCCCTGTGTCAGGTGGTCAGCACCCATTTTGGGGTAAAGGTGGATAAATACATCATCTTCAGCATGGATAATGTGCAAAAGATCATTGATTCCATGGGCGGCGTCAACATTACCGTAACCGACGCCGAGGCGGACTATCTGAACCGCTACCGCATTGCCCGGGACGCTACCACCCCCAGCATGGAAAAGGCGGGCACCTACCTGTTCACCGGTCACGCGGCGGTGATTTATATGCGCATTCGCAAAGTGGGCCGGGATGGCGACTCCGGCCGTACCCGGCGCATCCGCACGGTACTGGCGACCCTGGCTCAGAAATACGCGGACGCGTCTTTGGAGGACGCGCTGGCCTTGCTGGAGCAGGTATCCGGCCATCTGGTGTCCACCAACATGACCATGGCGGATATGCTGAGCGGCGTGGGCTATGCCATGGAGCTGCGGGGCGTGGAGGTGGAGGGCCTGCAAATGCCGCCCCAGGATGCTATGACGGCCATTACCTATGCGGGCATGACCACCCGTGAGGTGGACTTTGAAAGGGCCCGGCAGGAACTGGCGGATTTTCTGAAAAGCGATCAGTTTGACGTTGCGGAATAAAAAAAAACGGTATTCCCTGCTGACGACAGGGGATTGTCACGCTTGTTTAGCCCTTTACTTTTTTGCAATTTGGCTTTATGATAAAAAGAACTTCCTGGAAGGAGCCGCCTGTGGATATTTGGGAAACGCTGTACCGGCGCGCCGCGGAACTGTACGCGCCCAGAGAGGTTTCGCCCTTTCTGTATGCCCATCATGTGGTGTGCGCTTTGGAAGCGGAAAATGGGCAGATTTTTACCGGCTTTTGTATCGAAAGCTGCTGTGGTGTGATGAATTTGTGCGCCGAGCGGGTGGCTGCCCTGAATATGTACCTGTCCAGCGGCCAAACGGTGGTGCGGCGGCTGATTGCCTTTCGGGACAAGCCGCCCTGTGGCGGCGGCAGCGGAATGCCCTGTGGAGCCTGCCGGGACTTCTTTTTGCAGCTGTCGTCCCAAAACGCGGATATGGAAATCATGGCGGATTACGCAAACCGCCGGACGGTAACCTTGCGGGAGATAACGCCCGACTGGTGGGGCTGGGAAAGATATCGGACGATGGAGGAAAGATGAGCTTAAAACCCATGGCCCAGTCCCAGCGGCTTGGCTTTGCCCGGTGGGATGAGGATGAAGTGGAGCCGTTTTTGACCCTGCAGCCGCCGGTCAAGCAGGGAAAACTGTTCTATTTTTAAGCATTTGCCGGAATTTGCCTATGGCTTTTGGTTCCAAATTTGGGATAATCAAAAAGACGGTTTGTCAAAGTAAGGAGAGTTCTTTCGATGAAGGTGAAAATTACCGCGGACAGCACCTGTGACCTGTCCCCTGAACTGGTAGCCAAGTACGATATCGATATTACCCCCCTTTCGGTGATTTTGGGAGAGCGTACCGGTTTGGACGGCAGGGAAATTACCCCTCAGGACATTTATGACTATGTGGCCCAGACCAAATCCCTGCCCAAAACCAGCGCCGTCAACACGGTGGAGTACCGGCGGGTGTTCCAGCACTGGCTGGATCAGGGATACGCGGTGGTGCATTTCTGCATCAGCAGTGATTTTTCCAGCTGCTATCAAAACGCCTGCGACGCGGCGAAGGATATGGAAAACGTATATGTGGTGGATTCCCGCAATCTGTCCACCGGTCAGGGACTGCTGGTGCTGCATGGGGCGGAGCTGGCGCGGCAGGGCGTGGACGCCGCGCAGATTCAGGCCCGGTGTACGGCCCTTGCGCCCAGGGTGGAGGCCAGCTTTGTGGTGGACCGCATCGATTACTTGTATAAGGGCGGCCGCTGCAACGCCCTGTCCGCTTTTGGGGCCAATTTGCTGCATATCAAGCCCAGCATTGAGGTCATTGACGGCCGCATGGAGCCCGGCCAGAAGTACCGGGGTCACATTGGCAAGGTGATGCTGAACTATGTGGAAAAAAGGCTCGCCGGCCGCACGGATATTGATAAGCACCGCATTTTCATTACCCATACCCAGTGCAAACCGGAGGACGTGGCCGCCGTGCGCGAGACCATCAACCGCCTGGCCCCCGGGTTTGAAGAAATTCTGGATACGACCGCCGGCGCTACCGTTACCTCCCACTGCGGCCCCGGTACGTTGGGCATTCTGTTTATCCGTAAGGAAGAAAAAGAATGAAAACGGAATTAACCCCGCTGGAGCAGGCGCTGCTGACCCGCTTTACCAAAAGCGAAATCAAGGACTGGCTGAAAAGCTACGCCGCCCCCTATAAGGAACTGATGACCTATTATCAGTGCGCCCTGATGGAGATGGAAACCAAATTTAATGTGCTAAACCAGGAATTATCCCTGCTGTATGACCACAACCCGATTGAAAGCGTCAAGTCCCGCCTGAAAACACCGGAAAGCATGATGGAAAAGCTGGTGCGCAAGGGCGTGCCCCTGACTGTTGAAAGCATTGAAGCCAATCTGCGGGATATCGCGGGCATCCGGGTGATTTGCTCATTCCCCGGCGACATTTATATGCTGGCGGACTGCCTGACCCGTCAGGATGATATTGAGCTGATTGAGCGCAAGGACTACATTGCCAACCCCAAGCCCAACGGCTACCGCAGTCTGCATCTGATTGTGTCCATTCCCATCTTTTTGCACAACCAGAAGCGGCAGATGAAGGTGGAGGTGCAGTTCCGCACCATTTCCATGGACTGGTGGGCCAGCCTGGAACACAAAATCCGCTACAAAAAGAATGTAGACGACCCGGAAAAGATCGATCAGGAATTGCTGGCCTGCGCCGAAATGGGCGCGGAGCTGGACAGCCGGATGGAAAAGATTCATCAGGCGGCCAACAGCGTGCCCAAAGCCTGAACAAAGCAAAAGCGCAGACCTGTTGATTCGGTCTGCGCTTTTGCTATTCGCAATCCTCAAAATCCTCCTGAACCGGCGGTAGGTTTTGGCACACCATCAGGTAGGCGTCCTCGCCGTTATCCTCATAGTAGCGTTTGCGCACGCCCAATTCGATAAAGCCCAGGGATTTGTACATGCTTTGGGCCACCAGGTTGCTTTTGCGCACCTCCAGGGTCAGGTACTGCACGCCCAGATTGGCGGCGTACTGCATCAGCGCCCAGGTAATACCCCTGCCCACGCCCCGGCCCCGATGGGCTGCTTCCACGGCAATGTTGGTAATATGCCCTTCCTCAAAAATGCACCAGGCCCCCGCGAAGGCGATAATTCGTTCGCCCTCCACAGCCACCAGATAGAGGGCGCATTTGTTGCCGGTCATTTCTTCCACAAAGCTCTGGCGGCTCCATGGGGTGGGAAAGGTGGCCTCCTCAATGGCGTGAACGGCGTCCACATCCTCCAGCGTCATGCGGCGGTACAGTACGCTCATGCCTGGCCTCCCAGCTTGCGGGCGCGCTCACGCTCGGCCTGGGGGGCGCGCAGGTACATGGGCATCAGGCTCAGATAATCCAGCGGCTGATCCTGCCGCAGCCAGGCCAGCACGGCGGCCGCGGCGGGACGCAGAAAGCCCATATGGGCGGGCGGGAAAACGGCCCGTGTTCCCAGACGCGCCTCGATGGCGGCACGGTTGGGCTTTACGCCGTCGCCGGTAAACAGCAGGGGCCGGCCTTCCGCCACGGCGATGGCCTGGTCCAGAAAGACGTCCAGCTTTTCCGCCGTGTCGTCCAGCACCCGCACAGGGGGCATACCCGGACGGAAAGCCGCCGCGTATACCTGCCCGGCTCTGGCGTCCTGCAGGGGACAAATCAGCGCGTCCGCTATGCAGACGCTGGCGGCCAGCGCTTCCAGCGCGTCCACCCCCACGCAGGGCTTGTCCGCGCCGTGGGCCATGCCCTTTACCGTGCTTACGCCGATGCGCACGCCGGTAAAGGAACCGGGGCCGGTAACGGCGGCGTACAGGTCGATATCCGGTACGGTCAGGCCGCAGCGGCTCAAAGCCTCCTCCACCATGGGCATCAGATTGACGGAATGGGTCAGCTTGTTGACCGCCGCCGCCTCATAGGCCACCTGGCCGTCCCGCAGGACCGCCACCCCGCACACGGGACCGGAAGTATCAATGCACAGCAGGTTCATAAAGCCACGTTCCTTTCCAAGTCCGCCTGCAGGGCGGCCTCGTCCAGCGGGTGAAAGCCTCCGACCGGCGTCAGGGTGATTTGCCGGGAGTCATCGCCGGTGGGTTCCAGCGAAACCTCCAGATAGGTTTCGGGAATGGCCTCTGCCGCGCGGCTGGGCCATTCTACCACGGCCACGCCGCCGTTTTGCAGGTATTCGTCCATGCTCAGCTCGTACAGCTCCTCCACGCTGTTCAGGCGATACCAGTCAAAATGGTACAGGGGCAGACGACCCTCATGCACCTGCAAAATGGTAAAGGTAGGGCTGGTTACATACCCGGTAACGCCCAGGCCCCGGGCGATGCCGCGGGTCAGTTCGCTCTTGCCCGCGCCCATATCGCCCAGCAGCAGCAGCACGTCGTTGGGCTGCAATTGCCGGGACAGCGCCTGGCCGATTTGATGGGTCTGCTCCACGCTGCGGCTTTCCAGTTTCAATGTCAGCGGCCTCCCGTTTTGCCCCGCCCGTGCAGAATGGGGGACAGGGGCTTGTAAATCAGCGCCGTCACCACGCTGATGACAACCCACTTCAGCAGGTTAAAGGGCGCGGTAATGCACAGCACAAACTTGAACGCGGTGTCGACGGCGGGCACAATGGCCTGCCCCATGCTTACAATGGCTTCCACCGGCAGGCCGTAGGCCACGCCATAGAAGGGAATCAGCAGATACAAATTGACAAACACCGCCGCCACGGTGGCGATGACGGCGCCTGCCGCCATGCCGGTAATGGCTCCCCTGCGGTTTTTATGCCGCTGGTAAATCAGGCCGGCGGGCAGCAGCATGGCCGCGCCCATCAGAAAATCCGCCAGCTCGCCCACCCCCTGAGAGGAGGAATGCAGCAGCCCCAGCAGGCTTTTGACCAGCAAAATCAGCGTGCCCTGCAAGGGGCCCATGGCAAAGGTGCCAAGCAGCACCGGCAGGTTGCTCAGGTCCAGCTTGTAAAACAGCACAACGGGAATTTCCACCAGAAACAGCAGGGCCGAAATGGCGGACAAAATGGCAATGGTGGCTACGTCGCGGGTGGACAGGGCTTTTTGGGTTCGTTGAGTCATGAATGATACGCCTCCTGTAAAAAAAACTGCCCCTGATGGCTGTTTCGCATCAGGGGCAACCGTTCGCTGCAAAAGGCGGCGGGCTGCTCTTCTCACATCCGGACTTTGGCGTATGCGCGCCGTTCACCGTCGGTTTCGGAATTGCACCGAATCGGGGAACGCAACAGCGTTCCTTCGCGGACTATACCGCCGGTAGGGATTTCCACCCTGCCCCGAAGAAGCCATCTGGTTTCAGTGGCATGATAGCACGGCGGCGGCGGCGTGTCAATAGAAAATCGGACTTGACCCGGCGGCGGTTTGGATATATCCTATGGATAGGAAATTTCTTCATAAGGAGGAAGGAAAAGAATGATGAAACGTCTTTTTTGCCTGCTGGCCGTGCTGACGCTGCTTGGCGGCTGCGCCCTTGCCCAGGAGAATACCGTGGCCTGCTATCAGCGCGGCGAGAGTGAATGCGCCCTGTGGACGGACTGGCAGCAGGGCATACCGCCGGCAGGGTTGATTGTTGTTCGTGACGGCGAGGCCCGCACCTGCCGTGTCGTCAATGACGAAGCGGCGATCCAGCAGGCGATGGAAGCGCTGTATCAGGCCCAGCTTGGCGAAGCCACGGACCTGCGTGCCGAGGACGCGGGGCTGACCCTGATTTTTGTGGCGGCGGACGGCGAGCAGATCGCCTACCGTTTTGAGGACAAGGCCTATGTATGGAACGGAACCCACTATACCCTGCAAAACGCGGACGCTTTTTGGAAAGCGGTCAATGAAATCAGATAAAAGGACGGGACGGAGCCTGTGACGGGCCCCGTCCCGCTGCGTTAACGGATGGTGATATCGCCCGATACGCTGCTGATATTCAGCTGATAGAGGCTGCCCGGCTGGCAGGGAACCATTTGGTGAACGTCGCCGCTGACGGTGTGACAGCTTACGCCGATGGAAATTCCTTCTGGAAGCAGAATGCGCTGGTCGCCGCTGACGGTTTTGCTGCTGACATTCAGCCGGTCCAGACGGGCGGGCTCCAGGGTGATATCGCCGCTGGTGGTTTTAACGTCCACCTGGGGGCCTACGCCCTCCATATGCAGGTCGCCGCTGATGGTGGCGGCTGTAACGCCGGGGCAGCTGCCCCTCAGCTGAATATCGCCGCTGGTGCTTTCCAGCCGGGCGGTATCGCTTAACACAAGGTCGGCGCAATGAATGTCGCCGGTGGTGGTGCGGATTTGCACGCTTTTGAGGGACAGGTCGCTTACGGACAGGTCGCCGGTGGTGGTGGTAACGCGCAGGTCCAGGGGCAGGCTGGCGGGCAGCTCGATGCAGACGGTGGACGGAACGTCCCCCAAAGCGCCGAACAGGCGGTCCAGCAGACCGCCTCCCTGGGAGGCGGCGCGGTCCGGCTCCACAGTCAGCACGCCGTCCTGCATCACGGCGCGCAGACGGTCGTCCGTGTCCGGACAAAAAACGTGAATCTTGTCGCCATGGGTGGGGGAAATCTGCACATCGCTGGAGGTCAGGCGCGCATCCAGCCGCTTGACCGCCGCAGGGTCAAACAAATAGCCGCTGCATCCGGTAAAGGCGGTTTGCTTGCGGGGATAGTCCTTCAGCACATCCTCCATCCCGTTCAGGCTTTCCAGCACGGCGTGAATGGCGTCGTCCTGGGTCATGCCGCTGTCCAGCAAATCCTGATAACGCTCCTGGCAGTTTTCGCCAATTTCCTCCCTCAGGGCGCGGGTTTCCTCAGTTTCCTGAATATCGTCAAACAGCATGTTTACAATTTTGGCAATGGTTTCGTTCATGGTGGATTCCTCCTTGTTCATTGGGTTACCAGCGGCGCAGCTGACAGGGCAGGGCGGACAGGCTGGTAAACTGTCGCTGACGCATCGCACTGGCCTTTTGAAAATCCGGCAGATGCCACTTGAAGCGGCGCAGCCTGCGGAGAAAGGTTTTTTGGGGGAAAAGGGTCAGGGGCTTGCGCAGAACGGTCATCATGAGCTTTCGCCTCCTACCAGACGGTCCAGCACCTGGCGGGTTTCCTGCCAGGCGGCCGTGTCGCGGGCCAGCTTTTCCCGTCCCTCCGGGGTGATGGCATAGTAGCGCCGCCGTGCGCCGCTTTGCTCGTCTCCCCAATAGGAGCGGATGTATCCGCCCGCTTCCAGACGGCGAAAAGCGGTGTAAAGGGTGGCTTCTTTCAGCTCCAGCGCGCCGTCGCTGGCCGTGGAAACAGCCCGGGCGATGCGGTAGCCGTAACTGTCGCCATCCCGCAGCTGCCCCAAAATAATGGTATCCGTATAGCCGCGCAGGATATCGGCTGAGATAGGCATCAGGATCACCTCCTGGCATCATTGTATGACATAATACTTCGCCTGTCAAGGTATATTTTCACGCGATGACTCAATAAACCTGTCAAACGGCAGGGGGAAAAGGGCGGATATAAAATCAGTTGCTTTTCGGCGGCTGGGTCAGATGGCCAGCGCTCAAAAAATTTTTTAGAGCCTTTTCCGGCAGAAATGGAGCTTGCGGCAGAAAAGCAAAAAAAGCAGTTGACAATGCAGTGGAAAAACGTTAAAATATCGGATGTGTGGCATTCGGTCATAACCATGCGGACATGCGGGTGTAGCTCAATGGCAGAGCTCCAGCTTCCCAAGCTGGCTACGTGGGTTCGATTCCCATCACCCGCTCCAACCGCATGAGACCCTGCCGGATCATCACTTCTAGAACCATTTGATTACAGGAGGTTGAATTCTCATGGCTAAGGCGAAATTTGAACGTACCAAGCCGCACGTAAACATCGGCACGATCGGCCACGTTGACCACGGCAA
>CAKTUU010000037.1 GCA_934621505.1 uncultured Clostridia bacterium
CCTGGGCATGCAGTCGCCCAACCAGGTGCTGGCAAAATACGACGGGGTCATGTGGTAAAGCCGGCTGGAGCAGGCGCACCGCGAAATAAAGCGTCCAAGGCTGTTCGGCAAACTTTGCCGAACAGCCCCCTCCCATTGTACTTCTTTCTTACCACAGTCAAGGTCAGGTTGTATTTGCTTCGCAAATCTCCACCTTTCCCTTGACTGCTCTTTTCGAACTTGCTGTAACCTATGTTTGACGCTCCTACACTTTATCGAGGGGCCATTTGAAAAAAATCCTTGACAAACAGGAACAGGCCTTATATAATATGTACTGTTGCAGGTGACTGTAACAAAACGACCATGGAGAGTTGGCTGAGTGGTCGAAGGCGCACGACTGGAAATCGTGTTACGGTGGTAAGCCGTACTAGGGTTCAAATCCCTAACTCTCCGCCAAAAGTCTACCGCATTTTGATAGAATTGCGGTGGACTTTTTTATTTTGTACATAGCAGAACTTTAATAAAATATGGCAAATCATGCTTTGAGGAGGGTAATGTATGGATATTTCGTTCAATCAGGAGAACCAAAGGTTTAATTACCGAGCGTGTGCAATGATCATCTCGGAAAACAGGATTCTGGCGATGCACGATGAACGTTCCCCCTACTTTTACCTTCCGGGCGGAAGGGTTAAGATGGGCGAAACGGCTGAGCAGGCGGTGGTGCGTGAAATTTGGGAAGAACTTGGCGTGAAGCTGAAGATTGCCCGCCCATTGTGGCTCAATCAGGCGTTTTTCACCGAAGAAGTGGATGGTATTCGTTATCACGAGCTGTGTATATATTTTTTGATGGATAGCTCAAATACAGATTTATCGGAAAGAGGAAACAGCTTTATTCGTATGGAAGGTAAACATACACATGTATTCGAATGGTTAGAGTTTGACAGATTGAAGGACGAATACTTCTACCCAATCTTTTTGAAAAATCAGATTTTCAATCTTCCGAAGGAGTTTACCATTCGCACAGAATTGGAGTGACAACTTCCGGCTTGCCTCGGAGTGCCGATGCTGCGCTAAAACAATGCGCTCCCTTAAACAATTTCTATCAAAAATACGGTTCTTTACCGGCTATGGAATGCCCAAATCCTTATCACATAAGGGCTTGGACATTTTCTTGTTTTCCTTTACCACCTTCATTTCATTTCAAATGCATGGAACCGCCCGAGCTGCCATGCCGCCCCCTTGCTTGACAGGCGGCGCGCCGCTACGTTACAATCAATTGAATCTGCTGATATATTTGGAAGGAAGGGGGGATGAAAAATGAGCCGGGAGGCAATTTTGCCGGTCAGCTTTATAGAAATGCAGCGCTGCAAGGCGTCCGACCATTTTTTGCCCCACGCTCATGATTTTTATGAGCTGAATTATATCACCAGCGGCAGCACCCGTCTGCGCCTGAACGATCTGGTCCTTGCCTGCGAGGTGAATGACTTCGTTCTGGTGCCGCCCAAACAAAAGCACAGCTTTTTTTATTCCCAGGAGCAAAGCTATGGCAGCAATGAACTGCACTTTGTTTGCGACCGTGGCTTTATGCAGGGCGTTTGCGAGGACCATCAGGTGCTGAAGCTGCACGATTATGATGGGGCGGTTCAGTTTTTATGCTCGGAGATTTTTCGCTTGCAGCGCAATTATCAGGATGACGACCAGGACCTGTTCAACGCCTATCTGTATGCCGTGCTGCTGCATATGCGGCGGGGAACCGTGCTGGAGGTGGCCGATAGCAGCGCCCCGGCGGACGACCAGGTTGAACGGGCGGTGCAGTATATTAATGATAATATTTTGGCAGCCCCTGTTACCGTAAGCAGCGTGGCGGAAGAACTGGGCCTGTCGCCCGCCTATTTCGCCCGGCTGTTTCAGCGGCGTATGGGTATTGCGCCGGTAAAATACATTATTAAGGTCAAAATGGCTCAGGCAAAACGGATGCTGACGGAGGGCAACTATTCCATTAAGGAAATTGCCGCCGCCCTGCATTATGAAAATCAGCTGTATTTTTCCCGGCAGTTTACCAGGGATGTGGGCATTCCGCCCCGGCAATACCGCGCGGAGACAAGGTCCAAATCGTGACAAACGCCTTTTCTTGGACAGAAAGGGGACAATATATATGTTTTTCACCAGGAAGCGTCCCTTTTGGTCTAAAATGTCCGCCGCTTATGCAGATGGATAGACGGCGGATATTTTGGACTTATCAGCGAATCGGCATTTTCCAAATTTTGCAAACCAATTTGGTAAAAAAAGGCAAAAGCACAGGAATCAAGCCTTTTTTGTGTGTTAAAAAAGTGTATATTTTTATCAAAATAATGCATTGTAATCAAAGCAAGAATCATCTAGAATAAGGTCACAGCTAAGGCTTACAGCTTGTTGACCGAATCCTTCCAGAAATGGCGGGAGGTCTATTTTATGGATTTTTTGCACATACGACAAAAGTCTGTGGAATGGACAAAGGAATACGGCTTGCGGCAAAAGCTAGCATTGTCTCTCAAATCAAAGAACCAAGGAGGAAAACGATTCATGAAAAAGTTCCTGTCCGTGCTGCTGCTGGCGGTTATGCTGCTCAGCGTATGCGCCATTCCCGCCACTGCCGAGGAAAAGAAGCCCGTTACCTTCGGCTTCACCGTAACCACCAACAACAACCCCTTCTTCGCTGAGATTGAAGCGGCTGTGCGCGAGGTTGTGGAAGCCAATGGCGATGTGCTGATCACCTCCGACCCCCAGAGCGATCTGCAGACCCAGATTTCCCAGTGCGAGGATATGATCGCTCAGGGCATCGACTGCCTGCTGCTGTGCCCCATCGATTCCGCCGCCATTAAGCCTGTTCTGACCCTGTGCAAGGAAAAGAACATTCCCGTCATCAACTTTGATACCGACGTTGTGGACGTGGACCTGGTCAACGCGCTGATCGCTACCGATAACTACAGCGCCGGCGTTGCCGTTGGCAAGGACATGCTGGAAAAACTGCCTGCCGGCAGCAAAATCGCCATCCTGGACATCCCCTCCAACGTGGCCTCTGACGCCCGCATCAACGGCATGCTGGACACCCTGGGCGATCATGTGGTGGTTGTGGACCGTCTGAACGGTAAGGGCGACACCGGCGTGGCGCTGCCCATCGCCGAGGACCTGATCATCGCCAACCCCGATCTGGCCGCCTTCTTTGGCATGAACGATCCCATGGCTATCGGCTGCGTGCAGGCTGTGGCTTCCCAGGGCAAGAAGGGCGAAATCCTGGTTTGGGGCGTTGACGGTTCTCCCGAGGCCAAGCAGTGCGTTGCTGAAGGCACCATGGAAGGCACCGGCGCTCAGTCCCCCGCCACTATCGGCAAGGTGACCATTGAAACCGCTTACAAAGTACTGGCTGGCGAAACCTTTGATGAGAAGATCTACATTGAGTCCTTCATCATCAACGGCGACAACATCGGCGAATACAGCCTGGAAGGCTGGCAGTAACCTTTGAACCACTGCTGCCTGCGCTGCAAAGGGGCGGCGCAGGCAGCCTTTCCATTTTAGCCGCTTTTTCAGCGGCCTGCGAGAGTGAGGATCCCTATGTCAGAGCATCCATTGTTGGTTATGCGCGGCATCTGCAAATCGTTTCCCGGGGTAAAGGCTCTGGATGATTTGAACTTTGACCTGCGCAGCGGAGAGGTGCATGGAATCCTGGGCGAAAACGGCGCTGGTAAATCCACGCTGATTAAGGTGCTCGGGGGTATTTACCGCCCGGAGGCGGGCGAAATCCTGATTAACGGCGAAAAAGCCCATATTCATAACGTCATGTCCGCCAAGGCATATGGCATTTCCATCATCCATCAGGAGCTGATGCTGGTGCCCCATATGACCGTGGCCGAAAACGTATACCTGACCCGCGAGCCCAAAACCCGTTCGGGCCGCATTGATAAAGCCAAGATGAACGCGGATACCCAGGCCATTTTGGACGGACTGGGCACGCCCATTCAGGCCACTACAATGGTAAGCCGCCTGAGCATTGCCCAACAGCAGCAGGTGGAAATTGCCAAGGCCTTATCCATGAATGCGAAAATTCTGGTCATGGACGAACCCACCTCCTCCCTGACGGAGGCCGAGGTAGAGATTCTGTTCGGGATCATGAACCGGCTGCGCCGGCAGGGCGTGGGTATGATTTATATTTCCCACCGCATGGCGGAGCTATATACCATTACCGACCGTATTACCGTCATCCGGGACGGCAGATTTATCGGCACCTGCGATACCCAGACCACCGACGCCGACACCCTGATTTCCATGATGGTAGGTTCCAAGCTGGAATCCTACTACACCTTTACCAGGCGGCAGTTTGGCGATGTGGCGCTGGATGTGCGCCATGTGTGCCGCAAGGGCGTTTTGAACGATGTCAGCTTCCAGGTGCGCCAGGGCGAGGTGCTGGGCTTTGGCGGCATCGTGGGTGCGGGCCGTTCGGAGCTGATGCGCTCCATTTTGGGCATCGACCCGATGGATTCCGGCGAGGTTTATGTGTGCGGCCAGAAGATGGAAAAGCCGTCGCCCCGCGCCGCCCAGTCCATGGGCCTGGTAATGGTGCCGGAAAACCGCAAAATCGAGGGCCTGGTGCTGAATAACTCGGTAGAGTTTAACGCTACCCTGGCGGTCCTGAACGATTTTATTTCCGCCAGGGGCCTGTCCCGCAAAAAGAGCAGGGACATTGTGAACCGGTATGTGGATATGCTGTCCATCAAAACCTCGTCCCTGGACAAACTGGTGTGCCAGCTGTCCGGCGGCAACCAGCAAAAGGTGGTAATTGCCAAATGGCTGGCCGCCAGCCCCAAGGTGCTGATCCTGGACGAACCCACAAGAGGCATTGACGTGGGCGCGAAAGCGGATATCTACAAGATCATCGATATGCTGGCCCAGCAGGGCATCGCCATTGTAATCATCTCGTCGGAATTAAACGAGATCATGAATATCTGCGACCACATCGCGGTCATGTTCGGCGGAAAAATCAACAAGGTATTGGAAAAGGATGAGGCCACCCAGGAGCTCATCCTGAAATACGCGACAGGGGGCGGGGAAAACCATGCATAACCAACCGAAAAAACAAACTTTTCTGGAAAAAACAGAGCGGATTCCCGTGGTGCGCAACGTGGTCAGCTATACCCACCGCAATATGGGTATTCTGATCGGCCTGGCTGTGCTGTGCGTATTCCTGAGCGTAGCCACCAAGACCTTTGCCACCAGCAGCAACATCATCAACATCCTGCGGCAGATTACCACCAACGTCTGCCTGACCATCGGCATTATGATGGCCATTCTGCTGGGCGGCATCGACCTGACCGGCGGTGCCATCATCGCCCTGTCCGGCTGCGTTGCGGCCAAATCCATTATGGATTTTGGCCAGCCTGTGGCGGTGGCCGTGCTGCTGGGCTGCGGCGTGGGCCTGTTCTTTGGCCTGTGCAACGGCCTGATTATCGCTTACACCGATATGCCGCCGTTTATTGTAACCCTGGCCATGCAAAACATTTGCCGCGGTGCGGCGTACCTGTATGCCAACGGCAACCCCATCCGTGTGTCCAACGACGCGTTTGAAAGCATCCGCATGGGCTACCTGTTCGGCATTCCCTACCCGGTGTTTTACTCCATCATTTTGCTGTTTATTACCTTCTGGATTTTAACCCAGACCAGGATAGGCCGCGAGATTTACGCCGTTGGCGGCAACCGGGAGGCCGCGCGGTTTACGGGTATTAACATTCACAAGGTACAAATCTTTGTTTACGCGTTCAGCGGCCTGCTGGCGGCATTTGCCGGTATTGTGCTGGCCAGCGGCATGGCCTCCGGTCAGCCCGCCGTGGGCGTGGGCTACGAAACGGACGCGGTGGCCGCCGCGGTTTTGGGCGGCACCAGCATGTCCGGCGGCGTGGGTACCCCCGGCGGCATGATTTTGGGCATTCTGGTCATCGGCGTGCTGAACAACGGCCTGAACCTGCTGCATGTAAACTCCTTCTGGCAGTATGTGGCCCGCGGCGTGGTCATTCTGCTGGCTGTGTATGTGGACCTGCTGCGCAAGCGCAAGGCGCATCGCTAAGGAGGGAACGGCGGCATGATTGATACCGTCACCTTTGCCCCGGCGCTGGATTACGCGCTGTGGCTGCCTCATATTCAGCCGGGAGCCACCAACCGCGCCGAACAGACCCGTCTGACAGTGGGCGGAAAGGGCGTGAATGTGTCCATTCTGCTGACCCGTCTGGGCGTTCCTACCCGCTGCCTGGGCTTTGCTGCGGGCTTTGTGGGACAGGAAATCGTCCGCAGACTGGATCAGGACGGCATTTGCCAGGAGCTGCTGATGCTTCCGGAGGGCGTGTCCCGCATCAATGTAAAGCTGAAAAGCGATACGGAAACCGAGATAAACGCCAATGGCCCGGCGATTTCGCCGGAGGCCATGGAACGGCTGATGAAGCAGCTTTCCCGCCTGGGCAGCGAGGATACGCTGGTGCTGTCCGGAAAGCCGCCTGCGGAATGCGGCGACGATTTGTACCGCCGCATCATGGAGCGGCTTGCGCCCGCGGGCGTGCGGGTGGTGGTGGACGCGGCGGGGGACCTTTTGCGAAATGTGCTGCCCATGAAGCCCTGGCTGATTAAGCCCAACCGGGACGAATTGGAAAAGCTGGCGGGCCGTCCGCTGCCCACCCAGCGGGAACTGATTCAGGAAGGCCAGGCCCTGCGCCGGATGGGCGCTCAGCAGGTGCTGATATCGCTGGGAGGCGACGGCGCGATACTGGTGTGCGGCGACGGCGTTTTCACCTGCGGCACGCCCCAGGGCACGCTGCGCAATTCCACCGGAGCGGGCGATTCCATGGTGGCCGGCTTTCTGGCGGCCAGGCAGCAGGGCTTGTCGCCGGCTCAGTCTCTGCGGTTTGCCGTGGCTGCCGGCAGCGCCAGCGCCTTTGCCTGGGATTTGGCCACTGCCGGGGAAATCGCCGACCTGCTGCCGTCTGTTCCTGCCGTTAAAGAAATTGAAACAAGGTAGTGATTTGAATGAATCCAACCGAAAGAAGCCTTGAAGTCTGGCAGGCTGCGGCTGTCGCCCTGCGCAGGCAGGCGGTGCAGCTGATTGACCATGCCGGATCGGGCCATATTGGCGGGTCCATGTCCATTATGGACGTATTGATGATGCTGTACGCCACGGCCGATATTTCGCCCGAGCGCATGGGGGACGCCAACCGGGACCGCATTGTGCTCAGCATGGGCCATGTGTCGCCCGCGCTGTACTGCGTGCTGGCCGCCTTTGGTTTTGTGGATACCCAGGAATTGTTTGCGAAGTACCGCCGGGAACCCGGCGTCTATGAGGGTCACCCCAATAATATGGCTCCGGGGGTGGAGTGGTGCAACGGCTGCCTGGGCCAGGGACTCAGCCAGGGCTGCGGCACAGCGCTGGCCCAAAAGCTGCGCGGTTTTACCCAAGCCCATACCTATGTGGTCATGGGGGACGGCGAGCAAAGCAAGGGCCAGCTTCAGGAGGCCATGGAGCTGGCAGGCAAGTACAACCTGAACAACCTGACCGCCATTGTGGATATGAACCGCCAGCAGTCCAGCGGACAAACCGCCCAGGTGCTGGATGTGGATGTGGCCCAGCGCTTTCGTGCCGCCAACTGGGATGTTATCAACATTGACGGGCACGACCTGCAGGCGATTCGAGCCGCGCTGACGGAGGCTGCAAACGCCCTGCGGCCCACCTGCATTTTGGCTCATACCGTGATGGGCAAAGGCATTCCCCCAATTGAGGACGACTGGCACTATCATGGCAAGCTGCTGACGCCGGAGCAGGTTCAGCAGGCCATGGAGCATTTTGACCGTCAGGCGGCCGAGCTGCCGCCGGTAACGCTGCCGCTGCGCCCCTTCTGCGGCGCGCATATGGCTGACCCCATTACCAGGCCCGCGCCCCTGAACGCTGGTTCCTTCCATACCTATCAGGCCGATGACAAAGTGGATGGCCGCAAGGCCTGCGCCAATGTGCTGAAGGAGCTGGCCGCGCTGAATCAGGACATTTGCGTGCTGGACTGCGATTTGGCCGCCGGTCTGGGCATCGACGGGCTGAATGACGTCCGCCCCGGCACGCTGGTGGAGTGCGGCATTCAGGAACACAACGCCATGTCCGCCGCCGGTGGTCTGGCGGCCTGCGGCCTGCGCACGTTCTTTATGGACTTTGGCATGTTCGCGCTGATGGAGCCCATTAACCAGTTGCGGGTGCTGGATCAGAACCATATTCCTCTGAAGGTCATTGCCACCCACTGCGGCGTTGATGTGGGGCAGGACGGCAAGTCGCACCAGCTGATTGACGCGATCGCCCTCAGCAATATTCTGCTGGGCTTTGAACTGATTCTGCCCGCCGACCCCAACCAGACGGACCGGGCGCTGCGGTATTTGGCCGCGTCGGATAAGCCGGGCATTCTGGCGGTTCCCCGGTCGGTTTTGCCTGTGCTGACCAATGACCATGGGCAGCCCCTCTACGGCGGGGACGAGTCCTTCGCATATGGGCAGGCCGATTGGCTGCGCCGGGGCAGGGACGCGGCCATCGTCGCCTACGGCGTAATGGTCCATAAAGCCCTGGAGGCCGCGGAACTGCTGGCACGGCAGGGCATTGACTGCGGCGTGCTGAATGTATCCGCCCCCAAGGCGCTGGACGAGGAAAAAATCCGCCAGGCGGCGGCCACGGGGCTGGTGCTGGCGGCGGAGGATCACAACCAGGCGTCCGGGCTGGGGGCCATGCTGGGCGCTTATCTGATGGAACACAACCTGTCCTGCGCGTATGTGCGCATGGGGGTTACGGCCTATGGCATCTCCGCGCCTGCGGCCAAGCAATACGCCGTGCAGCATTTGCAGGCTGAGGACCTGGCGAATGCGGTAGCAAAGGCACGACTGGGAGGACAACCATGAGCTTACTTGGCATTGATTTGGGCACCAGCAACTGCAAATGCGTCGCCTTTCGCGAGGATGGCAAGGTGCTGGCCCAGGCTTCCGTATCCTATACCCCCTGCACGCCCCAGCCGGACCGCATGGAAATAGACGCAGAGGTGTTTTGGGACGCGTTTGTAAAGACCGTTCGCACCGTATCGGCGCTGATGGACGAGGACCCCGTGGTGGCGCTGGCTGTCAGTTCCCAGGGCGAAACCATCATTCCCGTGGATAAGGAAGGAAACTGCGTAGGCCCGGCCATTATGAACGGCGATAACCGCGCCAGGGAGCAGATTGCCCAAATGGAGCGGGAGCTGGGGCGGCGTCGCATTTACAACATTACCGGCCTGCCGCTGGATACCACCTTTGGCGGCACCAAAATCATGTGGGTACGCCAGAACCAGCCGGATTTGTACGCCAAAACCGCCAAATTTCTTTCCTGCGAGGATTTTATCCTGACCCGCCTGGGCTTCGGCGCGTATTCCAGCAAATGCCTGTGCTGCCGCACCCTGCTGATGGACGTAAAGAAGCGCTGCTGGTCGGACGATATGCTGAAGGTAACCGGCATTGACGCCGCCAAATTGAGCGAGCCGGTTTCCTCCGGTCAGCTGATTGGCAGGCTGGATAAGGGAATTGCCGCCCTGCTGGGCCTGAACGAGGGCACCGGCGTGGCCGCCGCGGGCCATGACCAGTGCTGCAACATTCTGGGCAGCGGCGTTACCGACGCCACAGCCGCCAGCGATGCGGCGGGCACGTTTGAGGGCGTATCCATCCTGACGGGCACGGCGGATACCTCCGACTTTGCCTTTGCCAACAGCATCAACACCTATTGCCACCTGTTTGACGACCAGTTTATCTCCCACGCCTTCTTCCCGTCCGGCTTTACCATGAACTGGATGATGGACATGCTGCGTTACAGCGGCGCGTCCGTCAGCAAGGGCGAATTGTTCGCGCGGCTGGACGCCAGCGTGGAGCAGCTGGGGGACAGGCCCACCGGCGTGTTTGTGCTGCCCCACCTGGTAGGCTCCTGCAACCCGGATTATGACCGCAGCGCGACCGGTACGGTGGTGGGCATTACCCCCAATACCCGTCCGGAGGTGCTGTACAAGGCCATTTACGAAAGCATCGCCTACGAATTTGCCGCCATGACCCGCCTGCTGTCCCACTTGGGGAATTATCAGCGGGTGCATATCAGCGGCGGCGGCTCCAAGTCCGACTTTACGCTGGCGCTGCGGGCGGCGGTTTCCGGCAAGCCGGTGTACCGCACCACATCGTCGGAGGCCGTGTGCCAGGGCGCGGCGCTGCTGTCCGGTATCGCGGTGGGCATCTACCGGGACCGGGAGGACGCGGTTCGCAAGGTCATTCATCTGAGCGACTGCTTTGAGCCCCGGAAGGAGTTGTCCGAAGCCTATCAGGCGTCGGAAACCATGTACCACAACATTTACAAAGCGCTGGAGCCTATTCGCAGGCAATGGTCCGGCATTCAGGAATAAAGGAGTGTGCGCGATGAGAGAACTACACGCGGGCGTTATCGGTTACGGCTTCATGGGCAAAACCCATACCCACAGCTACAAGACCATCCCTCTGTATTATTCCAATCTGCCCTTTACGGTACGCCTGGAAGGCATTTGCGATACCACCCCCCACGTCGCGGAGGAAGCCCGGGATATGCAGGGCTATGCCTATGCCACCACCGACCCCATGCAGATTATCAACGACCCCAAGATTGACGTGGTCAGCATTTGCACGCCCAACGTGTTCCATAAGGATCTGGTGCTGGCGGCGCTGAAGGCGGGCAAGCATGTGTACTGCGACAAACCGCTGACCGCCAACGCCGCGGAAAGCCGCGAAATTTTGGACGTGCTGCCCAATTACCCTCACCAGACCACCCAGGTGGCGCTGCAGATGCGCTTTTACCCGGCGGTGATGCGGGCCAAGCAGCTGATTGAGGAGGGCCGCCTGGGCAAGATTTTCCTGTACCAGTGCGATTACCTGCATTCCTCCGGCATTGACCCCAACAAGCCCCTGAGCTGGAAGCAGAACCGCAGCTTTGGCGGCGGCGGTGTGCTGCTGGATTTGGGCGCTCATGCCTACGATGTCATGTATTACCTGCTGGGCGAATACCAGAATGTGTATACCATTACGGATATCGTCTACCCCCAGCGTCCCGATGGCAAGGGCTCCATTGTCAACGTGGAGGCGGAGGATACCGCCATCACCCTGGCTGCCATGAAAAGCGGCTGCACCGGCAAAATTCTGGTCAGCAAGGTGGCTACCGGCATGATGGACGAACTGCGCTTTGACATTCATGGCGAAAAGGGCGCGCTGTCCTTCTCCACCATGAATCCGGGCTACCTGCGCTTCTATGACGCAACCCGGCCGGAGCAGCCCCTTGGCGGTGAAGCGGGCTTTACCTGGATTGACTGCCATCAAAAGTACCCCGAGCCCGGCGGACACTTCCCCAACCCGCGCTTTGCCATCGGCTTCCTGCGGGCCCACGCGGGCAGCATGTACAATTTCCTGGAGAATGTGGCCGCAGGCCGTCAGTCCTCGCCGTCCTTTGCGGAAAGCGCGTATATTCAGCAGGTGATGGAAAGCTGTTATCAATCCCAGGCGGAAAACCGCTGGGTGAATATGGAAGGAGATACGGAGCATGATTGAAACCAAGGGCCTTTTGCATATTGGCATGCCGGTGGTAAGCACCAAGGAAGCCATCGACTGGTACTGCAAGAACATGGGCTTTGAACTGGCCTACGAAACGGTGTATAAGGGACATGAAATTGCCGAAAACGTGGCCTTTGTGCGCAAGGACGACGTGATGCTGGAGCTGTACGAGTTCCTGGGCGGACCGGACCGGGAAGCGGTCATCAACAATCCCAAGCTGATCGACCATGTGGCCTACCGGGTGGATGACATTGAAGCGGCCTACGCCGAGGCCAAGCGGCTGGGCCTGAACATCAAAAAGGATATTCAGGATCTGGACTTTTGGGAAAATGGCTGCCGTTACTTCATGGTAACCACCGCTAACGGCGATACCGTGGAATATATGCAGATGCTGTAAAATAAGACAAAGAAACCGAAAAGGGCGTTGGATGCCGCGTGCATCCGACGCCCTTTTTTATTTGCCGCGGTCAAATCCTCAAGAGGCTTTTTTGCGTCTTATAGTATGAAGAAAACCAAATGGTTGCGACAGGAGGTAGGAAGAATGAAAAAGCGACTGGCTGTTTTGCTGCTCTTATTCCTTTGTCTTCACAGCTGGGCCGGGGCGGAAGAAGCCTATACCATCGACCAGGTAAGGCAGCAGGCTGCGGCCGGGTGGCGCCAAACCTATGAGGCCTATGGGAGAAACATCGTTGCTGATGTGGAGGCGGTCATTCCGGCTGTGCATCAGGTTCCCATTGAAAGGCTGACCTTTGCCCGCACGGAACCGGCGGTTACGGAGGAAGAAACCGGGCTGACCTTCATTGTCCGCCCGGAGGAAAATGTGTTCGCCTTTGCGACCGATGACTTTATCGAGATCATTCCTCAACAACGGGACAAGAAAAACGACGGCTGCATCGGCCATCCCCGGGAATGGAACCGGGCTTATGCCCAGGGCAATTCCCTTACCCTTCAGGGAACCGTCGATATTATCCGGGAAGCGCTGTCCGTTATGCGTCTGGATGTGGACAACTGGGATTTGGAGCACCCCTATGAACTGGCGACCTTCCGCTTTTTTCATCCCAAGACAAAGGAAATTGCAGCGCCGGGCGAATATATGATTTATTTTCACCAGAAGGTTAACGGAATCCCCCTGCTGAACCATGCGGGAGCCACCTTTTATCAAAAAACCAGAGGCAACGCCACCATTCGCCTGAACGCATCGGTCATTGACCGGGATATGTACGATATCAGCGCGCCTATGCTGAAACCCATAGAACGCATAGCGGACGATGTGCCCCTGTGCGGCTTTTCCAAAATCATTGAGGCAGCCGAACGGGAAATTCTGGCCGGGCATATACGCAAAATCTACCATTTGGAATTTGGCTACCTGTTTTACGAGGACCCGGATTGTGTTTCCAGCCGTACCCAGACGGACCATTTTTACGCAGTTCCCGCATGGCAGCTAAGCTGTCTGTACATGAGCAACCCCCGGAAGGAGCTTCCGGAATATGGACAGGAGGAAACCGGCGACGCGCGCTACAGTCTGGAATACGCGTGCCTGACCATTGACGCGCAAACCGGGGAAATACGGGACTTTATGAGCCAGAAGAAGGACCGGGCCCTGTACCATGGCTTCCTTTCCTGGGAAGATGTACGGTGACAATGCAAAAGGCGAGGACATTCCTGCCCTCGCCTTTGTGATACGGCTTACTTGGCGTATTCGGTGGAACGGGTTTCCCGAATCACGTTTACGCGAATCTGGCCGGGGTATTCCAGCTCCTTTTCGATGCGCTTGGCCACTTCCTTGGCCAGTACCTGGGTGCCCTCGTCGGTAATATCCTCGGGCTTGACCATGATGCGCACCTCGCGGCCGGACTGGATGGCAAAGCACTTTTCCACACCGGGGAAGGAATTGGCGATTTCCTCCAGCTTCTCCAAACGCTTGATGTAGTTTTCCAGACTCTCGCGGCGCGCGCCGGGACGGGCGGCGGAAATGGCGTCGGCGGCCTGCACCAGCACGGCTTCAATGGTCTGGGGCTCCACATCGTTATGGTGGGCCAGAATGGCGTGAATCACATCCGGACTTTCGTGATACTTGCGGGCCAGCTCGGCGCCCAGGGTTACGTGGGTGCCTTCCGCCTCGTGGTCAACGGCCTTGCCGATATCGTGCAGCAAACCGGCGCGCTTGGCCAGGGCCACGTCCGCGCCCAGCTCGGCGGCCATCATACCGGCCAGATGGCTGACCTCGATGGAGTGCTTCAGCACGTTCTGCCCGTAGCTGGTACGGTACCGCAAACGGCCCAGCAGCTTGACCAGCTCATGGTGAATGCCGTGCTGATGGGTTTCAAACACGGCCTGCTCGCCAGCCTCGCGGATTTGGTTGTCTACTTCCTTACGGGCCTTTTCCACCATTTCCTCAATGCGGGCGGGGTGGATGCGGCCGTCCATGATCAAACGCTCCACGGCAATGCGGGCGATTTCACGGCGAATGGGGTCAAAGGCGGACACGATGACCGCCTCGGGGGTATCGTCAATGATCAGGTCAACGCCGGTAGCGGTTTCCAGAGCGCGGATGTTGCGGCCCTCGCGGCCGATGATGCGGCCCTTCATGTCGTCGTTGGGCAGGTTGATTACGGATACGGTGCTTTCCGCCACATGGTCGGCGGCGCACTTTTGAATGGCCAGGGCGATGATGTTGCGGGCCTTCTTTTCGCCCTCCTCACGAGCGCGGGTTTCGATTTCCCGCACCATGGCGGCGGCGTCGTGATAGGCGTCCTTCTGGATGCGGGTCACCAGCATGTGACAGGCCTCGTCCTGGGTCATGCCGGCAATGCGCTCCAGCTCCTGCATCTGCTTTTGTTCGCCCGCGTCCAGCTCTTCCTGCTGCTTTTGCAGGTCGGCCTGCTTCTGGGTCAGGCTGTCCTCGCGCTTTTCCAGAGCGTCCTGCTTTTTGTCCAGGGATTCCTCACGCTGCAGGATGCGGCGCTCGCTGCGCTGCACCTCGGCCCGGCGGTCGCGGCACTCCCGGTCCAGTTCGGTCTTCAGGCGAAGCACTTCTTCCTTGGCTTCCAGAATGGTTTCTTTTTTCTTTTCGTCCGCCTTGCGCTGGGCGTCCTCCAACAGGTTTTTGGCATATTCCTCGGTACGGCCAATTTTTTTCTCGCTGGATTGTTTACGGTACTGATAACCGCCCGCCACGCCCGCTGCGGCCGTGGCTAGGGCAATCAAAATAGCAACAATCGGTGACATTGACTACGCTGCGCCCCTTTCTTTCTCATTTTTTTCAATGCTTTTTGTCCAATGTTCGGGGGCTTTTTTGGGAAAGCAAAAAAGCCGACGAGCCAGAAGCTCGCACGGCTATATGTACAACTGCTTAACGGGCGGGCATAAACGCCGTTTCCCTTGCACGGAAAACACAAGGACGGTGTAAAGCGCCCTATTCGCGTATGCATACCAACTATATACCCACACAAACGTCCCCAAAAGACGTTTTTCATAAGCAAATCCCGTTGCTGCGAAGCCGGGAAAACCCCACAGGGTAGCGGGGAAAGCCAGGGAATATATCGCAAAACAGCAAGGCTTGCGCTGACACGCTTCGCCTATATAGCCGACACCTTATTATAGACGTTTTCCACATGGCTGTCAAGGGGACGGCGTGCAAGTTTGCGCAGGCCATGGTCAAGTCAGCGGTCCGCCAGGCAGCGGCGCAGTTCGTCGATGACGCACTGCTGCTGGTCGATGGTCATGCCGTCGCCGCTGGGCAGGCATACGGCGTGGGCAAACACCTGCTCGCTGACAGGGGTTTGTCCCTCCTGATGGGCAAAGAAGGGCGCGTCCTGATAAATCGGCTGCATATGCATGGGCTTCCACGCGGGACGGGACTCGATGTCCGCGTTTTGCAGGAAGGTAACCACCTCCGGCGGGGTAACACTGTCCGTGTCCAGCACCAGGAGGCTCAGCCAGTTGTTGCGCTTGCATTTGGGGGTGCATGGCTTGATATGGGCGGGCAGCCCCTGCAGCTGCTGCACATAAATCTGTTGAATTTCCGCCCGGCGGGCCAGCTTTTCGCCGATAAATTCCAGCTGCCCACGGCCGATGGCCGCGCAGATATTGCTCATGCGGTAGTTAAAGCCCACTTCCTTATGCTCGTACCAGATGACGGGCTCCCGGGCCTGGGTGGCCCAGAAACGCATTTTCTCCACCGCCAGCAGGTTGGCGTCCGACAGCACCATGCCGCCGCCGGAGGTGGTAATCAGCTTGTTGCCGTTAAAGGACAGCACGGAAATATCGCCAAAGGAGCCGCAGTGGCGGCCCTTGTACAGGGACCCCACCGCCTCCGCCGCGTCCTCAATGACGGGCACGCCGTATTTGCGGCAGATGGGCATCAAGCTGTCCCAATCGGCGGATTCGCCGTACAGGTCCACAATGATAACCACCTTGGGCAGCTTGCCCTGCTTTTTAGCCCATTGAAAAGCCCTTTCCAGCGCGACGGGGCTCATGTTCCAGGAATCGGGCTCGCTGTCGATAAACACCGGCTGAGCGCCCTGGTACACAATGGGGTTGCAGCTGCCGGCGAATGTAAAGTCGGAACAGAAAACCAGATCTCCCGGCTTTACGTCAAACCAGCGCAGCGCCAGATGAATGCCCGCCGTGCCGGAGGCCACCGCCAGTGCCGCGTCCACGTCGATGTATTTGGCCATTTCCGCCTCAAAGACGTTCAGGCTGGGGCCGTAGGGAGCAATCCAGTTGGTGTCGAAGGCGTCCTGAATATATTGAATTTCCTTCCCACCCATATGAGGCGGCGAAAGAAAAATCTTAAAAGCCACAAAAATCGATCCTTTCCATGTCAAAATCTATCGAATAGGCATTCGCTGTCAAACGGCTTGTTTCCTGCCTGACGGGCGAAAATGGGGGGAAAACCATAACATACAGGGCGGACAGCATGGGAAAGAACGCCCAAAAACGTCGATTCCTATCTCAAAATGGAATGGCTTTGGCGGGGCGCTGCGGCTAAAATGAAAAAGGTTAGAAAGGATTAACTTTCCGGTCGCGGAAAACCATACGGAAAGAGGGACAAGGAATGGAACCTGAAAAGAAAAGCTGGCTGCAATCTCTTTTCGCCTATGCTGAGGGCGAAAAGAAGAAGATGCTCCTGTCTGTGGCGCTGTCGGTGATCAGCGTGTCGTCCGGGCTTGCGCCGTTCTACTGCATGTACCGGCTCATCTGCCTGTTTGCGGCGGGCACGGCGCAGACGGCGGCGGTCATCCGCTGGTGTCTTTGGGCGCTACTGGCGTATGGGGTTAAGATTATCACATTCACCCTGTCCACAGGCGTTTCTCACAACATGGCGTATCATGTGATAGAAGGGCTGCGCTTGCGGCTGGCGGACCGCTTTTTGCACGCGCCGCTGGGCGATGCGGAAAACCACACCATTGGCAAAATCAAAAGTATGATGGTGGACAAAATTGAAAACCTGGAGCCGCCGCTGGCCCACATGATTCCCGAGGGAGCGGGACATGTGGTGCTACCCATTGTAAGCATCATTGCGCTTTTGTGCATTGACTGGCGGCTGGTGCTGGCGTCGCTGGTAACGTTTCCCCTTTCCTTCTTCTGCATGGGGCTGACGTTTAAAATCAGCGGCAAAAATTTTCAGACCTACGATACGGCCAACGCCTACATGAACAGCACCATTGTGGAATACATTGAGGGCATTGAGGTGATTAAGGCCTTTGGCCGCGCGGGCGTGTCCTATGAAAAGTACGCCAGGGCCATTACCGACTTCCGCACCTTTGTGGTGAAGTGGCTCTCCTCCACCTACTTGACCATGAAGCTCAGCTTCGCCCTGTTCCCCTCCACGCTGATTGGAACGCTGCCGGTAGCGCTGGCGCTGGCCAATAACGGCGTTATTACCGCGCCCATGGCGGTGCTGGCGGTGATACATATCTGGCGGCGTTCCTTTGATGTGCAGCCTCCCGCCCTTTCCCCGGAGGACGACCGCAGCCCCGCCAGGCAGGCGCTGTACGCGGATGTGGACGCCGCTATGCTGCCCCTGACGGAAAAGCCATCCTTTCCGGAAACGCTCCGTAGGGATTTTTAATCCCGGAAAAAAGTGCGGCATACTCGGTAGAAATATCGGCTATGCCGCTTCTTTTTCATTGGGGATTTCTACTGCGCCAATGGCGTTGTAGATAATCTGAATACGCTGCTGTCTGTGACCATCCACTTTTTCTGCCTTAAACACGATGATCTTCTCAACAAACTCGCGGATGATTTCGCCGGTCAGCTCTTGGATGTCGGTATACTTCCGCACCAGCGAAAGAAAGTATTCGACGTTCATGGCCTTTTGCTTTACTCCGTCCATCAGGATTTGCAGCTCAGCCACCCGCTTTTCCAAGGTCTGCTGCTCAGCTTCATAGGTCGCTGACATTCTGGCAAAGCGCTCGTCGCTGATTCTGCCGGTCACGTTATCTTCGTACAAGCGCTGGATGTCCTGCTTTTTCATACTGTGTTCCTTTCCGGGCTGTGCCCTGTCAGATTTGAAAGCTGTGTGTCGATGGACGGCTTACCAGATGCCGCCGCGCCGGGTCAGGTGTGCCTGCCTGTCCAGATTCAGGAGCTCCCGCGCGACCTGTTCGCGGGTCAGCGGTGTGCTCCCGCCAAGGGTGATGATGCGCTTTCCGTCGCGGAAAACGAACCAGCTGTACCCGGTGACCCCTTGTCTGGCCCAGTGGTACTCGGTCTCGTCGTAAGGGTGGATGCTGTGGATGCACACGGTCCCGGTGCGCGGGTCGATTTGAGAGATGAACTGCTGTGCGCCGATGGCGAAGGTTTCTCTCATGGGTGTGTCCTCCTTCTCGATTTGAAAGCTGTGTGGTTTCCCGCGACCGGGCGTTGCTGTGCCCGGTTTCGGCCCGGTACCGCCGGGCCTCGTCAGGCGGGTGGATTTCAAAGCTGTGTCCTCCTCGGGTCTCGCCGCCGGGTTCAGGAAGCCCGGCGGGTGGTTTCGGCACCGTTCCTCCAAGCGGCGTTGCTGGGCAGGTGCTTGAGCAGGTGCGTCCGGGCGGTCTTGAATTCCTCGCCGTTCATGCCGAGGCGCAGGAGCCAGCACCGGAAGGTGTACGCCGGGTTGTCCGTGACCGGGCGGGTCGGGCTGGCGGAAGCCACCGTGAGGGCCTGATTCGAAATCGCCATGCAGAGCTGGATGTAGGCCTTGACCTCGCCCGCATGCAGGGTGGAGTTGAAAGCCCGGAACTCGATGGTACCCTTCTGAAACACACTGTGCAGGTTCAGCAGGTGGTAGCGGCTGGGGTCGTAGTGCTGGTGTGCATGCCATTCCCAGTTCAGGTCGTCGTACCAAATCCGGGCGAACTCCTCGGGTGTGCCCGGGCGGCGGCGATTCAGGGTCTGCAGGAAATCTGGGTCGATGGGCTGGCACCACCGCCCGCGCCGTTCCGGGCTGATTTGGAGGGCTTGGGTCAGCAGGTCTTCCTTGGCGTTGACCAAGTTCACCAAGTTCCGCAGGGTCTTGGGCGTGTGCTCGCCGAGGCCAATGTGCACATGGATGCCGCAGGAGGGGTCGGCGTGTGCCCCAGCCGCCCGGAGTGCCCGGACGCAGGCCTGCACCGTTTCGATGTCTTCCCAGCGGCAAATCGGGCTGACGAACTCGGTGCCGTGTATGCGAGGCCCGGCGATGCTGGCGTCCGAGACCAGCTTCCACTTTCGCCCGTCAGGCCCGGTGACCTCCCAAGCGTCGTAGGTGCCGCCCGTGTGCCTGAAGGCCGCTCCCTCGCCGAGGGTCTGCGCGACCACCTGCGCCGCCCGCTCGCGGGTGATGTGGTTCATTTCAATCTCGATGCCGAAGGTCTGGTTTTTTATGGGGTGTGCTCCTTTCGCCCGGCGGAGGCGTTTCCCGCCTGACCTGGTTTTGGTTTGTTTTGGACGGTTTAACGCCCGGCACTTACATCAATCACTCCGCTGGGCGAAGAAGTCAAGTTCTTTTTTTGCGAAAAAGGAGGCCGCGCTTCCGCTTATATATGCGCGTAGGCGGCGAAAAAAAGTTTTCGGAAAACCGGGTTTTTTTCGCCCGCCGGGCACACCTGCCGCCGGGTTTCCGCTTTCGGACTTTGCTCTGGTGAAGTCCGCCGGGCGGCGCTTCTCCGCTTTGCTGTGAAGAAGTCGCGGGCGGGCACAGTTCACCGCTTTGCTCTGGCGAAGTCGCCGGGCGGGTCGATGTGCCCACCCAGGGGGTGGTCAGATCCCCGTGTGTGCCTGGCGGAGACCGCGCCCCCCTCACGCGTGAATTTCCGACAAATTCGGGGGTGGGGGTATCGGCCCCAAAAGGCATAA
>CAKTUU010000038.1 GCA_934621505.1 uncultured Clostridia bacterium
CATTAACCCGTTGACGATAGTACGCTTCCTGTGTTATTCTGTCCATGGAGAACTCCTTTGTGGTGGTTGGTTTGTTGGTACTGCTATCTTACCACTTGAGTTCTCTTTTTTCTTTCCTTTTCTGTTACCTATGTATTATATCTCAACAATGGCGCGGGGACGGAAGAATTTTGCAAATCTGAATTTGTCAATGGGGGCAAGATAAAATTTTGTTCAGCGCTTGATGGATCAAAAGCGCAAGGGCCGCATTCGCCATTTGGGCTTTTCCGCTCATGGGGATTTGCCGGTGATTCGCCGTTTTATTGGAAGCCTATGGCAAGGACATGGAGTTTGGCCAGATTGAATTGAACTATTTTGACTGGAATTTTCAAAACGCCAAGGGCAAGCTGGAACTGCTGCGACAGTGGAATATTCCCGTGTGGGTGATGGAGCCTGTGCGGGGCGGTCAGCTGGCCGCGCTGCGCCCGGAGAATGAGGCCAGACTGAGCCGCCCGGCCGGACGAGGGCGTTCCCGCCTGGGCCTTCCGCTTTTTGCAGAGCCTGCCCGGGGTAACCGTTACCCTGTCCGGTATGAGCAGTCTGCAACAGGTGAGGGACAACATTGCCACCTTTGAACAGCACAAGCCCCTAAGCGAAGAAGAAATGCGGCTGGTTCTGTCCATAGCGGACGGCATGATTCGCCGCACCGCCGTACCCTGCACCGCCTGCCATTACTGCGTCAGTCATTGCCCCAAGCACCTGCCCATTCCCGATTTGCTGAAGCTGTATAACGAGGCGTAGCGGCTGGCTCCGGCATGTTTATCGCGCCGATGGCCTTGTCGTCTTTCCCGGCCGATCAGCAGCCTTCCAACTGCATTGCCTGCCACAACTGCCAAAAGGTCTGTCCGCAGCAAATCCATATTCCCGACGCTCTGGCGGATTTTGCCAGGAGAATGGGACAATAAGAAAAGGAGAAAGCAAACATGAGCAATGTACTTGTGATTTCTACCAGCCTGCGTGGAAACAGCAATTCTGACCTGCTGACCCAGCGCGTGATCGACGGCGCCCGGGAGGCGGGGCATCAGGTGGAATCTATCAGCCTGAAAGGCAAGGAAATCAAATTCTGCATTGGATGTCTGGCCTGTCAGCATACCCTGCAATGCGTGCAGAGGGACGACGCGGTGTGGATTGCCGAAAAGGTCAAAGAAGCCGACACTCTGGTTTTTTTCCACCCCGATTTACTATTACGAAATGAGCGGTCAGATGAAAACTCTGCTGGATCGGCTGAATCCGCTTTGCGCGGCGGATTACCGTTTCCGCAAGGTATACATGCTGTCCGTTGCGGCGGATGACGAGCCTCACACGCCGGATAAGGCCGTGAACGGCTTGCAGGGCTGGATTGACTGCTTTGAAAAAGCGTCGCTGGGCGGATCCCTGTTCTGCGGCGGGCTGGAGCTCCCCGGACAGGCCGCAAAAAGCGGCGACGCGCTGGAGAAGGCCTATCAGTTTGGAAAAGCGCTGGAATAAGCGCAGCGCCATGCGCGAAGACTGCGCGGGTATGACCATTAACGATCCGTCAAAACTGACCAAAGCCCTGCGAATGCTGGCGTAACAAAAGAATAGAAAACCACTTCTTGCTATATGGAATGAGCAGGAAGTGGTTTTTTCATGAAGCGGCAATCAACTGAAAAGGCGAACAAATGCAAGAGCAGGTTCATCTGTCTATACGCCATAAGCAAAGAAGCCGGTGGGGCAGATGGACAATTCTAAAAAATTTTGTCAGAAAAGTATCATTGTCAGAAGGAAAACAGGAAGGATAAGTGGAAGATAATAAATGGGGTGTAAGTTGGATTTTCTGTAATCCGCTCACGCCCACTGATTGCTTATCATCCATAACCGTATGGAAATGGAAGGAGAACGGACATGTACAACTCTCAAGACCTTCAAAAGGTGCTGGAACTTCGTGAAGCCATCCTTGGCGGCAACGAAAAGCGCCTCAAGCAGCAGCGCGACGCCGGAAAGCTGACCGCACGCGAGCGTATCGCCAAGATCGCGGACGACGGCAGCTTTGTGGAACTGTTTGCGCTGGTCAGCCAAAACCAGGAGGGCGCAGGCGTTGTAACGGGCTACGCCACCATCGAAAACCGTCCCGTGTACATCTTTGCGCAGGACTTTACCGTCCGCGGCGGCGCTATGGGCAAAGCGCAGGCCGAGAAGATTGTAAAGCTGCTGGACATGGCCCTCAAAACCGGCGCGCCTGTGCTGGCCCTGATGGACAGCGCCGGTGTGCGCATTGACGAGGGCGCGCAGGCCATGAACGCCTACAGCGAGATTTATCACAAGCTGGCCCGTATGAGCGGCGTGTGCCCCATCGTGTCTGTGGTGCTGGGCCCCTGCATTGGCGGCGCGGCGCTGCTGACCCAGCTGGCGGATGTAAACATTGTGGCTGACAAGGTGGGCGAACTGATGGTGTTTGGTCCCCAGGTCATGGCCGCCATGAACGGTTTGGCCGTAAAGCCCGAGGAACTGGGCGGCGCTAAGGTGGCAGCCGGAATGGGCGCCTGCGCGCTGACCGCCGCTACCGAGGAAGAAGCTCTGGCCAAGGCCAAGCAGGTATTGGATTTGCTGCCCTCCAGCAATTTGGAGGACTGCGATATCGTAGATACCGACGACATGAGCCGCATGATTCCCGAGGTGGACGCGGGCGATGCTTCCGCGCTGATTGCCGCGCTGGCGGATAATGGCACTGCGCTTGAATTGTACGCGGATTATGAGCCCGGCGTGAAGGTTGCGCTGGCCCGCATGGGCGGCCGCACCGTCGCGTTTGTGGCCGCAAACGGCAAACTGACCGCCGGCGCGATGCAGAAAGCCGCCCGCTTTGTGCGCTTTGCGGATTGCTACGCCATTCCCGTGGTCAGCCTGCTGAACACTGACGGCGTGTATGTGAAGAATGTGCAGGAGCAGGGCTGGCTGTTCAAGGCGCAGAGCCAACTGCTGTATGCCTACGCCGAGGCTACCACCGCCAAGCTGGCCGTGGTTACCGGCAACGCCATTGGTCAGGCCTATGTAGCCATGGGCGGCAAGGCCAATGCGGATGTGACCTATGCCTGGCCGGGCGCTGTGATCAGCGCGCTGGTGCCGGAGGCCGCCGTGGCCGTGCTGTATGCCGACCAGGTGAAGGCCGATAAGGAACTGAGCGTGGAGGACGCCCGGGCCAAGTACGCCGCCCAGTATGTGGACGATGTGGCCGGTGCGGTCAACGCTGCCAAGGCCGGTATGGTGGACGACATCATCGAGCCCGCCAAGACCCGCGCGATGCTGATTTCCGCCATGGAAATGCTTGCCTCCAAGCGGGATTCCAACCCGCCCAAGAAGCACGGCAACCTGCCGATGTAACGCCGAAAGGAAGAAAAAACGATGGAGAATTTTTTGTTTGGCCTTGGGGTTATGGCCCTGGGTATGGTCGTCGTTTTTGTCGGCCTGCTGATTTTGATCGGCTTTATCAAGATCCTTGGCGCGGTTACCATGGCTGGTCAAAAAAAAAAGAACAGCCTGACGGATAACGTTACCGCTGAGAAGGTTTCCCAGGCCCCCGCGGCTCCCGTGGTGGAAGCAGGCATTCCGGCCGATGTGGTGGCCGCCATTACCGCCGCCATTGCCGCCGTGTGGCAGGGCGAGAAGGGCTTTGTGGTTCGCCATATCCGCCATATCAACAATGCTCCCGCCTGGAACCGGGCCGGTCGTGAGGAACAGACCTATAGCCGTTTTTAATCTACCGTAATCGATGAAGGAGGTTTCACCCCATGCGTCAATTCAATATTACTGTGAATGGTGTTGCTTATTCCGTAGCTGTGGAAGAAGTTGCCGCCGGCAGCGCTCCCGTGGCCGTTGCCCCTGCTCCTGTAGCCGCTCCCGCCCCTGTGGCTGCCCCCGCTCCCGTGGCCGCCGCTCCCGCTCCTGCCGCTAAGCCCGCCGCCGCTCCTGTGGCCGGCGGTCAGAAGGTTAGCGCTCCCATGCCCGGCACCATCGTGGACGTGAAGGTAGCCCAGGGCGCTTCCGTCAAGAAGGGCGACCTGCTGCTGGTGCTGGAAGCCATGAAGATGGAAAACGAGATTTTGGCTCCCTGCGACGGCACCGTGGCTCAGGTTGCGGTTTCCAAGGGTGCTTCCGTCAACAGTGGCGACGTGCTGGTTGTGATTGGCTAAATCTTGCCTTTTAAGCAATCTTTACAGAAAGAGAGTGATTTGAAGCCATGGATATTGGCGCGAGCTTGCTGAAACTTTGCCAGGATTCTGGCATTTACGCCCTGATTCAGGACCCCAAGCCCCTGATTATGATCGCCTTGGCTTGCGTGCTGCTGTATCTGGGCATTGTGAAGGGCTATGAGCCCCTGTTGATGGTTCCCATTGCCTTTGGTATGCTGCTGACCAACCTGCCCCTGGCGGATATGTACCACGAGGAACTGTTCGCTGGCGGTCATGCCAACTGGAGCCTGTTTGGCGGCGGTATCCTGTTTAACTCGAGCAGCCTTGTTAATGCCGCGGAATATGTGGTAACCGAGCAGGGAGCCATATTGGATACGGCGGGCAATCTGCTGGGCCGTATCGTGGATTCCTTTGCCAGCGCCACCCCCGCTTTCAACGCGGCTGGCTCGCTGATTGACGCTAACACTGGTGAGGTGCTGCTGAAGTCCGTTCAGGTCATCATGAACAGCGCCGGCGCTTATCTGGCCAACGACCAGGTGTACAGCGTGGGCGGCGTGCTGCTGGCCACCGCAGGTAAGACCATTACCCCCGGTATGCTGGACTACCTGTATCTGGGCGTCAAGCTGGGCATCTATCCCTGCCTGATCTTCCTGGGCGTGGGCTGCATGACCGACTTTGGTCCCCTGATTGCCAACCCCAAGAGCATGCTGCTGGGCGCTGCCGCGCAGCTGGGTATCTTCATTACCTTTATCGTGTGCTATGCCGCCATGGGCTTTACGCCTCAGGAAGCGGCTTCCACCGGCATTATCGGCGGTGCGGACGGTCCTACGGCCATCTACCTGACCGGTAAGCTGGCGCCCCATCTGCTTGGACCTATCGCCGTGGCCGCTTACAGCTACATGGCGCTGGTTCCCGTGATTCAGCCCCCCATCATGCGCGCCCTGACCACCAAGAAAGAACGGGAAATCGTGATGGAGCAGCTGCGTCCCGTGTCCAAGAAGGAAAAGATCATTTTCCCCATTGCCGTTACCATCATTGTAAGCCTGCTGCTGCCCTCTGCCGCGCCCCTGGTGGGCTGCCTAATGCTGGGCAACCTGTTTAAGGAAAGCGGCGTGGTGGACCGTTTGAGCGACACCGCCCAGAACGCCCTGATGAACACCGTAACCATCTTCCTGGGCATTACCGTTGGCGCTACCGCCACTGCCGGCACATTCCTGCAGCCCAAGACCCTGGGCATCATGGTGGTTGGTATTGTGGCCTTTGGCTGCGGTACCGCTGGCGGCGTGCTGCTGGCCAAGCTGATGAACAAACTGTCCGGCGGCAAGATCAACCCGTTGATTGGCTCCGCCGGCGTATCTGCTGTGCCTATGGCCGCCCGTGTCAGCCAGATTGAGGGCCAAAAAGCCAACCCCGGCAACTTCCTGCTGATGCATGCCATGGGTCCCAACGTGGCTGGCGTTATCGGTTCCGCTATCGCCGCCGGTATGCTGCTGAGCATGTTTGGCTGATCGTTTTTAAAGAGGTGAAATTGAATGGCTAAGGTTGGAATTACAGATACCATTTTGCGTGACGGACACCAGAGCCAGGCCGCTACGCGTATGACCACGGCCCAGATGGCGCCCATGTTTGAGCAGCTGGACAAGGTGGGCTATTACTCTCTGGAATGCTGGGGCGGCGCTACCTTTGACGCCTGCCTGCGCTTTTTGAACGAGGATCCCTGGGAGCGCCTGCGCACCCTGCGCAAGGGCATGCCCAACACCAAGCTGCAAATGCTGCTGCGCGGCCAGAACATTCTGGGCTACAAGCACTATGCGGACGACGTGGTGGACTTCTTCGTGAAAAAGAGCATCGAAAACGGTATTGACATCATTCGCTGCTTCGATGCTTTGAACGACCTGCGCAACATGGAAACCGCTGTGAAGGCCACCAAGAAATATGGCGGCACGGCGGAAGTGGCCATGAGCTACACCATCAGCCCCGTTCACACGGAGGATTACTTTGTCAAGCTGGCGGGCCAGATTGCCGAAATGGGCGCGGATATCATCTGCATCAAGGATATGGCCAACCTGCTGCTGCCCTATGAGGCTTACAACCTGGTCAAGCGCCTGAAGGCCGAAACCAGCCTGCCCATTGTGCTGCACACCCACGACACCACCGGTACCGGCGCTATGACCCTGCTGAAGGCCGTAGAGGCTGGCGTAGACGTGATTGATACCTGTCTGAGCCCCCTGGGCAACGGTACCTCTCAGCCCACCACCGAATCCATGGTGGCGACTTTGCAGGGCACTGAGTATGACACGGGTCTGGACCTGAAGGCCCTGACGGAGATTGCCGCCTACTTCCGTACCGTGGCTGCCGACCTGACCAAGGCTGGCTGGCGCGATCCCGCCCGCGTGCTGTCCACCGACGTGAACGCCCTGATTTATCAGGTGCCCGGCGGCATGCTGTCCAACCTGATTGGTCAGCTGAAGCAGGCCAACGCCATGGATAAGTACTACGATGTGCTGGCCGAGGTGCCGCGCGTCCGCAAGGACTTTGGCTATCCGCCGCTGGTAACCCCCACCAGCCAGATCGTAGGTACGCAGGCTGTGATGAACATCCTCAGCGGCGAACGCTACAAGATGGTCACCAAGGAATCCAAGGGCCTGCTGCGCGGCGAATATGGCCGTCTGCCCGCTCCTGTGAACGAAGAAGTGCGCAAGAAGTGCATTGGAGATGACAAGGTGATTACCCACCGTCCCGCCGATGATATTCCTCCGGAACTGGATAAGTATCGCGAAGAAATCCGCGACTACTATCAGCAGGAGGAGGATGTGCTCAGCTACGCTCTGTTCCCCCAGGTGGCCGTCAAGTACTTCCAGTACCGTCAGGCCAAGCAGTTGGGCGTGGACAGCACCATGCTGGACAAGGACGAAAAGACCATGCCTGTCTGATGACAAACCAAACAAGGGCGGCCAATCTGGTCGCCCTTTCTTTCTATGAACCGGCAAGGAGGACTGACTGTGGCGGAGACACTGGTATTGGCCGAAAAACCGTCGGTAGCGCGGGATATTGCCCGGGTTATTGGCGCACGCACAAGCGGCGAAGGCTGCCTGATGGGCAATGGGTATGTGGTTACCTGGGCCATCGGCCACCTGGTCAGTTTGCAGGAGCCAGAGGAGCTGGACGAACGCTACAAGCGCTGGCGCAAGCAGGACCTGCCCATTCTGCCGGAGAAAATGGCCCTGAAGGTGCTGCCCAAAACCCGCAGGCAATTCGCCATCGTGAAAAAGCTGATGAACGGCAGGGAAACGGACCGCATTATCTGCGCTACCGACTCCGGTCGGGAAGGCGAACTGATTTTTCGCTATATTTACCAGATGGCTGGATGCAAAAAGCCCTTTCAGCGCCTGTGGATTTCCTCCATGACGGACGAGGCTATTCGGGGCGGCTTTGCCGCGCTGCGGCCAGGCAGCGATTACGACGCGCTGTATCAAAGCGCCCGCTGCCGGTCCGAGGCGGACTGGCTGGTGGGAATGAACGCCAGCCGGGCTTTTACGCTGCACTACAATGTGCTTTTGTCCATTGGCCGGGTGCAAACGCCCACCTTAAACCTGCTGGTGAAGCGGCGCAGGGAAATAGATTCCTTTAAGCCGGAGCCCTATTCTCTGGTATTGGCCCAGTTTGAGGACTATCAGGGAACCTGGTTTGACCAGACCAAACCAGGCTTTGAAAAGAAGATCGCCACCCAGGAGCAGGCCCAGGCCATTGCGGCAAAGGTAAAGGGACAGCCTGCCAAGGTTGTTACCGTTACCCGGGAGGAAAAGCGCGAGTTGCCGCCGCAGCTGTACGACCTGACCGCCTTGCAGCGGGAAGCCAGCAACCTGCTGGGCTTTACCGCTGATAAAACCCTGAAAACCGCCCAAAGCCTGTACGAAAAGCGAAAGCTGATTACCTATCCCAGAACCGACAGCCGCTATTTATCCCATGACATGGGGCCGTCGGTAAAGAAGGCGTGGGCGTGCCTTCCGCCGCCTTTGGCGGGTCTGGCCCAGCCCCTTTTGGAAAAGCCTGTGCCCATGCCCAAGCGCATCTTTGATGATACCAAAGTAACGGATCATCACGCCATTATCCCCACAGGTAAAAAGGTCAATTTGGAATCCCTTGCGCCGGATGAGGCCAGGCTGTTTGATCTGATCGCCCGGCGGGTGATAGCGGCGTTTTATCCGCCCTATGTGTATAACGCCGTGCGTGTGGTAACGGAAAGCGTGGGGGAACGCTTTATCTCCAATGGCGTATCCGTTGTGCAGGAGGGCTTCAAGGCCGTTTACCGGGATCAGCAGCCTAAACGAAAAAAGAATGAGGAGCCGGATTTGCCGCCCTTGAGGCAGGGGGACGAGCGCACGGTACGCAAGGTGCAGGTGAAAAACGACCAGACCAAGCCGCCTAAAGAGCATACCGACGCCAGCCTGCTATCTGAAATGGAGCATGCGGGCCGCCAATTTGAGGATGAAGAGCTGCGGGAGCAGATGCGGGGATGCTCGCTGGGTACGCCAGCGACCCGCGCCGCCATCATTGAACGGCTGATAACCGTCGGCTACGCCAAACGCAAGGGGCGGCAGATTATGGCCACGGAAAAGGGCGTGCGTTTGATTGAAGCGGTTCCCGCCGACATCGCCTCGCCTGAAACCACCGGCAAATGGGAACTGGCGCTGGAAAAAATCGCCCAGGGAGCGGGGGACGAGGAACGGTTTTTGCAGGGCATTCGCAAATTGGCCGCTTTTCTGGTGGAATACGCGGACCAGAAAGCGCCGGATGTGTCCTTCGCGAAAGAGGAACGCTGTGGCAAGAGCCGCAGGCGGCAAAGCCAGATGGACATAACCTGCCCCCTTTGCGGTCAGGGCAAAGTTACAGAAAACAGCAAGGCATTCGGCTGCTCCAGGTGGCAGGAAGGCTGCGGCTTTACCTTGTGGAAGAACGCGGTTA
Source organism: uncultured Clostridia bacterium (assembly GCA_934621505.1). Lineage (GTDB taxonomy): Bacteria > Bacillota > Clostridia > Christensenellales > Aristaeellaceae > Limiplasma. Next base: position 9,150 of record CAKTUU010000038.1, read on the forward strand.
CCAATGTAGGAGGCCCGGAGTTGAACGCCAAAATTGTCAAAGCGCTGCTTACCGCGCCCAACGGCAGTGTGCGCGGTTCCACAGGCACGCTGCGCTATGTCAACGGCATGGTGGTTTTTGATAAAAAGCAAATGTGATTGGCAGAAAGGAAAATGCATCCTATGAAGATACAGCCCATCGAAACCGAACGGCTGCTTTTGCGCGGCTTTACCAAAGAGGACGCGCTGTGGGCGTTTCATATCTGGAACGACCCGGAAATGGGCCGGTTTTTGCCGGATGAAACCATGGAAGAAGCGGATCCGGACTATATCCGGGAATTGGAAGAACTGGGCGATGACCCGGATTGCTGCTACCTGATTCCCGTGCTAAAAGAGAGCAATCAGCGGATAGGCACATGCAGCTTTATCGAAGAAAACGGGGTTTTTGACCTTGCCTATTGTGTTCATAAAGACTTTTGGAATCAGGGCTATGCTACGGAAATGGCCCGTGGCATGCTGGACTATGCCAGAAAGCAGGGCGCAAAAAAAGCGACCATTGATGTAAGCAAGGACAACATTGCTTCCAAACGGGTCGCGGAAAAATGCGGCGGTCATATTGTCAGCGAAAAGGAGTACAGCAAGCGGGGCTCGGATCAGTCAATGACGGAATACCGCTACGAGGTGGCGCTGTAGCTACCACTCCGATCCGGTAAAGGCATTGGGAAGATGCTCGATACCGTCGCCGGTCACCGTTACCACATCAAAGCGCACCATGCGCCCGCTATGTTCGGGATGCTGGCCCAGGTAGGCTCTGGCGGCGGCAACAAACCGCCGCTGTTTGGCGGGGGTCACGGCGGCTTGACCCGCCAGGCGGCCGCCTCGCTCCCGGGCTTTGACCTCCACCAGCACCAGCACGTCCCCATCCAGCAAAATCAGGTCAATTTCGCCGCCGTTGGCCCGGTAACGGCGGTCCACAAGGCTCATGCCCATGCCGCACAAAAAGCGCAGGGCGGCGTCCTCGCCCATGAGACCCTTGGCATACCGGCTGATGGTCATGGACCGCTTCCTCCTTTGGGATAACCAAAAACCGGGCATGCTCAGACTGAGCGACCCCGCAGCACATACCAGACTGCGCTTACTGCTGCTTCCTTCCGGACCTGACAGGGTTCACGCGCTGAAATCGCACAGGACTCAACCTTCATCACATGCTCGGCTTCCTTATTGTACATGACAAACGCGCAAAACGCAAGGGTTTGACCATTCTTTTTTTCAGAAACGTTGCGAAATGACGGTGGCTAAGGTATAATCTTTTCACAAGAGGGGGTGTGGCACATGGATAAATGGGACAGACGGTTTATGAAGATGGCCTATCTGATCTCCGAATGGACCAGCTGTTATGTGGAGGGCCGCAGCATTGGCGCGGTCATTGTGAAGGACAAACGGATTATGACCACCGGTTACAATGGCGCGCCGGCGGGCCTGAAAACCTGCAAGGAGCGGGGCGAGTGCATGCGCCGCAAGCTGAACATTGAATCCGGCACCCGGGCAGAGGTGTGCTATGCCATTCACGCGGAGCAGAACGCCATTTTGCAGGCGGCCAAGCTGGGCATTTCCATCGAAGGGGCCACGCTCTACTGTACTCACCAGCCCTGCTCGGTCTGCGCCAAAATGATCGTAAATGTGGGCATTCGCCGGGTGATATATCAGCAGGGCTATCCGGACCAGTTTTCGCTGGAAATTTTCAAAGAGGCCGGCGTGCAGCTGGAACGCTTTGAGGAAGAACTGGACTAATCCCCGCTGATGCAGCGGCCGCGCAGCCGGTTGATGGCACGCTCCAGCGCGTTGCGGCTGTTGCCCCAGGGCTTGTCCTGATTGCGGTAATCAAATTTCAAGGTGAACCATTCCAGGTCTTTTTCATCCTGGGACAGGTTCGCCTTGATTTGTTTCAGCAGGCTTTGGGCAAAGGCGCGCTGCTCCTTCCCGCTTAGGTGCTTTTGCGCGCAGGCAAGCAAATCCGCCGCATGGGGCAGACATACGCCCCTGGAGGCTTCCCATTTTTGCCGAAAGGAAGCGTCTGTTTTCCAAAGATGCAAAAAGGTATATAAGTACCGTTCCATATGATCCTGCATTTCCGCGCAGATTACGCAATCCCGGCTTAGACCGCGGATGGCCTGTTCCAGCGCGTTCAGGCTGCCCTTGTCCCGGGCAAACAATCCCTTTTTGCCTTCGGCAGGCAATAACGTGTCAAAGCCATCCAGCTTTTTCAGCACCTCTTTGGTGTGGGAATCCACCAGCAGGGCATGGCCCAGACGATTTTTCATTTCAAATAAAAGCTGGTGATGATGGGCGCAAATGCCGTGCTGGTTCACCCGAATCCGTGTATCCGGCTCCATAACGCTTCCGCCCAAACTGCGCTCCACTTCGTTTTGCTCGCATTTTTCATTCAGGCTGCACAGCGGACAGGGGAAATCCGCTTCCATGGCTTCCCACAGGGGAATGGTTTCCAAATGATAGGACATAGGGGAAAGCTCCTTTACAAGAATGGCCGCGCAAATGTGCGCGGCCAAATATTATTGACAGTAAGCAAAGATGGACGACAGATAGTCGGCCTGCACGTCTGGAAAGCTGCCCAAATCGCAGTGGGTCATGCCGGGAACCTCCACATAGGTAACGCGCTTGCCATACTGCCGCATGGCCGCCACAAATCTGTCGGAATGACGCGCCTTGTTTACGGCTGTGTCCGCCGTGCCGTGTACCACGTAATAGGGAATATCCGGCAGGTATTGCGCCTGATGCAGGGGCGAATGCATGATCAGCGCCTGCTCCAGCCCGCATTCATATCCGGCGAAGGCCAGATAAACCGTTCGCGGCAAATCAGGCCGTTCGGTAGCGTGATAGGGCAAATCGCATACAGGACAGTTGGCAAAGCACGCTTCAGGCGTTCGATGGGCATAGCGGGTATAGATGATGGCGCTCAGTCCGCCCATGCTGCCGCCTGTGGACAGCAGAGGCGTTTCCCTGGGCAAACCCAGCCTTGTATAAAAGGCGTCCACAATATCGTCCACATAGCGGACAGACGCCAGGTTCATCCAGCTCCATGGACCATAGTAGGGCCAAATGGACAAAACATCATGCTCCGCGCAGGCAATTTCAAAGGCGGTAGGCTCCGTGCGCAAGGCGACCGCGTTCAGCCCATGAAAATTCAGCGCCACCGCTCTGGGCGTGCCCCGCAGCAACGCCTGATTGGAATAGGCAAACTGGTCCACCGTGTCCGGCGCGATAACAGGTAGCGTGTAGCTCATTTGGGTAGCCTTTCTTACTGGATGGGCCGAATCAAAATCAGGGGGGTCAGCTCGTCGCCCTGTCCGCTGGGGTTGTCCGCCATAGCGTCCTGAATCTGCTCGTCCGTCAGGGGCATATTGCTGGATTTGCCCAGCTGGTCCCGCTGCAGATCGTTCGCGTCCATCAGCACCACGGGCATACCGGTTTCCTTGGCCAGCTGCTCGCACAGCTCGTCTGCGTTTTCCGGGTTAATCAGGGCCATTTCATGGTACAGCTGGAAGCTGGAGCGCTCGTAAAAGCCATCGATACCACCCACACCCTTGCCGCATACCTTGTAAAACACGCCGTGCATGCCAAACAGCTTGGTAATGGCGCTTAACGCGGCGGCCAGCAGCACCCGGGGCAGACCGCACATATCAATGACCAGCTGCAATTTATAGGGTTCATGCATACCCACGCCGGTATGATTGATGCCGGCAAAGCGCCACAGATGGTTTGCCCACCAGCCGGGCTTTACCTGGTCGCGGGTTTTGACGGATTTGACGCACATGCACATGACCTTCGCGCCAAAGCTGAGGATATCTCCCTCCTGATACAGGGGTCGGACATATTTTTCCACCAGCTCGGTCTGGCTTTCGCCCACCTGCACAAAGTGGGTCTGGATGGCGAAGCGGTCGTACTTGCGACCGTCCCGCCCCTCAATGATACCGCGGTCAAAATAGACTACGCCGTTTTCCACGCGGCGCTGCTCGTCCAGATTGCGGGAAGGAATGATGCCCATTTTTCGTTCGCCTCCGATAGCTTACATGTTTTCAAAGAACGGCTCGCCGTCTTCCTTGACAAGGATGCCCAGATCGTTAAACTTTAGCGGTACGGGCTTGGCCATGATGTATTTTAAAATGTCATCAAAGCGCACGCTTTCCGTATAGGTCAGCAGGGTAAAGGCCACGCCGTGCTTTTTGGCGCGGCCGGTGCGGCCGATGCGGTGCAGGTAATACTCGTTCTCATTGGGCAGGTCGTAATTGATAACCGCTTCCACATCGTCCACGTCAATGCCCCGCGCCGCTACGTCGGTTGCCAGCAGAATCTGAAATTTGCCCTTGCGGTAAGCCTGCATCACCTGGTTGCGGGCGCTTTGCCGCATGTCGCCATGCAGGCAGTCGGCGGGATAGCCCGCGTCCTGCAGGCGCTTGCACAGGCGCTGGGTCATGTCCTTGGTGTTTACAAACACCATTACCCGCTGGTATACGTCGCTGTCCAGCAGGTACAGCAGGTTTTCAAACTTTTGTTCCCGCTCGGTCGCAATGACATACTGGGTAATCTGGGGACGGTTTTCCTTGGTGGCGGGAATGACCACCTCTGCCGGGTCGTGCAGGTACTTCCAGGCAATGGTCATAACGTCCTGATTGGTGGTGGCAGAAAACAGCACCAGTTCCCGGTCGCTGGGCGTTGCCTCGATAATATGGGTGACGTCCTTCACAAAGCCCATATTCAGCATCTCGTCCGCCTCGTCCAGCACCATGGTATGCACCGCGTCCAGCCGCAGGTTGCCCCGGTTCAGATGGTCCAGCAGCCGCCCGGGGGTGGCCACGATGATCTGGGGATTCTGCTTCAGCTGGGACAGCTGCTTCACAATGGGCTGTCCGCCGTACAGACAGGCGATGCGCACCCCGGGAATAAACTGGGCCAGGGAACGCAGCTCCTCGGTGATTTGCAGGCTTAGTTCCCGGGTAGGGGACAGCACCAGCTCCTGGATACGCTTGTCCTTCAGGTTCACGTATTCCAGCATGGGTATGCCGAAGGCGCAGGTTTTTCCCGTGCCGGTGGGAGCAATGGCGATGATATCCCGCCCCTCCATCATCAGCGGCAGGGTTTTTGCCTGTACGGGCGTCATTTCGCTAAAGCCCATTTTGTCCACCGCCTTCAGGATCTCCTGACTTAATTCGGCGGCGTCCGAAAATTTCATGGTTTCAAAAGTGTCTGTTGGCAAAATGTGCGCTCCTTACTGGGCTTGATGCTCGCTTAGATATTGTTCAATGGCGTGGCTCAGCTGGTCGGGGCAGGATGTTTCGCCCCGGCAGGGAATGCCGCGCAGTCGTTCCATCACCTGCTTGGCGTCCTGGCCCACCACCACGCTGGCCAGACCGGCGGTATTGCCCCGGCAGCCGCCGGTGAATTTGCAGGCAGTAATCTTGCCATCCTGGCTGATTTCCAGGTCAATGGCAGAGGAACAGGTTCCGTGAGTCTTGTAATGCATCCAAATCTCTCTCCTTTGCTTGGACAAAAACAACCAACTTATTTCATTCGACACACTTTGCACTTTTCCTGCTAGTCTTTCACCTTGCGGGCAAAAAAGCATAGCCTGAAGGTAAACCCATCCTGTGAGGATTAAAGAAGGGAGCGCAGAACCGATGGAAGTGATGATTACCGACCCTTCCCAGGGCGTTTGGAGAACGCCGGGGGAAAGCAGCGTGCGCCGCCCGCTTGACTGTCCCTTTCCATGGCCCTGCGCGCCGTGCGCCAGCGAAACCTGTCTGGCCTTTGGCTGTCTGGCCAGCCACGAATGCATGGTCATTCAAAAAAACACAGGCCAGCTCCTTTGCCAAATGCCCTGTGTGCCCGGCGTGTGCGGCATGGCGCTGTCTCGCTGCGGCAGGTATCTGTATCAGCTTAGCAGCGAGGCGGATTGCGTGCATACCCGCCTGACCGCCACGGGCGAATTGCTGTACGCCGTGCCAACAGGTGTGTTTCCCCGGTCCATGGTGATGAATGCATCCGGCAAAAACCTGCTGGTGGCAGGGGGGGCGGCCAGCGAGGCTTATATTCTGACGCTGCCGCAATTACATAAAGAAGCTGTTGTGACCACTCGGCATCCCTGCTTTGCCGCCGGCTTCTTTCAAAAGGGGCTGGTTTTAGTGTGCGCCGTGGAGGGGGAGGATATCCATACGGCGGTTTATGTTCTGGCGTGGCACAGCGTAAGGCCCCGGCTGCTGACGCAGCTGCCGGGGCAGCCGGGCGGCCTGTGCGTTTGTCCGGATGGGCGTCAGGCGCTGCTAAGCACCCGTGACGGCTTAAAAAAACTGGATTTACAGACCGGCGACCTGCTGTGGAACCTGCCGGAATGGGCCCTGGCGATGAACCTTGGCTGCATGGGCAACCTGGCGCTGATCAGCGGAGCCATGGACGGGCGGGTCGCGCTGATTTCCCATTACACGCCATGGATGCAGCGGGAGTTGGCCTGCGGAACCGCCACGGAAGCGTGCTTTTGCGTATGAATCGCCGCTGGATTGCGCATGCTGGTAGGGTAAGGCCCGGCTGAACCGGCCGGGAGGAAAGGAGAAAGAGCATGATGGATAAAGTTGCTCTGGTGCTGGTCATTATAGGCGCGATTAACTGGGCGCTGATTGGTATTTTTCAGTTTGACCTGGTGGCCTATCTGTTTGGCGGACAGTCGGCGGTGGTCAGCCGTATTGTTTACACCATTGTGGGCGCGGCAGGGTTGTGGTGCGTGTCGCTGTTGTTTGGCGAAAGAGCGGCGGTAAAGGAATAACGCAGCTGCAACATTCCTTGCAGTAAAAAGGCGCGGTTGGTCGGCTTGCCCCGCTCCGGATCGACGGTAACGCCAAAATAGCGGTCGATGCCCTTTAGGCTGCCGTGGGTAAAAACGCTTTCAATCGCCACGCGCAGGCAGCGTTCCACCGATGCAGGCTGAACCCGAAAGGTCTGGCCGCAGGCCTGGTACAACGTTTCCATGGCAAGCTGTTCCGCCGTGCTGCACAGGCATAACCGGGACAGCAGCCAGACCGCGTATTCAAAGCCCTTGTAACGCCTGTCCATGCCAATTTCCATCAGAAAGCGCCTTGACAGATCAAGCGCTTGCGCGCCATAGGCCGCTGCCAGCTTTGGCAGCGGCTTTTTGGATAGAATCAGCAGCAGCTTGTGCAGCTTGTCAGGGGACGCGCCGATGGGCGCTGTACAGTCCGCCCAGGCAGGCCGGGGCCATTCGTCCGGCTGAATCAGCAGAATTCTGGCGGGGCAGCAGGAGGCGAACGCGGCGTAAGCGTCCCCCAGAGCCAAACCGTCCAAACCCGCCAGACAGGCGCTTACCGCCAGCAAATCGTACTGGCCGCCGCACAGTTTTGCAAGAGCCGAAGCGCCATCTTCAGCCCTGTCCACCGTCCAGTCGTTTTCCTCGCATAACCACAAAAGCGAATCGGAATACTTGCCCATCGCAAGCAGCAAACGCATACGCATCCCCTCCTGTGGATAAAGTACGTTCCACGTTTCTTCTCCTCCTGCCGCATAAAAGCAAAGGTTTTGTCGAAGTGTGCCACAGGGCAGACATTTTTTGCGCCTTGAACCGACAGAACGGCGTATCGGGACTGTTTATACTTTCTGTACACTTGTCACAGGAGGCGGATTATGCAGACATCATCCGTTGCGCCGGTACGCCGCAAAAAGAGAGACTTCAGGCATGGCATGGCCAGTTTGCGCCTGGCGTTGTTTCATGCGGCAAAGCCGGTAGGCATGGCCGCGTGTATGTTTTTATTAACCTTTGTGCGCTGGTTTCAAATCCCGTCCCCATTCGCGGCCGCCTTTTTACTGGCTTTTGAGGGAGCGTCGCCCTTTTTGCTGATGGGTATCGGCGCGTCGGCGGTCATTCGGCTACTGTGGGGCCTGCCTCTGGACACATGGCAATTGGCGGCCTGCGGCGCTTTATGGCTGGTCAAAAAGGTGCGTACGCCAAAACCGGGTGTGGAAACGGCCATTTGGGGCGGCGTGGCAATGCTTCCCCGAATCGTTGCGGCATTGGTGAGCGGAACGCCTCAGGATGTGTTGTACAGCGTCGCCGCCACGCCGCTGGCCATGCTGGCGGCCTTCTGCTTTCGGTCCGGTATGGATGCCGCAATGGAAATGGGCACCGTGTCCCGGGGACGGGAGCAGGCCAGCCTGCTTTGGCTGTGTCTGCTTGCCGTAGACGGGCTGGGATATTTTCGTATGGGGCCTTTTCGGTTGGGACAAAGCGCCGCCATCGCCCTTACCTTTGCTTTTGCATTGTTTAACGGCCCTGTATACGGGCTTGCGGGCGGGCTGGTAAGCGGCCTTTCTCTGGCTTTGGTCGGGCTGGATTGTCGAATTGTTTTGCCCCTCGCGCTTTGTGGGTTGGCCGGCGGGCTGCCGCCGTTAAGCCGTTTTCGCTGGTTGGGACTTCCTACAGCTGTAGCGGCCGCGCTGCTGGCGGGCTTTGTGTCCGGTCTGCTCAGCGGACCGTTGAGCCTGTGGAGCGCCGCCCTGGGCGCGACGGTGTTCTGCCTGATTCCCACGCGGGTTTTGGAGCGGGCCAAGCCCTATCTGGCCGGTATGGAAGCGCCTCAAAAAAACATGGAAACGGCTTTTGTGCAAAGCCGCATTGAACATATGAGGGACGCGGTGCTGCGACTGGCAAAGGCGCTGCCCGCCCAGGAACAGGCGCCATCCTCGCCTGGTGAGGAACTGGGCCAGATGCTGTGCGGGAAATGCGTCAATCGGGAAATGTGCTGGGGCCGCAGCCGGATTCGCACGGAAAAAATGATGGATTGCATGATGGACCTGACCGTCAGAGGCGAGGAAATCAGCGAAAGTCTGGTGCCTTCCCTGGCGGAGCACGGCTGCCTGCGGTCCGAGGTGATTGGCGAGATAGCGCGGGACGCTCAATTGGCCTTTCAAAAGCATACGGCGGACGTGCAAAAGGCCCGCTATCAGCGCGACGTTACGCTGACCCATCTGGCGGCCCTGTCCGGCACGCTGGAGGAACTGGACGCGCTGGCCCAGGGCGGCAGCTTTCACGACCTGCGGTCCGCTCACGCCATTACCCTGGCGCTGGAGGAATTGCAGGTTCCCGCCCGGCTGCTGTACGCCAGAAGAGTGGACGGTCATTTGCAAACCGCTTTGGAGGCGGAAAACCTGCTTCCGATTCAGCGCCCGCTGGAAAATTTGCTGGCTTACCTGGCGAAGGAGGAGGGAATGCGTTTATCCGTTACCCAAACCGTTAAAAACACCATTGAACTGGAGGAAATACCGGTTTACGCGGCGCAGATTGGCACAGCCAGCCTGTGCGCCGGAGAAAACGGCGACAGCGGCGGCGTATGCGGCGATGCGATGTGCGCCAAGCGCTGCGAAGGGGGAAGGCTGCTGGCGATGCTGTGCGACGGCATGGGTCATGGGGAAAAGGCGCACCTGCAAAGCGAAAAGACCATTGAGCTGCTGCTGTTGCTGCTGGAGGCGGGCTATACCCGCAGGCAGGCCATTACGGCTGTAAACGGCATTTTGCTTGGGGCACAGCAGGAGGAGCAGTTTTCCACCGTGGACCTGGCGGACGTGGATTTGTGGACGGGCGACGTGTATGCGGAAAAGCTGGGAGCCAGCCCATCCTGGGTGGTACGGGGCAGCCATATGAAGAAAATCGAAGGTGCGTCTCTGCCGCTGGGCATTTTGGAGGAAGCCACCCCCACCGCCGTGCAGTACCGCCTGCATAGCGGCGATATACTGGTGATGATGTCAGACGGCGTAACGGACGCCTTTGAAAGCGAGGAGCAGCTGCGCAAGGCACTGGAGGATAACCTGTATGTGCAGCCTCAGCGAATGGCGGACGCTGTGCTGCGCAGCGCCCTGTTGTGCAGCGGAGGCGTTCCCAAGGACGATATGAGCGTGCTGGTGCTATTGATGATGGACCATAGACAAAGCGGAGAATGGGAAACGCAGGCTTGACCGATAAAAACAGGCGGCGCGCAAAATGGCGCGCCGCCTCAGCCTGTCAAAAAAGGTCGCCAAAAGCGGCCTTTTCTGATATAGTAGAGACGGTTAGAATAGAGGCTGTGATGAAAATGTTGAAGAAAGAAGCAGAGCAGCGGCAGGCAATCGAGATGCTATGCACGGATATGCTGGCACCAAAGGATCATTTGCTGCGGAAGATCGACGCAGCGGTGGATTTCACGCGCATCTATGAGCTTGTGGAGGATTTGTACTGCGAGGACAACGGCCGGCCAGGCTGCGATCCGGTGGTACTGTTCAAGCTGGTGCTGATCCAGCATCTGTTCGGGATCCGTTCGCTGCGGCAGACCATGCGGGATGCGGAAGTGAA
>CAKTUU010000039.1 GCA_934621505.1 uncultured Clostridia bacterium
ACCTTTTCCCCGGAGCTTGTCAGGGGCGATTACGCAAAGAGCAAGGCCATGGCCACGGCGCTGGTGCTGCAGGCGGCAAAGGAAGGGCTGAATGCCAGCGTCGTATTCCCATCGGGCATCATCGGGCCGGGCGATCTGGGAAAGGGCAGCATCACGAACATGCTGCTGTCCTTCCTCGCGGGAAAGCTGCCGCTGGCGGTAAAGGGCGGATATGATTTCGTGGACGTGCGGGACGTCGCCGCGGGAATTCTCGCCTGCGCGGAGCGCGGCCTGCCCGGACACGGCTACATCCTTTCAGGACATTATGCTTCCATTCGGGATATCCTGGAACTGGTGAAAAAGACAGTGAACCTCCGGCGCAGCGTATCCTATCTGCCGATTGGCTTTGCGAAGCTGGTTGCGCCGCTTTATGAAAAGATCAGCCTGCGCAGGCGGGAACCGCTCTATTTTACGCCCTATTCCATCGCGGTGCTGGATTCCAACGGTGCGTTCAGCTGCAGCGCAGCGGCGACGGCCCTCGGCTATACGCCCAGGCCGCTGAGCAGTACGATACGCGATACCGTACTGTGGCTGAAGGAGAAGATGGGCGGCAAATCACAGGCGTAAAAAGATATGAAAGGTATGCATAGCTACGGGTAACTTGACCAGCCGCCCTTTCTTTTCGGTAGCGCTAAAAAACATCGAGCATTGGCCGTTTGCTGCGTCGGTGCATCTGCACAGAGCCATAATTGCTCTGTAAGCGTCGGGTGCAAATGCCACCCACTATTGCACCCTGAAGGGTGCATCGTCCCTTGTATCATAGTTTAAAGTCGCTTGCTTAGATTCGTTCAGGTGGGTGGCTTTTTTGTTTTGCGCCGCGTTAACCGGCTGGTTGACGCAGCGTTTTTTTATGGTATGTCATTATCCGCAAGCGGCAGGCGCGGGCTGGTCGTTGGTGCGTTCGTAAACCGTCAGCTGGTTCTGATCGTCAACGGTTGCCAGCAAAATGGAGGGCAGGCGCTTATAGCCCTGCAATTGCAGTTGATCCTTTAGCCAGTTTTCCGTGTTGCCGGTCATGCGCAGCCTTTCAGGCAAAAAAACGCCGTCCATAATCACAGCGACAGGCGGCCTGCTTTGCCGGGGCTGCAGCTGCATATCCTTTGGGGTTAACGGCCGGTCCGGCTCGTTTGGCAAAAAGCTGAGTTTGCCGTTTACCTCCATCAGAACCATTTGCAGCTGGCTTAAATCAAAATAACCGGCGCCCCTGCACTCGGTTAAAAATTCCGTCAGGTCCAGCTTGGCTTTTTTCAGTCCTTCATAGTACAGCTTTCCTTTATCATACAGCACCAGCGGTTCGCCAAGAATCAGCTGCCGGGCTTTGCGGGACTTGTTATTCAGCCAGTTAAACAAAACGGTTGCCCCGGCGTACAGGGCCATGGCCAACAGGCCGTACCAGGATTTTGCTTCCGGCTTTACGGCCATTTCCGCCGCAATGGAGCCGATGGAGATACCCGCCACATAGTCAAACATGGTAAGCTGGCTGATTTGCCGGTTGCCCATCAGCCGGGTCAGAAGAAACAAAACAATGATGGATACCACGCTTAGCAGCACAATGTGCCATAGCTCGGCCACGGGCAATCCCTCCTTTTTTCAGAAGGTAGACTGCCCGGGAAAGAGTAGAATCATGCGCGGCAGGCGGTCAGAATCCGCACTTCCGCCGCACCGGCGGCCTGGAGCGCTCTGGCGCAGGCGGCCGCGGTAGCGCCGGTGGTCAATACATCGTCCACCAGCAAAATATGCTTTCCCTCCGCGCTCTTTGCAGAAAAAGCATCCTTCATGGCAAGCAGGCGTTCCTGACGGCTGCGGCTGATCTGGCTGCCCTGCTCCCGGGGGCGAAACAGCACATCCAGGCATAGGGGAAGGCCCGTATGCCCGCCCACCTGCTGGGCCAATACCTGCGCCTGGTTATATCCCCGCTGCCGTAAACGCAGCGGATGAACAGGCACCGGCACAAGGCAGTCAATTTGAGAAATCCAGGCGGCTTCCGCCAGCACCAGCGTCATCTGGTCGCCAAGCGGACGGGCCGCCTGCAAGTCCCCGTTAAATTTAAGCTGATGCACAAGCCGCCTCGCCTGGTCCTGATACCAGAAGGCGGACAGTGCGGTCCAGCGCCGGTCTACCAGCTCGCTGCGCTCCATGGGCGAAATCCGGCATTGCTCCAGGCCGCGGGTGCAGCGGCCGCATAGGCAATCCTGATTTCCCTCCAAGGCCCGCTCGCATAAATGGCATATATTTGCCGTTGGAAAAACCAGATTCAGCAGGGATTCCATCATAGCTGAATCGCCGCCTTCAAGCGGTCGCACAGGGTGGTGTAACGCTTTAGCACATGGTTGTTTTCCACCATCTGGCGTATTACGTCTTCCCGGCCTACCAGCACCACCAGCCTTCTGGCGCGGGTCAGGGCTGTGTACAGCAGGTTGCGGGCCATCAGCATGGGCGGGCCGCCTACCACGGGCATAACCACCACAGGAAATTCGCTGCCCTGGCTTTTATGTACCGTCAGGCAGTAGGCCAGCTCCAGCGCGTCCAGCTGCTGCTTTTGGTAGGTGACCATTCGGTCGTCGTCAAAGCATACGGTCATCAGATGCTCCGCCGGGTCAATGCGCACAATGTAGCCCACGTCGCCGTTAAAGACGCCGGTTCCATCCTCTGTGCCAAAAGGGGTTTTGCGGGTGTATTCCAGCTGGTAATCATTCTTGGTCTGAATCACCTTGTCGCCCACCCGAAACTCCGTATCCCCGTGAACAATCGCGTCACGATCCGGCCGCTCCGGGTTTAGTGCGGCCTGCAACAGACGGTTGAGCACATACGCGCCGCAATCTCCCTTTTTGGTGGGGGTAAGCACCTGAATGGACCGGGTAGCCTCGCTTTGCCAGCCGCCCTTGGGAAATTTTAAATATTTGGGCAAGCGGCTGGACAATAAATCGCAGATGGTTTGCGCCGCCTCGGTTTGCAGGGTACGCCTCTCAAAGAAAAAGTCCGTGTTGCGGTTGCGCAGGATCGGCATTTCTCCCTGATTGATCAGGTGAGCGTTCCATACAATCATGCTGCTTTCATCCTGACGAAAGATATCCTTCAGGCGAACGCTGGGTACCACATCGCTGTCCAGGATGTCCCGCAGCACATTTCCAGCGCCCACGCTGGGCAGCTGGTCCGCGTCGCCGACCAGAATCAGCCGGGTTCCCGCCTGAACGGCCCGCAGCAGGCCGCGCATCAGCACCACGTCCACCATGCTCATTTCGTCTACGATCACGCAGTCGGCATCCAGAGGGTAATCCTCGCAGCGGGCGAATACGCCGTCCTCGCCGCCGTATTCCAGCAGGCGGTGAATGGTTTTGGCTTCCTCTCCGGTGGCTTCGCTCATTCGCTTGGCCGCGCGGCCCGTAGGGGCGCACAGCAAAATGTCGCTGTCCTCCTGCTTCAGCAGGTGCAAAATGCAGCGGATGACCGTGGTTTTGCCTGTGCCGGGGCCGCCGGTAATGACCAGCATGCCTTCCTCCACAGCGCTTTGAATGGCCTTTTTCTGCAATGGGCTGAAGGATACGCCCAATTCGTTTTCATACTCCTGAATGCGCATGGCAAGGCCGCCTACCCGCTTATAGGGCCGGGCGGTCATCAGCTGGGCAAGCCGCAGGGCAATTTCCTGCTCCGCATGAAAATACAGGGGCAGACACAGCGCCTCCTCGCAGTCCGGCATGGAAAAACCGATCATCATTTTTTCCAGCATTGCCTGGGTGATTTGCTGGTCCACAACCTCCTGAGGGGCGTGCAGCATGGCGCAGGCCCGGCTTAGCAGTACGTCCCGCGGCAAATAGGTATGTCCGCCGTTCGCGGCGGATTCGCTCAGCAGATAAAACAGCGCGGCGCGCAGACGAAATTCGCTTTGCGGGTCGATCCCCATCCGCAAAGCCATCCGGTCTGCCGTCAAAAAGCCCACGCCGTCAATATCCATGACCATGCGGTAGGGGTTTTGGCGAATCAGTTCAATGGTATTTTCGCCATAGTATTTGGCGATTTTCATGGCCAGGTTGGGGCTTAGTCCATCGTTCTGCAAAAAGACCAGCGCCCGGCGCAGGCCCATTTGCTGTAAATAGCTTTCGGCAATCATGGCGGCTTTTTTTTCGCCAATGCCGCTGATTTCCGTCAGGCGTTGGGGCTGTTCGTCCAAAATCTCCAGGGTTTGCTCGCCAAAGTGTTTCACAATCAACTTGGCAGTTGACGGGCCGATGCCCCGAATCAGGCCGGAGCCCAAATACTTCTCAATGGCGCTTTTACCGGTGGGCGGCGTAATGGTGCAACTGCGGGCGGTAAACTGGCGGCCGTAAACCGGATGCTCCGTCCATTGGCCTTCAAAGGTCACGTTTTCGCCGGGGCTTAGTTCCGGCATTACGCCCACAACAGTTTGCAGGTTGCGGCCGGAGCCTACCCGAAGCACGGTATAGCCGTTTTCATCATTCCGGAAGGTGGTTTCCTGCACCACGGCCACCAACTGCTGCGTCTCCACAAAAGCGCCGCCCTTTCCTGATTCAAATCATGTGCATTATACCATATTTGCATTTTGGTGGAAAGAGGCGTATCATGGGCGGGAAAGGAGCGGATACGTTTGACGACCGTTTTATTTGCCCGCCATGGGCAGACGGATTGGAATCTGGAAATGCGAAGGCAGGGCCGCACGGATATTCCGCTGAATGATACGGGAAGAATGCAGGCGGTGGAATGCGCCCAAAAAATCGATATTCCTGTGGATGTGATTTGCTCATCGCCTCTTTGCCGCGCGCTGGAAACGGCTCGGATCATTGCAGGGCATATCGGCTATGACAGGCCGGTGGAAATTGTGGACGGCCTGATTGAGCGGTCCTTCGGGCAATATGAGGGCACCTGCGTGGACCGGCTTCCGGGCGGCTTTCTGTGGGAGATGAACAGCCCCTTTAACCGGGGCTTGGAGGATCCAAAAGAGGCGGAAACACTGCCTGTGCTGTTTACCCGCATTGACGGCTGCCTGACGCGGCTGTGCAGACTGTATGCCGGTAAAACCATTTTGCTGGTCAGCCATGGAGGCGTTGCGGTGGCGGTGCGCCGCTATTTTGAGGGAGCGCCTAAGGACGGGGATTATAAGCCGCTGATTCCGCCCAACACCTGTCTGCTGCGCTATCACGCGCATTGACTTTTTTGATTTGGGAAGTATAATAAATAAAGAAGCAGGGCTTATTTTTCTCCCGCTTACACACCGGATTTGGAAAGGATGGATGGATGATGACAGGTTATGAAGCGATTGCTCGTGCAGCCGCGGCGGCGGGATGCCATTGCTGGTTTACAGCAAGCGAAGACAGCCTGTACCACGCCATGTGCGCCGCTGTGGATGAAGGCCGCTGTTTGCAGCCGGAAACCGCTCAGGGCGCGGCTTATATGGCCATGGGCGCGGCGGCGGCAGGCGCGTGCCCGCTGTTGACTGTGGATGAGGTGGAAACGGAGCTGCTGCTGTTTATGGCGGACAGCCAGCTGCCCTGCGTTGTGGTGCAAACGCTGCCGGCAGGCACGGCGCCGGATTTGGATGCGGTCAGCATCCGCGTATTGCTGCCCGGCTCCGCCGTCGAGGCGGAAACCCTGGTGCGGGAGGCGTTTACCATCGCCCGTACGCAGAAAGCGCCTGTGATGGTGATTGTCAGCCAAAGCCTGTGCGAGGAAGAAGTGGATTTGGGGGAAGAGGAACAATCTCCCGATTTGTGCAAGCAGGTAGAACAGGTGATAAACACCGTTGGCGCCAAGCTGGATCAGGTGGGCAAAAAGCTGGATGAAAAGCTCAATTCCCCCGAAGTGGTGGAAAAAGCGGAAACCTTGAAGAAACAGGCCGGACAGGTTACCAAAACCGCCGCAAACGGTCTGGCCCGCGGTGCGGTGATGCTGGCGGACGGCTTCGGCAAGCTGATAAAATCCTTTGTTAAGACCGATGATACCAAGAGCGACGACGCATCCCAAAAGGATGACGATTCCAATGCCAACGGCTAAGGCACACACAAATAATGGCCTGTGGAAAAGAACTTTCTACAGGCCATTATTTGTGGGCAAAAAAGCCCGCCTGGCGGCAAAGAGCGTAAAAAGCCTTGCTGTGCAAGACAGACGAAACCGCCGTACGCGCTGCCGGTTTCGGAAGAAAAATCGAAGGGATTTCAGACTGATGACAAACGCCCCGCTCGACCGGGCGCCGCACATGGCAAATGAAACGGTTCCCAACAGGTCAGCCATGCGGATGCAAAGCCAGGGATGCCTGGCGGCTTCCCGGAGAGGGTTCTGATATGCAGCTCGTCAATCCACCCATCCGTATACATCGCTCAATTCTTAAATGCTGCCGCGCCGCGCAAATAAGCAGGCATTAAAAGCACTTTTCCAGACGGTGCTTGCGGCATTCGTCCACACGGCCGCAGTGATAGCACAGCTCGTTGGGGCAGGTTCCCTGGTTAAAGAAAGTAACCAGGTTTTCTGTCGTGGTCTGCGCAATGTTATCCAGCGCTTCTTGCGTCAGAAAGGCCTGGTGAGAGGTAACCAGCACGTTTGGCATGGAAATGAGCCGCGCCAGAATGTCGTCGTCCATAATATGGCCGGAAACATCCTCAAAGAAGATATCGCTCTCCTCCTCGTATACGTCCAAACAGGCGGCGCCGATTTGCCTGGCTTTAATGCCATCCAGCAGCGCCTCGGCGTCAATCAGCGCGCCGCGGGAGGTGTTGATCAGCACAACGCCCTTTTTCATCCGCATAATGGCGTTTGCATCGATCAGATGATAGGTTTCCTCGGTTAAGGGACAGTGCAGCGATATCATATCGCTTTGGGCGTACAGTTCCTCCAGGGAAACATAGTCCGCCCCATCGCCGGGAAATTTGTCGTAGGCGATCACACGCATGCCAAAGCCGCGGCAGATATCCATAAATACCCGGCCGATCTTGCCGGTGCCTATTACGCCCATGGTTTTGCCATGCAGGTCAAAGCCTGTCAGGCCGTTTAGGCTGAAGTTGAAATCGCGGGTGCGTATGTAGGCCTTGTGCGTGCGGCGGATGGAGGTCAGCAGCATAGCCATGGCATGCTCGGCTACCGCGTAGGGCGAATAGGCAGGCACGCGCATCACATGCAGACGGCCGTAGGCGTGGCGCACATCCACATTGTTAAAACCGGCGCAGCGCAGGGCGACGGCCTGTACGCCCAGCGCATGAAGCCGGTCGATAACGGCGGCGTTCACCGTGTCGTTTACAAATACGCATACGCCGTCCTGCCCATGGGCCAGATCGGCGGTGTCCTCATCCAGCCTAGCTTCCAAAAATTTATATCGGATTCCGTTTTTGCTTCCGTATTTTTCAAAGGCGGGTCTGTCGTATGACTTTGCGTCGAATAAAGCGATGTTCAATCCAATCCCTCCTTTTATTAGAATACCACCACCAGCAGCATTTTAAACATTTCCTTGCCCATAACGGCGTGCGGATGACCCGCGGGCATAACGATGGATTCTCCCTCCCGTAATTCGTAGGGCTGGCCGTCTACAGTCATCAGGCCTACGCCGTCCAGACAGATAACAAAGGCGTCGCCGCCGGATTCATGGGTGCTGATTTCCTCGCCCTTGTCAAACGCAAACAGGGTTACGCTTACCGCGCTGTTCTGGGCCAGGGTTTTGCTGACGATTTGTCCCTGCTGATAGGTTACCTGGTCCTTTAACGTCAATACCTGAGATTTATCAATGTTTTTCAGCTTGCCTTCCATGTTGTATTCCCTCCTTGTCATGCATGACCGCCAAAACCCCAAATCAAGCGAACAGGGGAAAGGATGTGCTTTTCCCTGTCCTTCCATCCATGGAATTTTTCGTACAAGATATTATAGCACATAGGGCAAACTTCATCATCCTGCGGCAAAGAAAACATATCTTGAAAAAAAACGACTTTTGGTATATGCTGTATAAGCACATCGGCAAAAAATGGGTCGGTTAAACGGAGAGGAGTATCTGATTGAATACAGCCATGAATCCCGCGATTGCGCGTAAACTGCTGCAGGTGGGAGAAGCCTTTCGGATTCCGGGTCCTTTTTTCTCCTATGACGAGGTGAAAATGGGCAATGTCAACCATACCTATAAGGTCAATTATGTCCGCGACGACGGCACAGGCATGGCTCAAATCAAATCCTATCTGGTGCAAAGGGTCAATACCTACGCCTTTCAGCACCCTGTGGAACTGATGAAGAATATCGACCGGGTTACGGAGCATATCCGCAAAAAGCACCCGGAAACCCAAAGCCTGCATTTTCACCATACGGACGATGGCGTGAATTATCTGATGGATCAGGATGGGTTCTGGCGGCTTAGCAATTATGTGCCATCCATCACCTTTGATACCTGCGATGATTTAAACGTGGTGCGCAGCGCCGGTCAGGCCTTTGGCGATTTTCAAATGATGCTGTCGGATTTTGATCCTTCCCAGCTGTTTTATACCATTCCCGACTTTCACAATACCCGCAAACGCTACGAAAAGCTGCGGGCGGATATGCAGGCGGACTGCTGCGGGCGCGTACAGGAGGTGCGGCCGGAATTAGACTGGCTGCTTTCGGTGGAGGAGGAAGCCTGCAAATTGACCGATCTGTTTAACGCGGGCCAGCTGCCCCTTCGGGTAACGCATAATGATACCAAGATCAACAATGTGCTTTTTGACCAAAAAACCCGGGAAGCGCTGGTGGTGATTGATCTGGACACCGTAATGCCAGGGCTGGTAGGGCATGATTTTGGGGACGCCATTCGCTTTGCCTCCAATTTTGTGGAGGAGGACAGCCGCCACACGGAACAGGCAGGGGTTAACCTGAACATTTATTGGGCCTTTGCCGAAGGCTTCCTGAAGGAAACGGCTTCTACCCTCACCGATATGGAGGCGGAAACCCTGGGACAAAGCTGCTTCTGCTTGGCCTGTGAATTGGCGACCCGTTTCCTGGATGACTATATTCAGGGGGATAAATATTTTAAAATCAAGATGCCGGATCATAACCTGGTCCGAACCCGCTGCCAAATCGCCCTGGCTAAGGACATGCAGCAAAAAATGGACGCAATGAACGCCATTGTGCGGGATTGTTGGAAACGGTATCAAAAATAAAAAATCGGTCGGAGTTGAAAGGCAGCCAGAGGGGCTGCCGTCCATCTGGTTACCATTGTATCACCTGTGTGTAGCACCCAGGTGGGGAGGGAGTTTTCGGTTTTGCCGAAACGAAGTCCTTTGTCCAAAACCGTCAGGCTTGATTCGGCTTGCCATCAACGGCGTCAAATCCAAAACAGAATATTTCCGGATAGGCATACACCCCGTCAGCAAACCGAAGCGCCGTATCTGTTTCTTTTGAAAACACCTCGACCCTTGCATACCAGCCCGGTCTGAGATGACCTTGATAATCATCCAGCCATACGGACCGTATCCTTGTAACCCGAAATTCATATTTTTGGAGCAGTTCATCCAGGCTGCCTGCGCCCCATCTTTGCAGCAGCGACGACTGGTATACAGGATTTGTTTCCGTATCAAGAACGAGCGACGTCATTTGCTTATGTACCACAGGCAGAAGCTCTTGATAGGAAACAGATTCCCGCGACAGTTTCTTTTCGCTTTCAAGCTCCAGAAGCGGGAAGGACGCGGCCAGGAAGGAACCGGATGAATCAAAGGTAAAATCAATCGTATAGATGTCGGTAATGGCTGTCGACTTACCGTCGTATGCGCCACGATCGGCTATTGGCTCCTGAGCAAGCGGTATGCCGAGAAACTCAGGGGATAAGCAGACGGAAATGTAAGGATTGCCGCTGACGCTTGCCTCGCCTGGTGAAATCGCTCGGGTATAAGACAGTCCTTCGAGGGAATAAAAGCAGGCGTGTACCGGCGTTTCCAAGTACGATACGCCGATAAGGTTAAGAACGGCCGCCGCGTCCTGGATTGCCTGGGCGAGTGCATCGTTTCCTACCCACGAAAAAGCCAGTTCGGTTGAAACATAGCTATCGATCAAAAATGGAATTTGAGCGTTTTGGGCGCTTACCGTAACGCCTGTATCGTTAATATCCACACTTATATCATTGGTAGCAAAACATTCGGAAAATGCGCTTTTGATTTGGGATTTGTCAGCAGCTTTTGTTTTGACTTTGATCTGCTTTAGCCCATGCCCATAGTAGTCTTCCACAATGGCAGAACCGAAGCGCTCCATGCCGGTTTGCGCATTTCCATCGCCTGCTGAAAGGGCAAAAGCACCGTGTAAAAGCATCAAAACAATGATGCTTAGGAACAACGACAGCGTTTTTTTCATTTCAAATCCACCCTTGTTTCTCAAAATGGTTTGAAATTTTAAGTCCTTTACCAGGTTGCGTTGGCGGCCTTGTTTACGCAGTTTTGATGCTCGGAGTCCACTTTGTCCGTGCCGTGGGTTTTGCTGTTCTTAAAATGGATGCAGAAGTGGCCGTCAAAATTGTTGGAGATGGTTGTGGTGCCATGGGGCATGCCGTTCATGGAGGCGGCGTAAACATGACCGTTGTATTTAATCAGAATTGCCCGCCTTTTCCAGCTGAAGCTGCCGCCATAAATGCTTTTCAGCGTGGCGGTATCCTCGGCGCTTACGGGCTCGGTGTCCATGTGATCGCCGCCGGACCAGCGCACCGCGTTAAAGGTCTTGCCGGTTTTAACATCCTTGATGACAAAATGCGCGTTTTTGGGAATCACGCTGGATACGTTGTCCTTATACCAGTCCAGCACCTCGGTTTTGTAGCTGGTGCTGGAGGACGAATCCGATGAGGAGCCAAACAGCACCCGAATGGTGGCGGAGCCGGCAATGCCGTCCGCTTTCATGTTACGTTTCTTTTGAAAGCTCTTTACGGCGGCGGTGGTGCTGGCCCCAAAAACGCCGTCAATCGCGCCTTTATAGTAGCCTAAGCATTCCAGAGCCTGCTGCAGCTTTACCACGTTCGTGCCGGAATCGCCCTCCTGGGTTTTAGACGGGGCGGAGCCGATTTCGGAAATGCTGCTGACCGTTTTGTACTTGCTGCTGCCTGGGGCGGCCTGGGTGGTCAGACTTTTGCTGCTGCAGCTGCCAAAAATGCTTTTAATGGTCAACTCGCCCGCGGAGCCATCCGCCGTCAGCTTATGGGCTTTTTGATAGGCGGTTACGGCTTTAGTGGTGCCGCTGCCGTATTTGCCGTCAATCTTTCCCTTGTAATAGCCCAAAATCTGCAATGCCTGCTGTAATTTTTTTACATCACTGTTTTCGTCGCCGACGCGCATAATCCCGGGCGCGGAGCCCAGGGCCTTGATTTTAGAGGACGAGCTGTCGGTGGTTTTGGAGGATGTGGATTCGGATACGCTGCCGCTGGATTTGACGTATTTTTTCATCAAATAGCCGGTGTAATTGCCATAGCGCACCTTATACCAGTCGCCGCTTTTGGACAGGATGGAGACTTCCTCCCCCTGGGGAATGGTTTGCAGCGCCTTGGATTCCTTGTCCGCCTGTTTGCGCAAAACCACCTTTGCGCTGGTATGGCCAACCGTTTCCGCACTGGCGGAAAAATCAAAAGCGCCAAAGACGCACAGCATGCACAAAACGGCGCACGCAAACCGCTGTAAACGCTTTGTCAATCGATAACATTTCATCGTTGCTGCCTCCTTGCATCTTCAAAATCGATGGACAGACCCATCAAAATGGAGCTTCTCTAATATATTACAAAAATATTAAATTGTCAATAAAACTGAAAAGAGTGTTACATTCATGTCCCCAAAAAACATGGGAAAAATGGATATCTTTTCAGTAAAGTTGGGGAAACTATTGACGAATGGGCTTTGGAAGGTTAAACTGTACCTGTGTTCATTTTTCATTCATATTTGGCTCATTAATTGGACACATTGATCATTAGAAAAGGAAACGGTTATTGTATGAAGGAAATGGTTGGAACGGTAACGCTGTCTTATGTGGAGGAAGATAACAGACAGCGCGTCATCTTTCGCGTAATTCCGCTTTGCACCCGGGAGGGCGCGGTTTTTCAGGACAGCGCGGAGGAATTTCCGGACGAGGGCAGCCTGCGCATCGTGCCGGACAAGCGGGAACAAAGCACCTTTAAAGAAAGAATGCGGGAAATCGGCGGCCTTTGCGCCATTCAGCTGCAAGGCGATGGAAAAGAAGTCATGAAGGTACGCCAAAACCGCAATTACGCGCCGGACCAGGGCGAAAAAAACCAGTTTGCTATTTATTCCGATGTGATTTGCGAGTTTGACGAGGACGGCTGCTTTGAAGTGGTGCAGCCCGGTCAGGACGCGGCCCAGGCGCTGACAGCCCGGGTGCTGCTGAGCAAGGACAAAATGCTGTATGGCCCTGTGGAACGGGAAGCGGCGCAGGGTGCAAACCCGGAGGAACTCAAGCCCTTTGGCAACGACCATTTTTTGCTGCACACCATTGATTCGGCAGCTGTTGGCAAGCATACCATCTATTGGAATCCCGAGGCGCTTTTGAATTGGCGGCAGCGGCGCAACAGCCTGCGGCGCAAGGATCGCTCCGTCAAAGAGGAAGCCGCCGAGGCGGCGCAGACGGCCGAAGTAGAAAAAAAAGAGGAAAAACCTGCTGCTTCCCAAGAGGAACAACGTCCTGTAAAGCGGCGTGAAAAGGCGGAAAAGGCCGTTCCGGCAGCGCAGCCCGCTCAGCCAGCCGAGGGGGAAAGCGAAGCACCGCTGCCCCTGGGCACCCGTCTGGAAATTTTGAACGCGGAGCTGCCGTTTGAGGAGCAGATTTCCAAGCTGGCCCAGCCCCTTAGCGAAAGCGCCAACCGGCTGACCAGCGAAGCACCCGTTCAGGAGGAGGAAGCGCCGGTTGCCATCGCCCATTTCAACGGTACGCCGCTGGTAAAGGGAACGGACAAGACAACCCAGGCGCGGCCCCGCCCCGAGAACGTCCATCATGTGGTGGAAAAGCAGATTCGCCGCCAGCGGGACGAGGTAATGGGGGACGAGCTGGGCAGCAGCGCCTATGGCATGATTGAAAATCCCATCGAGACATTGCAGGATTGTGTGGATTATATCTGGCAAAATGCGGATATTCGTGCGCAGGCCATGGAAATGCTGATGCAGAACGCCAGCTTTACCGCTGACATGACCAACGCCATCCGCCGCAGCGGGGCGAATATGCAGCCTTTAGCCGCCGCCCAGGAGCAGCTGGCGGACATTGAGGCTGAACGTCTCAGCCTGCTGATGCAGCTGGAAGCAGCCCGGGAAAATGAAAAGAAATTCCGCGACGAGGCCATTGCCAGCCTGAGCCAGAAGCGCAGGGACGAGGCGGAACGCCTGCATGCGGAAATTGACCAGCTGAAGGAGAATGTTAACGCGCTGAACGAAGCGGCCCAAACGCTCAGCAGCGATAACGCGGCCAAGGTTGCCGCCTTCATGACCGAGCATATGACCTGCATGACCGGTGCGGGGGAGAACCGCCTGCTGCTGGCCCCGGTGCTGGGTTGCCGCTATTCCCAGCAGGAATTGGCGGAAAAACTGCGAATCCATATGAATGAGAGCGGTTTCAGCTTCAACGAGGACGATGCCATGAGCCTGCTCATCAGCTTCTCCCTGTTTGACGTGTTGTGCCTGCGGGCGCGCACGCTGGCGGATGCGCAGCTGTTTGCAGCCGTCCTGCTGGAGAGCTTCGGCCTGCAAAGCGTATCCGCCACCCTGCATCCCGGCGCTTATGTGGAAATGGTCAGCCTGCTGCCGGAAAGCGACGCCCGCACGCCTACCGTTACCGTGCAGCCCCTGGGGACGGAAACCATCACCGTTTATGGGCATAAAACCCTGTATTTGTCCACCATGGCGGAAAGCGGCGAGGAGCTGATTCCGTACCCGGTGATTCCCGTACCGGCCATGACCAAGCGCGCCTTTGGCCGAATTGCCAAATGGGAGCCCATTGCGCCTGCCGCGTTGTCTACCTTTATTGCCATTCGGGCGGATCTGCATCCCATGCTGCAGGAGGCGGATAAGTGGTTCAGCGCCCTGAAGCAGGCTTCCGCGCAGTGCGGCCTTTCCCTGCCGGACGCGCTGTTTGTGTGCATGCGGCGTTTCATTGAGGTGGCTTCCCGCAAGGTGCGCGGCGGTTTCCTGGCCGCGGCGGATTTGGCGGTCTGCCATTGGGTGGTTCCCGCTCTGCTGAACAGCCGCCAGCTGATTCCCGCCATGGCCGACGTGCTGTCCGGTCTGCCCCACGCGATGGAGATGCTGGGTATACGCTAATTGAACTCAAAGGAGGAACAACCATGCTGGAGTACAAATTTGACACCCAATTGTTAATTGAAGGCACGGGCCTGGACGAGGACGCCATCAACGACTACATTACCACCCATATCAAGGGCGACTGCCTGCTGGCTGTAGGCGACGACGAGCTGATTAAGATCCACTACCATACCAACGAACCGTGGCAGGTGCTGGAGTACGGCGCTTCCCTGGGCGAAATTCATGATATCGTGGTCGAAAATATGGAGCGTCAGGCCGAGGGCCTGGACGGCTGACCAGTTCAACCCGCCGCTGGGCCGGTGGGACAGCCCGTTGACAAAGTCCGTCAACGGGCTCGTTTTTTCTAAGCGGCACAATGGCTCGTGAAAAGGAGACCCCCATGTCAACAAAAGGAATTATTCAAGCGTCGCTTGAGCTCTGGGGCAGCTCCATCTGCCTGATTTTACTGTTCGCCTCCATGCTGGACAAGGAATACAAGGGCGGCAGCAAGCGTTATCTGCCCGCGCTGTATGTATCGGTCGGGCTTACGCTGCTGTTTGACGCGCTGGCGTGGGTGTTTCGCGGCTGGCCGGGCGTTCTGGGTTATGTCATGGTACAGGTTTGCACCACCGAAACCTGCCAGCTTTACAAGACGGATGCGGACGGCTATGCAAAACCTGTTGAAACCTTCCTGCTTCCCAAAGAAGGCGGCAACCTGATTGTTGAACTGAGCGCCGCGCAGTAAGCGCGCCTCCTTCGGAGCGCATGCGTCAGGGCATGCGCTCTTTTCTGTCGAAGAACCTGTTTTCGGCAGAGTCGAAAACGCCCCGTCAGAGGGGTTCATTGACAGTCTTGGGCTTATGAGCTATGGCATGAGTCCTTTTTGACATAAAGAATTTGTTTTTTTCCCATCGTTTGTCCAATGAGATGCGTTATAATAAACGGGAAATTTGGAGAAACAGGAGGGATTATGGAATGAACGAAGCGACCAGGGCGCGCCTGTCCCGCGCTTTGACGTGGGCGCTTGCGGCGGCAACGCTGCTTGTGGCGGCCCTGCTGATCAACCAGTGCGTGGACATCTATCTGCTCGGCATCGCTCCATCCAACCTGACGGAAACCGGCGTGTATATTCACCCGATTTACAGCCGCGAAATTGTGGCTGAAAGTTTCGCTAAAATCGCCTGGTCTGTGTGGCTTTGGCTGGCGCTGTTGATCGCTGTGCTGCTGACACGGCAGTCGGCATGCCAGGCGCCAATCAAGCCCCCGGTGGCCAATCAGCTGGCGCTTTTGCAAATGCGGGCGGAAACCACGCCGGAAATGGCACAGGAACAGAAGAAGCGCAAGACGGTTTTCATTGTTTGCGGGGCGGTCTGCGCGCTATGCGCCATGCGGGTTTTGCTGTATATGGCCGACCTGTCGCACTTTGCCTCCAGAGATTTGGAGCCTGTCATGGGTGTGATGATGCTTCATATCGTGCCGTGGAATGCCCTGGCGTTTCTCTGCGTCATGATTGCCGAGCAGATGATCTACCAAAGCATGCTCAGCGAAATAGACCAGGCGAAGAAAGCGCCGAAGCGGCAGACTGAACCCGCTAAGACGCAAAGCACAAAGGCACGCAATATCACGCGCGCGGCGCTGTACGCGGCGGCGGTCATCCTGCTGGCTGCAGGCGTGCTCAATGGCGGCATGCGCGACGTGCTGGTAAAAGCCATAAATATTTGTACGGAGTGTATTGGCCTTGGCTAAGAAGGTAAGCGCGTGGTGGGCGGCGCATAAGCCCTCCAAACGGCGGCTGATTCAGGTATATGCCGCCCTGCTCTACAATGCCCATATCAAGGGCTATATCAAAGGGGATATTTATACCGGCCACATCAAAAATTTCTGCGTGCCGGGCTTTAACTGCTATTCCTGTCCGGGCGCGATCGGCGCGTGCCCGTTGGGAGCGCTGCAAAACGCGCTGGCCTCCATGGATAAACGTGCGCCATGGTATGTGCTGGGCATTCTGCTGCTTTACGGGCTGACGCTGGGCCGCACCATCTGCGGCTGGATTTGCCCGCTGGGCCTGATTCAGGAGCTTTTCCATAAAATTCCCACCCCAAAAATCAAAAAAAGCCGCTTTACCCATGGGCTTTCCTACCTCAAATATGTGATTCTTGCAGTATTCGCCATTGGCATTCCGCTGGCATACAGCGTGCAGCGTTTCCCGGTCCCGGGCTTTTGCAAATATATCTGTCCGGCGGGTACGTTTGAGGGTGCGATGGGTCTGCTGGCCAATCCGGTCAACGCGGAAAAGTTCTCCATTCTGAATATCCTGTTCACGCGCAAATTTATCATCATGGTGCTGATTTTTACCGTGTGCATCTTCTGCTATCGCGCGTTCTGCCGCTTCCTTTGCCCACTTGGAGCGATTTACGGCATGTTTGCGCGGCTGGCTGTGGTGGGTGTAAAGGTGGAACCCGGCAAATGCACCAATTGCGGACGCTGCGTGTCCCATTGTCAGATGGATATCCGCCGCGTCGGCGACCATGAGTGCATCAGCTGCGGAAGCTGTATCGATGTTTGCCCGACCAAAGCCATCAGCATGAAGGCAGGCAAAATCGTGCTTATTACCAACGAAACGGGCAAGCCCGGCGAAACCTCGAAAAAGATGCAGAAGCGCCGCACAAGGTCGCTGATCGCCTGGGTGGTCGCGCTGGCGGTGCTTGTGGGCGTGGTTTATTTTGTCAACCGTGATACGGAAAACGACCAGGCGACGCCGGATGTGGCCGAGGTCACGGAAGAAACGAACGATGTGGTGGAAGATGACACGCCCATTGGCAAGGAAGTGGGCATGCGCTGTCCGGATTTCACCGTGCCGCTGTATGGCGACGGCGGAAACTATACCCTTTCGGAACATGGGGGAAAGGTGCGCGTACTCAATTTCTGGGCGACCTGGTGTACGCCCTGCGTGGGTGAGCTGCCTTATTTCGCGCAGCTCTATCAGGAATATGGCGATACCATCGATGTGCTCGCCATGCATTCGGACATGGTAACGGATGATGTGCAGGCCTTCATCGACGCGGAAGGACTGAACCTGCTCTTCGCCCTGGACGAAACCGGCGACGTGATCAAATCGCTGGGCGGTTCGACCCAGCTGCCCATGACGGTTGTGGTGGATCAAAGCGGCAAAATCGTCTACAATCAGGTGGGCTCGGTCACCTATGAAAAGCTCAAGAGCTTGATTGAGCCGCTGCTGTAAATGCAAAAGGGGCTTCCAAGTGCGGAAGCCTCTTTTTGCATGAAAAGGAAACAGCGTATTGGCTATGCCTGCCTGGTGATTTCGCTTGCATGGACGGATGGTTTGATAGCCAGCTTTTTTTCTTTTTTGCGAAATAACGCAGGACAAATTGTTAAAAACCTGGGAATACCGGGAAGCCTCCAGATTTTTGTTCCGAAACCGGCAGCGTATATGCCGGTTTCGGCTGCCATGCGCAGTAAGACTGCGCTCTTTGCCGCCCGGGCATTCAGGTGCTGATTCGATAGCGCTCCGGAGTCATGACAAAGCGCAGGGGCTGGCCCGCCATGAAACGCTTCAGGTTGTCCAGACAGACCAGGTCCTTGCTGTCCAGCTGGCTGCCGTCAAAGCTCCATTCGTCATTGCAGATGGCATGAGAGGTCAGCAGCAGATTGGAGCATTGGCGGGCGGGATGGTCTGCGGGCAACCTGTCGTCGGTTTCCAGCACGTTCAGCGCAACACACAGACGGCCGCTGATGACTTCCTTCAGGGTCGCTTCCTGGTCAATGATGCCGCCCCGGGCCGTGTTAATCAAAATGGCGTGATCAGGCTGCATGGCAAGGCGCTCCGCTGTAACGGTGTGCCAGGTTTCCGGCGACAAACCGGCGTGAATGACAATGGCTTTGGAACGCTGAAACAGCTCGTCCAGACTGTCCAGTTTTTCCACGCCTTCAGGCATTTGGGGCACATAGGGGTCATAGGCCACCAGCACCGGCTGGAAAAGGCGAATCATCTGTACAAACGACCGGCCAATGGCCCCATGCCGTAAATGCCCACCGGCAGCCTCCACAGGGACCCTGGATAAAGCCCGTCCGGCTTTCCCTGACCGCCTGCCTTCTGGCTGTCGTATTGCCCGTTCAGGCTTTTCAGCATGGATAGCAGCAGGTTCATGGCCCCTTCCGCCACACGGGGCGCGGTGGAATCGCCCCAGTTGGTTACCGTCAGGTAAGGGCTGTCGATCAGGGCTTGTGACACAAAGGTTTTCATCTCGCCGGTCACGTTGCAGATGTAGCGCAGCCTGCCCGGGTTCGTAGCCAGACTGTCCGGCAGCCGCGGGGTCTGCCACATGGTCAGGATTACGTCGTATTGGCGAATCAGGTCGGCCAGTTCATCCTCCGTCATGGAAGGATCATGCAGGATGTCGTCCAGCTGGGCAATCTTTGCCACCTCGCCCAGCAGGGCAATCTTTGCCGCCTCGCCAAGCAGGGGAGAGCAAACCGCCGGGTGCAGGGGATTGGTGATGTTGCGCGGACGCAGATATAAGCAACGGCACGAAGCCGCGGAGTCAGCCCTTCATCAAAGCGGGCGTAGGTATTGAAAATCAGCGGGATACCGCTGTCTGCCAGCCGTCGCTGCTCCTGCGCATCCGCCAGTAAAAAGTGATTCTCCCATAATTCAATGCCGTCAAAGCCATCGTTTCGCAGGCGGGGCAAAAAATCACTGACGGCATAAGAAGGCTGGCGGGTGGTCCAGCGATTCTTTTCCAGGGCGATTGTGGCCAGATAAACAGCCATATGGAAGCCTCCCACGTTTTTGGCATATCACTAATTATACAACGTATGCTTAAACCTGCAAAGGGCGAATACGGCCATGTTGCGGGCCGGTTTTGTGTAGGTTTGTCAAACATATTGGACAATGAACTCAATGGGGGAAAGCCAATGGAGGGGCCTCATAGGTAAGATGTT
>CAKTUU010000040.1 GCA_934621505.1 uncultured Clostridia bacterium
TAGAAACCCAGTAATATCAAGCACTTGCGGCACGTTGGAGGGCAGCGAAGGCGAACACTTTTTTCGTCTCCTAAGCGTGGGGTCGGGGGTTCAAATCCCTTCTGGGACGCCAGAAAACGCCGCTGCAAGCCTTTGTTCAAAAGGGCTTGCAGCTTTTTTGTACAACGAAAAAGCCACGGCTTGCGCAGCCGTGGCCTTAATGGAATACGATTATTCGGTTACCTCGGTGCTGTAGGTCAGCAGGCTTTCCGGCGGGAAGTGGGCGATAAAGGTCTTGCCGCGGGTCAGAACAATTTCGTTGCCCTGATCGTCCAGGAACACAGTGGGGGAATCCGTAGATTCACGTACCCAGTAGCCGGGAATGTAACGGCCGCCGATAAAGATATCCGCGTTGCCTTTGCCGACGCTCTGCATGACGGGCATGATCTTGGAATTGTTGGTGTATTCATAGGACACGCGCTGAATGATCACGTTGCTGAAGGAAAGCTGCTCGGAATTTTCTTCGCTGCGGTCCTCGGCGGTGGCAAAGGTCATGTAGGGAGCCATGGCCGTAATATTGCCCTTCTTGTCGGTGTTATCCATGTAACGATAGTACAGGTTGTCGTTCGCGTCATATTTGAAGGAAGAAATGTATTTTTTGTGGCCCCAGTCCAGGTTGATCTGATAGGCCTGAGCATAATCGTCGGATACATAGGGGCTCTGGTCCTCAAACAGGAAGGGGTGCGGGGTCGCCACGGTGGTGGCGGGCACAAGGGTGCGGATGCCGGCGGCGTTTACATTGTAGTTGTCCGGAGCCTTTACGCCCTTGATGCGGTTCTTGTAATCCTGATAGTTGCCGTCCAGCAGGTTAAAGGTTACGCCCTTTTTGCCGGCGCCCAGCTGAGCAAACATGGCGGCAATATCGTTTTCTTCCGCGCGGGGACCGCCGGCGTATACGATGCCGCCCTGCCATTCTTCACGCAGCAGCACATGGCCGATACGGGCGGAACGGACGGGACCAACGCTGGTGGGTTCGCCATCCACGAAGCTGTCGCTGAGCAGGAAGGTAATACGGGTCTGGCCGGAGCGGTACAAAATGCCTTCGTACACGATGTCCGCATACTGGCCGCCCCAGGGAGCGCGTTCGCCGATACCGGCGGCGCTGACCTTTTTGTTATTCACCTTGGCGGTGCCTTCCGGGTTGGAAATCTGAATCAGCATGGGCAGATACAGCGAACTGGTGTCCCAGGGCATGCCGGTGGTGGGGCTTTCGCCGTCAATCACGGGGTTCAGCTCCAGCGCGCCGGTGGCGGGCTGAATGGCACGGTCCTCGCTATTTTGCAGCACGGTCGCGCCTTCCGTGGAAAGACTGTAATTTGTGTCAGATTTTTTGGAAGCCGCAAAAGCAGGCACGGCCGACAACACCAGCACTGCTACCAGCAGAATGGATAGAGCCTTTTTCACAGGGTAAACCTCCTCAAACTCACAGTTCAGGCACGATTCTTAAACGTACCTGTACCCGATTATATCACCCGTTCCGTTCTACTGTCAATCATGCCCAGCGTTCATACTTGTAATAGTTTGACGGGTTTCACGCCGTTTTGGAACAAGTTAGAACCTTGACTTGTACATTGGCTCGGATTGGTGGTATAATAAAGTGTTGCCATATGCTTTAAGGCTGTTTTGCCATAAGGTTAAAGGAAAGGGGGAAGGCGCTTGTGACCACAGGGCGACAGGTTGAACGCTGGTTTTGCCTTGCTTGCGCGGTCGTGCTTTTATTCCTTGCGCCTCTAAGCTGTGCGCTTGGGGAGGAAGTGTATTTTATCGCCCCCAAGCTGTCCAGCGACGCGGATCCCTACGACCCGGAGCACCCGGAGGAATTGCAGGCGGACCAGCTGTACGCCAAATCCGCTATTTTGATTGAGGCCACCACCGGCGAGGCCATTTTTGAAAAGAACGCCGACGATGTCATGTACCCTGCATCCACCACCAAAATTTTGACGGTCCTGCTGGGCATCATGATGGGCGATTTGAACCAGACCGTCTATTTGACAGACGCGGATATGCAGGGCATCGGCGAAGGCGACGCCACGATGAACCTGGAAGTGGGCGAAAGCATCAATTTTAAGGACCTGCTATACGGCACGTTTATCCGGTCCGCCAATGAAGGCGCCAATCTGATTGCCGAAACCTGCGCCGGAAACATTTCCGCCTTTGTGGATATGATGAACCAGGCCGCCGCCATGTACGGCTGCACCAGCACAAATTTCGTCAACCCCAACGGTCTTCATGACGACAACCATTACACCACGGCCCGGGATATGGCCAAAATTGCTCAGGCGGCCATGCAGAATGACACCTTTCGGGATATCGCCAAAAGCTACACCTATTCCCTGCCCAAAAGCAACCTGCACCGGGCGCGGGTATTGACCCATTCCTCCCGCCGGTTTTTCAATCCCAGTCTGGAGGATAACGAATATTACTACCCCTACGCCATCGGTATCAAAACCGGTTATACCGCCAGAGCGGGCTACTGTTTTGTAGGTGCCGCGGAGCGGGACGGGGTGGAACTGATTTCCGTTGTATTCTACACCACGGAGACCGGCCGCTGGACGGACACCAAAAAGCTGATGGAATACGGCTTTTCGCAGTTTGTCAGCGTTACGCCTCAGGAGCTGTACGCGGAAAACCCCATTGTGGTGGAAACCTCCGGCTTCTCCCTGGACGACGAGGGCTACGGCCGCCTGCAGCTGAACGCGGTGCCCCAGTCCGGCGCGAGAACGGTCAATATCATCACCACCAAGTCGGAAATGGAAACCATGGCCCGCAATCTGCGCCAGACGGTGCTGATTGAATACACCCGCGATTTTGTGGCCCCCATTACCCAGGGCGAAACCGTCGGCACCATGACCTATTACCCCAGCGATGGCGGCAGCGCCGTATCCTACGACCTGGTAGCCTCCCGAAGCGTGGCCCGCCGTGAAAACGCTCCCCTGAGCCTGGAGGAAATAGAGGAACAGGTCTATTCCGATCCCAACCCGTTCCCGCCGCTTTCGACGGAAATGGTGGTGGTCATCCTTTTGCCGGTGGCGGGCGTATTTGCGGGCCTGAAGCTGCTAGGCCGTCTGTTCAGGCGCACGGGCCGCCACCGCAAGGGGCGTGTACCCAAGCCGCGTAACCGTTTCTACCGCTGATGCAAAAGGAGAGGAAAGGATGATTGCACAGGTCATCGTGGATGTGGTGCATACCAATGTGGCCCGTCCCTTTTCCTACCTTGTGCCGGATGGAATGCGCCTGTGCGTGGGCTCCCGGGTGCGGGTTCCCCTGGGAAGGCGGCAGGTGGATGGCTTTGTGGTAGCGCTGGACGGACAGACTGACGTGCCTGCTGAAAAACTGCGGCCCGTGGCCAAGGTGCTGGACCCCTACCCGGCGCTGCTGCCGGCGCTGCTGGAACTGGCCGATGAAATGGCGCTGGAAGCCCATTGTCCCCTGTCCGAAACGCTGCGCCTGATGCTTCCGGCTGCCATGCGCACGGGCCGGATTCAGCAAAAGCAGGAATGGTGCGCCCAGCTGATGCCTGGCGTGGACGCGGAAAAACAGGCTCAGAACCAGAAGCGTTCCCCCAAACGGGCGATGCTGCTGCGGCTTTTGACGGATGGGCAGCCCCATACCCTGACGGACCTGGCGGCGCTGGTAAACGAACCCCGTGAGCCGCTGAAGGTGCTGGAGCAAAACGGGCTGGTGCGTCTGTTTCAGCGGGAGGTGTTCCGCGCGCCGGACGGCGTGGAGCAGATTACACCCACCCATGCGCCCGCTTTGACGGATGAGCAGCGGGAGGCGCTGGATATCATGCTGCCTTCGCTGCGGCTTGGCAAGGGCGCGTTTCTGCTGCATGGCGTTACCGGCAGCGGAAAAACCGAGGTTTATCTGGAAATGGTACGCCAAACCCTGCTGATGGGCAAGGCCGCCATTATTCTGGTGCCGGAAATCGCGCTGACCCCGCAGATGGTACGCTGGTTCCGTTCCCGCTTCGGCCCGGAAACCGCCGTGCTGCACAGCCGCCTGACGGACGGGCAGCGCTATGACGAATGGCGGCGCATTCGCCTTGGCCGGGCCCGGGTGGTGGTGGGAGCCCGCAGCGCCATCTTTGCGCCGGTGGAGCATCTGGGCTTGATCGTCATTGACGAGGAGCATGAGCAAACCTATCTCAGCGACAAGCACCCACGCTATGACGCGCGGCGGGTTGCCGTCAGCCGCGCGGGGCGGGAAGGGGCGGTCGTTGTGCTGAGCAGCGCGACCCCCAGCATTTTGTCCTTCGCCATGGCCCGCCGCGGCGACTATACCCTGGTGGAAATGCCCAACCGGGTGAACAACAGGCCCCTGCCCCAGGTAACCGTTGTGGATATGCGCAGGGAACTGGAAAGCGGCAACCGGTCCATTTTCAGCAGATTGCTCATTCAGAAGCTGGGGGAATGCGTGCAAAGCGGGCAGCAGGCCATGCTGTTTTTAAACAGGAGGGGCTACAACACCTTTGTCAGCTGCCGCAGCTGCGGTTATGTGGTCAAATGTCCCCAGTGCGATTTAAGCATGACGCTGCACCATCTGGAGGATGGAAGCGAGGAGCTGCGTTGCCACATGTGCGGGGCGGTGGAGCGTCCGCCCGCCGTGTGCCCGGAATGCGGCAGCAAATACATTCGCTATTTTGGCAGCGGCACCCAGCGGGTGGAGGAGGAAATGCACAAGCTGTTTCCCCAGGTGCAGACGGTGCGTATGGACATCGATACCACCCGCAGCCGGGACGCGCACGCCAAGCTGCTGGGCCGGTTTGGCAGCGGCGAGGCCCAGGTGCTGATCGGCACCCAGATGATCGCCAAGGGGCTGGATTTTCCCAAGGTGACGCTGGTTGGGGTGGTTGCGGCGGATATGACCCTGAATCTGCCGGATTATCGCGCCCCGGAGCGAACCTTTCAGCTGATTACCCAGGTGGCGGGCCGCGCCGGACGGGCGGACCAGCCCGGTCAGGTGATTGTGCAGACCTACAAGCCGGACAACCCCTGCATTCAGGCCGCGGCCCGGCAAGACTATCTTGCTTTTTTCGAGATGGAATTCAGCCGCAGGCGCACAGGGCTGTATCCGCCCTTTACCCTGCTGGCGCGCCTGCTGGTGGAAAGCCCCCGGGAGGCGGACGCCAAAGCTATGACGGAGCAGCTGTACAACACGGTGCAAACCTACCTGCTGTCCCACCCGGCGCAAAAAAAGCGAACCCTGCTGGTGCGCGCGGACGAAGCGCCGGTAAAGCGCATACGGGGCCAGTTTCGTTATCATGTGCTGCTGAAACTGTTCGATCACCCGGATACGGCGCCGCTGGTGGCTCTTTTATCCGAATTAAGCGCGGTCAGCAGCGAAAGCTGCCGCGTATACTGCGAGATTAATCCCGCGACGATGATGTAAAGGAGAAGTGCGTTTATGGCCATTCGTAAAATTGTGGAACTGGGTGATGAAAAGCTGCGCAAGCATGCCAAACCCGTGGAAAAGTTTGACCTGCGCCTGCGAATTTTACTCAAGGATATGGCGGATACCATGTACAAGGCCAACGGCGTCGGACTGGCCGCGCCGCAGGTGGGCATTCTGCGCCGCGCCGTGGTGGTGGATGTGGGGGATGAGGAATCCCGGCTGTTTGAACTGGTAAACCCGGAAATTATCGCCTTTGAGGGCGAGCAGGAGGGACCGGAGGGCTGCCTGAGCATTCCGGGCCGATCCGGTATTGTCAAGCGGCCCAATAAGGTAACGGTCCGCGCCCAGGACAGCCGTGGCAACCCGATGGAAATCACTGCCGAGGGCTTTTTGGCCCGGGCTTTCTGCCATGAAATCGACCATTTGGATGGCATTCTGTACATCGATAAAATAGAGCGGGAAATCTTCCCGGAGGACGAGGAAGCAGAGGAGGAAACCGAGGAATGAGAGTGGTTTTTATGGGCACGCCGGATTTTTCCGTGCCAAGCCTGCAGGCCCTGATCGATCATGGCTATCAGGTTGTGGGCGTATTTACCCAGCCGGACCGTCCCAGGGGCCGTGGGGGCAAGGTGCAGATGAGCCCGGTAAAAGAGCTGGCGCTGAAACACGAAATTCCTGTTTTTCAGCCTTTGAAAATTCGTAAGGACGGGGTGGAAGACTTGCGGTCTCTGGCCCCGGACGTGTGCGTTACGGCCGCTTTTGGACAGATTTTGTCCCAGGAGGTGCTGGACGTGCCGAAAATGGGCACGGTAAACGTCCACGCGTCGCTGTTGCCCAAACATCGCGGCGCGGCTCCCGTGCAATGGGCGATTTTGCAGGGGGACTCGGTTACCGGCGTTACCACCATGCTGACCGATAAGGGCATCGATACCGGCGATATGCTGCTGAAGGCGGAAACCCCCATCGGTCCGGAAGATACCGCCGGATCCATGCTGGAAAAATTGAGCCATGTGGGCGCTGATTTGCTGATTGAAACCCTGCAAAAGCTGGAAGCGGGAAATTGCCCGCGGGAAAAGCAAAATCAGGACGAAAGCACCTATGATCCCATGCTGAATAAGGAAATGGGCCTTTTGCATTTTGAGGAGGAAACACAGCTGTGCCTGAACCGGGTACGGGCTATGTCTCCCTGGCCTTGCGCCTACGCACCGCTGGCGGAGGGCGTATTGAAGGTGTGGCGGGCCAAGGCCGCCGAAGACCATGGCCGGCCGGGCGAAATCATTCGCGCCGACAAAAGGAATGGACTGGTTATTGCCACCGGCGACGGCGCTATGGAGCTGTGCGAGGTGCAGGCGCCTAACGCCAAGCGGATGGACGCCAGGGCGTTTTTGCTGGGCCATCCGTTGCAGAAAGGAAATTTGCTGAGCGAGGTGCGGGTATGAGCGATCAGAAAACAAACAAATCGGAAAAAAAGCCTTTTCATTCCAGCGGCGTGAAGCGGCCCTATCCGCCCCATCAGGCGGATGGAAAAAAGTTTCCGCCCCGTAAGCCGGGGAACGATCCGAAGAAGCCCTATTCCCGCAAGCCTGCGCCCGCCCGCCCCGCCCCGGTGGACGGCGCGCGCAAACTGGCCTGGGCCGTTTTGTGCGATGTGCACCAGAAGGGGGCCTATGCGTCCCTCAGCTTGGACGATCATCTGCGCACGGCCAGAGGCATGAAGCCGGAGGACCGCCGCCTGACCACCCAGCTGGTATACGGCGTGCTGGAAAACCAGCTGCGGCTGGATTATGCCTTGAACCGCTTCATGGACCATCCTACCCATGAGCCCTCCCAGCAGGATATTTTGCGCGTTGGCGCGTACCAGATTTTGTTTCTGGACCGGGTACCGGACAGCGCCGCCGTTAACGAGGCCGTGAAGCTGACCAAGGCGGTGGGCATGGAAAGCGCCTCCGGTTTTATCAACGCTGTGCTGCGCAACCTGGCCCGGGAAAAGGATGCCTTGGAATGGCCCAAACGGGAGAACGACCTGCGCGCCTACCTGAGCGTGATGGGCAGTATGCCCATGTGGCTTGTGGACGAGTTGATTGCCGCCTACGGGGAAGAAGAAGCCGAAAAGGTGATCTTCTACCGGGAAAAGGAACATCCCATGGTGGTGCGTCCCAACCTGACCCGGACGGACGACGCGGCCTTTGAAAAGCTGCTTGCCCAAAAGGGCTGGCGGGCGGAAAAGGGCGTTGCGCCCCACACCTGGCTGGTTTATGGCGTGAGCGAAATCACCTTTGATCCGAACTACCGGGCGGGTCTTTTCTCCATTCAGGGACAAAGCAGCGTATTGGCGGCGGAGGCCATGCAGGTTCGCCCCGGCATGAAGGTGCTGGACGCCTGCGCCGCCCCGGGAGGAAAATCCGCCTACCTGTGCGAAAGCATGCAGCTGACCGGCCGTGTGTTCGCCTGGGAACTGCATGAAAAAAGGGCCCAGCTGCTGGAGGGCATGCGCCGCCGTCTTGGACTGGACAACCTGCGCATTTCCGTTCGGGATGCGGGAGATTACCGTGAGGATCTGGATGGCATGATGGACGGTGTGCTGCTGGACGCGCCCTGCTCCGGCCTGGGGGTGCTAAGCCAGAAGCCCGATATCAAGCTGAGGCTGAAGCCGGAGGATCTTCCCGCCATTGTGGATAGCCAGAAGCGGCTTTTGAACACTGTCTGCCGGTATGTAAAGCCCGGCGGAACCCTGGTATACAGCACCTGCTCCATCCTGCCCAGGGAAAACGCGCTGCAGGTGCAGGCCTTCCTGGCG
This sequence comes from uncultured Clostridia bacterium, assembly GCA_934621505.1. Classification (GTDB taxonomy): domain Bacteria; phylum Bacillota; class Clostridia; order Christensenellales; family Aristaeellaceae; genus Limiplasma. The sequence goes on from CAKTUU010000040.1 coordinate 8,231, forward strand.
GAGCATCCGGACTTTTCCATGGAACGCCTGCCGGAAACCTTCCCTGAGGAGCTGCGCAAGCAGCAAACGGCTTACGGCTTGCAGCTGCTGGGCTGCCGCGATGGAGTGGAAGGCTTCTTTATCGCCCGTATGCGGAGGGCGCGCTGATGGAGGCAAAACGCATCCTGCTGGATATGACGCGGGAGGAGATGAAAGCCTGTCTGGTGGGCATGGGCCAGCCCGCGTTTCGGGCCAAGCAGGTATTTACCTGGCTGCATAAGGGCGTCGCCTTTGCGGACATGGGCAATCTGCCCGCCTCCCTGCGGCAGCGTCTGGAACAGGAATGCTGCGATCTGCCCATGATCCTGTACCGCAGCTTTCCTTCCCAGAAGGACGATACGGTCAAATTCCTGTTTGCCTGCTGGGATGGCAATATCATTGAGGGCGTGCTGATGCACTATCATTATGGCTATTCCCTGTGCATATCCACCCAGGTGGGCTGCAAAATGGGCTGCGCCTTTTGCGCCAGCACCCTCAATGGCTGCGTGCGCAGCCTGTCCGCCGGCGAAATGCTGGCGGAGGTTCTGCTGGCAAACCGCTTTCTGGGAGACCGGGGCAAAGTGGGGCATATTGTGCTGATGGGCAGCGGCGAACCGCTGGACAACTATGATAACACCGTGCGTTTTTTGCGTCTGGTCAACGATCCGGAGGGGCTGAATATAAGCCTGCGCAACATCTCCCTCAGCACCTGCGGCCTGGTGCCCAAAATTGACAGGCTGCGGGAGGAGCATTTGCCCGTTACCCTCAGCATTTCCCTGCACGCGCCTAACGATGACATTCGCAGGCAGATTATGCCTGTGGCCAATACCTATCCCATGGGCGATTTAATGCGCGCCGTCAGAAGCTATGTGGCGGATACGGGCCGCCGTGTGGTTTTTGAATACGCGCTGATTGACCGGCTGAACAGCCGCCCGGAGCATGCCCGCGAATTGGCGCGCCTGCTGCGCGGGCTGCAATGCCATGTGAACCTGATTCCGCTGAACCATGTGGATGAACGCAGCCTGGCCCCCGCCAGCCCGTCCGCTGTGCAGGCCTTTTTGAAAACATTGCAGGATGAGCATATTTCCGCCACGGTTCGCCGCGAAATGGGGTCGGATATCGGCGGGGCCTGCGGCCAGCTGCGCAGGCGGCACTTGCAACCAACCGAGTGATTTGTAGTAAGGAGGAACCCCCATGCAGGTCTGCCACAGAACCCATCAAGGTCTGGTACGCTCCAGCAATCAGGATACGCTGATTTTGGGCGATGATTTATATGGCGTAGCGGATGGGATGGGAGGCCATCAGGGCGGTGAAACCGCCAGCAGAGTGGCTGCCCAGGTGCTGAAAAACGCGCTTCACGGCAAAAAAATGGACGCGCGGGCACTGGAAGTGGGCATTGAGGCCGCCAACCGGCGTGTGTTTGACATGGCCCGGCATGACAGCAGCCTTAGCGGCATGGGCACCACCGTTACGCTGCTCTGGGAGGGCGAAACCCAGCTGATGATCGCCCATGTGGGCGACAGCCGGGCCTACTGCCTGCACGAAGGAGTGCTGAAACAGGTAACGGAGGATCACAGCGTGGTGGCGGAGCTGCTGCGCAACAACGTGATTACGCCGGATATGGCCCGCAGTCATCCCTACCGCAACGTGATTACCCGGGCGGTAGGCGTGGACCCGGCCGTGATTCCGGACATCCTTTGCCAGGAAAAGCAGCCCGGGGATTTGTGGCTTGTCTGCTCGGACGGGCTGTATAACATGGTAACCGACGAAACCATCCAGCAGGTGCTTACCGAGGCGGAAAACGATGAATCCGCCGCGGAAGAATTATTGCAGCTGGCGCTGGAAGCGGGTGGAACCGACAATATCACCTTCCTGCTCGGACGGGTTGGGGAGGTGAGCAAGCCATGATGAAGGGCATGGTGTTTGCCGAGCGGTATAAGCTGGAGGATTTTATTGGCCAGGGCGGCATGTCGCTGGTGTACCGCGCCATCGATATTCGTACCGGGCACAGCGTTGCCGTTAAAATTTTAAAAAGTGAATACAACAGCGATAAGGAATTTCTGGAACGCTTCCAGCGGGAGGCTCAGGCCGCCAGCCTGATGAGCCACCACAACCTGGTAAACCTGCTGGACGTGGGCGTAGAGGGCGAATTTCGCTACCTGGTGCTGGAATATGTGAACGGTCACACCCTGAAGGACGTGATCCGGCAAAAAGGGCGATTAAATTACCAGACCGCCATCCAGATTACCGTGCGCATTTTAAGCGCCCTGCAGCACGCCCATGACAACGGCATCATTCACCGGGATATCAAGCCCCAAAACGTGCTGATTCATTCCGACGGTCATGTGAAGGTGTCCGACTTCGGCATTGCCCGCATGACCGGCGGCGCAACCATCGGCAAGGGCGACACGGTGGTAGGATCGGTGCATTATTCCTCGCCGGAGCAGGTATCCGGCGGCACGGTGGAGGCTACCAGCGATATTTATTCCACCGGCGTTGTCATGTACGAAATGCTGACCGGCCGGGTGCCCTTTGTGGGCGATACGCCGGTGGCGGTAGCCATGCAGCACTTGCAGGACCCGCCGCCCCCCATTACCGATTACGCGCCGGAGACCCCGCCCGCCGTGGTGGCCGTTGTGATGAAGGCCATGGAAAAGGACCCCAAAAAGCGCTTTCAAAGCGCCCGGGAAATGGCGGACGCTTTGATGAAGGCCAAGGACGGCAAATTGCAGGCCGAGGATATTATTCCAAGCGTAACCGTGCAGCCGGGCCTTCAGCAGCAGGCGTATCAAAGCCAGGCGATCCGGATGCAAAACACCACCACCAGGCGCAAGCCGGTGCGCAGACGACACAAAACGGCCAAGCTGCTGATTTCGGGGTTGAGCGCGGCCATCATTCTGGCGCTGCTGGTCTTTGGCGTGGTGCGGGTGTTTGAAAGGGTCAGCCGCAGCGTTATCGCCCCCGACGTGGTGGGCATGACGGCTCAGGAGGGCCAGGCCCGCGCCAGACGGGAAGGGCTGAACTGGCAGCAGACGGAAATCAACCATGATACCATTCCGGCGGGAACCGTCATTTCCCAGATGCCGGAGCCGGACGCGGCCATGGAGCGGGGCGACAGTCTGATTGTAACCGTAAGCCGCGGCCCTGCCAACGCGCTGATGCCCGATGTAACCGCCCTGGCTTACGAGGACGCCGTTTCCCGCCTGAGCGACAGGGGACTGGGCAACGTTGTGGTGGTGAAAACCCTGTCCTCCAAACCGGAGGGAACAGTGCTGGAGCAAAACCCGGTAGCCGGGGCCGGCTACAGCGCGGGGCAAACGGTGGAATTGACTGTGTCCGGCGGCAGCACCATGGTGCCCGACGTAACCGGGCGCAGCCGGGAGGAAGCGGCGCAGCTGCTGCGGGAAAGCAACCTGACGGAAGGCACCCCGGCATATGTGGAAACCTCCAATCCCAACCAGGTAGGGCAGGTGCTGGACCAGTCGCCCGCCTCCGGAACCATGGCGATGCTTTCCGCGCCGGTTACCCTGACCATCGGTATGGAAAGCCAGCCGTATCAGGGGGAACTGAGCCTGTCTATCCCCGCGGCGGACCAGGAACGGGCGCTGCGGGTTACGCTGGTGACAGGCGGCGAGGAACGCACCAAATATGAAGGAACCATCGCCGCTGGAAGCGCCAGCAATATGCTGGTGCCCATGAGCTCCAACGTGGCGGGGGATCAGATCTGCCGGATTTATCTGGATGGTCAGCTGTACGAAGAAAAGACCATCACGCTGCGCTGAAAGACCAAACAACAGGAGGAGATTGATTGTTACAGGACAGCACGCCGGAGGGCGTGATTGTAAAGGGAATCGGCGGTTTTTACTATGCCAGGGACGCGGCGGGGGAAACCTATGTACTGCGCGCCAGGGGCAAATTCCGCAAGCAGCGGCTGACCCCCATGGTGGGTGACCGCGTCCGTTTTACGCCCGGCGTTGGGGAGGAGGAGGGCTGGATTGAGGAAATACTGCCCCGCCAAAGCCAGCTGATCCGCCCCCCGGTGGCCAACATCCGCTATATTGTGCTGGTGGTCGCTCCCCAGCCCGCTCCGGATTTTCTGCTGGTGGATACGCTGCTGGTAATGGCGATTCGTCAGGGAATCCGGCCCGCGCTGGTGGTGAACAAGTGCGATTTGGACCCGAACCTGGCTGCAGCCGTTCGGCAGGAGTACGCCAGCCTGGATATGCCGGTGATGGGGGTCAGCGCCCAAAAAGGCACGGGGCTGGAGCCCTTGCAAAGCCTGCTGCGGGAGGGTATCTGCTGCCTGGCCGGGCAAAGCGGCGTAGGCAAAAGCACCCTGCTTAGCGCCGCCACGGGCCTCAGCCTGAAGTCCGGTGAAATCAGCCGGAAAATCAGCCGGGGCAAGCATACCACCCGCCATGCGGAGCTGATGTACAGCGGCGATTATGCGGTGCTGGACACGCCGGGCTTCAGCCTGCTGGAATTGTGGGAGGGGCTGGAACCCATTCACCTGAAGGACTATTACCCGGACTTTTTTCCCTATGAGGGAAAATGCCGCTTTTCCCCCTGCTATCATTTAGGCGAACCGGATTGCGCCGTGCTGCAGGCCGCGCGGGAAGGGCGCGTCAGTCAGGCGCGGCTGGAACGCTACCACCAATTGCTGAAAAAAGTACAGGAGGCTTGGAAAAAACGCTATGATTAAGTTAGCTCCCTCTCTGCTGGCAGCCGATCCGCTGCATTTGCAGGACGCGGCCCTGCTGGTGAAAAAAACCGGCTGCGATGAAATGCATTATGATGTAATGGACGGCCACTTTGTACCCAACCTTTCCTTCGGCCCCCATACCCTGGCTGCGATGAAAAAGAACGTGGACCTGTTTTATGACGTACACCTGATGGTATCGGACGCGCTGATTATGGTGGACCCCTTTGCCGACGCAGGCGCCAGCCTGATTACCGTACATCAGGAAGCGGCGCGCTTTGAGAAAGCGCTGGCGCAGATTCGGCGGCGCGGCTGCCGGGTGGGCGCGTCCATCAAGCCCCATACCAGCGCTGAAACGCTGCGGCCCTATCTGGACCAGCTTGGCCGGGTGCTGCTGATGACGGTGGAGCCGGGCTTTGGCGGCCAAAAGCTGATGCCGGAGGTACTGCGCAAGGCCGGTGAGCTTCGCGCCATGGGCTTTACCGGCGATATTGAGGCGGACGGCGGCATCTCTGCCGCGAACGCGGCTCAGCTGGCGCAGGCCGGAATAAACGTGCTGGTGATGGGCACGGGCTTCTTTAAGGCGGAGCATCCGGAGCAGGTGGTTCACATGGTACACGGCTTGTAAGGGCATACTATGCGTGAAGCCTGACGAAAGGAGTCGCGCTATGAAGGCCAAAACCCCGCTGCTGAAACCCGTTCCCAAACGAAGGCGCATGAGGCGCGCGCCTGTTTTGCATTAGCGCCTACATTTGTATAAACAGAGGAATCCATGAAATTTGAAGAACTGCATTTGATTCAGCCGTTGCTGAAGGCGGTTTTGGACGCTGGTTACCAGGTGCCCACGCCTATTCAGCAGCAGACCATTCCCTATGTGCTGGAGGGCCGGGACGTGTTGGGCTGCGCTCAAACCGGCACAGGCAAAACCGCCGCTTTTGCCTTACCGATTTTACAGCGGCTGAACCGTCCCGTTGCCGGACGGCCTATTCGCACACTGATTTTGACCCCAACCAGGGAACTGGCCCTGCAAATCTACGAAAATTTTGTTTTGTACGGCAAACGCCTGTCGCTGCGCAGCTGCGTGATTTTTGGCGGAGTGGGCCAGCAGCCGCAGGTTGACGCGCTCAAAAAAGGCGTGGATATTCTGGTGGCCACGCCCGGCAGATTAAACGATTTGATCGGACAGGGCTACATCCATTTGGAGCATCTGGAGATTTTTGTGCTGGATGAAGCGGACCGTATGCTGGATATGGGCTTTATCCACGATGTGAAAAAGGTCATTGCCAGGCTGCCCAGGAAGCGGCAGACCCTTTTGTTTTCCGCCACCATGCCTGCCGAGGTGGAAAGCCTGGCTTTGAGCATTTTGACCGATCCGGTGGAAATCAAGGTCGATCCTGTATCCAGCACGGTGGATCAAATTGACCAAAGCCTGTACCTGGTGGATAAGGCCAACAAAAAGCTGCTTTTGCAAAAGCTGCTGTCTGAAAAGCAGGTGGAAAGCGCGCTGGTCTTTACCCGGACCAAGCACGGCGCGGATCGGGTGGTGCGCGAGCTTTCCCGTGGCGGCATCCAGGCCCGGGCCATTCATGGCGATAAAAGCCAGGGGGCCCGCCAGCAGGCTTTGCAGGATTTTAAAAGCGGCCGGGTGCGCGTGCTGGTGGCTACGGACATTGCGGCCAGAGGCATCGATATCGCCGGGCTGTCCCATGTATTTAACTATGATTTGCCAAACGAGCCGGAATCCTATGTGCACCGCATCGGACGTACCGGCCGCGCCGGACTGGACGGAACGGCCATCAGCTTTTGCTGCATTGACGAAATGAAGGAACTGAAGCAGATTGAAAAGCTGATTGGCAAAGCCATTCCCCGCAAGGAGAGCGAATGGCCCATGCAGGTTTTCACCGAAACCGTGAAGCAGCCCCGTGGTCCCAGAGCGGAGAAGGCGGCGAAACCTTCCGTTCCCCCCAAAGAGAACGCCCAGCCGGTCCGGCCGCAAAAGGCCGCCAGGCCGCCGCTGCCCCAGCAGAAAGCCAGGCGCGTACAGCCGGCGGCCCGCGACAGCAAGCCGCTTTCCAGACAACTGGAAGCAGCCCCGCAGCCCATGCGCGCTACGCCTCTTACCCGGCCAAGCCATCCGTTAACCCGGGAAAAACCGGCCGCACGGCCTGTGGCTCCCGAGGGAGAAAACCGGCTTTCCTATCAGGAAATGCTGCACAGAACGCGGCGCAGTCAACGCCGCCAGGCATTATCCACCGGCAACGACCGGCGCTGACGCTTTACAAGGAGTAAGGAACCATGCCCAAACAAATGACACAGGAAGAAAAACTTCGCTACATGACGGAAACGCCGCTGACTCCGCTGATTCTGAAGCTGGCGTTGCCCACCATTATCAGCATGCTGATTACATCGTTTTACAACATGGCGGATACCTACTTTGTAGGGCTGATCGGGTCTGCCAGCGCTTCTGGCGCAGTGGGCGTGGTTTTTCCGCTGATGTCCATTATGCAGGCAGTGGGCTTTATGTTTGGGCATGGCTCCGGCAATTATATTTCCCGAAGCCTTGGCGCGGGTGATGTGACGGAAGCGGACCGCATGGCCGCCACCGGCTTTTTCAGCGCCTTTTTGGCGGGGGCGGTCATTATGGTGGCCGGGCTGATCGCTCCTGAAACGCTGGTTTATCTGCTTGGCGCCACGCCTACCATCGCGCCTTACGCCAGCCAGTATGTCCTATATCTGATGATCGGCGCGCCGTTTCTGGTTTCCAGTCTGGTGCTGAATAATCAGCTGCGTTTTCAGGGCAGTGCGTTTTATGCTATGGTGGGTATCACTTCCGGCGCGGTGCTGAATGTGGCGCTGGACCCCATTTTTATCTTTGTGCTGGATATGGGGGTAGGCGGCGCGGCGCTGGCTACCAGCATAAGCCAAATGGTCGGTTTTGCTGTATTGCTTGCAGGCACTCGAAAGGGCGGGAACATTCGTATTCGATTCCGCAATTTTGCTCCCAGCTGGGCAAAATACCGGGAGATATTGCGGGGCGGATTGCCGTCCCTGGCGCGCCAGGGACTGAACAGCCTGGCCACAGTGTGCCTGAACGTGGCTGCAGGCGCTTATGGAGACGCGGCCATTGCGGCCATGAGCATTGTAACCCGGGTAATGATGATGACGGTCAGCGCGATCATCGGCTTTGGCCAGGGCTTTCAGCCCATTTGCGGGTTTAATTACGGAGCCAGGCAATACGGCCGTGTGCGCAGGGCGTTTTGGCTTTGCGTGCGCATTTGCTTTGGCACGCTGCTGGTAATCGCGGCACTGGCGATTGCTTTCGCCCCGCAGATTGTACGCCTGTTTTTGAAAAACGACTCGGAGGTGCTGCGTATCGGCACATTGGCGCTGCGCCTGCAATGCGTGTGCATTCCGCTGTTTTCCTATACGTGCATCGCCAACATGATGCTGCAGACCATGGGCATTTCCGGCAAGGCGACCCTGCTGGCAGCCGCGCGTCAGGGGCTGTTCTTTATTCCGGCGGTACTGCTTCTAAGCCGGTATTTGGGCCTGCTGGGCGTGCAACTGGCACAGCCGGTGGCGGATGTGCTGTCCTTTATCCTGGCGCTGCCGTTATCCCTGACAGTGCTGAAACAGCTGAAGCAGCAGGAGGCGGAGCAAAATTCCCTCAAAAATAACAATTTGGCTTGACGAATCCAAACTAAGCCTGATACAATAGATTTTGTGTGATTTTCCAAAGGAGGGTGCGGGAACGCATGGATACGAAGTTTATTTTTGTCACGGGCGGCGTGGTTTCTTCGCTGGGTAAGGGCATTACGGCGGCTTCTTTGGGCCGGTTGCTGAAGTGTCGTGGGCTCAAGGTTTCCATCCAGAAGTTTGACCCTTACATCAACGTGGACCCGGGCACCATGAACCCGTACCAGCACGGCGAAGTCTTTGTGACGGACGATGGCGCGGAAACAGACCTGGATTTGGGCCATTATGAGCGTTTTATCGATGAAAGCCTGACCCAGGCCAGCAACGTGACCAGCGGCCGCGTATACAAAACCGTTATCGACCGGGAGCGCCGCGGCGAATATCTGGGCGCGACCATTCAGGTGATCCCGCACATCACCAACGAAATCAAGAAGAACATTCTGGCTGTTTCCCGTACGGAAAACGCTCCGGACGTGGTCATTACCGAAATTGGCGGCACTGTGGGCGACATTGAAAGCCTGCCCTTCCTGGAGGCCATTCGCCAGATGCGCGCCGAGGTAGGACGCGAAAACTGCCTGTACCTGCATGTAACGCTGGTGCCCTATCTGAACGCGGCGGGCGAATTAAAAACCAAGCCCACCCAGCACAGCGTGCGGGAGCTTTGCAGCATCGGTATTTCACCGGATATTCTGGTATGCCGCGCCGACCATGAGCTGCCTTTTGACGTACGCGCCAAAATCGGCATGTTCTGCAACCTGCCGGTGGACCGCGTGTTCCAGAACCTGAACGCCCGCAGCCTGTACGAGGTGCCCCTGCTGCTGCATCAGGAAAAGCTGGATGAAAAGGTGCTGGAACTGCTGGATATTCCCGCCGGAAACTGCGACCTGACGGAATGGACCAACATGGTGGAGCGTCAGCTGGCCAGTACGGAAACGGTGAACATTGCGCTGGTGGGCAAGTATGTGGAACTGCCGGATGCGTATTTGAGCGTGGTGGAGGCTCTGTCGCACGGCGGCATCTTCCATAAAACCCGGGTGCATATCAAGTGGGTGGCCGCTCAGGATATCACCCCCGAGAATGTGCAGGACATGCTGGGGGATGTAGACGGCATTCTGGTTCCCGGCGGTTTCGGCTCCCGCGGTTTGGAGGGCAAAATTACCGCCATCCAATATGCCCGTGAAAACGGTGTGCCTTTCCTGGGCCTGTGCTTGGGTATGCAAATGGCGGTTGTGGAATTTGCCCGTCATGTGCTGGATTTGCGGGACGCCCATACCAGCGAGGTGGATCCCAACACCACCTATCCCGTGATTGACCTGATGGTGGACCAGGACCTGGCTAATCTGGGCGGCACGATGCGCCTGGGAAAATACCGCTGTCAGCTTACCCCAGGCACGGCCAGCGAAAAAGCCTATGGCACAACGGAAATTTGGGAGCGCCACCGTCACCGCTACGAGTTTAATAACGCCTACTTGGACCGCTTTGTGGCGGGCGGTATGATTATTGCCGGCCGCAACCCGGACCGCAATCTGGTGGAAATTGTGGAGGTTGCAAACCATCCCTTCTTTGTGGGCGTGCAGTTCCATCCGGAACTAAAGAGCCGCCCCAATCGGCCTCATCCCCTGTTCCGCGATTTTGTGGGCGCGGCGATTCAGCATCGGGATACCGAAAAGGATTTGTAAGAAACATGGGACAGGCCGTGCATCAAAGTGGATGCACGGCCGCAGTCTGTCAAAGAAGCCACAATGCGAGATAGCAATGCGGCTTCTTATACG
>CAKTUU010000041.1 GCA_934621505.1 uncultured Clostridia bacterium
AAGATCCCCGGCGATATCGCTACCGAGAACGACATCAACTACAAGTCCAAGGACGGCGCTTATGTGACCACCAAGGTTGGCGACGACTACTACATGCCGCTGGTCCTGAACTGGTACGGCACCTCCGACAACCCCTTCACCGATCAGCTGATGACCGGCTTCGCCAACAACGATAACATCATCGCTGCGGGCTTCAACGTACAGTACACCATCGGCGACTTCGCCCCCATGCTGGACGAACTGTACCAGGCCGCTGTGTATGGCTACTATTCTGGCAGCCCCATGTACAGCGTGTTCAACTTTGCCACCGGTTTCACCTCTGCCGCTTATGACTACTCTTACCAGATGACCATCAATCCCGCCATGTATGACGACTATTCCGCGTACTACATCAAGGATCAGGCCGATATCTTCTGGCTGAAGTAATCCCGGCATAGAAACCAGGTTTGGGAGCGTTTCCGCTCCCCCCACCCCAAGGCAGGGTTGTCCCTGCCTTGGGGATATTACAGTATGCGGAAAAAGTTTTGCACTTTTTTCCATACGGGACCGGAGCGAGGAATGAATAATGGGTAGATATATCGTAAAGAGAGTCGGCTATATGGCGCTGGTTCTCGTCATTTTGTCCTTTTTGATGTTTGCCATTTACAATCTGGTGCCCAGCAACCGCGCCTATACCGACGCGAAGGCTGAAATTCAATCCATGAAAAAAGGCCTGTCCGCCGCGGACATGGAAAACCGTTTTCAAGAGCTGTATTTAAAATATCAGCGCCGCTACGGCACTGATACCAACAACATTGTTGTTCGCTATCTCCGCTGGGTGGGTCTGTACCCGTTGTATGACGGCAGCTACAGCGGCCTGCTCCAGGGCAACTTTGGCTATTCATATGAGGCCCGCGACGAAGTGATTAACGTTGTTAAGCCGCGCATGGCCAATACCATATTTATCAATATATTCGCCACCATTTTAGCGCTGGGAATCACCATTCCCCTGGGCATTCACTGCGCTGTCAAAAAGAACAGCCGCGGGGATCAGGCCGTGCAGATGCTGACCATTATCGGCTACAGCCTGCCTACCTTCCTGATCGCCATTTTGTTCATCTGGATTTTCTGCTCCCTGCTGGGCATTTTCCCGCCTAGCGGCATCAAAACGCCGGGCAGCAATTACACCGGCTGGAAGTTCTTTACCGACCGTATGTACTTCCTGGCCCTGCCCCTGATTACCATGACCTTCTGCTCCCTGGGCGGCATGACCCGCTATGTGCGCGCCTCCATGATTGAGGCGCTGTCCCTGGACTGCATCAAAACGGCCCGGGCCAAGGGCGTAAAGGAAAAGGCCATCATCTATTCCCATGCCTGGCGCAACGCGCTGATTCCCATCGTTACGCTGGTGGTGGGCTGGTTCCTGGGCATTTTCTCCGGCTCTGTGGTCATTGAGCAAATGTTTGCCCTGAACGGCATGGGCGATTTGATGATTTCGTCCCTGCGCACGGCGGACTTTGACGTGATTATGCTTTTGCAGATGTTCTATGTCATGCTGTCCCTGCTGGGCAACCTGGTGATCGACATCGTGTACGGCCTGGTGGATCCCCGCGTGCGCGTGAGCAAGTAAGGAGGAGAATGACGTATGAGTAAAAACGAAAATCGCTCCTCCGGGAAGGGCTTCGCCCCCTTCCGCTGGATCAGCCGCGCCTTTATGGGCGCAAGCCGCCAGTATGCCCGGGAAACCCTGGAGCAGCAGGAGCAGCGCCGCGTAAACGATGTGGAGGAAATTGTCAGCCCCGGCCGTCAGCTGGTGCGCAACTTCCGCGAGCGCAAGCTGGCCGTGTTCGCCCTGTGCGTGGTCATCGCCATGTTCCTGTTTGTGTTCATCGGCCCCTATTTTTTGAAAAACTACTCTGACGCCTATACCGAGGTAACCCAAAAGAGCGTGCCGCCTACCATGAGCATGATGTCCGTGCCCAGAGAAATGCGGGACGACGTGAAAATGATCGATTCCTCCGGCAGCTTTACCGTGGGCCTGTCCGGCGTGGGCAAGGTGTATGTGTGGGGCGCTACCCAGATTGGCACCACCGGCATCAACGTGGCCGATATTCCCCAGGAGGTGCTGGATACCAAAATCGCCTATGTGGCCGCCGGTATCGACCATATTGTGGCCATTGGCGAAAACGGAAAGGTGTATGCCTGGGGCAACAACAAGCTGGGCCAGTTCGGCCGCACCCAGGCCATGCTGGATAACCCCAACATTGCCCCGGAGCCCGAGGAAATCATGGTGGAGGGCGGCATCGACGTTGCCAATGTGAAAAAGCTGACCTGCGGCTATCAGTGCACCGCCATTTTGATGAACGACGGCAAGCTGTACCTGTGGGGCAACAAGCTGACCTATGCCAACATCGACAAATTCCTGAACAACGACGGCATGAAGGACGTGGAGTTCCTGCTGAACTACATCGTGGGCATCAAGGAGGACGGTACCAGCATTTACACCGGTACCCGCGGCCTGTACGGCACCCTGCGGTCCAACGTGAACGGCAAGTCGGAAAAAACCAAGGCTTTCCTGGATGGCCGTACCATCGAGCGCATCGTGGCCACCAGCGATACCCTGTGCCTGGAGCTGAGCGACGGTTCCATCGCCCTGTCCGGCGACTTTACCTCCGACGCGCTGCCCATTCCTGAAATGGAGGAGGGGGAACACTTCCTGATCGGCAGCATCAGCGCCGGTACCTACCACTACACCGGTATTACCAACAAGGGTCATGTGTACTCCTGGGGCAAGAACCACTTTGGCCAGTCCGAGGCTCCCGCCAAGGCCCAGGGCGCCGCCAAGACCTTCGCGGGTTCCTTCCAGAATTACGCGGTGGATGAAAACGGCAAGCTGATGGCCACCTGGGGCCTGAAGGGCTACCTGTTTGGCACCGATACCTATGGCGCGGACATCTTCCAGCGCATTTGCGCGGGCGGCAAGATGACCATGACCATCGGCGCTGTGGCTGTTATCATCTCCACCATCATCGGCATTATCATCGGCTGTCTGGCCGGTTATTTCGGCGGCAAGGTGGATATGGTGCTGATGCGCGTTACCGAGATTTTTACCGCCATTCCCTTCCTGCCCTTTGCCATGATTCTAAGCAGCGTCATGAGCCAGATGACCCTGAGCGAGGACATGCGTATCTTTATCATCATGGCGATTTTGGGCGTGCTGACCTGGCCGTCTCTGGCGCGTCTGGTGCGCGGCCAGGTGCTGGTTGCCCGGGAAAGCGAATATGTAACCGCCGCCAAGGCCATGGGCGTCAGCGAACGGGTGATTGCCTTCAAGCACATCCTGCCCAACATCATCTCCGTCATTCTGGTGACCCTGACCCTGGACTTTGCCGGCTGCATGCTGACGGAATCCAGCCTTAGCTATTTGGGCTTTGGCGTGTCCTACCCCCGGCCCACCTGGGGCAATATGCTGAACGGCGCCAACAACGCCACCATCATTGGCAACTACTGGTGGCAGTGGCTGTTTACGTCCCTGTTCCTGGCGGTTACGACGATCTGCATCAACATCGTGGGCGATACGCTGCGCGACGTGATGGATCCGAAGTCCAATATTGATAAGTGAGGAGGGACCATAAATGCCGTTGCTGGAAGTGAAAAACCTTCACACCTACTTCAAGACGAAAAAGGGCATTGTGAAGGCTGTCAATGATGTTTCCTACTCGCTTGAACCGGGCAAAACCATTGGCATTGTAGGCGAATCCGGATCGGGCAAATCCGTTTCGGCCATGAGCATTTTGCAGCTGCTGGACGCCAATGGCTACATTGAAAGCGGCGAGGTGCTGTTTGAGGGCCGGGATTTGACCAAGCTGTCCTTGAACGAAATGTACCAGATTCGCGGCAACGCCATCTCCGTGATTTTTCAGGAGCCCATGACCAGCCTGAACCCGGTGTTTACGGTGGACCGCCAGCTGAGCGAGCCCTTTATCATTCACCAGGGCAAAACCAGGAAAGAGGCTCATGAGCTGGCCCTGAAAATGCTGGCGGACGTACAGATTCCCAACCCGGAGGCGGTTATTCGCCAATATCCTCACCAGTTGTCCGGCGGTATGCGGCAGCGCGTGATGATTGCCATGGCGCTGGCCTGCCGGCCCAGGATTTTGATTGCCGACGAGCCCACCACCGCTTTGGACGTGACCATTCAGGCCCAGATTTTGCGCCTGATGAACGAATTGCAGCAGGAAAAGGGCACCAGCATCATCTTTATCACCCACGATTTGGGCGTTATCAACGAAATGGCGGACGATGTGGCGGTGATGTACTGCGGCCAGGTGGTGGAAAAGGCTTCCGCCCGTACCATCTTTTCGGACTGCAAAATGAGCCACCCCTACACCGAGGGATTGATGTTCTCCATTCCCCGGCTGGACTCCAAGGACAAAATTGAGCCCATTCCCGGCGTGGTGCCGCACCCGCTGGCCCTGCCCAAGGGCTGCAAATTCGCGCCCCGCTGCAAGTACTGCACCCGCAAGTGCATGGAGGAAGAACCCAGGCTGGTGGATGTGGGCAACGGTCAGCAGATTCGCTGCTTCTACCCGGAGAAGGAGGTGAGACGTAGTGCAGCACACCAAGAAATTACTGTCCATCACGAATCTTAAAAAGTATTTCCCGGTTGCAAAGACCTCCGTCTTTCAAAAAACGCAGCAGTACGTCCGCGCGAACGAGGATATCTCCCTGGATATTTACGAGGGTGAAACCATCGGCGTGGTTGGCGAATCCGGCTGCGGCAAAAGCACCCTGGGCCGCGTGCTGCTGCAGCTGTACCCCCAGACCGCCGGCGCGACCATGTACTATGGCAAAACGCTGGCGGAGCTGGCCCCCAGCTATATGGAGGACACCCTGCGCCATGTGGACAAGTACCGCCAGAAGTACCAGAAGGCCAAACAAAAGGCGGATGAGCTGAACCGCAAGGTGGAAGAAGTGGGCGAGGATAAGGCCGACTTTTATCTGCTTCAGGACCGCAATCTGGCCCGCTGCGACGAGCAGACCTGTCTGGACCATCTGGTCAAGATTCTGGGCGGCTTCTTTGCCGTGGACGACGGCAATCAGGGCCGGGATTTGATTTTAAAGGTGTACGAGGCCAGCGCAAAGCGGGCCAAGCTGGTGGCGAAGCGGGCTGAAATCGCTGCGGAGCACGACCATCGCCAGGCCTCCGGCGGCAATGGCGTGGAAAAGCTGGAAGCCCGGCTGAAGGCTGTAGACGAGGAAATTGCCGTTGAGGACAAGAACATTGCCCAGCTGACCAGCTCGCTGGATGTGCTGCGGGCCAAGTATGCTCAGGATCCCGAATTTGCCAAATATGAGGCGATGCGGGATGACGGCATTGACCTGTCCCGGCTGAAGTACAAGGAGCAGCGGATCCTGCGCAAGGATTTGCAGATTATCTTCCAGGACCCCTATTCCAGCCTGAATCCCCGCTTTACCATCGGGCAGATCATTGAAGAAGGTCTGGTTACCCACCACTTCTACAAGCATGGGTCCGAAACCATGCGCAACTACATCATTGAAACCATGGAAAAGTGCGGCTTGCAGGGCTATATGCTGCACCGCTACCCCCATCAGTTCTCCGGCGGCCAGCGGCAGCGCATCTGCATTGCCCGCGCGCTGGCTGTGCAGCCCAAGTTTATTGTCTGCGACGAATGCGTGTCCGCGCTGGACGTGTCCATTCAGTCCCAGATCATCAACCTGCTGCAGGAACTGAAGGAAAAAGAGAACCTGACCTACATGTTCATCTCCCATGACCTGTCGGTGGTTCGTTACATTTCCGACCGCATCTGCGTCATGTATCTGGGTAATGTGGTGGAACTGGCGGACGCGGAAACCATTTTCCACGATCCCCGCCATCCCTATACGGTGGCGCTGCTGTCCTCCATTCCCACAACGGATCCGGACAGCCTGGATAAGGAGCGCATTCTGCTGGAGGGCAACATTCCCAGCCCCATCAAGCCCCCGTCCGGCTGCAAATTCCACACCCGCTGCTATATGGCCTGCGACAAGTGCAAGCGCGTGCCGCCTGAATTGCGGGAGGTAGAGCCCGGCCATTTCCTGGCCTGCCACTTCCCCCAGAAGAAGCTGGATGAAAACGGCAATTATCTGTTTGAATTGCCCAAGATGGAGAAAAAGTCCAGCCGCAGCGCCGCGCAGGAGCCGGAAGCATGATCTGGAAACGGCTGAAAAAAGCGACTCCGGAGCAGGAGCAGGAGTTTAAAAACCGCATGGAGGGCGTGCCCCTTCAGGACAAGGTGATTATGACCGTCACCGCCTTCTTTGTGCTGGTGATTCCCTGCCTGCTGGTCATTGGAGGCATGTGCCTGCTGCTGATGTGGATATTTGGGATGCTGTAAAAAACGGCAGAAATATTGGAAGCCCTGGCTGACACACCGTCAGTCAGGGCTTCTTTCCATTTACAGGGCAAATTCCTCCCACAGCTGGTCTCCGGTGCCCAGCATCATCACATGGTCAAAACCGGCCCGGCGAATCAAGGCGAGGCCCTGCTCAAACCATGTGTCCAGGTAGCGGCCATCGTGGCAATCGGAGGTCAGGGTGACCCGGCCGCCCAGCTCGCGCCAAACCTGCAACAGCGGCAAGGCAGGGTAGGGGGTGGGCAGGTAGCCCCGGGCAATGCCGCCGGTATTGACCTCCAGCACGCCGCCGCAGGGGAAAGCCGCTTCCAGAGCGCTGGCGGCAATGCGCTGGTAGGCCGCGTCCTCCTCCGCAAACAGGCCGATGCGGGCGGCGTGCTTGCGGATCAGGTCAAAATGGCCGATGATGTCCGGCTTGTCCCGGAGCAAATGGGCCGTATGGGCGTTGTAATAGGCCCGGGTAAGCGCCAGACCGTCTCCGTCAAAGAAGGTGTTCAGGCTTTGCTGTAAAAACTCCGCCGGGCCGTCAACCGCCACGCGGCCCCCGTCTGGAAGCGGTAGATAGTGGGTGGACCCGATCAGGTAATCCGACTGACTGCGGGCCAGACTGCGGCAGGCGTCATCCGCCAGCCCGTCCAGCTCCAGACCGGCCCAGATCCGCAGGCCCGGAACCCGCAGGCCACGCAGCTTCTGAAAATAAAGCGCCTGATTTGGCAGGCTCATGGAATACTCCGGGTCAAACCCCTGATGGGCGTGACCGGAAAACCCCAGACTGACAAAGCCCAGGCTTTTGGCGCAGGCCACCATATCCTCTATGGAGGTTTGTCCGTCGCAATAGGGGGTGTGGGTGTGCGCGTTGCTTGGAAATGCGTTCAAAACAATCAGCTCCCAAAAGAAAAGGGCCGCGCACAGGCGCGGCCTCAGGCCGTCAAAAAAGCTCGTCTGACGACGATCTTTTCTGACGAAGGACTGGAGGAATGTTTTCGGCAAAGCCGAAAACTCCCCGCCCGACCGGCAAAGCCGGTCGATACGAATCCAGTCAGAGGGGCTGCAGCCCCTCTGATAACTCCCCGAAAAGGGTTTTTCGACAGTCTGGGGCCGCGCACAGGCGCGGCCTTCAACAAACACTTTATCAGGCTTCCGGCTCCAACAGGCCCAAATCGCCATCCTTGCGCAGGTACAGCACGTTGGTGCGGTCGGTTTCAATGTTCACAAAGGCAAAGAAGTCGTGGCCCAGCAGTTCCATCTGCAAAACAGCGTCCTCCACGCTCATGGGACGTACCGGGAAGGTCTTGTGGCGCACGACCTTGGGGGAGGAACCGTCCTTTTCCAGGGCTTCCGCGTCATCGGAGCTGTATTCCAGCTCGTGGGGTTTAAAGGCGTCGTCCCGCAGGCGCTTTTCCAGCTTGGTGCGGTGCTTGTGAATCTGACGCTCCAACCGGGCCAGGGCCTGGTCGATGCTGATGTACAGGTTATCGTCGTTGCTGGCCTCGGCCCGCAGCAGCACACCCTCAAAGGGCACGGTAATTTCACAGGTGCGGCGGTTGTTTTTTTCCTTGGTCAGGCGAACCAGAATTTCAGTATTGGGGTTCAGGTAGCGCTCCATTTTGGAAACCTTTTTGTTGACCCGTTCGGTAATGCCATTGGTTACGGTCATGTTTTTAGCGGTAATGGTGGTCTTCATAAAATACAGACTCCTTTACATATGATGGGGAACTCCCGCCAAATGGGAGGGGGAAAGAACCGCGTGTGCCAAGGGAACCACGCTCCTTTCTTTGGTAAAACGGCACGGCAGGGCCTGCCGGATGTATGGGCTACTTTTATCTGCTGTGGTTTATGATGAATTCTTTCGACACATGGGCCGCGAAATCCTGCTTGTATCAAATGTAAAAACGCAATGGCCGTTCATAGACTGAAAAGGCGCAGCCCGGATGCAGGAAAATGACAAAAAATGCAGAATGTAACCCAATAAAGAGTCTAAAAAGGAACATTCATTAGGAGGGGACTTATGGCGACCATTCAAATTCCCTATGGCAAAACGGCGCAGACCCTGCATGTGGCGGATGAAAGGCTGCGGGCGGTATTGCGCCCCACCCATGCCGATTGCGCGGAACACGACCAAAGCGCCATTGTACGCGCCGCGCTGGAAAACCCGGTGGCGTCGCCCCGGCTGTGCCAGCTGGCAAAAGAAAAACGCAATATTCTGGTCATTACCAGCGATCATACCCGCCCGGTGCCCAGCCGGGTGACCATGCCCCTGTTTTTGGAGGAAATCCGCCGGGAAAACCCGGAGGCACAGATCACCATTCTGATTGCCACAGGCATGCACAGGCCCACCACCCAGCAGGAGCTGAGGCAAAAGCTGGGCGATGAAATTGTGGACCATGAGCGGATTGTGGTGCATCAGGCCTGCCGGGACGAGGATATGGCCTTCTTTGGCACGCTGCCCTCCGGAGGCGAGCTTTGGCTGAACAAACTGGTAGGGGATGCCGATCTGGTGGTGGCGGAAGGCTTCGTGGAGCCTCACTTTTTCGCCGGTTTTTCCGGCGGGCGCAAGAGCATTCTGCCGGGCGTGGCCGCCAAAAAAACGGTGCTGTATAACCACAACGCCCAGTTTATCGCCAGCGAAAAGGCCCGGCAGGGCAATTTGCAGGATAACCCCATCCACCGGGATATGCTGTACGCCGCCAAACAGGCCAAATTGAGCTTTATCCTGAATGTGCTGATTGACGCGGAAAAGCGGGTTATCGCCGCTTTTGCCGGGGATCTGGAAGCCGCCCATCAGGCGGGCTGCCGCCTGTGCCTGCAAATGACCCAGGTGCAGCCGGTGGAGGCGGATATCGCGGTTACCTCCAACGGCGGCTATCCGCTGGACCAGAACGTGTACCAGTCCGTAAAGAGCATGACCGCCGCGGAGGCCTGCGTGCGCCCCGGCGGAGCGATTCTGATGTGCGCCGCCCTTAGCGACGGTCATGGCGGCGAGGACTTTTACCGCTGGTTCGCCGACCGGCCGGACGCCAAAACCGTGATGGAGGATATTCGCAATGTGCCGCCGGAAAGCACCCATATGGACCAGTGGGAGGCGCAGGTGCTGGCGCGGGTGATGCTGAAGGCCAACTGCTGGATGATTACCGGCCCGGAAAACCGGCATCTGGTGGAAAACATGCATCTTCGCTGGGCGCCCGATGTGGACACCGCCCTGCGTCAGGCCAGCGATTTGCTGGGCGGGAACGCCAGCGTTACGGTGATTCCCGATGGCGTGGGGGTCATTGTGCGCAAATAAGGACTTTTGGGATTTGCAGTCAACCTTTGTCCGCCTGAACAGGCGGACAAAGGCCGTCTAAAAAGTGGAGGTTCAGGAGGCGCTGCCTCCTGCCGGGGTTTTAGGGGCAGAGCCCCTAAGCCTTGTGCCGCAGCACTTTTTCCGCGAACCGGCAAAGCGCTGTTCGCGGGCGCTGGCGGCCAATCAGGGGTTTTTCGACAAGCTGTTGTCCGCCTGAACAGGCGGACCTTTTTTGTTAAAAAAAGTTCTGCTTTTTCTTGCCAAATTCATTACGGATATGTTACAATGCAAAGTGCACTCTGGTGACTGCTGCGGAGGTGTACGCCATGAACGACTGCGGCCAAAGAATAGACCTGACCATTCCAAGCGGGCGCGAATACGCGCTGGTAGCCAGTATGGCGCTTAGCGCCATGGGCGTTTTGGCCGGGCTGGATGTGGAATTGCTGGGGGATTTGCAAACCGTGGCCAGCGAATGTCTGGATTGCCTGAACCATCAGGCGGGCAGGCCCGGACAGATTACCCTGGAGGCATGGCTGAACCGGAAACGGCTGTTTGTAACGTTTCAGTCACAAAACCGTCAGGAAGGGCAGCAGCCGGATACCCTGGCGCTGGAAATCACCCGGGGCGTGCTGGAAACGCTGATGCCGGACGTGCGCCTGCTTTGCGACCAGTCCGGCGTGTATAGGATTGAATGTTCCATGCCTGTGTAAGACGGAGGCAAGCATGAACGATGAACATTTGACCCCATTGTGGGAACGCTATCTTCGTCAGCGGGACGCGGCGGACCGGGATCAGCTTTTTGAAAACTACCTGCCGGTGGCGCGAACCGTGGCGCGAAAATTCGCGGGCCGTGGCGTGGAAACCGAGGATTTGGAGCAGGTAGCCGCCATGGCGATGCTGAAGGCGATGGAACGTTTTCAGCCGGAGAAGGGCTTTCGCTTTGTCACCTACGCGGTGCCCACCATTACGGGGGAGCTTCGCCATTATCTCAGGGACAGGGGCAGCGCCATGCGTCTGCCCCGGGATGGCCGCCAGCGGCTGGCCGCCATGGCCGCGGCCCGCCAGCGGTTTGAGCAGGAGCATTTTCGCGCGCCCACGGCGATAGAGCTGGCGCAGACCATGCGTCTGCCGGTGCAGGAGGTGCTGACCCTGCTAAGCCTGCAAAACGCCAGCGAAACGGTTTCACTGGACGTGCAGGTAGGAGAAAACGGCGATACCCTGCTGCAGGAACTGATGGGCGGCGAGGAAGCCGGGTTTGCCCGGGTGGAGAACGCCGGCTGGTGGAACGCCGTGCTGGAGCGGGTAAACCCTTCCGAAAGAGAGTTACTGACTCTGCGATACAGGCAGGGTCTTGGCCAACGGGACACAGCCAGGCAGATGGGCGTGTCCCAGATGCAGGTATCCCGCATGGAGCGCCGGGTGCTGACCCGCCTGCGCGCCATGGAAACCACCGCTTACTGAAAGGATGTGAACGCGGATGCAGCCGGGAGGACAAAACCCGTTTGACCCTAATTCCATTCAGCAGCCCGGCGCACAGCCGCAGCAAAATCCATATTTTGGGCCTTATTATCAGCAGCCCCCTGTGCAGCAGCCGGTTTACCAGCAGCCCATGACGCCGGAACAGATGCAGCAGATGTATCAGGGCGCGAACCCGGAACAAACGCCGTACCAGCCCATGACGCCCGAGCAGATGCAGTACCAGGCCTGGATGCAGCAAATGCCCCCAATGCCTACGGCCCAGGCGCCTGTGGACCCGCCCAAGCAGCGCAGCAAAAAAAAGAAGAACCAATCAGGCGGCAAGGTATGGAAAACCGTGCTGGCGCTGGCGCTGATCGGCGGCGTGGCCTGGTTCTTTTTGAAGGATATGATCGGTCAGCCCACGGTAAGCACCGCTCTGGTGGAGAACGGCACCATGGGCGAAACCTACTCCGGCGACGCGCTGATTGTGCGCAACGAAACCTCCTACGACGAGGAGGGCGTACAGAATATTGAATATGTGGCCCAGGAGGGCAGCGTGGTGTACCGCGGCGACGTGATTTGCTATGTGTATTCCACCGGTTTCAGCTCCAAGGAAATGACCACCCTGCAAAGCTACCGGGATCAGATCAAGGATTTTGAGCAATCCTTGCTAAAGAGCGAAACCGCTTACGACCAGAAGATGACCCGGCTGGAAAACGACGTGGTGGAACGTGGGCTGGAGGTACGCAGCCTGGTGCAGGGCGCCCGGGGCAACCTGATCAATCAGGAAAAAATCCTGGCCACCTCCATTACTCAGCGGCAAAGCTATTTCCGCAGCAAGTATTCCAGCGAGGCGCGCCTGAACCGCCTGTTTGACGATGAAAACACCCAGCAGCAGCGCATTGACGGCTGGATCAAGCAAAAGGTAGCCACCCAGGAGAGCATCGTCAGCTTCTATACCGACGGCTTTGAGCAGGCGCTGTCGCCCTCCTCTTACGAAACCTATACCCCCAGCCAGGTGCGGGCGATGATGCAGGGCGAAAAGCCCGCCACGTCCGCCGCCAGCCGCGGCCGTACCGCCCTGTACCGCATGGTCAAGCAAAATAACTACGCGGTGCTGATGCTGATCAAAAACAGCACCTGGAACCCGGTGGAGGGCACCACCTACAAGTTGGTGCTGGAGCAGTTTTCCAACACGGTGGTGGACGCGCAGCTGCTCAGCTTTACCCGGTCCGGCGGCGAACTGCTGCTGCGCCTGGCGGTCATCGGCGATGTGAGCGACGTGCTGTATATGCGCACCTGCACCTCCCAGCTGGGCGAATATGTGGACTGCCTGGTGGTACCCCAGGGCGCGCTGTATAAGAGGGATGAAACCCAGGGCGTGGTGCTGATGGGCGACGACGGAAATTCCTGGTTTGTGCCTGTAAAGGTGCTGAACACGGATGGGGGCAAGGCGTATATTACGCCGGTGCAGACCGGGTCGCTGACCAGCGGCCAGACGGTACGCCTGTTTAAGTAAGGAAGGGGAATACGGGATGGAAAACCAGCTGCTGCAAACCTTGGACCCGAGCGTGCTGGAGGCCAATGTGGAGCGGGTTTTGCAAACGCTGCGGCAAAACCGCTATCAGGACCAGCCTCCGGCCAGACTGGTGGCTGTTACCAAAACCGTGGCCCCGTCCATCATCAACCGGCTGAAACCCTTGCAAATTCTGGATATCGGTGAGAACCGGGCCCAGGTCGCCCTGCCAAAATTGCCGGAAATTTTTCCAGAATATCGTTTACATTGGATTGGGAGGTTGCAAACCAACAAAGTTAAATATATAATAGACTATGTATGCATGCTGCATACCCTTGACCGTATGGCGCTGGCCCAGGAGGTGGAGCGCCGGGCGGGGGAGCGGGGCATTGCGCTGCCTACGCTGGTGCAGGTGAATATTTCCGGCGAGCCTCAAAAGGGCGGAATGTCCCCGGAGGAGGTTTTGCCGTTTTTGAAGCAGATGCGCCAATTCCCCAATATACGCATCCAGGGCCTGATGAGCATTATGCCCAGGGATGCATCCCCGGAGGAATTGACGGCTCTGTTTCAGGGAATGCGTTCCCTTTTTGACCGGCTGCGTCAGGAGGCGGTGGAGGGCGTGGAAATGCGTGAGCTTTCCATGGGCATGTCCCACGACTATGTGCTTGCGGCCCGCGCGGGCGCGACCATGGTGCGAATTGGCACGGCGCTGTATCAAAGGGATGAGACGTCCCGTCCAGGAGGTTCGTCAATTTGAGTATTTTTCGCAAGGTAGGCAACTGGCTCACGGAAAAGAGCGATCACTTTATCCGTGGCGGGGCGCAGGGGGATTACTCCGACCGGCGCGTGGGGGAGGACGAGCAGACCTTCCCCGAGGAGGAAAACGCGCGCCCGGCGCTGGACCCCTTTGGCCATGGCGATGGGGAATACGGCGGGCGCGTGCCCTACCGCAGCCGCTACGACCTGGAAAAGGAAGCGGCGGAAAAGCAGCAGCGCGAGGCCAGACAGGCGGCCCAGCAGGCCCAGGCCGCGGCGCAGCAGCAGGCAGCGTATCAGCAGCAAATGGCCTACCAGCAGCAGGCGTATACCCAGCCGGTTAATAACGTGGTGCCCTTTCCCGGCATGCAGCGCGGACCGGACGGCAGCGTGTATTCCCATGTGGAATATGTGGTGCTGCTGCGCAACCGCAACGAATGCAAGGACGTGATTGCCTACATCAAGTCCAACGCTTCCGTGTTTTTGAACATGGAGTTTATCGCCAGCGACAGCGAGCGTCAGCGCTGCGTGGATATGCTCAGCGGCGCGGCCTATACCCTGGGCTGTTCGCTGAACAAAATTTCGCCCCGTGGCATTTACCTGATTTCCGCTCCCACGGTGCGGGTGGTGCTGGATCCGGCCATGCAAAAGTTTGCGGCCGCGCCGGAAAGCCAGGGCTTTGTGCGCCAGCGCTACGAAAACGATGGATACGGCGCGCAGCAGCAGCCTGTGCAGCCCCAGGAGACCACCCGGCAGCAGCCGGTAAGCGGTTTTTCCTCCGGGTCGCCTACCAGCCGCTTTCAGGCCCAGAACCATCAGCGGGTGCCCACCAGCTTTGGCAGCGTCATGGCGGGCAACGCCACGGGTATGTACCAGCCGGTGGGCGGCGGTACGGGACGCTATGCCGCTGTGCGGCAATAAGGAGGGAATGGTGTGATTTCCGCTTTGGCAGGTATTGCGCTTTTCCTGCTTAGAATCGTGGGCTGGGTACTGGTTTTGTACTGCGTAATGAGCTTTGTCATGCCTCAGAGCGACTTGTTTCAAAAGGTCTCCCGCTATGTGGAACCCATTCTGGACCCTGTCCGCAGGTTCCTGTGGCGGCTGTTTCCCGGCTTGCGCAATTTGCCGGTGGACTTGTCTCCCATGGGGCTGTGGATGGTCATTGAAGCAGCTACCGCCCTGCTGAATCTGCTGCGCCGAATCCTGTGATGCGGGGCGAGGAAGAACAAATCGCCAAACGCCTGGCGGAGTTGGCCGCCCGGGCGGAGCGAACGGGGCATGTGTGCTTTTCAGACTTTTTATCCCCGGCGGAGGCCCAGTGGGCGGAAAGCGCCGCGCGCAGGCAGAAAATCCGGGTGGGGCTGGAAGGCGGCTATGAGGACGCTGAACGGCGTATCGCCTGCTTTTCCGCCGAACCCGTGTACGAGGATTTTCCCATCGCGGCCATTGAACTGACCTGGCCCCACCAGAAAGCCCCGGAACACCGGGACATTCTGGGCAGCGTGCTGGGCCTGGGGCTGGGCCGTCAGTGTGTGGGCGATATTGTGCCCACGGAGGAGCGGGCCTATCTGTTTTGCCAGCGGCGCATGGCGGATCATATTGCCGCCAGCTTGCTCAGTGCCGGGCGAGTACGCCTGCAAACCCGTGTGCTGGACCAGCTGCCCCGGATTCAGCCTCCGGAGGGAACGCCGCTGCACGACACGGTATCCAGCCTGCGGCTGGACGCGGTGATTGCGGCAGGCTTTGACGTATCCCGGGCGGACGCGGCCCAGCTGATTGCCGCGGGCCGGGCCAAACTGCGGCATTTGCCGGAGGAACGGCCGGACGCCCGGGTGCAGGAAGGCGACGTCATCTCGCTGCGCGGCTATGGCCGCCTGGCGGTTGAAGCGGTGGGCCAGCCCACCCGCAAGGGGCGGCTGCCCCTGAATATGACCCGTTACGGAAAGAAACGGTAAAGGACAGATTGAAAGGAGACTGACCATGGCTTTGACGATCGACGATATTTATGACAAAGAGTTTGCACTCAAGGGCGGCGGATACGACCGGGATGATGTGGACCAGTTTTTGGATGAAATCTGCGATGAAATGACCAGCATGCAGGACCATATCAGCCAGCTGGAGGAACAGCTGAAGCAGGCTCAGGCGGAGGTCAAGGCCGCCAGGGAAGCGGTGCGTCCCGCGCCCCAGCCTGTGGAAAAGGCCGCTGAGCCTGTGGCCAACACCAGCAAAACCCTGGAAGGCATTTTGCTGAGCGCCCAGAAGCTGGCGGACGAGGCTGTGGAAAACGCCAAAAACAAGGCGGACTCCATTGTGAAGGACGCCCAGGAAAAGGCCAGCCAGATTGTTGACGACGCGCAGCAGGAAAAAGCGGCCCTGTCCGGCGAGGTGGAGGCCCTGCGCCAGAACGCCGCCGACTGCAAGAAGGGCCTGCTGGATGTGGTGAATAAGTATAAGGAACTGCTGGAAAAAGAGGATTTGTTTAACAAGTAAGCGTAATGACGAAGGAGAGAGCGGCCGCTCTCTCCTCAGACTGTCGAAAAACCCATAATCGACCGCCAGCGTCCGCGAACAGCGTTTCGCGGAAAAAGTGCAGTGGCACAAGGCTTAGGGGTTCTGCCCCTAAAACCCCGGCAGGAGGCAGTGCCTCCTGCACCTCCACTTTTTTGACGGCCTGGAAGGAGAGAGCGGTTGCTCTCTCCTTTGCTGCTATGCTCTGACCCGGCAGCACAGCACGTGCATATGCAGGGTGACCGCTTCCAGCTGGATAGCCTCCAACGCCTCCCGCGGCACGGAAAAGGTCATGGGCGTCATGCGCAGAAAAGCGCTGCTCAGGGCGGGGGTTAAGGGATAAGCGACGCGAATTTCCTGATGGTTCAGAACGTCCCCATGGGCTTGCAGATGATCCAGCACCCGCTGGCTGCTGTATTCCTCCCCGGAGCGCAGGTAAGGCGCAACCGCCCGGCGAATCTCCCGCAGATAATCCACGCCGGGAACCACCTTGATCAGCACGCCCTGAGGGGACAGCGCCCGGGCAAACTGGGCGTAATCCGCGGGGGTCAGCACGTCCAGCACAACGTCCGCCGTGCCGTCAGCCACGGGCAAACGCTTCAGGTCCGCCACCAGCCAGGCGGGCCCTGGGCACTGGCGTGCGGCCAGGGTAACAGCGTCCCGGCTGATATCCAGCCCAAGCAGCCGTGCCGCTGGAAAACGGCGGGCCAGACAGCGGGTGTAGTACCCCTCGCCGCAGCCCACATCCAGCAGGGTAAAGGCGCTGGCTCCAAAGCGGTCTTGCAGCTGCTGGGACACCGCATCCGCCACAGGGGCATAAAAACCGGCTTCCAGCACCTGGGTGCGGCTTTCAAACAGGGCGGCGTCGTATTTTTCCGCCGCCTGATCGTGACCGGGAGCCAGGTTGACATAGCCCCGGCGGCTTAAATCGTAGCAATGGCCCTGCTGGCAAAGCAGACTGCTGTCCGTCAGGGAAAAAGGCCGGCCGCAGCGGGGACAGCGCAAAAGGGGCAGCAGGGGCCGCAGCCTGGCGGCAAGCGTAGCGGGTTTCATACTCCACTTCCTTTGGCAAAAGGGATGTACAGCAAAGTTCGACGCAGCACAGGGCTGCACCTGCCCGCAAAGGCGGCGGACGGCTGCAATTTTGCCCGACTTTGCAAATTCCTTCACAAAGTTCGCTTTTTCTATTGCAAAATACCGTTAAGATTTGGTACAATATCAGGTGGAAAACTACTATTTTTTAGGGAGGTACCACGTAATGGTTAAAGTTGCGATTAACGGTTTTGGACGTATCGGCCGTCTGGCTTTCCGTCAGATGTTCGGCGCTGAGGGCTATGAAGTGGTCGCTATCAACGACCTGACCAGCCCCGCTATGCTGGCCCACCTGCTGAAGTATGATACCGCTCAGGGTTCCTACTGCGGCCACATCGGCGAAAACCTGCACACCGTTGAGTCCACCGAGGATTCCATCATCGTGGATGGCAAGGAAATTAAGATCTACGCCGAGAAGGACGCCGCCAACTGCCCCTGGGGCAAGCTGGATGTGGACGTTGTGCTGGAATGCACCGGCTTCTATTGCAGCAAGGAAAAGAGCGAAGCTCACCTGAAGGCTGGCGCCAAGAAGGTTGTTATCTCCGCCCCCGCCGGCAAGGATCTGCCCACCATCGTTTACAGCGTAAACGAAAAGACCCTGACCAAGGAAGACAAGATCATCTCCGCCGCTTCCTGCACCACCAACTGCCTGGCCCCCATGACCAAGGCTCTGAACGATGCGTATCCCATCGTTAGCGGCATCATGACCACCGTGCATGCCTACACCGGCGACCAGATGATTCTGGACGGCCCCCACCGCAAGGGCGACCTGCGTCGTGCCCGTGCCGGCGCTCAGAACATCGTGCCCAACTCCACCGGCGCCGCCAAGGCCATCGGCCTGGTTATCCCCGAACTGAACGGCAAGCTGATCGGCTCCGCCCAGCGCGTGCCCGTATGCACCGGCTCCACCACCATCCTGGTGGCTGTTGTGAAGGGCAAGGACGTGACCGTTGATTCCATCAACGCCGCCATGAAGGCCCAGGCTTCCGCCAGCTTTGGCTACAACACCGAGCCCATCGTGTCCTCCGACGTGATCGGCATGAAGTACGGCTCCCTGTTCGATGCCACCCAGACCATGGTTGCCAAGATCGACGACGACACCTATCAGGTGCAGGTTGTGTCCTGGTACGACAACGAGAACAGCTACACCAGCCAGATGGTTCGCACCATCAAGTATTTCGCCGAGCTGGGCTA
>CAKTUU010000042.1 GCA_934621505.1 uncultured Clostridia bacterium
TTGATGCCCAGATCGTAGAAGTTCACGGTGATACCGGGATAGGCTTCCATAAAGGATTTGCCCACCGTTTCGTCACGGCCGGTGCAGCCGTACAGGTTCAGCACGCCGCCCTCGGCCAGCGCGGCCTGGTACAGTTCTTCCACCGTTTCCGTCTTGTTCAGGCCGTTATCCTCGGCCCACTGCGCATCCGCCAGGGCGGCGGTGCAGGCCAGCAGCATACAGGCTGCCAGCAGCATGGCAATCCATTTTTTCATTTTTCCGTTCCTCCTTCGTTATTTCTCTAAGGCTTCTGCCTTTAGATTCCTCTTTAGTCCGGTACAGCCATTTTGATCAGCCGGCCCGTTTCCTTGGCGAACACGTTCAGCTTGTCGGGATCAATTTTTACATGCACAATCTGGTCCACCGCATAGTTGCGAATGCCCATTTCCTTTGCCAGCACCACGGAGTCGTCGGTCATCTTCAAGTGGATGGTGGTTTCCGAACCGGCGGGCTGCGTGGCGTATACCGACGCCGGGATACCATCGCCTTCCTGGCAATGGATTCCAATTTTTTCCGGGCGGATGCCCAGCACCACGTCAAAGCCGGTTTGGGCGGGCAGCTCGTCCGTCAGGCGGTCCTGGGTAAATTCCATGCGTCCCAGAGGGGAGGTAACCACCAGCCCGCCGTTGTCATCCCGCCGGGCCTGGCCTTCCACAAAATTGATGCGGGGATTGCCGATAAAATCCGCCACCCGCAGGGAAACAGGGTTCTGATAAAGATCCATGGGCGCGGCCACCTGCTCCAGCTCGCCCTCGAAGAAGATGGCGATGCGGGTAGACATGGTAAGGGCTTCCACCTGGTCGTGGGTCACATACACGATGGTCGTGCCCATTTCGTGATGCAGACGCTTGATTTCGGAGCGCATGTCGATGCGCAGCTTGGCGTCCAGATTGGACAGGGGCTCGTCCAGCAGGAGCACCTTGGGCTGGGATACGATGGCGCGGGCAATGGCCACGCGCTGCTGCTGACCGCCGGACAGTTCGGACGGGTAACGGTTGGCGTACTGCACAATGCGCATTCTTTCCAGCGCGTCCATCACGCGGCGCCTGGTTTCGTCCTTGGGCGCCTTTTGCACGTTCAGTACAAAGGCCACATTCTGGAAAACAGTCATGTGCGGCCACAGCGCGTAAGACTGGAATACCAGGTTCATGCCGCGCTTGCCGGGATCCTCAAAGTAAAGCTCCTTGGCGTTTACCACCAGACGGCCGTCCATTTCAATGGTGCCGTTCTGGGGCTTTTCCAAACCGGCGATTACGCGCAGGGTGGTGGTTTTGCCACAGCCGCTGGGACCCAGCAGGGTCATAAATTCCCCGTCGTTTACCGTAAGGTTCAGGTTTTTCAAAACGTGGTTGGAACCGTAAAATTTATCAATGTTCTTCAAAACAATCTGGCTCATGCGTTGCTCTCCTTTTCTACAGCTCAGAAGCCCTGGCTGATGTCCGCGTTAAAGAACTTGTTGGCGATCCAGTAGATGAGGAATACCACCAGGAACATCAGAATGGCCACCACATTGGAATACTGTTCCATACCGCCCGACATGTAGGAATAGGCCATGTACGGCATCGTCTGGGTCGTGGGCGAAATCAGGATGACCAGCAAATCCAGTTCCTTCATAATGGCCATGAAGATCAGCATAAAACCGCTCATAAAGCCATTTTTGGACAGGGGGAACACAATCTTGCGGAAGCGGGTCATGAAGCGCGCGCCGGAAATTTGGGCGGCTTCCTCCAGCTCTACGCTGATTTGCAGCATGTTGGCCGTGCCGGCGCGGCTGGAGAAGGGCAGGTTCTTTACCACCGTAACCAGCACCAGCAGCGCGAAGGTGCCGTACAGAGAGGGCAGCACCGTAAGCGTATGACCGAAAAGCGTAATGGTCTTGGCCGTTGAGAACATGGACAGATACATGGCGCCAAAAGCGATGGAGGGAATCAGATAGGGAATGAACACCAGCTGCTCCACCAGCTTGCCGGATTTGAGATGGCGGCCGCGGGAGTTCACATAGCCGATCAGCTGGCCAAAAATGGTGGCGATGAAGGAAGCGATGACCACCAGCTTGAGCGAGTTTTTCAGCACCTGGTAGAACTGCGGGTTCACCAATACGCCGGGCTCGCTGTTGAAAATTTCCTTCACGCCCTGACCTGCCCAGTAGTGCAGGGTCAGGTTGCTCAGGCTGAAATCGCCCAGCTTGAGCATCAGGCTTTGCAGAATCAAAATGCCGATGGGCAGTACCACCGCGAACGCCAGGAAGCATACCAGCAGGATGGTAATAGGCACCTTGCCCTTTTTGAGCGAAAGCACATTGGAACGCCCGCCCTTGCCGCCGATGGTGGCATAGGACTTGCGGCTGCCCAGGGCGCGCTGGTTCAGGAAAATCACGATGGCGGCGATGGCAATCAAAATCAGGCTGATGGTGTAAGCCACGGCCGTCTGCTGCTGCTTAATGCTGCTGTAAAGCATGGTGGAAATTGTATAATAGCTTACCTTCATGCCCAAAAAGGCCGGCACGCCGAACGTGCCCATGGATTTGGAAAAGATCAGGATAAACGAGGACAAAATCGAAGGAAGCACCAGCGGGAAGGTAATTTTGCTCAGCATCATACGGCGGGGCGCGCCAATGATCTCCCCCATCTCCTCCAACTCGGAGTTGATGGACCGCAGCGCCGCGGACATAAGCAGGTAGGCGTAGGCGTAGTAATGAATGATCAGCACACAGATGATGGCCACCGGGCCATAGGCCAGCCATTCGGGCACGGTAATGCCCAAATAGCTTAAGAAACCGGCGGAACCGCCAATGCGCGGCGTTTTGAACACGCTGATCCAGGCCATGGATTTGCACCAGGAGGGAATCATATATGGAATGATGACCGCCAGGGAGAAAAACTTTTTTCCCGGAAGATCGCTGCGCACCATCAGCCAGGCGATGAGTCCGCCCACCAGAATGCTGCCCACGGAAACACAGGAGGCGATCAGCAGGGAGTTCAGCAGGGGCCGGTACAGCATATTGGACGATACGGAGCTGTTCAGGATGCGCTGCCAATAATACAGCGTCCAGTCGCCGGGAGTGCCCTTGACACGCCTCGCCTCAGAGGGCGCCAGCTGAAAGGTGGTCAGCACCATTTGCAAAAGCGGCCACACCACCAGGATGCTCAGCACCACGACGGACACGATCACCAGCAAATTGTAAGGGTTTGTAAAGGCGTTTTTCAGCCAGTTCAGGCATCTTTTTCGCCTGGAAAAAGAGGATGCTTCCACCCGGGTCTGCGTTTTCGCTTGCATATGCCACACTCCTTTTTGGCTATCATAGCATAGCCGCCCAGCAGGCTCCATGCCGTTATGTTGTGATTATATAGAAAAATGTTGCTTTTTGCTTTTGCTTTCATTTTTCAATGTCATATGCGGTTTATAAAATTCATTTCAATCCATTGAATGCCTTTATTTCTGCAATCAAGCACTCTTTCATCCTAATTTTTGCAACATTTTTACATATTCAAAGCAACATTTTCAGATACATCAGGCGAGCGTTTCTGCTATAATGGCAGATAGGAAAGGGGCGCTTACCATGTCCTATGAGGGGTACAAGTATTCCTTTAAAAACCAGTTCCGCACCATGGCCTCCCTTACGGTGTACCGTACCGGCCGTCAGCAATGCACGGCGGATTACATGCGCGGACTGGAAGTACGCGATTTTTACCTGATTCATTATGTCATCCAGGGCTCGGGCACCTATATTCTGAACGGGGTTTCCTATCCCGTGCATGAGGGACAGGCGTTTTTGATTTACCCCAATATGCCCATCAATTATATGGCGGACGCGAAGGACCCATGGGAATTTTGCTGGGTGGGCTTCAACGGCACAGACGCGCGCATTATGATGAACGCCACCGCCTTTACCCCCCAGCAGCCGGTCATCACCCTGCAGCATCCGGACCAAATGCTGGAGCTGCTGCTGGACATCTATACGGCCCGGGGCAACCTGCCCCATGAAATTATCTCCATGACGGCGCGCCTGTACGCGCTGATTTCCTTTCTGATACAGGAAAACATGGGCGCGCTTCCCCGGCGCTCCCGCTCTGGGGGCGACCTGGTGCAGCGCGCCTGCGATTATATTGCCGTCCACTATGCCTCCGGCATTACCGTCAAGGAGGTGGCGGCTCACCTGGGTATCTGCCGCAGCCAGCTGTACCGTATTTTCATGCAGAATATTTCCATGTCTCCGCAAAAATACCTGTCGGAATTTCGCATCCGCCAGGCATGCAACCTGATGTCCAAGCCGCACCTTTCCATTAAGGAGGTGGCCTATTCCGTGGGCTTTGACGACCCTTTGTACTTTTCCACCGTGTTCAAGGCGTCCGTAGGCCAAACGCCGAGCCAGTATGCGGCTTTGCTGAAAAGCCAGGCGGAAAGCCGACAACAAAAATAGAAGGCTGCCAGTTTATCAAACCGGCAGCCTCATTCATTTATTCTTCTATGGCCGCACGCTGCAAATTGGCCTCGCGGATTCGCCTTAAGCTCTCCGGCGAAAATTTTTGCCCACGTTCGTAGGTAAACAAGCCGTTGGCTTCCTGTTCCACATCCGTAAGCTGGGTGTAACAGAAGCCGCAGAAGTGCGGACTTTTCAGCAGTACGGTGGTCAGGCCCACATACTGGTCAACAACCTCCTGCTCGCTTTCCGGGGCTTTCCAGCGTTTCCAGGCGGCGTCCTGTTTCTGGCGCGCGTTTTCGTCGGCTTTCCAGAAGGTGCCGCCGTATTCGCTCATGAAAAGCGGCGTTTTCCAGTCATAATGCTGCCGGTCATCCTTTTCATCATACAGGCGATCTCCAACCTGCATGTGCGAAAAATGCTCGGCGAATACCTGTGGAACCTGCTCATAATCATGCAGATCATAAATGTCCGTCTGTACATGGTAAAAGCCGCTTACATCAATCACCGGGCGCGAAGAATCCATCGCCTTGGTCACCAGATAGGTCTGGCGAATCACTTCATCGTCCTGCGCGTACCGCCCTGCGTCCAGCGGAATATCAAAGGTTTCATTAAAGGGGCACCAGCCGATGATCGCCGGATGGTTGAAATCCCGTTTCACACACTCCATCCACTCCGGCAGGAACAACTCAAGCCCCCGGGCTGTCGTCACATCCAGCCCCCAGGAACCAAACTCGCCCCAGGCAAGGTAGCCCAACCGGTCAGCATGATAAAGCCAGCGTTCCTCAAACACCTTTTCATGCAGCCGCGCACCGTTAAAGCCAAGGGATTTTGCCAGCTCGATATCACGAACCAGCGCGTCATCCGTGGGCGCGGTATAAATGCCGTCAGGATAGAAGCCCTGATCCAGAATCAGGCGCATAAACAGCGGCTTTCCATTCAAATAGAACTTTCGATCATGCCATTCCACCGTGCGCAGTCCAAAATAACTGTGAACATGATCAGTTTCCTGCGCGCTGCGCAGGCTTAGCTCCAACTGATACAGAACCGGCGAATCCGTGCTCCAAAGCTGTGGATTTGGAATATCCAGCGTGCAGCACACGGTATGCGACGCGCAGCGTACCGTCTTTTCCGCTACAACCTGTCCATCCAGCTGTACATTCAGGACAAGCTGGGCGTTATGGGCGTTTTCCAATTCCGCCTCTACCTGAACCGTACCGTTCATCGCGTCCGGCAGGAAACGGAGCGATTGAATATAGGTATTGGGTACAAATTCCAGCCATACGGTTTGCCATATGCCCGTGGTGCGGGTATAGAAGCAGCCGTGGCTGCTAAGGTCGGCGCTTTGCTTTCCGCTGGTTTGCAGACCGCTGCGCACATCGTCCTCCGCGCATACGCAAAGAACATTTTCTTCTTCCGCGGCAAGCTCTGTAATGTCCAGTGTAAAGGAGGTGTAACCGCCCCGGTGCCGTCCCGCTTCCTGACCATTCACATATACATAGGCGGTACAGTCCACCGCGCCAAAATGCAAAAGCACACGCCCGGCGCACTCCTTTTTGCTAAGGTAAAAGCTACGGCGATACCAGCAGGCCGGGATAAAGTCCGTGAACCTGATTCCGGACAAGGCGCTTTCCGGACAGAAGGGCACCGTGATTTTCAAAGGATAGTCGCCAGAAACCGCCATATCGCGCTGTCTGCCAGAAGCAGAAAAATCAAAGGCAAAGTCCCATTCGCCATTTAGACAGCGCCAGCTGGAACGCTCCATCTGGGGCTGGGGGTGTTCGCTGCGGGGAATGTTCATTCATTTCCACTCCTTATTCTATGATCGGCATTCAAAAAAGCGCTTTAGCCTTTCACGCCGCCAACGCAAATGCCCTGCATCAGGTAGCGCTGGCCAAAAGCATAAATCGCCGCAGTTGGAATCAGCACCATCACCAAAGCCGCAAACAGCGCACCCCAATCTGTAGCATAACGCTGCATTTCGTACATGGCCGTAATGCCTACGGGAACGGTTTGCTTGGCAGGGTCAGACAGCATCACCAGCGCTACAATATATTCGCTCAGGTTGTTCATGGCGGCCAGCATCATCACCGTTACCACGCCCGGCTTTGCCATGGGCACGATGATTTGTACCAGAATGCGTCCCCAGCCCGCGCCGTCAATCATGGCGGCGTCCTCAAAATCACGGGGAATGCTTTTCATAAATCCGCTGAGCAGGAAAATGGAGAAAGGCGTCGCGCCTACCGCATACAGCACGCCCAACGGGATCAGCTTGTTTACCAGATGCAGGCGGTTCATCGCCAAAAACAGCGGAATCATAATGCAGGGCGTCTGAATAAAAATCATGGACATATACAGCCCGCTTAACGCCTTGCCGCCAAAAAAACGGAAGCGGGAAAGGCAGTATGCGCTGGGAATCACAATCAGCATCATGGTAATCAGCGCAGCCGCTTCCACGATCAGCGTGTTTTTAAAGTTGAGCAAAAGATTTGACTTTGCCAGTGCCCGCGCGTAATTGTCCCATTCCAGGCGGCTGGGCAACGCAAATGGATCGCCCAGAAATTCCGCGCTGGTTTTAAATGAAGAAACAATGTTCCAAAACATGGGATATAGAACAATCAGGATAAACAGAATCAGCAGCAGCCGGGCAAAGCCGTTGGCTGCTTTTTGCCGGTTAAACTGGTGCTTCATCATTCCGCCTCCTCCTTTCCTTCCCTTCCCGTCAGCAGACGCGACGCGGCGGATAGCAAAACGGACAGCACCGTTGTAAATACGGTCATGGCCATGGCGTAACCGAAGGAACCGTTATCCATGCCCATTTTATAGATATATTGCAGCAGCACCGTTGAGGCAAAATTGGGTCCGCCGCTGGTCATCACACGGGAGAGCGTATAGCTTAGCGCCAGCGTGCCGGACAGGGACAGCACATAGGTAATGCCGATAATGTTTTTAATCAGCGGCAGCGTAATCCGAAAGAATTTGTCCGCGGCGTTCGCTCCGTCGATGGTCGCAGCTTCGTAAATTTCAGAGGAAACGGAATCCATGGCCGCAATGTGCATGACCATGTAATACCCGGCCGCCTGCCATACAAGGGTAACGGCGATGCACCACAGCGCGGTACGGCTGTCGCCCAGCCACGCCCGTGCCAGTTGGGGCAAACCAACGGCTGTCAGCGCATTGTTGACAAGCCCCATCGTGGGATGAAAAATAAAGGACCAGATGATGCCGACAACCGTCAGGGAAAGCACGCTGGGAAAGAAAAACACCGTGCGGTACAGCCCTTTCTCGGGCAGCTGACACTGGCTGATAACTGCCGCCAGCAGAAGGGAAAAGGCAAGGGTCACCGGCGGCACCACCGCCATCAGTTTCAACGTGTTCAGCAAGGAGATCAGAAACTTCTTATCGGTGAACATATAAGCGTAGTTGTCAAACCCCACCCAATCCACACGGTTCAGCCCCAGCTTGGTCGCGTTGGTCAGCGATTTTGCAAAGGCCTCAATCGTTGGCAACAGGGTAAAATAGGCCGTCAGCAGCAGCGCCGGCAGCACACACACGGCGATAAACCATGCCGGTGGCTGCAGCCGCCCTGATTTTGCCGCAGTTCTTCTGGTCATGACAGTCATCTCCTCGCAATGGTGGATACACAAATGTTACGTTTCTAATCAAACACCGTTGAATGGAAAGCGGCCCAGCCGCGCATACGGCTGAGCCGCTTGTAAGGGAAGAAATTACTTGGCCGCTTCCAACTCGGAACGAACCTGCGCAAAGGCGTCCTCAATGGTCTGCGCCCATTCATCGGCGGTCATCGCGCCGTTTACCACATCAGCGGCGGGGTTATAGATCTCACCGTCGATATCGACCTTGGAGCCCTGGGCGCGCGCCGCGAAGCCAGGAGCGATGGTGGATACACCGTCCATGGAGAAGATGGTGTAGAAGTTGTACATCGCCTCGGAAATGTAGGGTTTTGCCAGTTCGCTGGCATTTTTCGTGGCGGCTACGCCGTTGGCTTTTTCCGCAAAAAGCTCCACAGACTTATCGGTATACAGGAAGCGCAGGAACCGCTTGGCCAGTTCGGGATTCTTAGCCGCGGCGGGAATGGACATGGTTTCCATGGCCACAACCACCTTGCGAGGCTGGTCGGCCGTCAAGGACGGGCAGGGAGCCATGGCAAACTGGAAGCCCTCGGCACGGGGCGCGCTGGCCATTTCGCTTTCAATCCAGGTGCCGCAGGGAATGAAAAGCGCCTTGTTCATCATCATTTCCTGCTGGGACTGGGTATGATTCAGCGCCGTGGTGCCCGGCAGGATGTAGCCTTCGCGGGCCATCTTTTCAAAGTTCCTCAGCACGTCGATTGCCGGAGTGTTGATAACGGAGCCTTCGCCGTAGTTCAGGTATTTTTCGGTGTTTTCATCGCCAATGGCGGAGTACACGGAGGGGAACAGTCCCCACTGGAGATAGATGGGATACAGGCCCTGGTAGGTGTACAGGTAAATGCCCTGTTCCTTGGCCTTAGCGCCCAGCTCAAACATTTCATCCCAGGTGGTGGGTACGCTCCAGCCGTTTTGTTCAAAGAGCGCCTTGTTGTAAATCAGGCCGGTGGGAGAACCATTCAGCGGGGCCTGATAGATTTTACCGTCGCCATAAGGAGAGCAGACATTGGAAGTCAGCAAGCCATCGACGATCTTATCGGCCAGCTTGTCCTCGCTGTCGTAGCAGGGACCCTCAAACACATCGGTGATGTCCAACAGGCCCTTTTCAGCGATCAGGTTCTGAATCACGGTGTAAGAAGTGCCGTTGAGAACCAGAAAATCCGGCACGTCGCCGGCTACCATCTGAGCGCTGATGGTGTCGCCGATGGTGGGGCTGATCTGCATATTTACCTTAATGCCAGGGTTCGCCGCTTCAAACGCTGCGGCGACGTCTTTCCAGTAGTCCGCCCCAAAGCCGCCTTCAAACACGGCAATGTTCAGTTCCTGGGACTGCTCGGCGCTGGCAATGCCCATCAGCATACTGGCGCACAGCATCATGCAAAGAATCACATGCAGTACCTTTTTCATAATCAATCCTCCATTCGCGGCGATCCCGCCGCTTTTTTGTTACTTAATTATACGGTATTTTCCCGCGAATCCAAATACAGGCTATTGACCAGGTGCTGAACAATATTGACTTTTTGCCAAACGTGCGCTATGATGCTGGCGTTCCATTTGTCGTATGTCGCCGCTTATCCGCAAGGAGGCCCTAGGATGAAACGCCTGTCCATCATTCGTTTTCTGCGTCGTTTTCATATTCAAACCCGGCTGCTGTTCGCCATGCTGGGTTGTTCGCTGGTTCCTGTTACCCTTTTTGGTCTTTACGCCAGCAATGTATACGCCGGCACGATTCACGAAAAGGTGTGCGAGCATACGTCGCAATCCATGACCCTGCTTACCCGGAATCTGGAAATCGCCCTTGAGCCCTATTGCGCTTACTTGAACACCCTAAGCGTATCGGATGATATGCGCCAGCTGCTGGATGCCTACGAACGCGGGGAGGAATACTCCCGGTATTTGGGGCCGCTACTTCGCAATGGGCTTAGCGCCTTTGGCGTGGGGCAATATCTTCGGGATTTGCAAATTTACAGCCCGGAAGGTGAGCTGATCGGTTCCACCGGCTATGAAATGACGGGAGAATTCCTCAAGGCTCAGCTGTTTACTCAGCTGAATGATCAATCCTCCGGCTGGTATTTGGGAATGACGTCTTCCGGCACCCTCATTTTGGGACGGCGGCTTTTTCGGTTTGCCCCCACTTTGCGTCCCAAGGGATATCTGCTGCTGTGCATCAGCCCACAGCTATTGATTCATGAAATCTTTGCCGATCTTTCCTTTGGCGAAGGAACGGTTGCCTTTTTGATTTCCGGCGATGGAACGCCTTTTTTTTCGACAGAAACGCCCTATGCGGAAATTTTGACCTCCTTCCTGTCCGATAGGGACGGAACGGAACCTGTGGATGTACGCCTAGACGAAAAACGCTATCTGTTGATGGACAGCCGCAGTGAGCCTTATGGCTGCCGGTTTGCAGTGGCAATGCCCTATTCGGCAATTCAGGGCCGCATGGACGGCGTGCTGCACATGCTGGTACTGGTGGCCGCCGGGCTGTTCGTTCTCAGTTTCCTGGCGATGCTGCTGGTCTACGCCTCCATTATGCAGCCCATCCGCCATATGTTACAGCATTGCAACGACGACCTGCCAACCCTGGTGCGGCCCCTGAACGACAACAGCCCGGATGAATTGGGCGTACTGGCGCGGACGCTGGATCACCTGATCGCCCGCCTATGGGACATGGCTGAGCAGCAGAAGCAGAACGAGCAGCGCAAACGGGAACTGGAGCTTGCCGCGCTCCAGTATCAAATCAACCCTCATTTTTTGTTCAATACGCTTAACACCTTCAAATGGATTGCCGAACTGAACGGCGTTCCGGCGCTTCAGGACGGTATCGCCTCGCTGTGCGCTCTACTCAAAAGCACCCTGCTGAACCAAAACGATATGCAACCGCTGGAAGCCGAATTGCAGGATTTGTCCCACTACTTTTCGATTCAAAAACTGCGCTATGCCGACGGCTTTGACGTTGTGTATCAAATTGACCAGAAAATGCTTGGTATTAGGGTGCCGCGCTTTCTTTTACAGCCTTTGGCGGAAAACGCCATTGTGCATGGAATGGACGACTCTGGAAGAATCATGACCATTACCATCGGTGCGCAAAAGGACGGCGACACCGGTCTGCTGCTGACGGTGCAGGATGATGGCGTGGGCTTCGATCCGGATGCCAGGCCGGTGCGTGAGCGCTTTTCCGGCATTGGCGTTTCCAACGTAAACGAACGGCTCCGGCTTCACTATGGGGACGGCTGCGGCGTAACAATAACGAGCCGTCCCGGAGAAGGGACGCTTTGTACCCTTCGGATTCCCATAACAATGAAGGTGACGAGCCATGTATCAGTTGCTTCTTGTGGATGACGAGCCGGTGATTCGGATGACCTTTCGCAATTTGCTGCCTTGGGACAACACCCTGTGGCACATTGCGGGGATGGTTTCCAATGGCGAAGAAGCCCTCGCTTTTCTGGCGCAGCATCCAGTGGATATTGTCATTACCGACATGAAAATGCCGCAGATGAACGGTTTGGAGTTGATTCTCCGTTTGAAGGAGCAACGCTTTCCAGGAGCCATTCTGGTGTTGAGCAACTATTCGGATTTTTCTCTGGTCCGTCAGGCCATGCAGCTGGGCGCTCGGGATTATATGCTGAAAACGGATATGGAGGCGGCCCCCATGCGGGAGGCGCTTGAGCGCCTGTCGGAAAACCTGATTCCGTCAGGCGGTCGGGTGGCTCCCGAGACGGCCGGAATCACAGACGATTACCGCCGGACAGTTTTGCGCGACCTGATGCTGGGATACGCCCCGTCGGAAGAAACCGATTCCCTGCTGCTTCCCCATGGGCCGTACCAAATGCTGGACGTGGTGATGGAAAATCAGGGCGAACGCCCGACGACTCATAAAAGCGTACGAAACGTACTGCTGGCGAATTTCAACGAGCAGGCGGATGTGGTCTATCTGGGAGAGCAGGAATACATCTGCCTGATTCCCGCGGAAAACGAGGACGTGCTTTTACGTCGCAGCGTGCAACTGGTACGCCAGCTGAAAATGTATCTGAACAGCAAAGCCAACATCCTGGTTTCATCCCCGTTCGCCGATACGGAATCCATGCGCCGCCAGCTTGCGCAATGCCAAAGCGCCGCCCGACTGTTCTTTTATCCGATTCCAGAAAGCTGTCTGGCGGCGGAACGAATTGTATTTTCTCCTCTGGCGGATGAAGCCCTGCCGGAGGAGGCCGCCTGCCAGCTAGCCGACGTATTTTCCCGCAGTCCGGACCGTGCGGACGGCTGGATCACAGCATTGACGCAGCGCTGTGCGGAACGAAAGGTAAACCCGGAACTGCTGCTCAATTACGTTTTTCAGGTTTTGCAAGCGCTGCTTTTGAATCATCCTCAGGCTTCGGAAAGCGCTGTATTTGCCAGCCATGTGGATGTGCTCTCCTGCAAAAGCTCGGATCAGCTTTGCGGTTTGCTGCATACGCTGCTCCCCTCTCTCCTTGAAACGCCAGCCACCGAAGTCAAAACAGGGAACCAGGATGTGCGCACGCTGATTCTATACCTTCAGCAGCATCATGCGGAACGTATCTCGTTGGACAGCCTGTCCGCCACGGTTAACCTGAACCGAAGCTATCTGTGCCGTTTGTTTAAACGGGAAACAGGAGAAAGCCTGTTTCAATACCTTGCCCGACTTCGCCTTGAAAGAGCGGCTGGTCTGCTGCTGCAGGAGGAACTGTCCATTCGGGAGATAGCCGCCCGAGTAGGCATAGACGACCCGTTTTACTTTACGCGGATGTTCAAAAAACAGTACGGCGTTGCTCCAAGCGAGTACGCGTCGCAAAGGAAGAACCAACAGACAGGAGGACCTGAAGATGCGTAAAATTGCCGAGCTGGATCAAAACTTCGCTCCTTCGGCGGAGCAGGGCGGACTGACCTGGGCAGACGCGCATGATCTGCCCTGCGAAATCACGGGTTTGCATCCAAAAACCTTTTGCCGGGTAGATCCGGCCCTTCTTCCGCTGCTGCCCGGCCCGGTTCAGGAGCTGGCTTTGCATACGGCGGGAGGCATGGTACGCTTTCACGCAAAAGCAGGCCGTTATGGTTACCGTTATGAGCTGCTTAGCGGGGAAGACATGGGCCATATGCCGCGTACCGGCTCGGCTGGGTTGGACGTGTACGCGGGAAGCGGCGCGGAAATGCGCTTTATTCGCAGCACACAGTCCGCCTGCCGCACAGTGACGGCCAGCGGCGAGTTCACCTTGCCCCAGGAGGAGGACGTTACCTTCTATCTGCCGCTGTATAACGGCATTCGCCGTCTTGAACTGGGGTTTGAAACCGCTCCTGCCCGGCCTGCCGTGCCTTACCGTTTTTCAAGACCCATTGTGTTTTACGGTTCTTCCATTACCCAGGGCGGCTGCGCGTCCCGTCCGGCCAACAGCTACGCGGCCATGCTTTGCCGCCTGCTGGACTGCCCGCAGCACAATCTGGGCTTTTCAGGAAATGGAAAGGGCGAAATAGAAATGGCCCGCTATATCGCTTCGCTGCCCATGACCGCGCTGGTGATGGACTACGATCACAACGCGCCCAACGCCGCCCATCTTGAACGCACCCATCTTCCCTTTGCCGAGGCTGTTTTGGAACGGCAGCCTCAGGTTCCCATCCTGTTTGCCACAAAGCCGGATTTTCGGCATGGGAATACTGCTGAAAACAGCAAGCGGCGCGATGTTGTGCGCCGCACCTATGAAACGCTGCGCATCCGAGGAGTCCGCTGCGCGTTTATGGATGGGGAAACCTTCTTTGACGGGACGCTTTATGACAGCTGCACGGTGGACGGCTGTCATCCCAACGATCTTGGCTTCTACCGCATGGCAATGAAGATGCTGCCGGTCATGCAGGCTTTGCTGGCGGGCGTTCAGGCGTAACAAGCAGGGCTTGGCAAAGGGGATGGATTTGTACATACAGCCCCGCCTTTTTCTTCCGGTGAAAGAAAAGGCGGGGCTGTATTTTGAAAAACGTTTACTTTGCCCTCTGTTCCGGCCCGGCCATGCCGTTTCCTTGGCTTTGGGCAGGCAGCCGCTTTTCCAGCGCGGTTTGCTTGGCCAAAATGACGTTGACCTTGTCGTAGAGGTCTTCAATCATAATTTCGGTTTTCAAATTGACTTTGTAGTCGTTTTCCGCCCGGCGGCGATCTTTTTCCTCCTGCCGGTTTTGGCTCATCATGATCAGCGGGGCTTGAATGGCCGCGATGCAGGACAGCACCAGATTCAATAAAATGAAGGGATACGGGTCAAACGCCCTGCTGGCCAGTACGGCGTTGATCACCATCCACAGCACTAACCCGCTGGTAAATGAAAAGATAAACGCCCAGCTTCCCGCAAATTTGGCAATGGCGTCTGCGGCACGCTGCCCCAGCGTGTCCTTTTCCTTTTCTTCCGATGGATTAACAGAAACCCGGCTGTCCGCCAAAAGGGCCAGAACCTCTTCATCGGTCATATCCCGGCGGATGTCTTTCAGCACTTCTTTCAGCAGCTTTCGATTCTCTTTCATAGATCAACCCTTCCTTCTGTGCAGGCGTTGTGTCTATCATATCAAGACTGTCCTTTCTTTTCAAGCACTATCAAAATGCTATCCCATCGTACAATGTTCCTTCTTTCGCATTTGGGGGACAGAAAAACCGCCGTCCTTACGCAGGCGACGGTTGTATAGACCCCGGCGCTTCAGGCGGCCACGCCCCCTGGGTCTAAATTAACACCTTCGGGGGCCATGGCCGCCCCCATATTATTGGCGTCACAGATACCCAAATCCACCACACGGCCGGGACAGACCTGACAGATGTGCGCCAGAGGAGTGTTTTGCGGACTGGCATCCAGCAGCGCCGCCCCCACGCCGGTCACGGTCCATTGGGCCGTTGGCGGGCGCTGACTGCCAAACTCCAAAGGAAAACGGTACTGACGCTCCGCCGTGCAAAAATGGCTGCTGGCGGCGCAAATGACCCGGGAGGCGTGGCCGCCATCCAGCAGCATCGCACCCAAAGCCAGGCTTTCCGCCATGGTGGAGCAGGCTCCATACAGGCCCAGGAAGGGCACGCCCAGCTCCCGGGCGGAAAAGGAGGCGGTAATGATTTGATTCAGCAAATCGCCGCCCAGCAAAAACTGTACCTGTCTGCTTTCCACCCCCGCTTTTTTCAGCGCGCAGGCCACCGCGTCCAGATACAGCTGCTTTTCCGCCAGTTCAAAGCTGTCTTGCCCATACAGCTCATCCTTGGCCACATAGTCAAAGCAATCTCCCAGAGGGCCTTCCCCCTCTTTTTTGCCCGCATAGGCCGCGCTGGCGCAGATGGCCGGACGGGTGGGCAGGTTGATGGTTTGCAGGCCGATGCGTTTGTTTTCCACTGGTTTTCTTCCCCCTTAATGAATAAACAGGGTATAGATGACGCCGTAAATCACCGACGCGCCTACGCCGTATACCAGCACTGGCCCCGCAATGGTAAACAGCTTGGCGCCCAAACCCAGCACCAAACCCTCCCGGCGAAATTCCAGCGCGGGGGACACCATGGCGTTGGCAAAGCCGGTAATGGGTACAAAGCTGCCAGCGCCCGCATATTTGCCGATTTTGTCAAATA
Organism: uncultured Clostridia bacterium; assembly: GCA_934621505.1. Taxonomy (GTDB): domain Bacteria; phylum Bacillota; class Clostridia; order Christensenellales; family Aristaeellaceae; genus Limiplasma. The sequence continues at coordinate 15,701 of CAKTUU010000042.1, forward strand.
CCCCAATGCCGGTAAGCACAGCGGTTAAAAACACCAGAGTAATGCTGGTCAGGGCAGCCCCATCCCGGGCGGTCATTTTCAGCAGCTTTGTGCCAACGTCCGCTATTCCCTGCCCCAGCATGCAAATAACCCCGCCCACCCAAAAGGCGCGCAGAATCCCGGCCCCCAGTTTGGACGGCGGTGAAAAACGATCCGTCAGCCAGGCGTAATGTTTGGGATCGGTATGGATACGTTGCTGGTCCATTCAAGCTCTCCCCTTTATGGTCGTTTGTCCGGGCCTTTGCTGATGATGCAGCGCGGGCATTGGAAACCGTATTTCCTTTTCTCCGGGTCTGGGGCCGTTGCCCAGCGGATCCGGCAGCAGTTGAATGCGCATTCTTCCACACGTTCCTTTCCAATAAAGACTGGCAAGCACAGTATGGCGCTTTCGCGCAAAAAACATACCAAAAAAGCCGCCGTTGTCCGTTCATCAGAACAACGGCGGCTTATGCAAAATGTTTTTTAGAAGGTCAGCCTGGCCTGGATATAGGCGGGCAGATCGTCCACCTTTACGCGCTCCTGCTGCATGGTATCCCGGTCGCGCACGGTAACGGTACCGTCCTCCGGCGTGTCAAAGTCCACGCAGATGCAGAACGGCGTGCCAATTTCATCCTGACGGCGATAGCGCTTGCCGATGGAACCGGTTTCATCGTACTCCACCATAAAGTACTTGGACAGCTTTTCGTAAACCTCGGTGGCCAAAGCGCCCAGCTTGTTCTTTTGCAGGGGCAGCACGGCGCACTTGTAGGGAGCCAGCGCCGGGTGGAAATGCATAACGGTGCGCACATCGCCGCCCTCCAGCTCCTGCTCCTCATAGGCGTTGCACAGGAAAGCCAGCACGGCGCGGTCCACGCCCAGGGACGGCTCGATGCAGTAGGGAATGTATTTTTCGTTGGTGACAGGGTCCAGGTATTCCATGCTCTTGCCGGAATGGTTCTGGTGCTGGGTCAGGTCGTAATCGGTACGGTCCGCAATGCCCCACAGCTCACCCCAGCCAAAGGGGAACAGGAATTCAAAGTCCGTGGTGGCCTTGGAATAGAAGGCCAGCTTTTCCGGCTCATGGTCCCGCAGGCGCAGGCTGTCCGGCTTCATGCCCAGGCTCAGCAGCCAGTCGCGGCAGTAGGAACGCCAGTAATTAAACCATTCCAGATCCTCGCCGGGCTTGCAGAAGAATTCCAGCTCCATCTGCTCAAATTCACGCACACGGAAGATGAAGTTGCCGGGGGTAATCTCATTGCGGAAGGATTTGCCGATCTGGGCGATACCGGCAGGCAGTTTCTTGCGGGTAGCGCGCATCACGTTCTGGAAGTTGACAAAGATACCCTGAGCGGTTTCGGGGCGCAGGTAAATTTCGTTGGTGGCGTTTTCTGTTACGCCAGCGTGGGTTTTAAACATCAGGTTAAACTGGCGGATGCCGGTAAAGTCCTTCTTGCCGCAGACAGGGCACACAATGTCGTGGTCGGCGATGTACTGTTCCAGTTCCTCATTGGTCCAGCCGTCGCCGGTTTCCTCGCCCTTGGTAAAATCCTCAATCAGCTTATCGGCGCGGAAGCGGGCTTTGCAGGCCTTGCAGTCCATCAGGGGATCGTTGAACCCGCCCACATGGCCGCTGGCCACCCAGACTTCACGGTTCATCAAAATGGCGGCGTCCAGGCCCACGTTGTACTTGCTTTCCTGCACAAACTTCTGCCACCAGGCCTTTTTCACATTGTTTTTAAACTCTACGCCCAGGGGGCCGTAGTCCCAGCTGTTGGCCAATCCGCCGTAAATTTCGCTGCCGGGATAGATAAAGCCGCGGCCTTTGCACAGGGCGACCAGCTTGTCCATGGTCAGTTCCGCCATTGAAATTCCCCTCCAAATTCTATGAAAAAATCATTGATCATAATAGCGTTCCAACGTCCGTTTGTCAAGGGTTGCCATCCGCAGGCACACGCCCGTCTCATAAAAATATGATATAGTAAAGGCGGGGGTGAAAAGAATGGATGAGATCAGAGCAAGGATAGCT
>CAKTUU010000043.1 GCA_934621505.1 uncultured Clostridia bacterium
AGCTATCCTTGCTCTGATCTCATCCATTCTTTTCACCCCCGCCTTTACTATATCATATTTTTATGAGACGGGCGTGAAGAACGCCCAACGCGCCGTTGCTATTTTGCCGGGTTCAGGCTATAATAAAGCGATAGCCCTGTCTGCCGCAGGGCTGGAAGGAGGCGCTTTGCATGGGAATTGTTAACCGCTTGCAGGCCTGGTTTCAATGGCTCAAGGCCGATCCGGTAGGCTTTTTGATTTATCTGGTGATTTTTGCCCTGTCCATTCTGCTCACGCTGGTCCTGCACGAAATTGGCCACAGCTATGTGGCCTGGCGCTGCGGCGACCCGACCGCTAAAATGCTGGGCCGTCTGTCGCTGGACCCCCGCAAGCATCTGGACCCCATCGGCACCCTGTGCCTGATCTTTCTGGGCTTTGGCTGGGCCAAGCCCGTGCCGGTGAATCCCCGCAATTTTGAAAACTACCGCCGGGATGATTTTCTGGTCAGCATCGCGGGCATCACGGTGAATATCACGCTGTTTCTGCTGTCCCTGTCCCTGGCGGTGGGGCTGAACAGTCTGGTGTGGAAGCCGGAGGTCATCCGTTACTATGGGGCCAAGGCGCTGCTGTCCTCCAACGGCATCGGCTATTCCGCCCTGCTTACCGCGGGCGCCGGCCAGCTGGACGATTTGATGCGCACCCCCTGGCTGCAATATGTGCAGCGGTTTTTGCTGATGTTCTCCACCATGAATTTGTCGGTGGGCCTGTTTAACCTGCTGCCCCTGCCCCCGCTGGACGGCTTTCATATTCTGAACGATATCATCCTGAAGGGCAAGCTGTCCCTGAACCGCCAGTGGTTCCAGATTACCCAGGTGATTCTGATTATGGTGTGCCTCAGCGGCGCCCTGTCCAACCTGCTGACAGGGGCCTTCGACGTGGTGGAGGACGCGGTGCTGAACCTGTTTTTGAAAATCGCGGGGCTGAGCTGATGGCGGTCAGCGTGCATTTAAAGCAGTTTGACGGGCCGCTGGACCTGCTGCTGCACCTGATTGGAAAAAGCAAAATTAACTTGAAGGACATCTTCGTCAGCGAGATTACCGAGCAATATATCGAGGCGGTGAAAAACGCCCCGGATTTTGATATGGACGAGGCCAGCGAGTTTATCGCCATGGCCGCCCTGCTGGTGGAGATCAAAAGCCGCCACCTGCTGCCCAAGCCGCCCAAAGAGGACGAGGAGGACCCGGAGGAAGCCCTGATCGCCCGCCTGACCGCCTACAAGCAGTTTAAGGAAAGCGCCCGCAATATGGCGGAGTTTGAGCAGAGCGCCAGATGCGTGTTTGGCAAGCTGCCGGAGGAGTTTCCCCTGCCGCCGCCTGCAGTGGAGCTGGATAACCTGACGCTGGAAGCCCTGTGGCAGGCGCTTTTGCGGGTGCAGAACCGCACCCCGCCGGAGCCCCGTCAGGTGGATTTTCGCCTGCGGGATATTCGCAGGGACAGCTATACGGTGGAAGGCTGCATGGAGGCCATTGAAAGCCGCCTGGTGCTGGGGGAAACCCGCTTTGAGGCCCTGTTCAGCGACGCGCCGGGGCGGGAGGAAGTGGTTACCCTGTTTATCGCCCTGCTGGAACTGCTCAAGCTGGGCAAGGTTTATGTAAAGCAAAGCGCCACCTTTGAGGAGATTACGCTGATGCCCGGCGCAAAGCCCTTTGAGGAAGGAGAAGAAGATGGAGAGTCCTGAAATCGCCCAGATTATCGAGGCCATTTTGTTTGTGTCCGGCGAACCGGTCACCGTTGCCGACCTGAGCCAGGCGCTGGGCGTGACGGAGATGGAAACCATGCGGGCTGTTCAGGAGCTGGAGCGCCAGCTGGACGACGGCAGACGGGGCATTGCGCTGAAGCGTTACGGCGACCATTTGCGCCTGGAAACCCGGCCGGAGTACGCCCCCTATGTGGAGCGGCTGCTTCAGCCGGTGCAGCGGCAAACCCTGTCCCAAACCGTGATGGAAACCCTGGCCGTAATCGCGTACCGCCAGCCCGCCACCAAGGGCGAGGTGGAGCAGGTGCGCGGGGTCAAGTGCGATTATTCCATTCAGTCCCTGCTGCAAAAGGGGCTTATCAAGGAGGTGGGCCGCAAGGAAGCTCTGGGACGGCCGATTTTGTACGCCACCACCGATGCTTTTCTGGAGCACTTCGGCATATCCGATATTCGGGAACTGCCCCCGCTGCCGGCCCCTCAGGAAAAGGTGGACGAGCCGCTGACCCCGTAAAGCCGCATAAAAACAGACCGCCCGGCGCATACTGCTGCCAGGCGCTTTTTTGCGCCGGTTGGGAGGAAGAAAGCCATGGGGCGCACAGGTACGGTTTTGGCTATTTTCATGATCGCGCTGACGCTGATTTCCGGTTGGATGCTGCTAAGCGGGGCGGAGCAGGCGCAACTGCTGGAACAAAGCAATCAGCGGATTCAAGCGCTGGAAAGCCAGCTGATAAAACAAAAGGAAAGCCTGACCCAGTCCAAGCGGCGGGCGGCGGAGCTGGACAGCGCGCTGGCAAAAGCCACCGGCGAACGGGAGACTTTGCGGGCCCAGCTGGCGGAAAGCCAGCGGCAGGCCGACGCCGCCATGCAGGATAGCGCAAGCCAAAGCACGGCGCTGACCGAGCAGCTGGACGCCGCCCGGCAGGAAGCCGCCAGCCTGCAAAAGCAGATGCAGACGCTAAAGACGCAGCTGTCCGCGGCGCAAAAGGGGCAAAGTCAGCTTCAGCAGGAAAAGCAGGCGCTGGATGACCAGCTGGCTTCGGCTAAGGAAAGCCTCCAGCAGCTTTCCAGCCAGCGGGATCAGGCCCTGGCGGATTTGGACAGGCAGCGGCAGGCCAGCCGGCAGGAGGCGGAAACCTGGGAACAGGCCTATGCGCAGCTGCAGGAGGAGGCCGCTCAGGCCGCCATGGCCTACGAGCAGCAAATCGCGGAGCAGCCGGTCAGGACTCCGCCGCCCCGTAATTAACCCTGCCCGTTTTGCATGGTTGACTGCCGGTTGACAATTCCTGGGCCGCTTCTTATAATGGGGAAAAGATTCCATTATCTGCGGGAGGGATAACCGGCATGAACAGGCTGCGGATTTTACTCATCCTTTTGGTTTTGGTTATGCTGCTGCCCTGCGCCGCCCTTGCCGCCTCAAACAAGCCCCTGTTTTCCCTGAGCTGCGGCACGGCCAGCGTAAGCCCCCACTACTTTACGTCCTACGGCTGGTGCCTGTTTTTGCCCGGCAGCTGGGCGGGCAAAACGCTGGACGTTCACCCGGTCAGGGAAGGGGGCGTGTACCTGAACGGCGTGCTGTATACCGAGGGAATGACCGTGGCTTGCGATGATCTGCCCGCCAAATTCTCCGCCGCCGCCAGTCCGAAGGGCAAAAAGCACACAACGGCCGTTTACCGGGGAAGCTCCCTGCCCGCCCTGTTTTTGACCGTGGAGCAGGACCAGCTGGACCAGATCAACAAGAGCAAAACCTGCAAGGCTCCGGCCTATCTGATCGCTTACGGCGCAAACGGCGAAATAGAATTTGACGGCGAGCTGCGCTACCTGAAAACCCGTGGCAATTCCACCTTCCAGTACCGCAAAAAGCCGTACCAGCTTCATCTGGGCAAAAAAGCCAGTCTGGCGGGGCTGCCCATGGCAAAAAAATTCATTCTGCTGGCGGATTATCTGGACATTTCCCTGCTGCGCAACCGCATCACCCTGAACCTGGCCAGGGCCGCCGGTCTGCCCTTTTCGCTGGAATGCATGCATGTGGATGTGTACCTGAACGGTGAATACCGGGGCCTGTACCTGATGACGGAAAAGATTCAGGTGGGTTCCTCCGGTGTGGATATCGCCGAGCTGGAGGAGGAAAACGAGGAGGTCAACCCCCAGCCGCTGGACAGCTATCCTGTTTTTGAAAGCCAGCCGGAGGGCCTGATCGACGCACGGGGCTACGACCTGGAAAACGATCCGGAGGACGTTACCGGCGGATATCTGCTGGAAACCGACAAGGTGTACCGCTATCGCCGGTCCGATGAGCCGGGCTTTATCACCTCCCGCAACATGGCCGTATACATCAAGCAGCCGGAGCATCCCTCCCGGGCGCAGGTGGAATACATCGGCAATCTGATGAGCGCCTTTCACCGGGCCATCCTGAGCGCTGATGGAACGGACCCGGCGACCGGCAGGCATTACAGCCAGATGATTGATATGGAATCCTTTGCCCGCAAGTACCTGATAGAGGAAATTTCCAAAAACTTTGACGGCCAGCGGGGCAGCCAGTTCTTTTACAAGGACCGGGGCGAGGATGCTTTGGTCTACGCCGGGCCCTGCTGGGACTACGACCTGACCTACGGCGATATTTTGCAGGAGGGCTTCAAGGGTGCGCTGCATCCCCGGGATTTTTACATGTCCCGCTTTAAAAGCAACGAATGCTGGTGGAATAACCTGATGAAGCAGCCGGATTTTGCCGCCCGGGTGCAGCAGGAATACATGCAAACCTTTCTGCCGCTGCTGAAGGTGCTGCTGGGGCAGGCCGAGCCCGCCTATGGCCTGCAATCCATCGATGAATACAAGGCGCAGATCGCCGATTCCGCCGCCATGAATTTTAAGCGCTGGTCCCCCAGCTCCAACAAGGGGTATTACAAACAGGCGGGCTATACCTTTGACCAGGGCGTCAAGTATCTGAAAAACTGGCTGGATAAACGGGTGCAGTTTTTAACGTCCCAATGGGACAAACAGTAGAAGGAGGAGTTGCTGATGAAAAAAAGACTTTTTTGCCTGCTGGCGTGCCTGACGCTGCTGTGCGCCGCCTGCGCGGGAGCGGAAGGTCTGACAGGTGGAACCATTACCCTGAACGGAGGCGACATCCGGGTAAGCGGCGCGGGCCTGTCCGTGGATGGGCAAATCGTCCGCATCCAGGCGGCGGGCAGCTACACCGTCAGCGGGCAGGGGAACGATGTTCAGCTGCAAATCGCCGCGCCCCGGGGCGAGGGAGTGGAGCTGCATTTAAACGGCGTAACCCTTTTCTGCGGCTTTGGCCCCGCCATTGAGGCCACGGTGGATCAGCTGGATTTGATTGTGGAGGAAGGAACGGAAAACGTGATCACCGACCTGAGCGCCCGGGTCCATTCCGATGAAAAAGGCGTTCACAACGCCGCCGTTTTTGCCTCCGACGACCTGACCATCCGTGGCAAGGGCAAATTGAGCGTTACGTCCCTGGTGGGCCACGCCGTGCATTGCAAGGACGACTTGCTCATAAGCGGCGCGGATGTGACCATCCGTTCCGCCAACGACGGGCTGCGGGGCAACGACGCCATTGCCGTGGAGGACAGTGTGGTCAGCATTGTGGCAGACGGGGACGGCATGCAAACCAGCAATGACAAAAATGGCAAGGGCAACATGACCCTGACCGGAAGCGTTATTACCATTACCGCCGAAAAGGACGCTTTTCAGGCGACGGGGCTTTTGCAGTCGGACGGCTGCACCCTGAGTGTGCGCTGCGGCGAAGGCTCCGTCCGGTAATGCCGTCTGTTTGACTCATCCCCAAAAACGCCTTGTTTTCATGACGAAAAGCAAGGCGTTTTTCATTTTCTCATTTATCAATCACGCATTTCCATTTTCGGAGTGAAATTGACAAATTGTTCTTTTTCCTGTATTATCATACCATCAAGTTCGTGCGCATACCTTCAACAAAAAAGGAGTGTTTAAATCGTGAAAAAATTTGTATCACTGCTATTGGCTCTGCTGCTGACCACAGCCTGCGCGCTGCCCGCCCTGGCGGAAGAAGCGCAGTATGCCTCCACCAGGCAGTTTATTCAGGTGCTGGAAAAGAATAACCTGAAATACACTCTGGGCTCCGTTGCCCAGAATCAGGAGCGGATTACCGTGGCCTATACGGATGACAATCTGCAAACCATCACCTTTACCCTGTTCTTTTACGACAGCAACCATTCCGTCCATATCCGCGCATGGAATGTGGTGGATATTGCCGCTGGCAAAAACTATGCCCTGAACATTCTAAATCAGCTGAACAACGCCTATAATTACGCCAAATTTGCCCTGGACGAAAGCGATTCCACGCTGACGGTAAGCGCGGACACCTATTTTAACGACGGCAACGCTGGCACCATCGCCTATGACCTGATGCGGGTGCTGCTGGATATTATCACCGACGACGACTGCATAGCCAAGCTGCAATCCCTGCAATAAAAAACGGCCCTCGGCTCCGGCCCAAACGGAAAACGCCTGAAGAATCCAAACATTCCTCAGGCGTTTTGGGTTGTACGGATTGGCGATTTTACCTGACCGGCTGCTGCTGGTACAGCATATATCCGTCGTCGCAGCGGGCCAGCACCAGGCTGCCATCGTCGCTGATGTCAAAATCGTAGGCACTGTCAAAGGTTCCGTCAAAGGGCACCACCGGGTTGCCCTCCATATCCACCACGCCCGCGGCGCCGTCGGCGTTCACCGCGGCAAACAGCGGCACGCCATAGCGGCAGGTAACGTCGATATAATGCTCCGGCAGTTCTCCCTTGGGGCTGATGACAATATACTTGCCGTCCAGACCCTGCAAATAGGCAAAGGGCTGGTAGTAGGTTTTGGCAATGGAGGCGGAGTAGGTAAAGCCGCTTACCTGGTTGCCCTGCAAATCCACAAAGCCCACCAGACCGTCCTTGCTGACCAGCTGATAGCCGGTGGCAAAGAAGGGCTGATCATCGCTGTAGTAAATTTCATCGTACTGGCAGGGCAGAATTTCCCTGCCGGTTTTATCCACCAGACCATACAAACCGTTCAGCTTGACCCGGGCATAGTCGCCGCAAAAATCGTAGGTATATTCGTAGGTGCGGCCCAAATCAAACAGCACGTTGCCCTGCAGGTCTCTGGCAACGCCGTCCTTAAACCAGATGCTCTGCTTCACCTCACCGGCGGTCAGGGTGCATTCCGGCACAAAGGCGGGCTGATTGCTGCCGCAGTGCAGAATGGTTCCGGTTTTGTAATCGTCCTCATATTCACGATAAGCGTCGCCCTGATAGGCGGATTTTTCCATGGCCTTGTTGTAGAACGCCCGTCCGCCTTCCTGATTGGTCACGCACAGGTAATCGCCGTAAGCGTCGGCATAGCGGTAATCATCGCGGGTCAGGCTGCCAGCCAGCTGCCCCTGGTAGTAAAAATCCACATGGTCCACCAGATAGAAGCCGTCGCCAAACAGGGACTTGTAGTCGTAGTTTTCCTCCGTGGCCTCGGTCAGCACCACGCCCGCCTGCCAGCGGTCGGACAGCCATTCGATATCCCCGTATTGCAGGGGCATGATCATCCCGCCCTGCCCATCCAGCAGGCCGCTGGTATTCACGCCGTTTTCGTTTACCACCTCATAGCCGCTTTTTTTCACGCTCATGGCGGCGTAGCCGTCAGACAGCCTGTTGCCCTGGGCGTCCACCACATAGTAGTCGTCGGTTCGTTTTTCACGGCAGGCAAAGGTATTAGCGGCAGGGTTCAGCTCCATGCGGTTGTTTTCCAGCAGACGGCCTTCCGCCGCCGCGCAGCTTAGCGGCAGACACAAAGCCAGTAAAAGGGCGATTGCTTTTTTCATTTTCCTTCATCCTTTCCGTTGTCAGGCGTTTTCCCGGCTCATGCGGCCCGCAATTTCGTCCACAGCCACCATGCCGCTGACGCCCGCCTGCATCAGGCCGCGGGTGATTCCCGCGCCGTCGCCCACGGTAAACAGGCCCTTGATGGCGGTTTCAAAATTGCTGTCCACCAGCACCTTGCTGGAATAGAACTTCACCTCCACGCCGTAAAGCAGGGTGTTCTGGCTGTACAGCCCGGGGGCCAGATGGTCAAAGGCCCGCAGGGCCTCCACAATGCTGGTCAGGTGGCGGGCAGGCAGCACAAAGCTGAGGTCGCCGGGCACGGCGGTGGAAAGGGTGGGAATGGTGGTGGACTTGGCCAGGCGGGCAGCGTCCGTGCGGCGGCCCTTGAGCAGGTCCCCCAGACGCTGCACCATAATGGGCCCGCCGGTGAGCATATTGCCCAGCTCGGCGATATACCTGCCATAGGCAATGGGCTGGTCAAACGGCTCGGTAAAGCGGGTGGACACCAGCAGGGCAAAGTTGGTGTTGCCGGTGCGCTTGGCCGCGTCCTCGTAGCTGTGGCCGTTCACCACGGCGATGCCGCCCTCGTAATATTCCTGGCTGACCTCGCCGCCCGGATTCATGCAGAAGGTACGCACCTTGTTTTCATAGGTGTCGCTGTAGTAGACCAGCTTGGCCTCGTACAGTTCTTTGGTCAGGTGGTCCATAATGGCGTTGGGCACCTCTACCCGCACGCCAATATCCACTTCGTTGTTCTGGGTGCGCAGGCCCAGCTTGTTCACTGTTTCAGTCAGCCATTTCGCGCCGCCGCGGCCGGGGCCGGCAATCACATAGGGGGCGTATACCACCTCCGGCTCGTGGCCTTTTTGGCAGATACGCACGCCCACCACCCTGCCGTTTTCGCACAGAATGTCCTGGGCGCTGGTCAGCTCCATAAAGGTGGTATGGGTCTTCTGGGTCAGGTAATCGTGCATGGCCCCCAGCACGGGGCCCGCGTTTTCCGTACCCAGATGGCGCACGGGGCAGGGCACCAGATGAATGTTGTACCGGCTGGCCTCGTAAGCGATTTCATCCACACGGCTGTTGTTCAGGCCATGAACCACGGGGCTCGCCCCGAATTGCAGATACTTGTCGTCCGCGTGCCGGATGTATTCCATGGCCCGCTTGTGGCCGATATAGTCCGCCACATGGCCGCCCACCTCGTCGCTGAGGGACAGCTTGCCGTCCGAGAACGCGCCCGCGCCCGCCCAGCCGTGCACAATGCCGCAGGGGTCGCAGTGACGGCACTTGCCGTCCACCCGGGCGGGGCAGGACCTATGAGAGATGGCCCGTCCGGTATCAATCATCAGCACACGGCTTTCCGGGCACTTTTCCGTCATTTGCAGGGCGGCGAAAATGCCTGCGGGACCCGCGCCAATAATGATTAAATCAAAGCGATTGTTTTCCATTCCGTCTCCTTACTGTTTGCCGTGCTCGGCAAAACCGATCTTGTGCTTTACCTTGCGCAGGGTGCGCTGGGCCATGCGGTCGGCGATCTGGGCGTTTTCATCCAGCACGCTTTGCAGGTAGGCCTTATCCGCCATCAGGCGCTTATGCTCGCTTTGCAGGGGCTCCAGCGCGGCGATTACGCAATCCGCCACCCGCTCCTTCAACTGGCCGTAGCCCTGGCCCGCCAGCTCGTCCGCCGCCTGCTGGGGGGTCTGATTGCTCAAAGCAGCGATAATGCTGAGCAGGTTGCTGACGCCGGGCTTGTTTTCCGGGTCGAAGCGGATTTCCGCGTCGCTGTCGGTGACGGCGCGCTTGACCTTGCGGCGAATTACATCCGGCGGGTCCAGCAGGGCGATATAGGTTTCCTCCGGGTCGGATTTGCTCATCTTGCGGGTAGGCTCCTGCAGGCTCATGATGCGGCTGCCCACCTTGCCAAAGTAGCCCTCGGGAATGGTAAACACATCGCCGTAAATGCCGTTGAAACGCTGGGCGATGTCCCGGGTCAGCTCCAGATGCTGCTTCTGGTCCGCGCCGATGGGCACCAGGTTGGTCTGGTACAGAAGAATATCCGCCGCCATCAGGGTGGGATAGGTAAACAGGCCCGCGTTGATATTATCGGCATGCTTGGCGCACTTATCCTTGTACTGGGTCATGCGGCTTAATTCGCCCATGTAGGTATAGCAGTTCAAAATCCAGGCCAGCTCCGCGTGGCCGCTGACATGGCTTTGGCAGTAGATGATATTCTTTTTGGGGTCCAGGCCGCTGGCAATGTAAATACCCGCCAGCTCCAGGCAGCGGCGGCGCAGGGCGGCCGGGTCCTGACGCACGGTAATGGCGTGCATGTCCACCACGCAGTAGATGCACTGGTACTGGTCCTCCAGCAGCTTAAAGTTGCGCAGCGCGCCGATGTAGTTGCCCAGGGTCAGGGTGCCGGAGGGCTGAATACCGGAGAAGATAATGGGCTTTTTTTCCGTGTTTTCCATGATTGTTTTTCCTCCTTATCGCAAAGTCAGGGTGAGCACAATGCCCAGAATGATCACGCAGTTGCCAATCAGCCTGCGCAGGGTGATTTTTTCATTCAGAAAGAAGAAGCTGAGCGCCATCACATAGATATAGCCGGACGCTTCCAGCACGCTGGCTACGGTTAAATCCAGCGTGCGCAGGGCCGCCACATTCAGCAGCATGCAGCCAAAGAACAGGGCGTAGGCCCCGATGACCGGCAGGTTCAGGTAGGCGCGAAGGCCGGTGTATCTGGGGTTATCCGCCGCTTTTTTCAAAATCAGCTGGCTGACGGCGGACAAAAACGGGGTAATCAGGTAAATGAGAACGCCGCTATTCATGATCCGTCACCACGAGCAGCACTCCGGCCAGCACCACCAGAATGCCAACCGCCTTTCCCCAGGTCAGGGTTTCGCCAAACAGGGTCAGCCCGAACAGGGCCGTCCACAGGGTGCATACGCCCTTGTTGCTGTAGGCGAAGTTCAGAGGCATACGCTTCAGCACCTGCTGCCACAGGATGGAATACGCCCCCAGCGTCAGCACCTCCAGGGCCAGAAACAGCAGCGTCGCGCCCTGCTGGCCGTCCGCCATGCGCAGGCCCGCCAGCTTGGCAAACACGCTGACCACCGCGTACAGCAGCAGCGTGCCATGCAAAAGAAGCAGGTTCTTGCCGCTTTTCAAAATAACACATCCATCCTTTCCCATGGCCCGGCATGAAAAAACGCCCCAAACAAAATTGCTTGAGGCGGAATTTCCGCGGTGCCACTCAAATTCCCCGTACAACGGGCTCTGTCGCGTACCAGCATACGCGCCGCCTGGATAACGGGTGCGGAATCCCGTCGGCGGCTACAAATGCTTTCGCCGCCGCCCTCGGAAGTCCATTCCCCATCCCGCGCGGGCCGCGTTCTCACTATCCGCGGTTCCCTTTGCCGTGCCGAAAGGACGGGTACTCCTCTTCCTCAACGGTTCTGTGTCTATGATAGCCCGGCGGCGGTCCTTTGTCAAGGTTAAAGTTGGCCGCGTCAGTCATCGCCGCCCTGCAAAGCCCGCACGGCGCGCAAAATGGGGCTGTCCCCCAGGCGGCACTTCGCCGCGTCCAACAGGGCGTAGCGGAAGGGCGACGCGGTGTATTCCACCAGCTTCAGCTGGCGAAAGGCCTCCAATCCCAAACGGGCCTGAGGCAGCAAAAGGCCGCTTTCCCGGCACAAATCCTGTAAGGTGTGCCGCTGCCAGGCGCGCATCACCTTGTACAGGCGGCGGAAGCCGTCGTCCCCTGCGTCCAGCCGACGGGCGGCGTTCTTCAGGGCCGGGCTGACCGGCAGGGCGTAGACCTGGGCTTTGGGGAAGCGGCTTCGCCACAAATCCGCTTCGCCGGGGCACAGGGTCCCGTCCAGCAGCCAAATCTGCCGAAAGCACCCCTCTGCCAGACTGGGCAGGGGATTCAGCACCACTGTGGCAAAGCCCCGCACATCCTTGGGCGTTTGGGTGCAAAAGTCCAAATTCCCCAGCGCCAAAGCCCTTGCCGCCGTTTGGGGCGTATGGGCCGCCAGCAGACAGCCCCGGGGAGCCGCAGCCAAAGCGGTTTGCAAATCCGCCCAATCTCGTTCCAGGGCCGACTGTCCCTGCGGGTGCTCCAGCTCGTCCATCAGCGTTCCCAGCAGGCCCTGCAAATCCTCGCCGGACTGCTGCAAGGCCTGCCGCCGGGCCTGACGGTCCGGCTCCAGCGCCTTTACCTCCAGCTGCAAACGGGTTACCCCGCGAAAGGTATTGCGCCCCAGACTGAACACCGCGTCCACCCGGTCGGGCAAAGAAGAAGCCAGCCTGCCCATGCCAAAGGCGATGCCATCCATCATGGTTTGGTCCTGCCGCAGCGCCAGCTTTAAATGGCTGCCGTCCGCGCCGACGGCCCGGCGTTCCTCCGGGCACAGGCCCCGGGCCAGCAGCAGCGGCGCGGGATTCTGGCAGCCGAAGGGGGCCAGCAGGGAAATTTCATCCAGCAGGGGAGCGGTGCAGTCCTGCAAACGCACCTCCGCATCGTATTCCTGAGCGGGGATAAAGCAGCTTTCATCGGCGCTGTCCCGCACAGCCTGTTGCAGCCGCTGGCGAAAGGCCTCGTAATTTTCCAGCTTCAGGGTTACGCCCGCGGCCTGTTCGTGGCCGCCATAGCGTTCCAGCAGGTCGTCGCACTGCTGCAAACACCGGTGGATATTCACCCCGGGAATGGAGCGCAGGCTGCCGTGCATCCAGCCTTCCTCCAGGCTGAGCACGCAGGCGGGGCAGGCATACTGCTGGCACAGCCGGCCGGCGGCCAGACCGATAACACCCACATGCCAGCCCTCTCCCCACACCATCAGCACCGGTTCGTCCAGAAAATCATGGCTCAGCGCCGCCTGAGAAGCCTGCCTGACCAGATTTTGCTCCTGTTCCTTGCGCCGGGTGTTCAGCTGGTCCAGTTCCTGCGCCAGATCAGCCGCTGCGGCCGGGTCGTCCGTCATCATCAGCCGCACGCCCTTGCCCGCGTCGTCCAGCCGCCCCGCCGCGTTCAGCCGCGGCCCCAGACGAAAGCCCAGCACCCCGCTGTCCACCGGGTCCGGATCGCCGCTGACCGCCAGCAGCGCCTTCATGCCGGGCCGGGTGCGGGCGGCGATTTCCCGCATCCCCAAGGCCACCAGCGCCCGGTTTTCATCCACCAGCGGCACAATATCCGCCACAGTGGCCAACGCCGCCAAATCCAGATATTCCCGGCAGTTTTCCTCTCCCAGCAAAGCCTGGGCCACCTTAAAGGCCAAGCCGGTTCCGCACAGTCTGCGAAAGGGATAGCTCCCCAGCAGAGGGTTCAGCACCGCGTCGGCAGGGCTTTGCTGCAAATCCAGCCCGTGATGATCGGTTACGATCACCTGCATTCCCAGGCTTTGGGCCAGGCGCACCTCCTCATGGTTGGTAATGCCCAAATCCACCGTGACCAGCACCTTATAGGTTTGGGCCAGCTTTTCCACAGCGGCGCGGTTCAGGCCGTAGCCTTCCTGACGCAGGGGCGTATGGGGATGAGCATCGATGCCGAAGCGGCGCAGGGCCTGGGTCATCAGGGCGCAGGCGCAGATACCGTCCACATCGTAGTCCCCGTATACCACCACAGGCAGGTTCCGGTCACGGGCGTTCGTCAGAATCTCCAGCGCCTTATCCATGTCATGCATTTGCATGGGATCGTGCAGCTGGCTCATGGACGGGTGCAGAAAAGCGTCCGCCTGGGCGGCGTTTTCAATGCCGCGGGCGTATAAAAGCCGCGCCGTCACCCCGGTATAGGGGCGCAGCGCGGCAAGGGCGCGCTCGTCAACCGGGCGCGCGTCGCGGGGTACAAAGCGTAGCAAGGGAGCGATTCCTCCTAAAGCGTATCAGTTTTCTTTCTTTTCCTCGTGGTATTCCTGCTCGGTATTCACATTCCACACATTGGTTTTGTCGGTAACGCCGTTTAGCACGTCGTCCACCGCTTCAAAGGCCGTGGCCATGGAATGATCCATATTGTTGTAGCGGTGCTGGCCGTTGCGGCCCACGCAGTACAGGTTTTCAAAGGTATTCAGGTAGTCCACCACTTTGCCGATCTGGTCGTAGGTATCAAAGTAGGCGGGATAGGCCTTCTGCACCCGCACCCGGTGGCTTTTCAGAATTTCGTCCGGGCTGTTGATCACGCCCATGGAGCACAGCTCCTTCGCGCCCAGGGCCACGGTTTCTTCCTCGGACAGGCTCCAGAAGTCGTCGCCCTCCGCGCAGAAGTATTCCAGACCAATCCACACGGTATGCTCCGGGTCCTCCACCATATAAGGGGACCAGTTGTTGTAAATCTGGATGCGGCCCAGCTTCACACTGGAATCCTGCACATAAATCCAGCAGTCCGGCACAATGTTGCCCAGGGTTTTCAAATGGGTTTCGTTTTTCAGGTTCAGGCGGTTCACCAGCAGGCCAACGGTCACATAATCCCGGTAGGGCAGGCCCTGAGCCACATCGGCCACATCCCTGGGCACATCGTTCATGCCCGCCACCAGATCCTTGATGGGCATGGAGGAAAAGAAATAATCCGCCTGCATTTCATGAACGCCGTTTTCATCCCGGCAGCGCAGGGACGTCACCCGGCCGCCATCGGTGGTAACGCCCAGGGTTTCGCAGCCCATCCGGATTTGCCCGCCCATGGTCTGAATTTCCCGGGCCACGGTTTCCCACAGCTGGCCGGGGCCCAGCTTGGGATAGCGGAATTCCTCAATCAGCGAGGTCTGCACATGCTTGGCGCGCTGCTCCTTGGACATGAAAATTTTGGAGAACATATCCTTAAGAATGCCAAAAACGCTAAGCTCCTTGGTACGCTGCTTGCCCCAGCTGGCGTCAATTTCCCGCGGATGGCGGCCCCACAGCTTTTCCGTATAGCCCTCAAAAAACATGCTGTACAGCTTTTTGCCAAAGGAATTGATATAAAAATTTTCCAGGTTGTCATTGGGCCGCTTATGCAGCGTAGCGTGCAGGAAACTGAAGCCTACCTGCATGGTGGTGACGAAGCCCATGTTTTTCAGGGTATCCCATTTCAGGCTGATGGGATAATCAAAGAAGTGATGATTGTAATAAATGCGGCTGACCCGGTTGCGGATCAGCATGACCCGGTTCTCTTTTTCAGGATCGGGGCCGCCCGGGGTCAGGGGCACCTGACGGCCCAGCACCTTATCGTCATAGGAGGGCGCGCCCTGCAGGGGCATTAAATCCGCCCACCAGTCCATCACCCGCTGATCCTTGCTGAAAAAGCGGTGGCCGCCGATATCCATACGGTTGTTCTGATACTGCACCGTTTTGGAAATACCGCCGATTTCCCGGCTTTTTTCCAAAATGGTTACCTCATATCCGTGCTTTGCCAATTCGTAACCGGCGGTCAAACCCGCGGGGCCCGCGCCGATGATGAGTACCTTTTTCATGAAAGTACGCTTCTCCTGTAAACTCTTTTCGGTTTGGCGTAGAAACACCTGTGGTACAGTATACCTTTTTTTGTCCCGCTTGGCAAGTATGGGTCAATTGCGGGGCGTAGAAGCGTTGCAGGAGCGTCAAACATAGGTTACAGCAAGTTCGATAAGGGCAGTCAAGGTCAGCCCGTTGACAAAGTGCGTCAACGGGCAAAGCATTTACCCAAACAGCAAGAAAAGGAGGCAAAGGCAAATAAACCCAAGAAAATCCCGGTCACCATTGAAAAGCCGCCCAAGGCGTACATGGACGAGCTGAATGCAGCCATTGCCGCAGACAGAGAAGCGCTGGGAAAGAAACCGTTTGACAGGAAGAATGACGATGAACCTTCCACGACGCAGATCCGGCAGAGCCGGAGCGACCCGGAAAGCGGACGGCTGCACAAAGAAGGAAAACCGGATGGATTCCATTACAGCGAGCATCGTACCGTGAACAGCCAAAACCACATTGTTGACAACGGATTGCTAAAGCGGTTCTTTTTTCATCTCTGCTCATTTTTGCCATTGAAAAACGCCTTGTTTTCTCTCGAAAACTTGGCGCTTTTCAGCAGAGCTGTTTTCGCTCTTATATAGGATTGGATGGGATAGCCGAACCTGCAAACTGCGTGTCCCTTGAAACAAGAATAAACAATACGGGTTAGGTATCTGCTATCATTTTGCTATCAAACGGGAAATGAGATTTCCAAAAAGCGAGTGTTTTCAGGACTTTGCAGCTCCTTATGTTCACTTTTTGCTCATTCCCACTCAAGTCTTGGGCTTTGATTTAGGGTTATAAAATGCACTCTCGATACGCATTTTGTCCGAATAATCCACGTATTTCGGGCTGTACATAGGTTTCTTACGAATTTTGTAGCCGTTTTGTAGCCAGCTATTTTATACGTACTAACCGT
Organism: uncultured Clostridia bacterium; assembly: GCA_934621505.1. Taxonomy (GTDB): domain Bacteria; phylum Bacillota; class Clostridia; order Christensenellales; family Aristaeellaceae; genus Limiplasma. Next base: position 15,956 of record CAKTUU010000043.1, read on the forward strand.
TCGCAACGACTTATTTTGAATGATTTGCAGCGGGTTTCGGTATGATTCCCGCCAATAATCACCCGGAATTGACCGCCTGATTCACCTCAAAAAACATCTTGGAGGTATGACCATGAGCAAACTTATATCCTATCAATTCAACATCGACACAGCCTGCGTAGAATTGGTTTTTGACGATAGAAGCCAGATTTCCATTGACTTCACCGCCGTTGAAAACGAAGTTGCCGATAACCGCTTCCAGCGGTCAGAACTGGATTATCTGATCTACAACGACCCGCTTGCTTATGCCGATCTGATTCTGAACAGCAAACTGAACGTCCTGTTTGAATAAACCGACATGAGCATAAACGACAGCGTCCCGGTTCATAATGATTGGGCCGCTGCTTATTATATCATTGTATTTTGCGAACTCATTCCTCGAACAGATACAGAAGATATCCGTAACCCTCTGCTTTCATCTTTGCGTAAGGCACAAAGCGCAGGGCCGCGCTGTTGATGCAGTAGCGCACGCCGTTGGGCGACTCCGGGTCGCCGGTGAACACATGACCGAGATGGGAGTCTCCGGCGCGGCTTCTGACCTCCGTGCGGCGCATTCCGTGGCTCAGATCCTCTTTTTCCACCACAGCGGGGCCCTCGATGGGCTTTGTAAAGGCGGGCCAGCCGCAGCCGCTCTCGTACTTGTCCGTGGAGGAAAAGAGCGGCTC
>CAKTUU010000044.1 GCA_934621505.1 uncultured Clostridia bacterium
CAGATAGCAAATAGTTATTTGCTATCTGAAAATTATTATATCATAAAATGATTTTTCCGCAAACCAGTCATTTTGACAACTTACAAAAGCAAAAAGGGAAACGACTTCCTTGCGGAGTGTTTCCCTTCGCGGCCTTTTTGACAATTATTCCTGCGCAACAAACAGCAGCAGGTTGAAGCAGGGCAGGTTTTCTTCCTGCTCACCGGATTCATCGGTACTTGTGCTTAGGGACATGCCTTCACAGGTACCGTACATCGTAACCCGCTGCCCCACCTCAAAGGACGGGCTTTCGCTGGCGGTTACCAGAATAAAGTTGCTGTATTTGCCGTTTTTGCGATTCAGCGCCATGCGAATGATAAAATCGCCGCCGCTTTCGCTGATGTCCACAATGTAAGCGCTGTACCCCATGATGCGGCCTTCATACCCCTGCATTTTGTTAATCAGCTGTTTATAGGTGGGCTTAATGGCCTGCTTTTTCAGGTATTGCAGCATATCCTGATCCGTCCAGCGGCGGGTAAAGGTAAACGTAAACCGTCTGTCAGCCAGGTTCTTTTTGGTAAAAACCAGCGTTACCTCGTAAGAGCCTTCTTCTTTTGCGTCCACGGTCACCAGAAATTTACCGGCTGTTGTTACACGCTTGCTGCCGGCCGCTTCGCCGTTTACAAAAATCTGAATCGACGCGCCGGGTTCGCCGGTTCCGCTGAAGGTCACTTCATCCTGATTCACCACATCGCCGGGCTTTGTGGTAAAATTCACCGTCAGCAGCGTGCGCTGGTAGGTGACCGGATACGCCAGCTCCACCACTTCTTCATCCTGATATTCGCCTGTAATGGTAATCAGGAAAACGCCTTCCCTGGGTAATTTGATGGGCAGGGCAAATTTTCCGTTTTTGCCCACTGTTACCTCGCTGACAACAGGGTCCGGATAGCTTAGGCCCATCACCACAGCCGTCAGCTTAACGCCCTCGGCCGCGTACCCGCTGATATCAAAGCTCTGGTTTTTGGTTTCCTCCGGCGGCGCGTCCGTAATGTTGATTTTTGCGCTGGCGGCTGGAGGCAGCGGCAAAATCTCTACAAAGCGGAAGGAGTCCCAGATTTTATTCAGGTTGGTGTTATCCTTGTTTGTGGTAGAGCGGTTCAAAATCTGCATATCAAAATCAATTTGATATCCATTGCGGATGGTGCGCCGCATAAAACCGCGGTACAAAATCTCGCCGCTTTCGCGCCGGATATAGCGCAGCACCAGAAAGCGTCCGTTGTCCGTGTTTTTCCATTCGGAGGCAGAAAATTCGTACCCTTCGTATTCGTTGCGGGGATAGTGGCTGGTGCGGTAGTCGCCCCGCACCTCCTGGCTTTGCTCGTTAATGTCAAAAATCAGCTTGGTCTGATCCGTCTGGGTGGCGCGCAGCTCAAAACGGGCGGTGCCATCCTCCGACCATGCCTGAAGCAGTACGCCCCGCTTTAAAAAATCATTGGAGCTTTCTTCCAGGGTGGACCCGTGCGCCTCAAGCCAGTCCGCATAGTCGGAAAGGTTTTTATCCGTCAGGACCACATATCCTTCCGGAATATCCACCGTTCCATAAATGTCATCAAAGACATACTTCTCCGCCGCCGCCGGAACGCAAACAAGCGCCAGTCCGCATGCCAGCAGCAATAGAAGAAACGCCTTCCGCATGATGTCACATCCTTATCTGTCAGCCTGAGCGGGCGCAAGCCCCTTCTCTTTGCTATTCTATCACACTCCCTTGCACAAAGGCAAGAAAGGACGGGAAACATTTTACAGCTTTGATGTTTTCATACATGCTTTTATGCATTTGGCACATCCTACAAAGGCAAATCATAGCGGAGGTATGCAAGGAGATGCAATGGATTGTGCTAAGCGCCGGACTGACGCTGTTGCTTCTGACAGCCATACTGGGCAGGCAAGCCGGAAAAAACGTTTTCTCAAGCCAATCCCAGCAGCGGATGGATGTGCTGGCCAGGGAAACGATTCCTTCGGCCTATTCGCGGCTGAAGGCAGACAAACGACTGCCGCGCAGGATGGAAAGGGCTATCCGTTATTTGAACCGCTTTGACGATGTAACGCCTGATGCCGAATGGCTTTGCGATAACGGGCGCTATCTGCAGGAAGAAATGGCCGTTCCCGCAGTGTTCCCGCCGCTTCCTTCCCACGCCAGGGGCGCCGCGCCAAGAATCCAGATTTTTGCCCAGGCACTGATCAACGCTCATCAAGGCGAAATAACCCAAAAAGTCATCTTGGATGCGGCGAGCGTCTGGCAGCAAACGGACGCTTTTGAAAATGGGGAAATTTGTTTTCTGTCTCAAATGCTGCATTTTTGCCTGTGTCAGGAAATTGCCGCCGCGGCGGAAACGTGCGCCGCACGGCAGCGGGACCGTCAGGCTGCGCAGAGGGCGGTCAAGCTGCTGCAAAAAGGAAAGAACCACAAAGCGCTTCGGTTGATGAAACGCCGCAAGGATTCTCCCGCCTTTTGGGAGGAATACGTCAGCCTTTCCTCCCAAAAGAATATGGCCCAGCCTTTTTTGACCCATCAGGAAATAAAGGACATGGCTGAGCAGGAGCATTTGCTTCAGTCCGAAAGCGCCTTGCGGACCGGAAACGCCATTCAGAGCCTGCGCCGCATCGGCCGCATGCCGTGGGATAAGATGCAGGAAGAAATCAGCGCGGTTCATGCACTGCTTCGACAGGACCCTGTTTATGGAAAAATGGATCAGGAAAGCCGGGCCTATTACCGTGGCCGCGTTGCCAGGCTGGCTCGCAAATTCCGTTTATCTGAAAAAACGGTTTGTCAGGGCGCGCTGGATCTGTGCGTGACTGCCGGCGGGGATTTCGTTCGGGGGCATGCAGGCTATTATCTATTGGACGATGGTTTGCCGCAGCTGGCCCGCAGACTGCATGCCCGTCCGCCGTTTAAGCATTCCGCAAAATGGCTGCCCCTGCTGGACTGGCTGGTGTTTCTGGCGCTGCTGGCGGCGTGCCGCCGACTGAACGTTGCCCTGGCGCTGTGCCCGTTGGCTGCCCTGGTCGGCATGTTTTCCTTTCAGCGGCTTGCCGCCACATGGCTCACCTCCAAAACGCCTGCCCGCATGGTCCCCCGGATACAGGTGGACGCTCTTGATGAAGGCGAACGAACGCTGGTGGTCTGCCCCACCATGCTGGCCGATGAAAAGCACGCGCTGGCGATGGTGAAGCGGCTTTCCATCATGCACCAGGCCAATCCGGACAAACAGTTGCATTTTTTGCTTCTGGGCGATTTTCAGGATAGTCTAAGCGGTACTTTGTCTACCGATCAGCCGATTATGGACACAGCGTCGGCTGCGGTAGACGCGCTGTGCAAGGATACGGGACACCCATTTTTTTACCTGCAGCGGGAGCGGATTTATCTGACGGCGGATCACTGCTATGGAAGCCGGGAGAGAAAACGCGGCAGTCTGGAAACCCTGATGCGCCTGCTGGAAGGGAAACCCATTCAAGATACCTTTGCCTGTGCAACCGTTGACCCATCCCAGCTGACAGGACAATACCGCTATGTGATTACCCTGGACAGCGATACCATTCTGCCGCCCGGCAGCGCCCTGCGGCTTGTGGGAGCCATGCTGCACCCATTGCAGGTTCGCCAGAAAAGCGCTGACGGAAGAATGCGCGGCGTCAGCATTGTACAGCCCGCCATGGAAACGGCCGCGCATACGGTGGGCAGCCGCCTGTCCATGCTGCTGGGCGGTCCCGGCGGAACGGACCCCTATAACCGGCTCAGCGCGGACTACGACCAGGACGTTTTACATCGAGGCACGTTTATGGGAAAGGGCATCATCGACCCCAAGGCTTTTTTGGACGGTACGGAGGGAGCGATACTTCCCGGCTGCGTTTTAAGCCATGACTTGCTGGAAGGAGAACTGGCGGGATGCTGCCGCGCCAGCGATATCTCCCTTTATGACGGTCACCCGGAAACCCTTAGCGGGTGGATGAGCAGACTGCACCGCTGGACCCGCGGCGACTGGCAGCTGCTGCCCTATGCGGCTTTTTCCAGGAACCGCCGTCTGCCTCCCAAACTGCTGGACAGCATTTCCAAACGAAAAATCAGGCACAATTTGCTTCGCAGCCTGATTGACCCCATGCGAGTCGTCCTGCTGGCCTATGGGGCGGCCGCAGGCCGTTGGTGGCTGTGGCTGGCGACTCTGCTGCTGCCGGATCTTGTATATCTGCGTTTTCAAAGGCAGGCCCTGCTTAGCTGGCTATGCCGCCTGGCAATGCTGCCATGCAAGGCTGGCGTTCAGGCGGACGCAATGGTCCGCAGCTTGGCGCGCATGGGGTTTACCCACCGCCGCCTGCTGCAATGGACGCCCACGTTTCAGGCGTCGAGAGCGGAGTCACGTCCGCCAATGGTTTTCTTTTATTTAAACATGATTTTGGGAGCCGCCATGGGGGCGCTGGCTTTTTGGCCAACGGCCTGCCCTCCATGCGCCATTTCACTGGCGCTTCTCTGGATCGCGTTTCCCTTTGCTCTGCCGCTTCTGGAGCAGCCTTACGACGCTTCTTCCAAGCCCACCGGCTATATGCGGGAGGTGCTGGGCCGTCTGGCCCAAAACACGCTGCTGTTTTTTGAAACCGCCATTACCGACCAGGACAACGCCCTTCCGCCGGATAATGTGCAGATCGAACCAAACAAAGGGATTGCGCACCGCACGTCGCCTACCAACATCGGCCTGTACCTGTGCAGCCTGATCGCGGCGGAAAAACTGCGGCTGCTTTCTCCGGACGAAGCGGCTGAGAGGATTTCCAAAACGGTAGACACGCTGGAAGCCCTGTCCAAGTGGAACGGGCATCTGTACAACTGGTATGATACGCGCACGCTGGAGCCTCTTGCTCCGGCCTTTGTATCCTCGGTAGACAGCGGCAATCTGGCCGTGGGGCTGCTTTGCTGCGCCCAGGGACTGCGCGTGCTTGGCGGCGAGCTTAGCGGTCTATACAGCGGCCTCTCCGCCCGGCTGGACGCGCTGGCGCAGGCCATGGATTTTTCCGCGCTGTACGATTATGAAGCGGATTTGTTTTCCATTGGAATAGACACGCAATCGGGCGCTTTTACCCCATCCCATTACGACCTGCTGGGAAGCGAGTCCCGCCTGCTCAGCTTTGTCGCTATCATGCTTGGGCAGACGCCGGTTAAGCACTGGTACAGGCTTGGCCGCAAAGCCGTCTATCTGGGGCGCGGGCATTCGGGCCTGCTCAGCTACAGCGGGACCATATTTGAATACATGATGCCCCTGCTGTTTTTGCCCATGGTGAAGGGAACCCTTTTGGACAACGCCTGCCGTCAGGCGTTATGGACGCAGGAGCGGGTAAAGCATGGAGGCGTTTTCGGCGTCAGCGAAAGCGGCTATTACGCCTTTGACCCGGATTTGCTCTATCAGTACCGTGCCTTTGGCGTGCCGGATTTGGCCCAGTCGATGGATATACCGTCCAACGTAATCGCACCATACGCCACGCTGCTGGCCATGCCCGTTGGGCTGAAGAGCTGCTTCCGCAACCTGCTCAGGCTGCAGAACATGGGGCTTGAAGGCTCTATGGGGCTGTTTGAGGCGGCGGATTTCAGCCAGGGAAGCGCCCAAATTGTCCGAAGCCATATGGCGCACCATCAGGGAATGATCCTTTGCGCTATCTGCAATGTGCTGGAGGATGGCTACATTGCCCGCTTGTTTTCTTCCCTGCCCAAAGCCATGGCCTATCGCCTGCTGCTGGAGGAAAAGCCGCAGCCGGTCGTTGGCGCTGTTCTCCATCCGCTGGAACGCCGGCGTCATGCGGAAGAAGGAACAAATGGTTTCATGAGCCGTGATGGAAAACCGCTGCATTTCCCTGTGGACGCTCATTTGCTGTCCGGCGGCGGCACCACTCTGCTCATAGACGCTCAGGGCGGCGGATATATAAGCCGCGCAGGCGTTATGCTGACCCGCTTTCATGAAAGCTGCCGCATTCCCAGCGGCATTCGTTTTTACCTGCGGGATTCCCAAAGCGGGTCCTACTGGAATGCAACCGACCCGCATTTCTGCCGCGGCGTGCGTTTTGAAACATGCCAGGCCGTCTTTACCCAGCAGCGTTACGATGTGGAATGCGAACTGAGGCAATGGGTAAATCCCATAGACGGAGCCGTTATTCACCTGATAACGCTGCAAAACCATACGTCCATGGAACGGATGATGGAGGTGTGCAGCTATCTGGAGCCGGTGCTGGTTCCACAAAGGGACGCAGCCGCCCATCCGGGCTTTCACAACCTGTTTCTGCAAACCCGGCGTTTTCAGCGGTTTGGCATTGCCGCGCGCCGCCGCGCGGCTGGTTCGCATATACCGGAGAGATGGCTGTGGCATCAGCTGATAACAGACGCGAACCTGACCCTGTTTCGCGTTCAAAGCGACCGTTCCTCGTTTCTGGGACGGGGACGGACCGTTTATGCGCCGCGGGCTCTGACCGTGCCCATCAGCGCGACAGCCGATACCTTGGGCGATGTTATCGATCCGTGCATGAGCCTGCGGGGACAGTTTGTGCTGCCGCCCGGCGGGCAATTGCGTTTTGCGTTTGTTACGCTTTGTCCGGGCGCGGGTGAAACGCCGGACCGCTTTGCGGACCGTTACACCACGCTGGAAAGCGCCGCTCAAACCTATGAAATGGCTCTCACCCGGGGCAAGGTGCTGGCCCGCTTTTTCCATCTGTCCCAGCGGGAAATGCAGCTTTTTTCGCGCATGGTCGGCCCGTTGGCCTATGGGGATCAGCCCTCCTGCTTTTTGCACACGCAGAAAAACAAGCCGTCGCAAGGCGGCCTGTGGTCCATGGGGATTAGCGGCGATAAGCCCATTCTGCTTTCTATATTCAGCGAGGAATCTCAGCTTGAGCAGGTTCGTCAGATAGAGAGAATTCAGACGTTCTTTCAGGCGAGCGGCATGCAGGTGGATTGGGTGGTCGCTGTTCCGCCGGAAACGTCCGGTCAGCCGCCGCAGGAAACGCTGCATGATCTTCTGGATAAGAACGATGGAGTCTACCTGGTTGACAAACCGTCTGTAGAGGCATTTCAGCTGCTGCTGTCGGCTGCCCGTCTGGTGCTGGACCTGTCCGGTCCGCCCATAGAACGTCAGCTGGACGCTTTGATTCTTCCTCCTCAAAGCAGACCGGTCTACCAAACGCCGTCCCCCGCGCGTTGGAAACCGGTTTTACCTCCGGCGCAGCCCTTATGGGCGGATAATGGCTACGGCGGCTTTACGCCGGACGGTGATTACCAAATTTCCCTGGCTCCCGGAAGACAAACGCCCGCTCCATGGAGCATGCCGCTTTGCTCGTCGGATTTTGGCACGCTGGCCTGCGACAGCGGACTGGTATTCAGTTACCATCAAAACAGCTGTCTGGGACGGTTGACCCGTTGGCCCAACGACGCCGTTTATCCCTTGGGCGATGAAAACTTTTTCTTGCAGGATCCAAAGCAGCGGCTGCTCTGGTCTGTAACCCGGCTTCCTCTGGGGCACGGCTTGCCGGTGCGCGTTACCTACGCGCCGGGCGAAGCCATGTACGAATGCAGCGGATATGGAATCTATGCCAGTCTGCAATGCTTTACGGATGGCTGCACCGGCGTTCGCGTACTCAAAATCAAAAATGAAGGAGCGGAGGAACGCTGCCTGATTTACACCCACGTCTGCATCCTGGACGCCTCGCTTTTGGCGGACGCAGACGGCCTGCATGCCATTTCGTCCAGCTCGGACAAAGCCTGTTCCCTGCTTGGGGTTGATCCGCTGCCGGATGAATGTGTGATTTTGAGCGCCGGAAGTTTTCAGGGCCTTTGGGGAGTCGCTCCGGCCGCCCTTTGCATGGAAAGACTTACCTCTGAAAAAGGCGGAAATACGGCGCTGCTTCGCTATTCCATTCAGCTGAAGCCGGGAGAAAGCCGCGCCATTGTAACCGCCCTTTCCGCAGAGCGGCCCAAACCGCTGTCAAGCCTGGAACGGCTGCGCGACGAAGGAGCCAGTCAGCGGCTGCGCGCGGTTCGCCAGCAGTGGGAAAAGCGGCTGGGGACCTTTGTTTACGACCTGCCGGACCGCACCTTGTCCGTCCTGCTGGGGCGCTGGCTGCCCTATCAGGTGCAGGCGGCCCGTTTATGGATGCGTGCGGGATTCTATCAGGCGGGCGGCGCTATCGGTTTCCGGGATCAGCTTCAGGACATGCTGTCCCTATTGTATACCCAGCCCGAACAGGTGCGCGGCCACCTGTTGCTGTGCGCCGCTCACCAATTTGAGGAGGGCGACGTGCAGCACTGGTGGCACGAAGCCCGGCTGGGCGTGCGTACCCATATCAGCGATGACCGCCTGTTCCTTCCCTACGTTGCCGCCCTTTATGCGCAATGCACAGGGGAAACAGAAATCTGGGATGAACAAATCCCCTATCTGAAAGGGAAAACGCTTGCGCCGGATGAACGTGACCGTTATTTTTCGCCAGAAAGGTCGGATTTGGAAGAAACCTTTTTCAAGCATTGTCTAAGAGCTATTGACAGCATACAGGACGGCGTTCACGGGCTGCCGCTGATGGAGGGCGGCGACTGGAACGACGGCATGGATCAGGTAGGCGGAGAAAGCGTATGGCTGGCCATGTTCCTGTGCGAGGTGCTGCGGTTATTCGCGCCCTGTTGCCCGGCGGAGGAACAAAACAGACTTTCCAAGCGCCGCGAGCGCTATATGCAGGCGATCGACCATTTTGCATGGGATGGCGGCTGGTATTTGAGAGGATGGTACCAAAACGGCGCTGCGCTTGGCAGCGCGCAAAATCAGGAATGCCGCATTGATCTGCTGCCGCAATGCTGGGGCGTATTGTGCGGCGTTTCCAGAGACCGCTGCGCAACCGCCATGGCCAATGCGTGGAGTATGCTGTATCAGCCGGATACCGGCGTTTTGGACCTGTTTACGCCGCCTTTTGACGGTCAGGAGCAGCCAGGCTATATCGCAGGCTATCTGCCGGGGGTTCGGGAAAACGGCGGTCAGTATACCCATGCGGCCTGCTGGGCCGTTGCCGCCCTGCACCAGCAGGGCGAGGACGCGCGGGCCTGGGAACTGGCCCTGCGTATGCTGCCCACATCCCATTCGGCCACCGCCCAGCTGGCCGCCCGCTACCGTGCGGAGCCCTATGTCATGGCGGCGGACGTGTACGACAATCCCCAGCAGCGGGGCCGGGGCGGCTGGACCTGGTACACTGGCAGCGCAAGCTGGTACATATATGTGCTGCTTACCCATCTGCTTGGGTTTCAAAAGCAAGGAAATCGGCTCCGCTTTCGTCCGGTGCTGCCCGCTGGATGGGAAGGGATACGGCTGACCTATCATTACGGCGGTTCTACCTACCATCTTCGAGTCAGCCGGGATTGCCAACGCGCCCAGTGTGACGGCGAATTTCTTCAGGACGGCTGCCTGATCTTGCAGGATGACGGCCGCATTCATGAGGCCGTATTCCCCATGCGATCTGGCGGTTAAACAGCAAAAGCCCGTTGGCTGCAAAACAACCAACGGGCCTGATTTCCACTTTTTACTCTACGGAGAAGGGCATCAACGCGATGGCACGGGCGCGTTTGATGGCTTCAGAGAGCTGACGCTGATGCTTGGCGCAGTTGCCGCTCATACGGCGGGGCATGATCTTGCCACGCTCGTTCACAAAGCGACGCAGGCGGTTAACATCTTTGTAGTCAATATACTCGATCTTGTCCACGCAGAAGCTGCACACCTTGCGGCGGGGCTTGCGTCCACGGGGACGAGGTCTTCTTTCACCACGATCCTCAGACATGAGCTAAACCTCCTTTGGGTTGGATATCATCAAGTTAGAAAATTAGAAGGGAAGATCCTCGTCGTCTACTTCCTCAAAACCCTTTTCCGCTGCAGGGGCGGCGGCGGCATGAGAAGGAGCGGCGGCAGGCACGTAGCCCGCGTCCTCGCTGCGGGAAGACAGGAATTCAACGTCATCCGCCGTTACATCCAGCGAAAAACGGGTAGACCCATCATTCGCGGTGTAGCTGCTTACAGATACAGGCCCAACCACACAAACCTTACGGCCCTTGGCCAGATACTTCTGGCAGTTTTCACCCAGCTGACGCCAGGCGGAAACGCGGAAGAAATCCGCTTCGGGCTGATTGCCGTTGGTGGTGGAGCGGCGGCGGTTGACAGCCACGGTGAACGAACATACGTTAATGCCCGTAGACGTGGTGCGCAGCTCGGGATCCCGGGTCAGGTTACCGATGATGGTCAATTTGTTCATGACTTACACCGTCCTTATTCAGCGGGAGTCTCGGCGGTTTCGGCAGCGGGAGCCGCCACAGGCGCGGCAGCGCGTACGGGGCGCGGCTTTACGCTGTGCTTCTTCTCCTCCAGCTTGATGATCAGGCAACGCAGGATATCTTCGCTGATGCCCATGTTACGCTCAATCTCGCGGGGCAGATCGGACTCGGCCTTAAAGGTTACCAGCACATAGTAGCCTTCCAGCTTGTCGTTGATCGCGTACGCCAGACGGCGCTTGCCCCAGGTTTCGTCTACCTTTTCAACTTCGCCGCCATTGTCGGTGATCAGCTTGGAGAACTTTTCAATCAGTTCTTTGCGAGCGGTCTCCTCCAGCGCGGTGTCGATGATGTAGGTCAGTTCATACCTATTCATTCCATTCACCTCCTCTTGGACTTATGGCGCTGCGTCCCTGCGCAGCGCAAGGATGTGCCATTTACATATTGTAACAGCAACGTTCAAAAAATGCAAGATTTATTTTTTACTTTCCCACGCAAAAACGGGAAAAAATATCGTCCAGCAACTGCTCGTCCACGCTGTCGCCGGTAATGCGTCCCAGCAGATACAGCGCCTCGTGCAAATCCACGGCGGTCAAGTCCAGAAAATCTCCGTTTGCAAGCCCCTTCCGCGCCGACAGCAGCCTGTCCAGCGCATGACGAGCCACATTCATGTGCCGCTCATGGGTCAGCAGGCATTCATCGGGAATCCGGCACTGCTCTTGCAAATAAGCCCTCAGTTCCCGCATTCCGCTGCCGTCCCGTGCGGAAATGCGCAGGATGGGCCGGTGAGCCGTCCGTTCTTCTACTTGCTCCACGGTTACGCATTCCCCCGCGTCTTCCTTGTTCAGCAGCACCGCGCATGGGCAGGGCATCTCCTGCCGCAACAGGCTAAGCTCGTCCCTGTCCAAAGGCTTGGCGGCGTCCACCAGCAGCAGCGCCGCATCAGCTTTGCGCAGCGCGTCCCGGGCCCGCTCCACGCCAATGCGCTCCACGGTATCTCCGCTTTCCCGCAGTCCCGCCGTATCCTGGAGCACAATATTTACGCCGTTCAGGCTAAAGCTGCCCTCCAGCACATCCCGGGTTGTGCCCGGAATATCCGTCACAATGGCCTTGTCCTCGCCCAGCAGCGCGTTAAACAGGGTGCTTTTTCCCGCGTTGGGTCTGCCGCACAGCGCCACATGAAGCCCCTCCCGCAGAATGCGGGCGCTTCTTTCGTCAATGGCGGCGGACAAAAAGGCAATCAGCCGGTCCAGACCGCCGGCCAGCCCAGCCAGCGCTTCAGCCTCGTCAATTTCATCCGGGTAATCAATGTGGGCCTCCAAACCCGCCAGCAGGGCGCGCAGCTGGTCCTGGGCCTGACGCACAAACTGGCTTTGACCGCCGCAAAGCTGCCTCGCTTCCGCTTTCAGCGCCGCCGCTGAATGGGCGGAAATTACGCCCATCACCGCCTCGGCCTGCATCAGGTCAATTCTGCCGTTCATAAAAGCGCGCCGGGTAAACTCGCCCGCCTCCGCCGGACGCGCGCCCAGTCGAATCAGCAGTCTGACTACGGCGGACGCCGCCGCACCGCCGCCATGGGTATGAATTTCGCATACGTCCTCTCGGGTATAGCTGTTTGGCGCATACATCACCACCGCCATGGCTTCGTCAATCATCTCTCCGCCGTCCATCACCCGGCCCGCCATCAGCCGGTGGCTTTCAAAAGGCGGCCTGCGTTTGGTATTGTAGGGAACAAAAACCCTTTCCAGCAGCTTGGCCGCTTCTTCGCCGCTGACACGCACAATGGCAATGCCGCCCTCTCCCGGCGCGGTAGCAATACCCACGATGGTATCCAGCATTCCTTTCATCCTCCCGCAAAAGGCCTGTGGCCTTTTTGACCCGTTTATGTTATCATGTTTTCGATGCTTTTTCCAGCTTCATTTCAGGGAGGCGTTGTTTTCTTGTCCATTCGCATTCTCACCGCCCGGGCCCACCGGCTGTTTCAGCCCATCGTGGACGAACTGGGCGTTCACCTGCATAAGGGCGATTCCTGTATTTTGCTGGTGCCGGAGCAGCTTACCCTGACGGCGGAGCAGGAGATCATGTCCCGTTTACAGGTAAACGGCTTATTTTTTGTAGACGTAATGAGTCCGTCCCGGTTAAACGACCATATTCTTTCCTTAACGGGCCGCAGCGACGCGGAACCGCTGTCTGACGCGGGGCAGCGCATGGCCATCAGTCAGGCGCTGGAACGGCTGGAGGATCACCTGCCTTATTATGGAAGCATCACCCAACGTCGCGGCTTTGTGGAAAAGCTGTCCGCTCTGATTACGGACATGAAACGCGGCGGCATGACGCCGGACGGCCTGGAGGCTTTCGCCCAGACACAGCCAGCCGGCGGCGCACAGGAAAAGCTGAAGGACCTGTCCCTGATTTACCAGCAGTACCAGGCGGTTACCAAAGGGCGTTTTAGCGATAACGAGGATATATTGACCTATGTAGCCGGTCAATTGGAAAAAAGCGGCTTTTTACAACATAAACACTTGTATGTGTATGGCTTTGACTCCCTGCCGGAACAGCTGATGCAGCTGCTGCGTTCTGCAGCGCCCCTGTGCGAAAGCCTGACCATCGGTCTGGTTTGCGACGGGGAATCCGCTCCGGACGGGGACATCTATACGCCGGTTCGGCAGGGAATCTCTCGTTTTCAGGCCATGCTTCAGCAGGATGGACTGGATGTGCGGCTTTGCCCCATCGTTTCTGCGCCGTTAGATTGTTCCGGCCCCATTCGTCATCTGGATCAGGCTTTGTTTGCGCGCCAGCCCAAGCCCTATGGCAAACCAGCCAGGGGAATCATCCTGTCCAGCGGCTTAACCCCCTACGAGGAAGCCACCTTTATGAGCCGCCAGCTGCTGTGGACATTGCAGCAGGGCGTATCCATCGAAAAAGCGGCGGTTTTGTATCCGGAGGGCGGGGACTATGATTTCGCCGTTACCGCCGCGTTAACAGACAGCGGCTTGCCCTTTTATACGGATCAGCAGCTGCCTGCCTCCAACCATGGACTGGTTCGTTTTCTGCTGTCCGCCCTGCACGCCATGGCGGACGGCTGGCGCAGCAGAGATGTAATCGGCATGCTCAAAAGCGGCTACGCGCCGCTTTCCTTTGAGCAGTGCTGCCAACTGGAAAACTACGCCTACGAGCATGGCATAGACCGCGCGCGCTGGACAAAGCCCTTTCAGCGCGGCGATGAGGAAGAAATCGCCCAATGCGAGCCTTTGCGCAAACTGCTGATGGAGCCTCTGTTAAAAGCGCGGGCCGCCATTGTGGCCGCCAGAGACGCCGCATCCGGTCTTATGGCGGTATTTCAGCTGCTGCTAGAGGTTCATGCATACGAAACCTTGAAGCAGGAGGAAGATCGGCTGCTTGCAGCAGGCTTTTTAACCCGTGCCGGCCAAAACAGCCAGGTCTGGCAGGTAATCTGCGACCTGCTGGATGAAATGACCCGTATAGGCGGGCAAAACCGCATTCCCCTGAAATATATCGCCACCCGCATGGAATGCGGCTTTTCCGCTGTATCGATTGGAACGCTGCCGCCCGCCAGCGGTATGCTGCATGTAGGCACGCTGGGACATATGCTGACGGAGGAGGCAGACGCGGTTTTTCTGCTGGGACTAAGCGACGGCGTGCTGAGCCGGTCTACCGACAGCTTGCTGACCCAGGACGAACGCGCCGTTATCCAAAAGGGCACCGGAGCCTTTTTGGGGCTGACGGATGAAAGCCGCGTCCTGCTGGCCAAGCTGGATTTGAAACGGGCGATGACCCTGCCTAAAAAATATCTGTTTTTAAGCTATGCCAAGACTGATTCAGCCGGAGCGGCGCAGCGGCCCCTTTCGCTGCTGGACAGTTTGAACCATCGTCTTTTTGACGGGTTGGGCGAAGTGTGCTCGGCCCAGCTTCCCATGTCCGCAACCCAAACTTTAAACCGGTTAAGCCTGTTGATGCGGGCGTATGCGGATGGCGTCAGCCAGGAAAGCCTGCCGCCGGAATGGCAGCAGCGTCTTGAACAGCTTGCCCAGAGCCATGGAGCCGATGTGTTTCGGCTGGCGGACGCGCTTGGCGCGTCCAACGACCCTGCGCCTGTTTCTTCGGACAGCGCTCGGGTGCTTTATGGAGACGACACCCTGTCCATCAGCCGTCTGGAGCAATTTGCCGCCTGTCCCTTCAAGCACTTTATCACCTATGGCTTGCGGCCCAGGGTGCTGAAGGAATGGAAGGTGGACCCCATTCAAACGGGAACCTTTTATCACGATGGTCTGAACCGCTTTGCTCACCTGGCCAGAAAAAATCCCGTTTTCCCAAAGCTGACTTCCCAGCAGGTAGATGAACTGGTCAACCAGGCGGTAGCGCCCCTGACCGCCGACGTGCTGAACGGGCCCATGGGTGACGGCGACCGCAATATTGCTCGTTTTGAGCAGGCCAAAGCCACCCTGAACCGCGCCGCGCAGGTAATCACCAGTCAATTGGCGGCGGGCCGTTTTCAGCTGTACAAAACGGAGGCGGCCTTTGGGTACGAAGGCGGCTTGCCTCCCATTGTGCTGGAAATGAAGGACGGCCGCCAAATCGCCCTGCGGGGACGAATTGACCGGATTGACCGGTATGATTCCCCGGACAGCGTCTATTTACGGGTCATCGACTACAAATCCGCCCAGCAAAACCTGGAGGCCGCCCGCACCTGGTGGGGATTGCAGCTTCAGCTGCTTCTGTATCTGGATGTATGCACCAGCGCCATTCCCGGCAGCCGTCCCGCTGGCGCTTTCTATTTTTATGTGGGCAACCCCTTGCTGGAAAGCGATACCGATGTGAAGGAAGCGGTGGAAGCCAAACTGCGGGAGGTATTTTACCTGCGCGGAATCGTCCTGAATGACGTAGAGGTTTTTGATGCGTCTGATTCGGAGGAAGCCCCCTATGTACTTCCACCCCTTCGTTTAAAAAAGGGCGAATTGAAAAAGAACGCCCGTGCTTTGGACTTTTCTCAGTTTGAGGCCCTGCTGCGTCACGCCAGAAACGTAGCGGCGGATTTGGCCGGTCAGCTTTTTGGCGGGGACGTGTCCATTTCCCCCTGCATGGATCAAACCCGTCTGGCCTGCGATTTGTGCGAATATCAGGCCATTTGCCGCATTGACCCGGAAAATACCCCATGCCGTCAGCTGCCTGAAATGAGCATGGACCAGCTGCGGGACAGGTTAAAAACGTCCTGAAGGAATGCCAAGAATGGCCTTGCCTTTCCATCAAAACTCATGTATAATGAATGCGTAAAGGGAAGAGCTATGTAATAAGCCCAAAAACCAAACATTGTTGAAGGAGGCGTTACCCTTGATTCAGGTAATCTGCGGTAAAAAGGGATCGGGTAAAACCAAGCGTATTCTTGACATGGCCAATACCGCCACGCAGGACAGCAAGCATGACATCGTCTTTATTGACGACGATAATCGTTACATGTTTGACCTGCGGCACGAAGTACGGTTCATCAACGCCAGCGAATATGAACTGAATAACGATCAGATGTTCACCGGTTTCCTGTGCGGCTTGGTTGCGCAGAATTTTGACATGGGCCTGATCTGCATCGACGCTTTCAAAAAGCTGATCAAGAACGATCTTAGCACCACCGAATGGTTCTTTAAGCGTCTGGAAGCTATTTGCGAAAAGCACAGCGTGGACTTTGTTCTGTCCATCAGCGAGGACAAAGACGAGCTTCCGGCCTTTATCAAGAAGTATGTGATCTGATGCTGAAAGGCATTGCAAGGGGACGGCGTTTTGCCGTCCCCTTCATCCTGTCAAAAAAGGTCGCGTGAAGCGGCCATTTTTGATATAATGGGAACAGGTGATGAAAATGCTGAAGCGAGAAACGGAACAGCGGCAAGCAATCGAGATGCTATGTGTGGACATGTTGGCGCCAAAGGATCATTTGCTGCGGAAGATCGACGCAGCGGTGGATTTCACGCACATCTATGAGCTTGTGGAGGATTTATACTGCGAGGATAACGGACGGCCAGGCTGCGATCCGGTGGTGCTGTTCAAGCTGGTGCTGATCCAGCATCTGTTCGGGATCCGTTCGCTGCGGCAGACCATGCGGGACGCAGAAGTGAACGTGGCGTATCGCTGGATCCTGGAGGAAGTGGCTCGGGCGGGATATCTGTCGCCGGAGGTGGTGTTTGTGGACGGAACGCATATCAA
>CAKTUU010000045.1 GCA_934621505.1 uncultured Clostridia bacterium
ATATGCGTTCCGTCCACAAACACCACCTCCGGCGACAGATATCCCGCCCGGGCGACCTCCTCCAGGATCCAGCGGAACACGCCCTCGATCACTTCCACCGTAAAGCGATGACCGAACGCGCAGTTGATCGTCGCAAAGTGCGGAAGACTCTGCGACACGGTATACCCCAGAAACCAGCGATATGCCACGTTCACTTCTGCGTCCCGCATGGTCTGCCGCAGCGAACGGATCCCGAACAGATGCTGGATCAGCACCAGCTTGAACAGCACCACCGGATCGCAGCCTGGCCGTCCGTTATCCTCGCAGTATAAATCCTCCACAAGCTCATAGATGTGCGTGAAATCCACCGCTGCGTCGATCTTCCGCAGCAAATGATCCTTTGGCGCCAACATGTCCACACATAGCATCTCGATTGCTTGCCGCTGTTCCGTTTCTCGCTTCAGCATTTTCATCACCGTCTCTATTCTAACCGGCTCTATTATATCAGAAAAGGCCGCTTTTGGCGACCTTTTTTGACAGGCTGAGGCTCTGACTCAAAAGGTCAGAGCCTGATTGCTCGCCTTTGCAAATGCCATTTTTCAGTGTTTTGAAATTATCGCCTTACCGGGCTGTGGCATTGTCAAAGCTCTTTCATTTTTTCATTTCCTTTCATAATCGCCAGCAGCATTTCCTGCTGAGGCTTTGTCAGCGCGGCCCACTGCGCAAGCAGCTGCCGCTGCTGGGGCGTCAGCGCCCACATATCGTCCTCGGCAAAAAACTGGGACAGGCTGACGCCCAAACGCATCGCACAAAGCGCGCAGGGTGGATAGCGAAGGTTCGTTATTGCGCACATATAAATTGGCGATGGTAGTCTGCGCCACGCCGCTTCGTTTGGCCAGTTCGTACATGGTCCAGTTTCTCTCCCGCATCAGCGCTTGAATCCTTGCCTTTGTATCCACTCCAATTCCCTCCCTGCGCTTCATTTTACATAACATTTGATAAGCACAAAAGAAAGGAAACGAGTTGCATTGTAGTAATCATATGCGTTATAATAAGTCAACATTTGAAAAAGAAGGGAAAAATATGAAATGTTTAAGCGAGGCAAACGTCCAGCAAATCTTACAGAAAATCGTGTCCGATAACCACGTTCCTGTACCCCAGGTCAAAGCGCAGATTCAGCAATGCATTGATATCGCCTA
Source organism: uncultured Clostridia bacterium (assembly GCA_934621505.1). GTDB lineage: Bacteria > Bacillota > Clostridia > Christensenellales > Aristaeellaceae > Limiplasma. The sequence goes on from CAKTUU010000045.1 coordinate 1,179, forward strand.
CGAAAACCGGTATCAAAACCAGGCTTATCTAAATGCCTTTGGCGACAAAAAGCCGGATCTGGCGCAATTTCTTTCCTTTGTTCTGTCCTATGTTTCTCAGCCCCTTCAGTAAATGCGTTTATTCCTCCATGCACAGCCAGTGCTGAAAAATTCTGCCCGTCTGCCAGACCAATTCTTTCTCATCACCCGCTGCGTCATCGCTTGACAGCGCCAGACACAGCCTGGGAAACAGTACGCACCACCAGTTGCGGCCCTGCCCTTCGCCCAGGGTAATGCGCAGCCCACGGTACCAGCCTTCCGGCAGGCATACGCTTTCATATTGCTTCTCCGGCAGGTACAACCAGCCCGTTTCCGCCTGAACCGCGCCCGAAAAGCCAAGCTGCCGGGCCTTTTCTTCCGCTGTTTGCCGGATTGCTTCCGTTTGCGTAACCAGCAGCTCAAAGGTCTGGTCCGCGTTGGTTTCCCCCGCCTGCGCCAGCCGTTCTCCAAAGGCTTCAATCACCGCGTCCCGTACCTGAATCTTCAGCGTCTGGTCCGCCGGGTCATCACTGTTCGCTAAAATATGCAGGCGGATGATCTGCCCGGTTTGGTACGCCTGCATCAGCTGCCGTTCCTCTTGGGTGTAAGCCAGAGCGGCGCCAACCGGCCATAGCAGTGCCAGCGCCGCAAACAGAGCCGCCAGCGTAAGCAGCGCTGCCTCCCGCCAAAACCAGCCGTGCATCCCATCCCCTCCTTACAAGGTTACGTTTTCCCAAAAAGGGGATGGTTATGCATCTTGTAGCCGGTGGCAAAATGGTGTATGCTATATCCGTAGCGAAATAAGGAGGCGATCGCATGTACTATTATGATTGGACCATGATTCTGGTCATTCCCGGCCTGCTGCTGGGACTTTATGCCCAGTGGAAGGTATCGTCGGCTTTTAAAAAATATTCCAAGGTCTACCCCATCAGCGGACAGACGGCGGATCAGGTGGCCCGTTCCCTGCTGAACCACAGCGGCTGCGGCAATGTGGGCATTCAAACCGTCAGCGGCGACCTGACGGACCATTACAACCCTCGCACCAACACCCTCAGCCTTAGCCAGAGCGTTTCCGGGCAGAGCAGCGTAGCCGCCATCGGAGTGGCCGCTCACGAATGCGGGCACGCCATGCAGCAGCACGAGGGCTATCTGCCGCTGAAATTCCGCTCCTTTTTGGTGCCGGTTGTCAACATCGGCAGCAACCTGTATTTTCCCATCTTCTTTTTGGGGCTGGCGTTCAGCTGGGAGCCGCTGGTGAACATCGGCATTCTGTGCTTTGCGCTGACGCTGCTGTTTTCCCTGGTTACTTTGCCGGTGGAATTTAACGCCAGCAAGCGGGCGATTCGGCTGCTGCGGCAGGACGCTTACCTGACGGAGGAGGAACTGTCCGGCGCAAAAGCCGTTTTAACCGCCGCCGCCCTGACCTATGTAGCGTCCATGATCAGCAGCGCGTTGCAGCTGCTGCGTCTGATTCTGATTGCCCGGGACCGCAAACGCAACTAAAATAAGGAGGCCGCCTGTCATGAAAGAAGCCTGCCGTGTTTTCGTCCGTGAACCGGCGGCTTTTTCATATGACGGACCGGCTATGCGTCCGCTCGTCCCAGGCGGTCACAGCGTTCCTGTATATGGACGGATTGGAGAAACCCCATGAAACGAATCATTGCTTTCGTGTGCGTTTTCCTGCTGTTGCCCTGCGCAGCCCTGGCGGCAGGCGGAAGCAACGGCTTACTGTATCATGTAACCGGCGGAAACAGCGAGGCCTGGATTCTGGGCAGCATTCACATCGGAAGCCCGGACATGTACCCCTTTGGGCAGCATATTCTATCTGCCCTGGAATCGGCGGACACCTTGGTTTTTGAAAGTGATTCCGACAGCGATGAGGCCGCAGAGTTAGCCCTTTCCCTGATGGCGGCGGATGCCCCTCTGCGGGATCGTATCTCCGGCGATGCCTATGCCCTGCTGGAGCAGGTATGCGAACAGACCGGCTATTCTCTATCCTATCTATCCACCCTGAAAACCTGGGGCATTGTCACCCTGCTGTCAACCCAGGTAAACGCGGTGGAAATGGGAATGGAGGATATCAGCGCCGCCGCTTCCTACGGGGTGGAAACCCAAATCAAGCAACTGGCAGGCAACAAGCCCCGCCTGTTTTTGGAGGATTTGCGGGAAGCCATGCTGGTGATGGATGACTTTAGCCCGGAATTGCAGGAATATCTGCTGAAAGACGCCTGCCAGGCGCTGTTGAATCCCAAGACGACGGACACGGCCCTGTACCCCTCCTGGTGGCGGGACGGAGACGCGCAGGCCTTCGCCAATTCCTTTACGCTGGATACACAGGATGAGACCGCCGCCCGGCTGACAGAGGAATATGTGGACAAGATGCTGACCCGCCGCAACCAGTTCATGGCAAAAAAAATTCAATCCCTGCTGGACGATGGTCAGGGCCGCCGCTACTTTATCACCATCGGGCTAATGCATCTGGTGCTGGAGGACGACAGCGTGCTGACGCTGCTTGCGTCCATGGGCTATCAGGTCGACCGTCTGCACTGACCGTTTCTTTTTTGCACGCCTTCTCAACGCCGTCATACTGTATCAGTGAACGGCGGCAAAACAAATTCCAGCCGACCAAAAAAGGAGGCGTGCCAATGTCTTTTTACAGCTACAAAAACGCAAACCCCACCGCTTGTCCCTGCGCCATCTCGGGCAACGCTCTGGACGGCCTGCAAGAAAAGGTGTGCGTGCAGGTAAAGCGCGTATACGACAGCTGTTTGCAGCAGGAGCAGCTGGATGACAAAAAGGTAACCATTACCAGCTATGCCATGGTGGCCCCCAGCTGCAACAACAATTGCAGCTGCAACTGCTCTGCCGAAAACACCGAAACCGTGGCCCCCACATCGGCCCCCGTCCCGCCCATCACCTTTGAAAGCTGCCGTTCCACCACCACGGAGGGCACCATCCGCAACCTGACGGTGGAGCGCCTGTGCGACCGTCCCTGCTTTGCCCGGGTGCGCTGCCAGATTGATGTGCCCATTGACATTCTGTTTGTGGACAGCCGCTGCGTGGAGTACATTGGCAAGGGCGTTATCACCGTCGACAAGGATGTGCTGTTGTCCATCCCTGACGAATCCATTGTGCCCTATTCTCTGGAAAGCATGGTCAGCGCCATTTGCGTGGCGGGCAGCTATCAGGGCAACAATGTATTCAAACTGACGGTTTGCGTCACCGTTATCCTGAAGGTACTGGCTCAGGTGGAAATTCTGATTCCCTCCTACGGCTTCTGCACCATTCCTCCCTGTGAGGAATTTGCAGAAAATGTATGCGACGAGTTTTTCAGCCTTCCCCTGTTCCCGCCTGCATCCCTGTGCAACAACGACGATGTGGACCTGCGCAACGCGGCCTGCAATACGGGACGGTGCGGCTGCGGCTGCAACCGCAGCTGACAGGCCGAGAGCCGGAGGAAACAATCCCTCCGGCTCTCATGTTTTATTCCTGTTTGGTCAAATATTTTTCCATGACATATCCTTCGGTACTGTCCGTGCATACATGCACCCAGCCGTCCTCCGCGCAGCGTTCCAAGACCAGCAGCCGCTGGTTTTTGTACAAGCGCATGACAATGGACCCGTTCATGGAGGGGGTGGCCCGCAGGTTCAGGGAGCTGTCGTCCGCAATTTCCGTCACGGCGGCATACCATTGTCCTTCCTGGGCCGTCTGCGTCAGAGGCATCAGCGTTGGACGGGGCGTAGGCGTGGGCGCGGGACCCGGGGTCATGGACAGGCTGTCCTCCACCGGGGTTACCTTGCGCGCTTCATCGGGATAACGCTTCAGTTCCATTCCCGGATAGTAAAACCCCAAAATATCCTGATAGCTTTTTTGATAAACGCCCGCCATCCATTGCGCGCCCCGCTGGCTCATGCCTACGCCATGGCCGTACCGGCGGGCCTGAATGATGTAACGGTCTGCCTTTTCCACTACGTTCCATAACTCGTTTTCATAATTTCCGCTGATGTTCAGCCCCAGCGTGTCCTCCAGCGTGGGAAAAATGGCCACGTCCAGGGTAAAGCTGTCCGGAATGGCCTCAAAGGGACCGTAGGTCACCTGGTGCGTTGGCTGTGGCGTGGCGGTCGCCTCCGGCGTTTGGGAAGGGCTTGGCGACGGACTGGGGCTTTCCCATTGCAGGCTGATTTCATCGTCGTTTTCATCCTCTACCCAAGCGATTTCCTGCCGGGTACGGCCGCTGATTTGAACCGTCAGCTTCATTTGGGTCATCCGTTTGCTGCCGGTTTGGTCTGGCGTGTCCACAGCCAGGCTGCTTACCTTGTCCACCTGAACGCTCTCCGGCGATGGATCGTAGCCCCGGCTGACCAGCTCATCCTTCAGCAGCTGCGCCAGCAGTTTGCGCAGGGCGTAGGGCGCCTGCTGGCTGTATTCCTTCATCACTTCAAAGCTCTGCACTACGCTGGCGGGATTGGCCAAATCGTAAGGGTCCTCGCCAAAGGCATAATACGCCAGGTTTTCACCGTCCGGCCAAACGGTGCTCGTCAATTCCGTCTGGCCGCCGTTGCTGGCGGAGTAATAGCATTGGGCCAGCTGGCCCTTGTAAAAACCGCATACGCCGCGGGTTTCCGCCACTGCGCGCCCGGTTTGCTCATTGCCGGGCAGGTAGCCTTTATAAACCTGATCGTTGGTTGTATCCACCACATCGTATTCCCGGCTGGCGTTTTGCCTGCGCAGCGCATAGGTACGGGCCGCCACCGCCTGGGCTTTCAGCGCTTCCAGGGGAAAGCTGTCGCTCATTTCATAGGGCACCACGCCCAGCAGGTAATCCTCCACATGGATGCTTAAAATTGGCCGGATTTTTTCATCGGCAATATCCAGGGTCAGATCTCCCGCGTACAGGGCGGGAAAATTCGCCAGCCGCCAGCCGGATGGCTCCGCATCGTCAACCTCCGCGCGCAGAAGCTGCAACCGGCTGCCCGCCAGCAGGCTCATGTTCTGATAGTATACATACAGTTTGTCCTGCCGAAGAAGCACGGCAATCTGGCTTCCCGCCGGAAAATACATTTGGCTGCCATCGGCTGTAACGGCGCTGTAGGGAACCGTCAGTTCCAAATCCATCCGGTCCTGAACGCCAAGCCGGGTAAGCCATACCCGTACCAGCTGGCTGCGCTGGGGCGCGGCGGGCAAGTCTACCTCCGTGCCAAAGGAAACGGGTGCGTAGAGAAAGGTCAGCGCCAGCAGCCACAGCATCCATCGGCGATAGCGAAAATTTTTCAAGGGTTGTCCCCCTTCCAAAGGCTAGGTTACCGTTATTCAAACGAAACGGAAAGTTATTTTCATGCATGGTAAGCATAGCACGCATGCCCCAAAATGACAAGACCGCGCACCCGCCGCGCCCTGCTACATAGGATGGATACAGGCGCATCCCCTTTCGCGCCGCTATTCTGAAATTTGCAAAGGTGGTGCCTTTTTTCATGACAAAACCACTGGATCTGCTTTCTCCGGGCCAAAGCGCCCGTATTGTGGCCCTGGAAGGGAACGATAACGCACGTCTGCGGGATTTGGGCTTTGCGGAGGGAGGAAGGGTTACCTGTTTGTTTCCTTCCGCCTTTGGCGACCCTCATGCCTACCGTGTCCGGGACACGGTGGTGGCACTGCGCCAGAAGGACGCCCGCCGCGTGCTGTGCGACGGAGGTGACATATGAGCGTCCTGCGCGTGGCCCTGTGCGGAAACCCAAACGTGGGCAAAAGCACGGTTTTTAACGCACTGACAGGGCTTAGACAGCACACCGGCAACTGGGCGGGAAAAACCGTGGAAAGCGCTGTAGGACGGGTCAGAGGCAGGCAGGGCGACTGGCAGCTGATTGACCTGCCGGGCAGCTATTCCCTGCTGAGCGGATCGCCTGAGGAGGTTGTCGCCAGCGACTACCTGACCTTTGAGCCGCTGGACGCGGTGATTGTGGTATTGGACGCTACCTGTCTGAAGCGGCAGCTGGCCCTGGCCCTTCAGGTAGCGCAGGCGAACCCCCGTACATTGGTATGCCTGAATTTGATGGATCAGGCGCAAAAACGCGGCATCCACATCGATACCGCCGCGCTGGAAAAACGGCTGGGCCTGCCGGTGGCGGCCGTATGCGCCCGCAGCCGCAGGGGACTGCACATTCTGAAAGAACGGGTGTGGGATCTGGCTATCAGCCCCAAAGCGCCCCATTTTGCCGCCATTCCGCGGCTCCCGCCGCCCGTGGAGCAAGCCGTCCGCCAGTTAAGCGAGCAATGGCAGGGGCTGGCCACCATGCCCCGCTTTGCCGCCCTGCGGGGACTGATCGCCTCGCCGGATTGCCTTTTGCAAAATGTGGATGCTTCCAACCGGACCACGCTTGCCGCTTCTTTGGCCGGTCAGCGGAAAATTCTGGAGCAGGAAGGTTTTACGGAAGCCCAAACCGCCGCGGCCATTGCGGAGGCCTGCTACCGCGAAACCGATCAGGTGTTGGAGGGTTGTGTGCAAACCAGCGGAACCAGCCCACAGGAGCGCCGTCAGTTGCAAGCGGACCGGCTGCTTGCCAGCAAATGGCTGGGCATCCCCCTGATGCTTTGCTTGCTTGGGCTGGTGCTGGCCATTTCCCTATACGGGGCCAACCTTCCGTCCCAATGGCTCACCCGGGGCTTTGCCTGGCTGGCCCCCAAGCTGCGCCTGCTGCTGCAAGGGCTGCATCCGCCCGTCTGGCTGCTGAGCCTGCTGATGGACGGCGTGTACCGGGTAACCACATGGGTTGTAGCGGTGATGCTGCCGCCTATGGCTATCTTTTTCCCTTTGTTTACGCTGCTGGAGGACTGGGGCCTGCTGCCCCGCATCGCCTTTAATCTGGATAAATGCTTCCAGTGCTGCCACGCCTGCGGCAAACAGGCGCTGTGCATGTGCATGGGGCTGGGCTGCAACGCCGTGGGTGTTACGGGCTGCCGGATCATTCAAAGCCCGAGGGAGCGTCTGATTGCTATTTTGACCAACGCGCTGATGCCCTGCAACGGCCGTTTTCCCACTTTGATGACCCTGATTACCCTGTTTGTGCTGACCGGCAATGGGCCCGTGGACGCGCTGCTGGGGGCCGCCGTGCTGTGCGGGGTGATGGTCCTGTGCGTATTGGCTACGCTGCTGCTTTCCCGGCTTTTGTCCGTTACGCTGCTGAAGGGCCTGCCATCCGCCTTCGCGCTGGAGCTGCCGCCTTTTCGCCATCCTAAAATCGGCGAGGTGGCGGTACGGTCGCTGCTGGACCGCACCCTGTTTGTGCTGGGGCGGGCCGTATCGGTGGCTGCACCCGCCGGGCTGTGCGTATGGATTTTGGCGAATGTGCAGGTAAACGGCGTGTCGCTGCTGCTTCGGCTGGCCCAATGGCTGGAACCTGCCGGACGCTTTCTAGGCATGGACGGAGCCATTTTGCTGGCGTTTGTTTTAGGCTTTCCCGCCAACGAGATTGTGCTGCCCATTCTGTTGATGATCTATTTAAACCGGGTCACTTTGGTAGATACAGGCGACCTGCAAAGCCTGCGCGCACTGCTGGAGATGAACGGCTGGACCCTGCGTACCGCCCTGTGCGTGATTCTGTTCAGCCTGTTTCACTGGCCCTGCTCCACCACACTGTGGACCATACGCAAGGAAACGGGGCGCTGGCGCTGGGTTCTGGCGGCCGCGCTGCTGCCAACGCTGCTGGGCTGCCTGGCGTGCCATATCGTGGGCTGGATTTAAAACAGAACGGCGTTCGCCATCTGCGTGCGAACGCCGTCAGGGTGTTGAAAAAGTGGAGGTGCAGGAGGCAGTACCTCCTGCCGAAGTTTTAGGGGCGGAGTCACTAAGCCTTGCAGGCAAAGCATTTCCGTCTCTTGCGCCTTACATTCCGCCGCCGCTGAAGCCCTTGCCGATAATCTCGCCGGTATTAAAAATCAGGATAAAGCAATGCGGGTCCGTCTGGCGGGAAAACTGGCGCAGCTTGATGGCCTGATAGCGGTTGACAACCGTCAGAATCACGGTTTTATCCTCGTGAGTATACGCGCCCTCGCCGTGCATTTCCGTAGCGCCGCGCTTTAACTGGTTGGTAATAAAGGCAATGATCTCCTCCGGCTTGCTGGTAATGATCTGAAAACACTTGTGTACCTTGATGTTTTCCAGCACCATGTCCACAATGACGGATTTGAGCATAAGCCCCAAAACGCTCAGCAAGCCCGTCTCCATTCCAAAGGCAACGCAGGCAGCCAGGGTGATGATAAAATCCGTGCCCAGCAGGCAGTTGCCAATGTTCAGGTTGGTGTGCTTTTTCAAAATCATGGCCACGATATCCGTACCGCCGCTGGACGCCTGCATGTTAAACAGAATAGCGCTGCCAACCGCGGGCAAAGTCACAGCAAAAATAAGCTCCAGCAGGGGCTGGGTGGTCAGCGGACGGGACATGGGCACCAGATATTCCATTCCCCAGGTAACGCCGGACAAAAGCAGGCTGGTATAGGCTGTGCGCACGCCAAAGGATTTGCCAAAAACCGCAAAGCCCAAAATCAGCAGCGCCTGGTTGATGATAAACACAAACGCGCCCGGGGTAATGCTGGGAACGTAATGCCCCAATATAACCGAAATACCGCTGACACCGCCGGTGGAAAAGTTGTTGGGAAATTTGAAAAAGTATACGCCCACAGCGGTCAGAACGGTTCCCAGGGTAAGCATTCCGTAATCCCGCAAGGTTGACTGCAGGGATGGCTTTGCGTTTTGCACCTTTGTATGCCTCCGAATCGGCCAAATTTGTTATGTCATTATAACCCATTCATTTCCGGAATGCAATCCCTTTACAGGCGAAATTCCACCTTTACCGCCCGGCCCAGGAAATTTACATCCGGCAGGGCGCAGGTTTCCGCGCCGTATTCCCGGTCGTAGCTTTGCAAAAGCACGTTCATCGCGTCCAGCTTTTTCACCTTGCGCAGACAGCGGTGCTGGTTATGCTCCACCAGCATAATCGCCCCGTCAATGGGGCTGTTGGACGGCACAATCAGACATACGTCCTCCCGCATAATACGGAATCCCCGCATGCTGTCATCCGGCGCCTGCAAAAAGAATACCTTATCAGGGGCGGCCCCTTCAATACGACCGTCCAAGATGGGCAGCAGCCGGTGATCCACTTCCTTCATGACCGCGTTATACACGGGCACCCGCTTCATCACACTGGTCAGCGCATCCAGCCAGATGCCGCCGGTCATCGTGTTTTCAGAGGTGTACACCGCTTCGGATTCCGGCTTTTTTTCTTTTTTCACCGGTGCGGCAGGCGCTTTGGGGGTAGCCGTCTGCAAATCCACCGTGGCGGCGATATCATCCAGGGTAAAGCCTTCCTCGTTATGCTCCTTCAGGCCGATTTTCTTTAAGATGCGCCTTGCCTGATCGTCGGCAATAATCCGCTTGCCTTCCTCTACGTCCTTCAAATAGCTTTCGCTGACGCCGCCCAGCTTAGCCACCTGTTTCAGCGTCATTTTTCTGCGCAGGCGTTCCGTGCGCAGCAAGTCTCCCAAACGGCTCATTGATTTCGTCTCCTTTTAATCAGGGTTGCCCAAGGCAGTATACCACATTTCCCTGCGCCTGACTATGAAAAAACACGCTTTATATCTTTCTTTTTTTGTCGAAATAGGGTAAAATGAAGCATTCCTTTGATTGATTATGCATGGAAGGGCTGAGACGTAGTGATCCATTTGATTGTGAATCCCGTTGCCGGAAACGGTCTGGCAAAGCAGATTGGACAGGAGGCCTGCCAACGCCTGCAAAGCAAAGGCATCCCCTTTCAGCTGCATCTGACTGATTACCCGGGGCACGCAACCGACTTGGCCCGTCAGGCGGCGCAGCAGGGCGCGAAAACGGTTGTGGCATTTGGCGGCGACGGTACGGTAACGGAAACGGCCGCCGGTTTGAGAGGAACCCAGACAGCCCTTGCCATTGTGCCTGCCGGAACCGGCAACGATTTTATCAAAACCGTCGGCATTCCCAGGCAATGGGACGAAGCGCTGGACTATATGCTGGACCACCCGGCCCGACCCGTTAACAGCGGCATGATGAACGACCGCTTTTTTATGAACGTATGCGGCGCGGGCTTTGATGTAATGGTGCTGGATTTTGCCGAAAGCGCCAAAAAGAAGGTGCGGGGAATCTGGCCCTACCTGTACGGCGTTCTGCGCGCCATTAAGGCCTTTCGTCCCTTTGAAATGCATGTGGAAATAGACGGCAGGCCCATGGACGGCAAATACATGATCTGCTCCATCGGCAACGGCCGCTATATCGGCGGCGGCATTCCCATTACGCCTCTGGCGGATGTAACCGACGGCAAGTTTGACGTGCTGGTGGTAGACGCGGTGCCCCGGTGGAAGATTCCCTTTTATCTGCCGTCGCTGATGATGGGAAAGCTGCACAAGCACGCCATCGCCCACCGCTATCTGGCAAAGACCTGCCGTCTTTCCTCCCGGAATATGCGGCTGAACCTGGACGGTGAAATCCTGCCCATTGAGGACGCTCATTTTACCTGTGAAACGGACGCGCTGCTGCTGCACTGGTAATATTCGTAAAAATCAGGCGCCCGGGCAGGTGGAAAGCCCTGGAAGATCGAACATAACAGGGGAGGTGGTTGCCATGGGCAAAAAATGGGCGGTTTTGCTCTGCCTGCTGCTGATGGCCGCGTCTCTGGCCGCCGCCGAGGAAGATGTTTCCCTAAGCGACGTACCGCAGCGACCGGCGCTGTACCTGATCAGCCCTTCCCCAGGCAGCAGCTATGAAAGCGGCGGTCGGCTGACAGTTCGGGTGGAGGGGGTTAACATTGCCCGGTATCAGGTGGAGCTGGAGGTGGAAGGTCAAACCTACCGCCAGGAAAGCCAGTCAGAGACCTTTGAGCATGTGTTTGTCTTTGACCAGCCGCCCTGTGAAGCGGCCGTTATCCGCGTAACCGGCCAGTCGCCGGAAGGGCTGACGGCTGCGCTTACCAGCCGGGTTCCATCGCCCAAGGAAGAGCTGATCGACCGGATGATCGCTCTGGCCTATGCCAATTCCAAGGAGAAGCGATACAAATTCGCCCCAGCCGAGGAGGATAGCGACATTGGCGTTTGCAAAAACTTTGTGATGCGCCTGTTCGATACCTTCAGCAAGGAATACCGCATGCGCGCCTACCCGGATTTGCCCCTGCACATGCCCAAAAACAACAGCAAGGCCGCCTGCGCTCCCTACGACTACGGCATCGAATGGCGGCCGGAAACGGCTGCGGACGGCAGCCCCTTTGAAATCGCCGCCCAATTTAAGTACGACGACAGCCTGTCCGAGGAAGAAAACGCCGCTTTGGCCCGCCAACTGCTGCTGCAAATCAAAAAAGGGGACTTTTTTCAAATTGTGGGGTATTATGGCGGCGGAAACGGGCCGCACAGCATGTATATCATTCAGGATTACGACCCTGTCAGCGGGCTGATTCACTGGACCGACAGCAATATGCGGGGCAAGCGCATCAACGGCGTTCGCTGGGGCTATCTGCAATATGACGCCAGCAACAGCGTAGACTGGTGGGTGAAGGTTTTTAACCGTAAAAAGCGGGGCGCAACCCTCTACCGTCTGCGGGACGATTTAATCAAAAACTGACCTGTGCATGAAAAGGAGAGAAACAGTTATGGCAACGTGGAACAATAGTGTAAAAACCGCTTTGTTAAAAGGGCTGGAGGCCATTGGGCACAAGGCGTCCAACCTGGCCAGCAACGCCCATCAGAAGCTGAACGAATTAAACCTGGAAACCCGCCGCAGGGAACTGCTGCATGAAGTGCCGGTCAAGGCCATGGATTTGTGGCAAAGCGGCGTAAAGCTGCCGGATGAGCTGGAAGCACTGCTGGCCGAATTGCACAATCTGGACCAGCAGTTGACGGTGATGCGCGCCCAGCGTTACGCCAAGGTAGAAGAAGCCGAATTCGTCACCTCAGAGCCGGAGCAGGAGAACGCTCCTGAAGATGTGAATCCGCAGCCGGAAGGCGAGGAAACCGAAAGCGGCGGCGACGGCGAAACCGGCGATAACGCCTGAACCCTCCCCCATTCTGTGTTTTCCCGCAGAATGGGGATTTTTGTTTTCAAAACAGGAAGCGGCCCCTTGCGGTAGAAACGGTCATTTGTTCTGGCGCTTTTCACCCTCGCCGTTGGGGTAGTAGGGCTGAGGTATGTCCGCCAGCCGGGCCCGTTCATCGGCGGACAGCAATCGCCGGTCTAACAGGCTGATAAACAGCAGCCTTCTTGCGGGCATGGGATGGATGGCAAACAACTGAGGCATTTGGGCATACAGCCTTTCCCACAGCGCATTTTCGGTCAGGGGCCGCTTCATTTCGCTGTCCAACTGGGTCAGCTCCATGGTTTGCTTTTCCAGCAGCCCAAGCAAGGCCACGGGAGCCACAAAAAAGCTGGCGTCCAGCGTGCCGTCTACCACCGCCATATGAATCCGCCCATCCATTACCGGGCGAAAGTCAGGCTCTGCATCCGCGCAGATCGGATGGCACAGCGTGTCCATATCCATCCAGGCGGCATGGGTAAACTCGGCCTGACGTTGAGCCGCCCGGCGCACCAGCAGGGGTTTGGAGCGCTGAAAGCGTTCCCTTGGCTTTATCGCCATAGGCAGCGCGTTTTTCACCATCTGGTCCGGGTAGCTTTGGGTATTGGGCAGCGCGGCACGCAGCGCTCTTTCCTGGCTGCCGCCGGTATACAGCAGCAGGGATAAGCTTTGCATATCGCGCAGAAATCCAAAGCGAAGGATGTAGCTGGCCGCAGGCAGCGTCCTTTCCGGCAGATCAATGAACCCGCTTACCAGCAGCGGCAAACGCTTTTCCCGCTCTGAAAAGCCCAGCCGCCGAATGCGCTGATGCAACTGCATTCCCTGAGGCAGCCGCTGTGGATAGGTATTGGCCACGCCAAACAGCCCCATAGAGGCTTTGACCCTGCCAACCTCATGTCCCAAACCTGTCAGCTGGGCAAAACGGGCGGGAGTTGTACCCGGCAAAGGGCTGGAGGGCAGGTTCAGCCGGTGCTGCGGCCGCCGTCCAACCGGCCATGCGTAGGCCTCGGCCGCTACATATACGATATAGCCACCCGCAAACGCCGCCAATGACAAACAATCCGCTTTTTCCTGCAAAAAATCCAAAGGGCCAAAGACAAAAGCCGGATCCGCCACCAATGTACGCACAGGACCGGCGGCGCATACCAGCGGCATTCCCTTGCTGATGACGGCCTCATCCGTCAACGCGGGCAGCCTGACCTGTCCATAAGCGGCGTTTACCGGTGGCTCCATGCTTCCCGTCAGCAGCGTGCGGTCCTGTCCCAGACGCTGCCAGGCCGTATACAACAGCCGGTCCCATTCCGGCGCGAAATCATACTGCCCATCCAGCAACAAAAAATGGCCTCTTTCTGTCGCCAGTCCATCCAACGATCCTTCGTACAAAGTCACGCTGTCCCGGGGAATTTCGTCAGCTAAAAAAGCCCAAAAGCTATCACCGCATTCCTTGGGCACGGCAAAGCACAGCAGCTGTTCCTGCGCCGCCTTCGCCTGCGCCTGACGGACCGTGCAGGCTGCCGCGTACCCATCGCAGTCGGCGGATAAAATGACCAGAATTTGCGAACGCAGCATCCTGCACCCTCCCTGTAAAAGTTGTTTTCATTATAGGAGAGGTTTCACGGCCCGTCAACCGGCTTTTTTTCAAACTGTAGGTTTGTCAAACATATTGGACAATGAACTCAATGGGCGAAAGCCAATGGAGGGGCCTCATGGGTAAGTTGTTG
>CAKTUU010000046.1 GCA_934621505.1 uncultured Clostridia bacterium
TTGCCGTGGTCAACGTGGCCGATCGTGCCGATGTTTACGTGCGGCTTGGTACGTTCAAATTTCGCCTTAGCCATGAGTCATTTTCCTCCTTGATTATGAACGGTTCTATTTCCATTTTTCAAATGAATGATTAGCCCTTGTGTGCGCCCGTCACCTTTTCAGCAATGGACTTGGGCACTTCCTCATAATGGTCGAACTGCATGGTAAACAGTCCGCGGCCCTGGGTGCGGCTGCGCAGGTCGGTCGCGTAGCCAAACATTTCGCTCAGGGGCACAAAGGCGTGAACGGTCTGTTCGCCCAGGCGGCTTTCCATACCTTCGATGCGGCCGCGGCGGCTGGAGATATCGCCGATAACGTCGCCCATGTACTGCTCGGGAATGATCACTTCCACCTTCATCATGGGCTCCATCAGAGCGGGATCAGCCTTGGCCAGCGCTTCTTTGAACGCCATGGAACCGGCGATCTTGAAGGCCATTTCAGAGGAGTCGACATCGTGATAGCTGCCGTCGAACACGGTGGCCTTAAAGTCCACAACCTCGTAACCGCCAAGGATACCGCTCTGGGCGGCCTCGCGGATACCGGCGTCGATGGGGGGAATGAATTCCTTGGGAATCACGCCGCCAACGATCTTATTCTCGAAGGAATATCCTTCGCCGGGTTCGGTGGGAGCAATCTCGATCCAGCAGTGACCAAACTGACCGTGACCGCCGGTCTGACGCACATACCGGCCCTCGCCCTTGGCGGCGCGGCGGATGGTTTCGCGGTAGGCAACCTGGGGCTTACCCACGGTAGCTTCCACCTTGAATTCACGCATCAGGCGGTCCACGATGATCTCCAGGTGCAGTTCGCCCATACCGGCGATAATGGTCTGACCGGTCTGCTGATCGGTGTAGGTCTTAAAGGTAGGATCTTCCTCGGCCAGCTTCACCAGCGCCATGGTCATCTTGTCCTGACCAGCCTTGGTCTTGGGCTCGATGGCAACCTGGATAACAGGATCCGGGAATTCCATGGACTCGAGAATGACGGGGTTCTTTTCATCGCAAAGGGTATCGGCGGTGGTGGTATCCTTCAGGCCGACGATGCCGCAGATATCGCCCGTGTAAACGGTCTCAATCTCCTCGCGGTGGTTGGCGTGCATCATCACCAGACGGCCCACACGCTCGCGCTTGCGTTTGGTGGAGTTATACACATAGCTGCCGGACTCCAGCATACCGGAGTAGACACGGCAGAATGCCAGCCTACCCACAAACGGGTCGGTCATGATCTTGAAAGCCAGAGCGGAGAATGGCTGGTCATCGCTGGGATGACGGTCGATCTCCTTTTCGGGATCGTCAGGATCAAAACCCTTGATGGCCGGGATATCCAGAGGAGAAGGCATGTAATCGACCACCGCGTCCAGCAGGGGCTGCACGCCCTTGTTGCGGTAGGAGGTACCGCACAGCACAGGGTTCATGGTGCAGTCGATGGTGGCCTTGCGGATGGCGGCGTTGATCTCTTCAACGGTGATTTCCTCATCGTTGAAGAATTTGTCCATCAGGGCTTCGTCGCTTTCGGCGACGGATTCAATCAGCTCGTGATGATACTTCTCCGCCAGCTCGCGCATATCTTCAGGAATCTCTTCGTCGCGGACATCCTTGCCCTCGTCGTCGTAGTACACTTCGGCACGCATACGAACCAGGTCGATGATGCCCTTGAAATCGGCCTCTTTGCCGATGGGCAGCTGAATGGGCACCGCGTTGGCGCCCAGGCGCTCCTTCATCATGTCCACCACGCGGAAGAAGTTTGCGCCCATGATGTCCATCTTGTTGACGTACGCCATGCGGGGAACATGATATTTGTTGGCCTGACGCCAAACCGTTTCACTCTGGGGCTCTACGCCGCCCTTGGCGCAGAATACGCTTACGGCGCCGTCCAGCACACGCAGGCTGCGCTCCACCTCTACGGTAAAGTCAACGTGGCCGGGGGTATCGATAATGTTAATCCGGTGGCCTTTCCACTGGCAGGTCGTCGCAGCGGAGGTAATGGTGATACCACGCTCCTGCTCCTGGGCCATCCAGTCCATGGTCGCCGCACCCTCGTGCGTTTCGCCCATGCGGTGAACGCGTCCGGTGTAGAATAGGATACGCTCGGTGGTAGTGGTTTTACCGGCGTCGATGTGAGCCATGATACCGATGTTGCGCACCTTATCTAGCGGGTGGCTTCTAGGCATAACGAAGGGTCTCCTTTCAATCTGCAAGCTAACTGTACACACTTCCATCCGGATAGGGCCCCAGCCCATATCCGTGCGCCATTACCAGCGATAATGCGCAAAAGCCTTGTTGGCTTCGGCCATGCGGTGCATTTCTTCCTTGCGCTTTACGGCGGCGCCGGTGTTGTTAGCGGCGTCCATCACTTCGGCGGCAAGGCGTTCCGCCATGGTCTTTTCACCGCGCTTGCGGCTGAATTCCACCAGCCAGCGCAGGGCCAGGGTCTGGCGGCGTTCGGGGCGGATTTCGATAGGTACCTGGTAGGTGGCGCCGCCCACACGGCGGGCCTTTACTTCCAGCTGAGGGGCAACGTTGCTCAGGGCCGCGTTGAACACCTCGTTGGCTTCCTTGCCGGTTTTTTCGGCAACGGTCTCAAAAGCGCTGTAGCAGATGCGCTGCGCCGTGCCGCGCTTGCCATCCAGCATGATCTGGTTGATGAGCTTGGTCACGACCTCGGTCCCGTATACGGGATCGGGCAGCACCTCGCGCTTGGGAATAAATCCACGACGGGGCATTTGATTTCCTCCTTCGTTTGCGGCGGACACCGCCGCAATGTGCACTTGCACAACGTAAGATTTTTTTGGCTTTGTAGAATGCGTTTTCAAAGCGCGCTTGCGTACAGGTTCCTGACGGCCTTCAGCATCGACCGCTCCCGAAATCGCACGGGAAAGTCACGCGGTGTGTCTGGCGGTATATCCGGCTTCGATTCTCCCCGGCTACCTGCCAAACGCCTGCGCCCACTCCGAAAGGGCTGCAGACAGCAGCGCAGGAAAACGTCTTACTTCTTGGGCCGCTTTGCGCCGTACAGGGAACGGGCCTGCATCCGCTTGGCAACGCCAGCCGTATCAAGAGCGCCGCGAACGATGTGGTAACGAACGCCAGGCAGGTCGCGTACACGGCCGCCGCGGATCAGCACCACGCTGTGCTCCTGCAGGTTGTGGCCAATACCCGGAATGTAGCACGTACCTTCGATCTGATTGGTCAGACGGATACGGGCAATCTTACGCAGAGCGGAGTTGGGCTTTTTGGGGGTCGTGGTCTTAACGCTGAGGCACACGCCGCGCTTCTGCGGGCAGCCCTGCAGGATAGGAGCCATCGACCTGGTTTCAACCTTTTTCCGTCCCTTGCGGATCAACTGATTGATCGTGGGCATGGAAACACCTCCGAATTGATATCCTATAAACGCGCCGCAACCCTATGGCGCTTTATAGTCTGAATGGGGTTTTGCCGCGCTTATTTCAGCACGGCGGCGGACGCCGTTTTTACGTCCACCCGGCACAGCTTACCAAGCTCCGCCATGGTGTCCACCACGGTAACGGGCACGGACTTTTCCTCGCACAGGCCGTTAATCCTGTGGTAGATAAACCCGTCCGCATCCTTGCCCAGAAACACATGAGCGGCCCGGCCGCCCTCCAGCGCGCGCAGCACCTGCTTGGCGCCGACAACCCGCTTGTCCGGCTGTGAAAGAAGCTCCTTCATGTTCCTGACCGCCTCCTTTTTCCAGGTTTGGTTCCGCTGCGGCATGCGGCCCCCGGCGGCAAATCCAATCGTCTTTCTCACGAAAGGATGGCGCACCAAAAGCACATACCGCGGACAACCATATCATATTAGCACGAAATGTACAGGAAAGTCAATCTTTTTTTCATGTTTTCACAGTGCGGAGCGCGCTTTTTTTCCATGGCTTTCTGCATCAAAAAAAGGGGACTGTCGTCCCCTAGAGCGTTGACAAACACCGGCATGGATGCCGTGCCCGCGAACATCGCTGCGCTGGTTCGCAGGAAAAGAGCTGTGACATAAGGCTTAGGGGTGCTGCCCCTAAGACCCTGGCAGGAGGCAGTGCCTCCTGCACCTCCGGTTTTTCAACACGCTGGGGGACTGCCGTCCCCCTCGTGTGTTTGCGTTTCTTCATTTCTTATGCATCGCGGCGAATCAGCACCACCGCCAGGTCGTTTACATTGGTGCCTGTGGGGCCGGTGACAATCAGCCCGTCGATGGCCTTCAGCGCGTTGTAGGCGTCATTGTTCTGCAAAACCGCCCGCACGTCCAGTCCAGCCTGCTTCAGCCGCGCCGCGGAATCGCCGTCCACATAGCCGCCAGCCGCGTCCGTAGGGCCGTCGCTTCCGTCTGAGCCAAAGGAAAAGACGCAGGTATTTTCGCAGCCCGCAATGCCGTCGGCAGCCGCCAGGGCGATTTCCTGATTGCGCCCTCCTTTTCCCTTGCCGGTCAGATGCACCACCGTCTCTCCGCCCGCCAGATAGGCCACGGACCTGCCGTCCTGCTGATGGTCCCGGGCAATGGCCGCCAGAAACGCGCCCGCCTCCCGGGCCTCGCAATTCAGGCTGGCGGTCAGGAACACCGGCTCGTAGCCCAGCTGGCGGCAGGTCTGCGCCGCGCTGCGGCACAGCTGCTTCACGCTGCCGGTTACAAAAGTGGTCACATTGGTCAGTTCCTTTGGCGTTTCCGTGCGCAAAAGCACCTCGGCCCTGGCAGAAATTTTCAGCCCGTAGCGCTGCACAATCTCAATGGCCTGTTCGCAGGTGGAAGCGTCCGGATACGCCGGACCGGAGGCAACCATATCCAGCGGGTCGCCAATAATATCGCTCAGCACCACAGTGTACACATGGGCAGGCTCGCAGCACAGGGCGAACCGACCGCCCTTTACGGCGGAAAGCCGCTTGCGCAGGGTGTTGATTTCCACAATATTTGCACCGCAGGCCAACAGCTGCCTGGTCAGATCCGCCATTTCATCAGCGGGAATCAGCGGCTGCTCAAACAGGGCCGACCCGCCGCCGGACAAAAGAAACAGCACATTGTCTCTGGGGGTCAGGTCCTGTACCGCGTCCAGCGCTTTGCTGGTGGCCAGATAGCTGTTTTCATCCGGCACGGGGTGACCTGCCTCATAAATGGTCAGGGGCGACAATTCGCCCTTGGAATGTCCGTATTTGGTAATCACAACGCCGCAGTCAATGCGCTTGCCCAGCCGTTCCGTGGCGGCGCGGGCCATTTCCCAGGCGGCCTTACCGGCGGCAATCACCACCAGCCGTCCATCGGGGGTAAAATGGATTTCCTCCAGCGCCTGGCAGACCGCCGCGCCCGGCAGCGCGTCCCGCAGCGCCGCGTCCATAATTTTTTTTGCGTCTTGGTTCATCGTCCACCCTCCCAGAAGAATAGCGCAGGAAAGCGGGCCGCTTTCCATGCGGGGGTCAGGCGTCATTTCGCGGTTGACAGCCCAAAGTCCTGCGTGTGGAAAGCGGCCCGGCTTTTCAAGCGTCCTGAATATCAGGCAGTTTTTAGAAAATCAGGCTGGCCAGCAGCACATTGACGATGGCGGCAATGCCAATCACCAGCGTGCCCAGGGTTTGGGTCTTGTAGCCGTCCTGAGGCTCCATCTCGCCAAAGTTGGTTACCACCCAGAAGTAGCTGTCGTTGGCATGGGACACGGTCATGGCGCCCGCGCCAATCGCCACAACCACCAAAGCGGCGTGGGCCGGGGTGACAAAGCCCAGCGTGGTCATCAGCGGGGCGATAATGCCGGCGCTGGTGGTGATGGCCACGGTAGAGCTGCCCTGGGCGCTCTTGAGGATTGCGGCCAGCAGGAAGGGGAACAGCAGGCCCATGCTTTCCAAAGCGGTGGCGTTGTCCTTGATAAAGTTGATCAGGTTGCTTTCAGAAATCACCTTGCCCAGCACGCCGCCGGCAGCCGTTACAAACAGGATGGGGCCGACGGTTTTGAGGGTTTCGTTGGTGATGTCATAAAATTCGCCCATCTTGCCGGACGTACCCAGCATAACCACGCCCAGCAGCAGACCAACGGTCAGGGAAATGATGGGGGTGCCCAGGAAAGCCAGGAAGGGCACGTTGGCGCCAGCCATACTCAGTGCGCTGGACAGACCCATCAGGATAATGGGCACCACAATGGGGGCAAAGGACATCCAGCCGTTGGGCAGCTTACCATAGCTGGCTACCAGCTGCTCATAGGTCTGGGTGGTTTCGGCGGCGTCCGCCTCATCCCTGGCCTTTACCTTTTTGCCAATCAGCACGGCAAAGATGTAACCGGCAATCAGGGGCAGGATGGAGCAGAAAGCGCCCATGCCCATGACCAGCAGCAGGTTAACGTCGGTGTTCAGGCCGGTTTCGCCAAACAGGGTATTGGCGGCGGCAATGGGGCCCGGCGTGGGCGGGATAAAGCAATGGCTGATGTACAGGCCCATGGACAGCGCCACGGTGCAGGCCACGCTGGATTTGCGGGTGCGCTGCACCAACGCCTTGCGGATGGGATTCAGAATGACAAAGCCGCTGTCGCAGAACACGGGAATGGACACAATCCAGCCCATGATGATCATGGCGGCCTCCGGGTGCTTTTTGCCTACCAGTTTAACCACGCAGTCGGCCATTTTCAGGGCCGCGCCGGTCTTCTCCAGCAAAATGCCCACCAAAGCGCCCAGAATAATGACGATGCCGATGGATGTAAACGTGCCGGAGAAGCCCGCGCCGATTACGCTGGGAATTTTGGTAATGTCGATGCCGGCGATGATCGCCAGAATCAGCGACACGCCCATGATGGACAGGAAGGGATGCACTTTCCACTTGGAAATAGCGACAATCATCAGGATGATAGCGATTACGAATACAATCAACAGGGGAATACCAGTCATTGACACGCACCTCCAAACAGATTGGGAACGCTATGCGCAGGCGGCCGCGAAACGCGCCTGCGCCAAACAGGCCGCGACCTGCAAGGCATAAAGACAGATGCGAAAAAACAATCCGAAAGCATCCCGGCGGAAAAACCCTATCGGTTTACAATTCATCCTATGTTAATGCTTATTATAAAAGAATGTGAAAAATTTTGCAAGCAAAAAAGACAAACTTTGCGATTTTTTTGCAAAGCCTGTCCAAAAAGTACCTTCTGTTGTTTTCTTCCTTGACGCAAAACAAACGCGCAGACCGGCCGACCTTTTTTAATCGCCCAGATAGCGAAACCGGGGGCCGCTGTAGCCGTCCCGCTCCACCCGCTCGGTCCACATGGCCGCCGGGCGCACCCACAGGCCCTTTTCACCGTACAGAGCCTGGTAAACCACCATGGGTTCCCGCGTTTCAGAATGGGTGGCCACAAATAGCAGCCGGTATTCGTTGCCTTTAAAATGACGGTAGCGTCCGGGCTTCAGATCAGGCATGGCCCTTCTCCTTTTCATGCTCCAAAATCTGATCGTTCAGCTGGTTGATATTGCCGCAGCCCATAGTCAGCACCAAATCCCCGGGCTGCCAGTGTTCCCGCAGGTATGTCTCGGTATCGTCAAAGCTGGGCGTGTGGACGGCGTTGATTCCGTGGCGTTTCATGCCCTCCACCACCATTTCCGCCTTGATATCCCCAGGGTCCTTTTCCCGGGCGGCGTAAATATCCGTCACCAGGGTGATGTCCGCGTCCCGGGTGCAGGTCAGGTAGTCGTCAAACAGACGCTTGACCCGGCTGTAGGTATGGGGCTGCATCACGGCCCACAGGCGGTTGTGAGGCTGTAGCCTGGCTACGGACAGCACATTGCGCATTTCCGTGGGGTTATGGCCGTAATCATGGTACAGCTTTACCCCCTCCACAACGGAGGTCAGTTCAAACCGGCGGTGCGCTCCCTTAAACTCGCTCATGGCATGGCAGGCCTTCTGCATATCGGCATGCTGATAATGGGCGCAGGCCAGGGTGGCCAGGGCGTTGTCCACCTGGAAGCTGCCCGCCACCTGCATGGCTACATGTCCAAGCACCTGTCCCTGAAAAGCCAGGTCAAAATCGCCCCGGCCCAATTCGTCATATTGCAGGTTCAGGGGCCGGTAATCGCAGGTTTCCCCAAAGCCAAAGGTATAATGGGCGCAGGAAAGAGCCTTCAGCAGCTCCACCACCCGGCGGTCGTCCCCGTTGCCGATGGCGCAGCCGTTTTGGGGCAGCAGGGCCAAAAACTTGCCAAAGGTTTGCTGAATATCGTCAATATCCTTATAAAAATCCAGATGATCGGCGTCAATGTTCAAAACCACCGCTACCGTGGGCCGCAGGTGCAAAAAGCTGGCGTTAAACTCGCAGGCCTCGGCCAAAAAGGTGTCGCTTTTGCCAATGCGGGTGCTTCCGCCGATAAAATCCAGCTGGCCTCCAATATGAATGGTAGGGTCCATGCCGCACTCCATCATCACCTGGGACAGCATGGACGTGGTTGAGGTTTTGCCATGCGCGCCGCATACGCCGATGGCCGTGCCGTAGCCCTCCATCAGCTGGCCCAGCAGCGTCGCCCGCTCAATGCTGGGAATGCCCAGCCGTTCCATCTCCACCCGTTCGGGATTGTCCGGCAGAATGGCCACGGTATAAACCACCAGGTCCGCCCCATGCACGTTTTCCGCCTTGTGACCAATGGTGACGGGAATGTGCAGATCCTCCCGCAAATGGCGGGTTGTATAGGTTTCCAGATTATCAGACCCTGTCAGGCGGTATCCTTTTTCCAGCAGCATTTGGGCCAGACCGCTCATGGATGAGCCGCCGATGCCGATCATATGAATATGCTTGCCCTGATAATCGCGAATATGCGGTGTGTTCATGCTTTTTCCTCCGCTTCTCTGGTTGCGGCGTTCGCCAAATGTATTATACGCCCGTATGGGCAGAATAATCAATACCTTGCGCAGGCGCGATTGCTTTGCTATACTGTGCATGTACTAACGGGCAAGGAGGAAACAACCCGTGCCGAATATTCAGGATCACGCGCTGGCCGTTGGCGGCCAAAGCGTGCAGGACAGACCCTTTGACGCGCTGGACGCGCTGATTTTAACCCAGCTGGTATACATGCCCATGGAGGGCCGCATGGATCATGGCGAAAGCTGCACTGTGCGGGACGGATGGGCCTTTTTAAAGGAACATGTGGATTATGAAGCCCTGGACCAGTTTCAGCAGAAGCGCTACCGCCTGTTTGAGGTGTGCGCCGGTCTGCCCCGTTATCAGGACTGGCTGATGACGGACTATGTCAACACCATTGACAATGAGCGGGAAATGCAGTTTTGCGCCTGCACCTGGCATATGGATCCGGGGCACAGCTGCGTGGCCTTTCGCGGGACGGATTTGACGCTGGCGGGCTGGAAAGAGGACCTGAACATGAGCTTCATGACCGTTCCCTCCCAGACCGAGGCGGCGGACTATGGACAGCGTATCATTCGCCGGACAGGCGGTCAGGTGTCCCTGTGCGGCCACAGCAAGGGCGGCAATCTGGCGGTTTACGCGGGCGCGTGCATCCCTCAGCCGGATCAGGACCAGGTACGCCGGGTCTACGGCTTTGACGGTCCCGGCGTGGACGAGGAAACCCTGCACAGCGATGGGTACCGGCGAATCAGCCCCCGCATTGAAAGCTATATTCCCCAAAGCAGCGTTGTGGGAATGCTGTTAAACTATCACCCGGTGTATACGGTGGTCAAATCCGTATCTCTGGGCATTTTGCAGCACGACGCCATGACCTGGCAGGTAGAGGACGGCCGGTTCGTTTGCATGGACGATCTGGATATGGGCGGCAAGATTACCGACGAGGCTCTGCACGCCTGGCTGGCAACCATGGATCATGAAAAGCGCCGGCTGCTGGTGGATACCCTGTGTCAGGTGGTGGACGCATCCCAGGCGGAGCTGGTAACGGATATTTCCGCCGACTGGCATAAAAGTGCCCTGAAGATGCTGGAAGCCATTCGGGATTTAAAGCCCGGAGTCAAACGGGATGTGCGCAAAATGCTGCGGGCGCTGTTTTCATCGGGAGCCAGCGAGGTGGTGCGGGCTGTTCTGCCCCATCTGGCCCAGATGCACGACGCGCTGGAGCAGTTGAAGGAGGGAAAAAATGAACCACTGCCGCGTCATTGACCTGAATACCTGCCCCCGTCGGGCGCACTTCGAGCATTTTCGCCAGATGGCCTATCCCTATGTGGGCTGCACGGTGAATGTGGATATCACCGATTTTCTGGCCGCCGTCAAAGCCAAGGGCCATCCCTTCTTTCTGTCTTTTTTACGCTGCGCCGCCCTGGCCGCAAACGATGTGCCCCAGCTGCGCCAGCGCATTGCGGATGACGAAATTGTGGAATTTGATTTTTGCCCCACCTCACACACCGTGGCCCGGGAGGACGGCACCTACAGCTATTGCGAGCTGGACGCCCGCACGCCGGATTTTCTGGCCTACGCCGCGGCCCGGCAGCGGCAGGCGAAGGAAAGCGGCAATATTGAGGACGCGGATCCCCTGCCGCTGATTTTTGTTTCCACCCTGCCCTGGTTCAGCTACACCTCGCTGATTCAGCCCACCCCCTACCCAGCCGACAGCAATCCCAGGCTTACCTGGGGACGCTATTTTGAGCGGGACAGCCGCACCCTGATGCCCGTAACCCTGCTTTGCAACCACGCCCTGGTAGACGGGCTGCATCTGGGGCTTTTTTATGACCGTCTTACAGAAAGACTGCGGCAGACGCAAGCCGAAGCAAAGACGGTCTAAAGACCGCGCCCAAAATGGGTGTTCTCCGGTCCATCCCAAGTTGCAGCCGCATCCATCAAACGTCCAGCCGTTCGCTGTTCCAGCGGGCGCTGGACATTTTGATTTTGGCGCTCCATCCATCCCCCGCCCGGGGGCCTTGCCTCCTGTATGCTATCCGTCAACCCGCTTTCATGGCGTGCGCCAGGCGTTTTGCTTTTCCGTGTCCGGAAAAGCAAAACGTTCTGCGCCAAGCACCCTGACCCACCCCCCGCGAAGCGGCCCAGCCGGGGCCCTTGCCCCCTTGGGGAAAAAGCGGTATACTAGAGCCAGCCGGCGGCGAATTTTGCCGGGGCTTAGGAAGGATTGTCTTTATGCGTATCAATGTGACCCGCAGCTCCATGCCCTCTTTTCAGGAATATATGGACGAAATTCGCGACCTGTGGGATAGCCACTGGCTGACCAATAACGGCGATAAGGCTCTGCTGCTTCGGCAAAAGCTGGAAGCCTTTTTGGAAGTGCCCTACCTGCCGCTGTTTGTAAACGGCCACCTGGCGCTGGAGGCGCTGCTGGCCGCCATGAACCTGC
This sequence comes from uncultured Clostridia bacterium, assembly GCA_934621505.1. Taxonomy (GTDB): domain Bacteria; phylum Bacillota; class Clostridia; order Christensenellales; family Aristaeellaceae; genus Limiplasma. The sequence goes on from CAKTUU010000046.1 coordinate 11,300, forward strand.
ACGGTCAGGTTATTACCACGCCCTTTACCTTCGCGTCCACAACCCACGCCATTGTGCGCAAGGGCCTGACGCCTGTGTTCTGCGATATTCGGGAAAGCGACTGCACCCTGGACCCGGATCGGCTGGAGGATCTGATTACCGACCAGACCTGCGCCATCTTGCCGGTGCATGTGTACGGCCGCCTGTGCGATGTGGATAAAATCCAGCAAATTGCCGATAAACATAAACTGCCCGTTATTTACGACGCGGCTCATGCCTTCGGCGTTCGGCGGGGGCAGCAGACCGCCGCCCAGTTTGGATTGGCCTCCATGTTCAGCTTTCACGCCACCAAGGTGTTTAACACCATCGAGGGCGGCGCCATCGCCACAGCGGATGAAAAGCTGAACCAGCAGCTGGCCCTGGAACGGAACTACGGCATTACCGGACCGGAGGACGTGGTGTCCGTTGGCGGCAACGCAAAAATGAATGAATTTCAGGCCGCTATGGGCCTGTGTAACCTGCGCCGCCTGGAACAGGATATCGCGGGGCGCAAAGAGGTCAACAACTGGTATGCGGAGCAGCTGGACGGCGTGAAGGGGCTGCGCCTGCTGCCGGTTCAAAAGGGCGTGCAAAGCAACTACGCCTATTTCCCGGTGATCTTTGAAGGCGGAAAGGCTGTGCGGGACGCGGTATGCGCCGCCCTGGGCAAGGAAAGCATCTACGCCCGCAAATATTTTTATCCGCTGATTACGGACTTTGCCTGCTATCAGGGGCAGCCGGGCTTCGACAGCAGCCTGACCCCTGTGGCCAAACGCGTCTCTGACGGAGTGGTCACCCTGCCCCTGTACCCGGAACTGCCCAGGGAGGACGTGCTGCTGATCTGCCGCGTCATCCGGGAGGTTCTCCGTGGCTGAGGCGCGCGGCCAAAAGGCTGCCTCCTCCTTCCTGTTTAAGCTGATTGAAAGCCTGGGAGCCCAGGGCATTTCCTTTGTGGTCAGCGTGGTGCTGGCGCGTCTGCTCACCCCGGACGATTACGGCGTGCTAAGCATGCTGACGGTGTTTATCGCCGTGTCCCAGGTATTTGTGCAAAGCGGACTGAACACGGCCCTGATTCAAAAAAAGCAGGTGGACGAAACCGACCTGAGCTCGGTGTTTTTCGTCAGCTTGGGCATTGCCGTTGGATTGTACGCGCTGTTGTTTTGCCTGTCGCCGGTTATCGCGGCTTACTTTCACATGGCCGCCTTGCAAAAAGCCCTGCGGGTGCTGGCGCTGGTATTGCTGCCCGGCGCGCTGGTATCGGTGCAGAACGCGGTGGTGGCCCGGCGGATGGCCTTTCGCAGGCTGATGCTGTGCAGCCTGATCGCCACGGCTTTTTCCGGGGCTGTGGGGGTGACCATGGCGCTGAAGGGGCTGGGCTACTGGGCGCTGGTAGGCCAGCAGCTGGCCAATCAGCTATGTCTGGCGGCGGCGCTGGGCGTCGCGCTGAAGTGGCGGCCCGCAATGCGCTTTTCCCTGGAAAGAGTGAAAGGTCTGGTGCGCTTTGGCTGGAAGCTGCTGCTATCTAGCCTGCTGGACACCGGGTATCAAAACCTGCGCACGGCGGTCATCGGCAAACAGTTCAACGAACAGACCCTGGGCTTTTACAACCGGGGCAAGCAATTTCCGGAACTGGTCATGAACGCGGTGAACGGGTCCATTCAAAGCGTGATGCTGCCGGTTCTATCCGAAAGTCAGGACGATATATTCCGGATGAAGCAGATGATGCGCCGGTCGGTGATGGTATCCAGCTTTCTGGTGCTGCCGCTGATGGCCGGGCTGGCGGCGGTGGCCAAGCCTCTGGTCAGCCTGCTGCTTACGGAAAAATGGCTGTCCTGCGTTCCTTTTTTGCAGATTTGCTGTATCGATTTTGCCTTTTACCCCATTCATACGGCCAATTTGCAGGCCATTAACGCCATGGGCCGCAGCGACGTCTTTCTAAAGCTGGAGCTTATCAAAAAAAGCTATGGGCTGGTCATTCTGGCTATTACGGCGCTGTGCTTTCACAGTGTACTGGCTATTGCCTGGGGCGCGGTGATCAGCACGCTGCTATCCGCCGTGATAAACGCCGCGCCCAACCGCAAATTCCTTCACTACGGCTATTTGGAACAGATGAAGGACATTCTGCCGCCCCTGGGGCTGGCAATCGGCATGTTCCTGTGCGTATCGGCGGTGGGATGGCTTGGATTGCCTACGTTGGCCACTCTGCTGATTCAAGTTCTGCTGGGAATAGCGATTTATGCCGGGCTGGCGCTGCTGCTTCGGCTGGAGGCCCTTACCTATCTGCTGGATTTGCTGAAAACCCTGAAAAACAAACGTCGCGGCGTTCAAGCCTGAAGGAGGCGCTTTTCCATGTCCGTCATTCTGTTAACCGCCATTGGCTCCGCGTCCGCCGCCAGCGCCATCGCGGCCTATCAGGCCCAGGGGCACCGCGTAATCGGCTGCAATATCTATCCGCAAAGCTGGAACGTGGAAAGCACCCAGGTGGACGCTTTTTTTCAGGCGCTGCCGGCTAAGGACACGAACGCCTACCTGAACCAGATGGAGGAAGCCGTGCGCCGGGAACAGGTGGAGTTTTTGATTCCCCTGACAGATGTGGAGGTGGACGTGCTTTGCGAGCAAAAGTCCCGCTTTGCCGCCCTGGGATGCACCGTTTGCACCCCCGATGCTCCTGCGACCCGTCTGTGCCGGAATAAGCGGCGCATGGCAAAAGTGCTGGCGGATGAGGGCATCTGCCAGACCATTCCCACCCGATCTCCCTATGGCTATCAGCCCACAGAAGCCGATTTTCCCATGATCTTAAAGCCGGAAAGCGGCCGGTCCAGTCAGGGACTGCAGATTGTTCACAGCATCGGGGCCTTTCAGTCCGCCTTGTCCATGCGGAGCGATTATATTGCCCAGCCCTATCTGGACGGCGATGTTTTTACCGTGGATGTGGCCCGGGATGTATGCGGCAACGTGCAGGCGCTGGCCCGTCAGGAGCTTTTGCGAACGGTAAACGGTCTGGGCACCACAGTGAGCATTCTGCCGGAACATCCTCTCAATGCCATCTGCGCCGCCATCGCCCGTCAAGCGGACATTGTAGGCGTTGTGAATATGGAGTTTATCCATCACAACGATGACTACTACTTTTTGGAGGTAAACCCCCGCTATTCCGGCGGCTTGGGCTTCAGCCTTCTGGCCGGGGTGAATTTTGCCCAGCTGGAGCTGCTATGCCACCAGGACAAATCCATTGGTTCCAGGCCCCGGGTATCCCCCATGGTGTTAACCCGCCAGGTGTCCTTTGTGCGTACAAAGTAAAAATATGAAATTTTGTAGGAGCGTCAAACATAGGTTACAGCAAGTTCGAAAAGAGCAGTCAAGGGAAAGGTGGAGATTTGCGAAGCAAAT
>CAKTUU010000047.1 GCA_934621505.1 uncultured Clostridia bacterium
GCGCTTACTTTTTTCCACCTTTCTATCGTATAAGAAGCCGCATTGCTATCTCGCATTGTGGCTTCTTTGACAGACTGCGGCGGCCTTGTTTCAAGACCGCCGGTCGAAAAATACTTGCTACAGCAGGATGCAAATCATGCCGCCGTTTCCTTCGTTTATGATTTTGGACAGCGTTTCCTGCACCTTTTCCTGCGCGTCCGCGGGCATGCGCATCAGCTTGTTGCTAAGCCCCTCCCGCACCAGCTCGTGCAGGCTTTTGCCAAAGAAATTGGTATTCCAGATGCTTTGGGGATCGTTTTCAAATTCCTCCAGCAGGTAGCGAACCAGTTCCTCACTTTGCTTCTCCGTACCCACCACGGGGGAAACCTCCGTTTCAATATCAACGCGTATCATATGCAGGGACGGCGCGTTGGCCTTCAGCTTTACGCCAAAGCGGCTGCCCTGCTGCACAATTTCCGGCTCCTGCAATGTCAGTTCGCTCATGGTTGGAGTAACCAGTCCGTAACCGGTTTCCCGCACGCTTTTCAGCGCGTCCGCCACATGATCGTACTCGGTTTTGGCGGCGACCAGTTCCTTCATTAATTGCAGCAAATGGGCGTCGCCACGAATCTCCGTGCCGCATTCCTCTCCCAAAATCCGGTTGAACAACCCGTCCTTCAAGGGCAGGCTGTAGGTAAGACGGCCCTGGCCCAGGTCAATCCCACCGGGCTGTAAGCCGTCGGAATACGGCGACTGGGCAAACGCCTGAGCAAATGTTTCATGATCCCGCATGCGGCTCAGGCTTTCCGCGCCGCCGCGCACTGTGTCCAGCACATGCTGTACCAGCCAGTGATCCTCGTCCAAAGCGTCCAGCCATCCGGGCGCATTAATGCGAATTTCCCGCAGGGGAAATTGAAACAGCACCTGCTCAAACAGGCCCTGAATATCCTCCAACTCCATTTCCTTGGCGTTTACGGCCAGCACCGGCACCTGATAGCGGTCGCTCATTTTCTGGCGAAGCTGCTGGGCGGCGCTGTCTTGTGGCGCTTTGGAATTGAGCACAATAATAAACGGCTTGCCCAGCTGCTTCAGTTCCTGAACCACTCGTTCCTCCGGGGCGGCATAGCTGTCCCGGGGCAAATCGGCAATGGTGCCGTCTGTGGTGACCACCAGACCAATGGTGGCATGATCCGTCATCACCTTGCGGGTGCCAATTTCCGCCGCCTGGTCAAAGGGAATATCATAGTCAAACCAGGGCGTATGAACCATGCGTGCCGTACCGTCCTCCTCAGTGCCCAACGCCCCGTCCACCATGTACCCCACGCTGTCCACCATCCGCACCCGCACGGTGGCCTGGTCGTCCAGGCTGACGGTTACCGCTTCGCTGGGCACAAATTTGGGCTGAGTGGTCATAATGGTTTTGCCGCTGGCGCTTTGGGGCAACTCGTCCGCGATGCGGTCGCGCTTCGGCCCCGGCGACATGGATTCCATCACCAGCTTTTCCATCATACGGCTGATCAGGGTGCTTTTCCCCGTGCGTACAGGCCCTACCACGCCAATGTAAACATCGCCGTCGGTTCGCTCGGCAATGTCCCGGTATAGATCAAACTTTTCCGCCATATCTGCAAAAACCTCCTTGCAATGCGCTTGTCACACCATATGCCACGGGGGTTTTAAGTATGAGTTTTACAAAAAAGGAATGAAAAATCCCGCCGTTTGCGGTATACTACATACGTACCTGTTCTGCAAGGAGGATTTTTTGGATGATGCCGACAGAGGTGCAGCGCGCGTCCGACCAGCTGCTGCAAGCGCTGCGCGATACAGAAACGTTTCAAACCTATGCCGCCCTGAAGCAGGCTGTAATGGCGGACGAAGTAAACCGCCGGCTGCTAAGCCGCTTTACCCAGGCGCAGACAGCGCTGCAAATGGCGGCCATGGCCTGTGCGGAACCACGGGAGGAGGATACCCGGGAATTTGAGCGGTTAAGCGCCCTGCTGTACCAAAGCGAGGACGTAACGGAATATTTGCTGGCCCAGATGCGGGTCCAGCAGCTGGTGGCCGCCGTTTTGGAGAAAATCACCAGCGAGGCAGGCATCAGCGTCGAAATGAAGGAATCATAAGGAGGGGTTCACTTGCGTCATCATCGCGACTGGGATTACGACCATGAATCCCTGCGGGACGAGCGTCAGTACGGCTTTTTCTGGTACAGCGGCATCTGGCGGATTCTGCGCCCGGTATTGATCGGCGCGGCGTCGCTGCTGATTGTGTTCGGGCTGGTATCCGCAGCGTATCATTGGGTGGACGATCGCTTTCTAAGCCCGGTGGACCCGGCAGACAATCAGGAAATCGCCTTCAGCGTCAAAAGCGGCAACAGCCTGAGCCGTGTGGCCAGGAACCTGGAAAGCCAGGGACTGATCAAAAGCCATACGTTTTTTAAATATTACTGCGACTTTGCCGGTTTGGGCCAAAAAATTCAGGCCGGCGACTATAAGCTGCAAAAAAACATGAACATGTTTGAAATCGCCGATTTGCTGACCACCGGCGACGGCAATCCCCTGACCATGGATATTACCATCATTCCCGGCACAACGGTGGAAACCATCGCCGCGGCTTTGCAGGAGAAGGGCGTACTCAAAGATACCAGCGAGTTTTTAACCATCTGCCGCACAGCCCAGGGCGTGGAGGACTACTATTTCATCTCCGATGAAATGAAGCTGAAAACGGCGTCCAGCCGCAAATACCTGCTGGAGGGCTACCTTTCCCCCAACACCTATGAAATTTATACCGACGCAACCGCCCTGTCCATTATCAAAAAGCTGCTGTCCCAAACGGACAAGGTGTTTACCTCGGAATGGCAGGCCCGGGCAGACGACATCGGCATGTCCATGGACGATGTGCTGATTTTGGCCTCCATGATTGAAAAGGAGGCCAAAAAGGCGGATTTTGCCAAGGTAAGCGCCGTATTCCATAACCGGCTCACTAGCGGCATGCCGCTGCAAAGCGACCCCACCATTCACTACATCACCGGGGAAAGGCGCATGAGCCTGCGGCAAAGCGACCTGGCGGTAGATTCGCCCTACAACACCTACCAGGTAAAAGGGCTGCCCGCCGGACCGATCTGCAACCCGTCCCCGGAGGCCATTAACGCGGCTTTGTATCCGGATGAAAGCTATGTGGCTGAAAAGTACCTGTACTTCTGCAGCAAGGACCCCTCCACCGGCGAACTGCATTTTAGCCGCACATTGGAGGAGCATAACAGGGCCGTGGAAATTTACGCGCCGCTGTGGAAGGCCTATGACGCGGAACGGGGGTTGTAACCAATGGCAAAAAGGATTGAACTGCTGGCCCCCGCTGGGGGCATGGAGCAGGTGAAGGCCGCTGTACGCTTTGGAGCCAACGCGGTGTACGGCGGAATGAAGAATTATGGTCTAAGGGCCTTTGCGGGCAATTTTGACCTGCAGCAGCTACAGGAAGCGGTAGACTATGTGCATGCTCACAACGCGCGTTTTTACGTGACCCTGAATATTCTGCCTGCGGATCAGGACATGCCCGGCTTTCTGAACGCGGCGAGAAAAGCGCTCAGCGCCGGAGTGGATGGAGCGATCGTCAGCGATATCGGCGGCGCGCTGCTGATTCACCAGCAGGTTCCGCAGCTGCCCATTCATATTTCGACCCAGGCCAACGTGCTGAACAGCGCAACGGCTTTGCATCTGCATCAGGCCGTTGGGGCCCGGCGCATCGTCCTGTCACGGGAGTTGTCTCTGGCGCAGATTGCGGCGATGCATCAAACCCTGCCACAGGATGTGGAACTGGAAGCGTTTATCCATGGTGCCATGTGCGTGGCCTACAGCGGGCGCTGCCTGCTCAGCGCGGCGCTGACCGGCCGCAGCGGCAACCGGGGAGCCTGCGCCCAGCCCTGCCGCTGGCAGTACCACCTGATGGAGGAAAAGCGGCCCGGGGAATATCTGCCCGTATGCGAGGACGACCGGGGAACCTATCTGTATTCCGCATACGATCTGTGCATGATGGAGCATCTGGACGAATTGCGTGACGCGGGCGTGACCAGCTTCAAAATCGAGGGCCGCATGAAAACCGCCTATTATGTGGCCAATGTGGTAGCCGCCTACCGCCGCGCCCTGGATTTGCTGGAACTGCAGGGAACGGAGGCATACCATGCCGCTCTGCCGGAACTGATGGGAGAATTGCAAAAGGCCAGCCACCGTTCCAGCAACACGGGCTTTTACTACGGGTCCCCCACGCCCCCTGCCGGTGCGGAGGGTTTCAGCCAGACCATGGAATATGTGGCGGATTTTGTGCAGGAGGCCAAACCTGGGCAGGAGGCGCTGATTCGGCTGAAAAACCGCTTTTATGTGGGCGATACGCTGGAAGCCCTGACGTCCAAGGGGGTATACGCCTTTCCGGTCACCGGCATGCGCCTGGCTGATACGGGCGAAAGTGTGCAAACCGCGTCTGTGGCCGGAACGCTGCTGCGCATTCCCGTCCCCTTTGCCGTGGAGGAAGGCGACCTTTTGCGCGGCCCCAACCGAAATCATGGCTAAATGGCATTCTTTTCAATCTGTTCACACTTTCCCCCTTGTACTTTCCATGGGGATTTGCTATAATCAACCTATCGATTTTTGAAAGGGGTACCAAGACATGAATGTTTCTCAGTTTCTGATGGGTCTTTCTGATGCCGCTAACACCGCCGGCGCCGCTGCCGGTGATGCCGCTACTACCACCACACAGAACGCCGGCGGCGTGGCCGAGATGCTAAGCATGCTGCTGCCGCTGGTGCTGATGTTTGTGGTCTTTTACTTCCTGCTGATTCGTCCGCAAAAGAAGAAGGAAAAGAAAGCCAAGGAAATGCTGGCCGCTCTGAAGCCGGGCGACCGTGTATGCACCATCGGCGGCGTGTACGGCACCATCGTAAGCATTAAGGACGACACCATTGAGCTGAGCGTAGGCCGTGATGATGTAAAGCTGGTCTTTGCCCGCTGGGCCATCCGCAATGTGGAGGATGTGGCCGCCGAAAATGACAGCGAAGTGCTGAACTAACCCTTCCCGTTATGAAACCTCCCTTGTTCGCATAGAATGTACAAAGCGAACAAGGGAGGTTTTTTACGATGACATATCCATCCGCTTCACCCAGAAGGCGTTCCCGAAAGCATCGCAGCAACCTGTGGACAAGACTGATTCGCGGTCTGCTGGCTGCCGTAGGCGTCACCCTTGCCTGTGTTCTGGTCTTTGCCCTGCTGATGCAGTGGCTGCGTCCCAGCGACACAGTCGTCCGGGTTGTGAATCAACTCATCAAGCTGGCGGCCATCTTTCTTGGCGTTTACGTTATGGTAGGGCGCGGCGGCGACCGCGGGTTGATGCAGGGGGCGCTGCTTGGCCTTTGCTACATGGTGATTGGCGTGGGCCTGTATGCGATTTTATCGGGGCAGCAGCTGCCCTGGACGGCGTATCTGAGCGATATTGCCATGGGCGTGGCCGGCGGCGGTATTTCCGGCGCAATTGTGCAGGGAATGAAAAATAAATAAGATACAAAAAATCGCCGTACAGCCAACCTGCTGTACGGCGATTTGATTCGTTAGTTCAGTCGATCCAGATAGATTTTAGCGTTGGCTTCCTGCACCCAGGCTTCCAGCGTGGAGTTATACAGCGTATCCTGCTTGTCCGCCAGCACTTCCGCCTCCAGCACGTCCCTGACGGAGTCCAGGCCAACCTCGCCCTCTACCGCGTCGCTGACGTACTTCAAAATATGGATGCCATAGCTGGTGCGCACGCCCTGACTAGAAGTATCGCCTACCTTGGCCAGCGCCATGGCCGCTTCCGTAAACTCGGATACCCAGTTGGTGCTGTCGGCGCTTACCGGGTAGCCGTTTTCCTTGGCGGGAGACTGCTGCATGCCGGTATCCTGACCATACTGCTCCATCAGCGCGTCAAAGTCCTCGCCGGCAGCCAGCTTGGCCAATACTTCATCCACGGTGGGCTGAATGGCGGCGTAAGCAGCTTCGGTGGCGGCGTCCAGCTGCGCCTGCAAGTCGCTGATCTGTGCGGTCAGCTTTTCCACCGTGTCCGTCAAATCCTGACGGTTTTGGGCGGTATTTTCATCGTCGGCGGAAGCGTCGTCGCCCAAATCGTTCAGGGAAGTCTGAGCGGTGGTCAGTTCGCTGTTGGCGCTGCTGATCTGGCTGTTCAGGTCGCTGATTTTGGCGCTGTCCTCGTCCGTCAGCTTAATCAGGATATTCTTTACATACCGGTAACCGGCGGGCACATAATAAATGGTGGTGCCGTTGCTGACGTCGGTGCCGTAATAGGAGGGATTGGCCTCGTAACGGGCCTTGGCCTCCTCCATCTTTACGGAGTAGGACTGCTGCAATTCTTCGTCCGACACGGTCACATCCTTGACCACCTCGGCCCGCAGCTTTTCCTGGGCCACGCTGTTTTCCGTGCTGGCCAGCACTTCGTCATAGGTGGGATAGCCCAGCTCGGTCATCTTGTCGGCAACGGCCTTGTCCAGCTCGTCGCCAGTCAGCTCCGTATCGGCAAAATAGTAGGTCTTTACGCTGTCCACAGCGGTCTGCCAGGTGCTGTCAGCGTCCGCCTTGGCCTGGGCTTCTTCCTCGTCCGTCAGCTGATCCAGACCCATTTCCCGAATCTTTTGCTGAATGACGGCATTCTGCACCAGTCCATCCACAGCCTCCTGGCGGGCCTGGGACAGGGCGGTGGCGTCGGTAGCGTCATAGGTCATGCCATAGTAGCTGTAATAGCTTTCCATATAAGCCTGAATCTGCGCCACCTGAGCATTGACGGTTTCCTTCGTGATGGGGTCTTGTCCGTCGATCTCGATAATGGGGGTCTGCTTGTCTACTTCCTCATCCTTTACAATCAGCGAGCAGCTGGTAGTCGCCAGCAGGGCCAATACCAGAACCAAGGCCAACACAATACGCTTACGCACGGTAACTCTCTCCAATCTTACTGACTACAGTGCTAAAAGACACTTTTTGTATTATACCTGATGACCAGCCGATGGGCAAGGCCTTTTTCGCAAGTTCACGGGTTATTCACACCGCCAGGTCTGCAAAACCTCGCCGGTTTGCAAAGCCTTAATGGCAAACAGCCCGTCCTCATACACCATATAGCTTTTCACCTGGTTTTCCTTTGGCAGCGCGGCGGAGCCGGGATTGATATAGGTATAATCCCCCTGGGGCCATACGCCGTGCACATGGGTGTGGCCGTGAATCAGCACGTCGCCGGGCTGATGGGGCGGCGGGCACTGAATGTTGAACAAATGCCCATGGGTGACAAAGGCGCAGCGGCCATGATCCAGCGGCAGCAGCATATAGTCCGCCAGCACGGGAAAATGCAGCACCATCTGGTCCACCTCCGCGTCGCAGTTGCCCCGCACGCACAGGGGAACCATGGCGCTTTCGTTCAGCAGCTTTGCCACAGCCTTGGTATCATAGTCGGCGGGCAGGTCGTTGCGGGGGCCGTGATACAAAAGGTCGCCCAGCAGAATCAGGCGTTCCGCCTTTTCCTGACGCACCTTTTCCAGCACCATTTCAGCCGCGGACCGGCTGCCGTGAATATCCGACGCAAACAGAATTTTCATTATTTGACTCCCTCCAGTTCCAAAATCACCGGGCAGTGGTCGCTGCCCATAATCTGATCGTCAATATCGGCCAGCGACACAGCCGGCGCAAGACGGCTGCTGACCAGGAAATAGTCGATGCGCCAGCCGATATTCCTTTCGCGGCTGCGCATCATATAGCTCCACCAGCTGTAGCGGTCCTTTTCGTCCGGGTGCTTCAGACGGAAGGTATCCACAAAGCCGCTGTCCAGCAGCGCGGTCATCTTGTCCCGTTCCTCCTGGGTAAAACCAGCGTTACGCATATTGTTTTTGGGATTTTTCAAATCGATTTCCTTGTGGGCCACGTTCATATCGCCACAAACCACCACAGGTTTTTTTGCGTCCAGACCCAGCAGGTAGGCACGAAAAGCGTCCTCCCAGGTCATGCGGTAGTCCAAGCGGGTCAGCTCCCGCTGGCTGTTGGGCGTGTATACCGTAACCAGATAAAAGTCCTGAAATTCCAGAGTGATGACCCGGCCCTCATGGTCGTGCTCCTCCTGCCCAAGGCCATAGGCGACGCTTAGGGGCGTATGGCGGCTGAAAACCGCTGTGCCGGAATAGCCCTTCTTTTCGGCGCTGTTCCAAAACTGCTGGTAGCCTTCCGGGGCAAAATCCGCCTGCCCTGGCTGCATTTTGGTCTCCTGCAGACAAAACAAATCAGCGTTCGCATGTGCGAAATAGTCGCTGAATCCCTTTGTCAGACAGGCGCGCAGGCCGTTTACATTCCACGAAATCAGACGCATGTGCTTCCTCCACGATCGGTTTAGGACCGCTTGTGCAGCCCAAGGTATTGTAACACATTTTCCATCCCCGGCGCAATGCGGCAAGGTGATGGAAAGATTTCAAAATTGACAGTGGCTGTTTGCACAGGTATAATGTTTGTATTCTGGTTTTTTTACCCATTTCAGGAGGCGTGGTCATGACGAAAAGATGGATTCGCTTGCTTGTTCTATTGTGCGTTCTGCTGCTTTTGACGGTGCTGATTCCCTCTGGCGGCGTGCTTTTGGACGCATACGCCGAGGAACTGCCCGTTTTTGAAAAGGTAACGCTGGAAAAGGCGGTTTCCCTGCCCACTGAGGGCCTTGCACCCTACCTGCCCGGGGAATCCGGCTACGGAGAGGACGATCTTTCCTACCGGGACGATTCCATCCATATGCGCATTATCAAAACCCGGGCTTATGATACACCGGTGTATATCGCGTTTGTGCAGATTGCCGACGCCTCCCAGCTGCGCACGGAGCAGGCACAGCGCTATCCCTCCAAGGCGGTGGCGCGAACCGACGTGATGGCCCGCCGCGCCAATTCGGTTATCGCTACCAACGCGGATTATTTCTGCTACCATAACGCGGGCATTGTTTACCGGCAGGGCAAGCTGCTCCGCGACCGGCCCACAGACGAATTTGACGGTTTGGCCATCGACGTGAACGGAGATTTTCACCTGGTATGCCCCATTACGGAGGGCTGCTATGACAACCTGCCCGCGCCGGTTGTCAATTCCTTCTGTTTTGGGCCCGCTTTGGTTGTGGACGGCGAAATCTGGGATAATTCCGACCGTAAGGTCACCTATAAGCAGCGCACGGGCATTGGACAGATTGATACCCTGTGCTACGTCATGGTCACCACCGACGGTCCGGAGGAAAAGGATTCCGTCGGATTAAGCATTCCCCAGTTTTCCCAGCTGATGAAGGACCTTGGAGCGGTGCAGGCTTACAATCTGGACGGCGGCGCTTCCACCTCCATGATTTTTCACGGGCTGAAGGTGAACAGCCAGCAGCCCAACCGTTTCCGCTCCGTCAGCGATATTGTGTATTTTGCCTCTGCCATGCCGGATGGGGAGTGATTTGCGCTATGAATGAAACGCCCGTTGTGCTCTTTACCCTGTTTGGGTTTCCCATCTATGCCTATGGCATGGCGCTGGCTTTGTCCATTGTCCTGGGCCTGCTGCTGTGCCGCCGATGCTTTAAGCGTTGCTTTTCCGATCCGCCCCAGGCGGACGCGCTGGCGCTTTGGGTCATTCCCGCCGCTTTGCTGGGAGCCCGTCTGGTTTATTGCCTGGCGCGGCTGGACGGTATCGTCGCCGACCTGGGCGGCAGCTTTGTCTATCAGCTGTGGCTGGGAGGCTATTCCATTGTGGGCGCCCTTCTTGGCGGCATATTGGGTGCATGGCTTTTTGCCCGGCGCAAGCGTATTTCTTTTATGAAGGTACTGGACGCCGCCGCGCCCGGCGCGCTGCTGGTGATCGCCCTGTGCCGCGGCGCGGAGTGCTTTACCGCCCAGGGCCTGGGCGACCTGGTGGAAAACCCTGCCCTGTGCTTTTTCCCCTTTGGCATAGCGGACGTATATGGAGATTTTTATATTCCCGTATTCTTCTGGGAGGGGCTGGCCGCGTTGGGGATCATGCTTTGGGCCCTGCACAGGCTCCGTCAGGGCCGCACACGGGAAACCGCCTTGCTTTCCCTGCTTCTTTTGTGCGCCTGTCAGATTTTTCTGGAAAGCCTGCGGGAGGACGATTCCCTGCGCTTTGGCTTTGTACGGTTTAATCAGCTGGCGTCTGTGGCTGGCATTTTGGGCGTTATGCTGCTGCTGGCCCACAGGCGAAAAACGCCCCGCCCAGTGCTGGCGAAGCGTTTGATTGGATTTTTCCTGCTGGTTTTATTGATGATTGGCATTGAATTTGCTCTGGATAAAACGCCGTGGAATCATGTGCTGCTGTACGGCGTAATGATTGCGGCACTGTGCGGCTGCGTGGCGCTGACGTCCGGCCTGCCCAAAGCGGCTCAATCCGCCGCGGCCTGAACGGGCTGCCAGCGGAAGGGGTCTTCCAAGGTTCCCGTACCCTCCGCACAGTCCATCTGAGTAACGTCTACATACATAACAGGCCGCACCCCGCCGAAGCGATCCGTCCCAACGCAGGAAATATGGCCGTTATCCCCCACAATCCAGCGAAAGCCCAATCTGCGCCAGTCGGCGGTAAAATACCATACATGCCCGCTGCGGTCAATGCGCCGCAGCCCCAGCTGATAGGCGTAGGGCGTACCAACGGCCTGTCGCCGCTTGTCCACCGTATATTTGGCCCGGGAAAAACCGGTTTGGGGATTTTGCAATTCCTCAGTGGTCGCCAGCGACAGCAGACCCCGGCCGTTTTCCATCTCAAAAAGGGGCTGGCGCTGTTTTTCCGTCAGCATACGGTCGATACAGGTGGTATTCAGGTAATGGCAAATGGCCGAGTCTTTATAATCCAGCGGGCAATCGGGGTCCTTGTCCTTCTGCGGGTGATACTGCACATAATCGATCACATATTCGGTCATCAAAAAGGCCCGGTTGTCCTCTACCGTTAAAACTCTCCACAGCAGCTCCTGCTCGCCGCCGTCCTTTTCATAGGGATAGCGTCCGTAAAGAACATATTGATAGCCGTTTCCCCTCTCATATCCCCGAACTTCCACCTGAGCGGCAGCCACGGCGGGCAGCAGGCAAATCAACCCCATCATCCAGGCAATCCAACGCTTACCGCGCATTTCCATATCCCCCTTTTGGTTGTTCCATTGCATTGTAGCACAATCTTCTTTTTCAGGCAACGACTTCCAGACTTGCATTTCCGGCATACAGCCGGTATAATGCACTGTAGACCCGTTGACGGAAGGAGTGTTTCATCGCATGGATCTGTTTGCGCCCGGCATTCCCTTTTGGAAGGGAAATCTGCATTGCCACACCACAGAAAGCGACGGACGGCTTTCCCCGGCCGAGGTCAAAGAGGCATACCGCCAGCTTGGGTATGATTTTCTGGCCATAACCGATCACCGCAAAATGACGGAAGATACCCATATGGAAGACGGAATGCTGATGCTCAGCGGTCTGGAAATGGACTTTATGCTTCCTTCCGAGGCGCTGCATATTGTTGGCGTTGGCATGAACCGTCAGCTGCTCCAGCATTCGTTAACCGAATCGCCTCAAACCTGCGTTGATCTTTTTCGTCAATATGGCGGCCGAGCCATCGTAGCGCATCCCGCGTGGTCGCTGAACAGTCTGGCTACCCTGAGCGGCCTGCGGGACGTAACGGCGGCGGAAATTTATAACAGCGTATCCACCTATCCCTGGAACGGCGACCGGGCGGATGCGTCCCATATCCTGGACGTGGCGGCGGCCCATGGCACGTTTTACCGGTTTGTCGCTTCGGATGATTCTCATGAATACGAAGGCGAGGCGGGCCGCAGCTTTATCATGGTTCAGGCTCCGGAGCTGACGTGGGAGGGCCTGTCGGCCGCTTTGGACGCGGGACGCTTTTACGCGTCCCAGGGGCCCCGGTTTGAGCAGATTTCCGTAGAGAGCGGCAAGGTGTCCGTTGTTTGCTCTCCGGCTGATACCATCCTGTTTTACAGCAATGTGGTGTGGACGCCCAACCGCTGCGTGACCGGCAGCGGCATGACCCATGCGGAATATACCTTTAACCCCGGCGATACCCATGTGCGCGTTCAGCTGATCGACGCGCGGGGGCGCAGCGCCTGGTCCAACCCCATTTTACGGTAACGCCCAAGGAGGTTGCTTATGATGAAACGTTGGCTTAGGCTGCTTGCGTTCTTCTGCGCGGCAGTATGTTCCTGCGTTCCGGCGTTGGCCCAAACCCTGGCCATTGACAGCGCGGCTTACCCCGTAACCCGGGACGGCTGGTATTCCACCAAGGAGGAGGTGGCCGTTTATCTGGCGACCTATGTCCATCTGCCGGGCAATTACCTGACCAAGCGTCAGGCGGAAAACCTGGGGTGGAGCAACCGGGCTGGCAATTTGGACAAGGTGGCTCCCGGCTGTTCCATCGGCGGGGACCGCTTTGGCAACTATGAGGGGCAGCTGCCGGACGCGAAGGGACGCAAGTGGACGGAATGCGATATCGGCTATACCGGCGGTTACCGGGGGGGAGAGCGCATCCTGTTTTCCAACGATGGACTGATTTATTACACCAACGACCATTACAATACCTTTACCCAAATTGAAGTGGTGGCAGGAAAAACGTCTGAAAACCCCGTGCTGGACAAAGACGGCAGCTATACCTCCAAGGAGGATGTGGCGGCCTATCTGCACCAATTTGGCCAGTTGCCCGGCAATTACCTGACCCGAAGCCAGGCCAAGGAACTGGGCTGGTCCAACAAAAAGGATAACCTGGCCCAGGCTGCGCCTGGCCGCACCATTGGCGGAGACGTTTTCCAAAACCGGGAAAAGAAACTGCCGGACGCGAAGGGACGCACCTGGTACGAATGCGATATAAATACCGCTGACGGAAAACGCGGCAAGGAGCGGCTGGTCTATTCGTCGGACGGGTTGATTTATTACACAGGCGACAATTACAAAACCTTTACCCAGCTATATGAAAGGAACTGAGCGCCATGCGAGATATTACCATTGACCTGCGTCCCTTTGAAGAAAAAATTTCCCTGCATCGTTACCTGAAGGAAACGCTGGACTTTCCCTTCTATTACGGTGCGAATCTGGACGCGCTGCATGACGAATTGACCAGCGAAACGGAAAATACCCGCATTCTGGTTTGTTATCCCAAACAGCCCAAAGGCAAAATGGTGGACTATCTGCCGCAGCTTTTGCGCGTTTTTGAGGACGCCGCCCGGGAGAATTACCATCTGGAGGTATCGTACCAGCAGTGCGCGTAAGCGGCGGAGAAGCGTCATCATGGACAAGCGACCGGTTTATGCTTTTCCAAAGCGGCTTGGGGTGTGGTTTGAGGTAACGGAACATCCCGCCGTATACAACATGGATGAAGTGCATCAGCTTGACCTGCCCTATCCGGATGCTGACGCCAAAAATCTGTTTGTCCGGGATGATAAAAAGCAAAATGACTATCTGCTGACGGTTAAAGGCGATAAACGGGTTGACTTAAAGGCTTTTTGCGAGACCTTTCACACAAGGCCCTTACCCTTTGCCTCGGTGGAGGATTTGCAGCAGATTCTGGGACTGTTGCCCGGCTCTGTCGGTCCATTGGGCATTCTAAACGAGAAGGGAAACCGTGTGCATGTGTATCTGGATCAGGATTTTCTTTCCCGGCCTGACAGGCGTACAACCAAACGACAACACTGCCACTGTATGGATGAAGGCGCAGAATCTGGCGTTTCTCATTCGGAACCATGGCAATGATTTAACCATCGCGAAACTGTGAAGCAACAAAACGGGGAGGCGGCGCGCCATTTTGCGCGCCGCCTCAGCCTGCTGAAAAACCCCTGGTATGACAGCGTTCGTCCATGAACATGACTACGCTGGTTCACGGGAAATGCGTTACACTACGGGAGTGTCCAAAGCAAAGATATTGTGATAGAATAGAGAAGATGAAAAAGCTAACAGAAGCGTCATGGAAAAAATGCCCGAAATGTGGTAAAACAAAGAACCGGATCAAAGCAGGGTATAATGCTTCAGGAAGTCAGTGCTGCAAATGTAAGGAGTGCGGCGTCTACTACACCATTAATCCAAAGCAGCATGAGTACCCGGAAGAAGTCAGACAACTCGCAATAAAAATGTACTACAGCGGGGTCAGTGGGCGCGGAGCAGGAAAGATTCTGAAGATGAACAAATCCAA
>CAKTUU010000048.1 GCA_934621505.1 uncultured Clostridia bacterium
CTACGAACCTTAATCAATTCAACAGTTTTCACGTTCATATAATTTAACGAACATTATTAATTATAATTAAAATTATCATTCGTATTTAATAGGTTTATAAAAACAGGGAACTTTTCTTCTTGCGCTGAAAAGTTCCCCCGAACGTCAAATATGCAGAATCATTTGGGCAAACATGAAGTACACCAGCAGGGACAGGGCGTCTACAATGGTGGTAATAAACGGACTGGCCATTACCGCCGGATCGAAGCCCAGTTTTTTTGCCACCATCGGCAGTACACATCCCACCAGCTTAGCCAATACAACCGTTACGCTCAGGGCCAGGCATACCACAGCCGCCACCAAAATAGTAATACTGCCATTTCCCAGCAGCAGCCGGTCCACCAGCATCACCTTGCCAAAGCAGGCAATGGACAGCGTCCCTCCGCACAAAAGGGACGTGCGCAGTTCCTTCCAAATGACCTCCCCCAGGTCGGAAAAGGACAATTCCCCCAGCGACAGGGCGCGAATAACGGTAACAGACGACTGGGAACCGGAATTGCCGCCGGTGTCCATCAGCATGGGGATAAACGCCGTCAGCGCCACCTGGGCTGCCAGCGCGCTTTCAAAAGATGTGATAATCAGCCCCGTAAACGTGGCGGAGATCATCAGCAGCAGCAGCCAGGGAATGCGGTGCTTAAACAGCTCGATGGGGGTGGATTTGATGTACGTCTCCTCAGACGGCGTCATACCACCCATGATCTCGATATCCTCGGTGGCCTCATCCTGCATAACGTCCATGGCGTCGTCGAATGTGACGATGCCTACCATGCGGTTTTCGCCGTCCACCACAGGCATGGCCATAAAGTTGTATTTGCTCAGCATCCGCGCCACTTCTTCCTGGTCGGTTTGGGTGGTCACGGAAATCACGTTGGTGGTCATGATATCCTTTATCAGGGTATCGTCGTCTTTGGCCAGCAGCAAATCCTTGACGGTAACCAGACCCACCAGCTTGCGGTTATCCGTTACATAGCAGGTGTAGATGGTTTCCTTGTCCACGCCCTGGGTGCGAATTTGCTTCAGGCTTTGTCCAACGGTCATGTTTTCCTTCAGGGATACATACTCGATGGTCATAATGGAACCGGCGGAGTTCTCCGGGTAGCGCAGAATCTGGTTGATGGAATTGCGCATTTCCGGGTTGGCCTGGGCCAAAATTCTTTTGACCACATTGGCGGGCATTTCCTCCACCAGGTCGGCCGCGTCGTCCACATACAGTTCGTCCACGATTTCCTTCAATTCTTTATCCGAGAAACCGCGAATCAGCACTTCCTGAGCGTCCGGGTCCATTTCCACAAAGGTTTCAGACGCCAGCTCCTTGGGCAGCAGACGAAACAGAAGGGGGATGCGTTCCTCCTCCAGGTCGGTAAAAACGGCGGCGATATCGCTGGGATTCATCGTCACCAAAATGTCGCGCAGGGTTGCGTATTTTTTTTCATCCAAAAGCGTCAGCAGCGTCTTTTGTACGATTTCAAAGCGCTCTGCCATGGTGTTTCCCTCCTGTCTTTTTCTGGCTTTTTGTTCCAGTTAAAGGAAGCAGAAACACACCTATCCTATCACGTTACAGAAGGCCCACCACAGGCGTGGGCTTGCCGCTACTTCGGTCAGGTATGTTGCCGGTACTTCCCGCGTCCATGTGGTTTCCTCCTTTTTGCTTTCTCATTTTTCGCTTTATGCGAAACAAATTGAATATACCCCCAAAAAGGCTTGTCTGTCAACCTTTTGGGGGCAGTTTTTTCTGTTTTTCTTTTACAGGAAGCGTGAGCCGTTCAGATATGCCAATATGCCTTTTTGCGCAACCAGGATTCGCGGGCGCGCCGCTTCCATTTGCAGCAGCTTTTCCCGGGTTACCCAGCAAAAATCCACAGTTTCGCCCTCCTGCAGGCGAACAGCGTTTTTGTCCATAGCGGTTCGGCACAAAAAATTGTGGTACAGGGTATGCTCGCCCCGTTCCTGATACAGGGGCAGAAGCGTTTCTGCCACAATGCCGGTTTCCTCCCGCAATTCACGATGCGCCGCCTGCTCCGCGCTTTCCCCCTTCTGGGCGCTTCCGCCGGCCGACGCTTCATACACGCCGGGCCAGCTGGGCTTACAAGGGTCCCGTTTTGTCAGCAAGTACGTTCCGTCCTGATGCTCCACCAAAATGGACACCACCAGATGGTACAGTCCTTCCGGCACAGCTTCGCCGCGCACCAGGTCGCGGCCCGCCAGGGTACCGTCGGCATGATAGGCGTCCCATAGCTCCATTGCCCATTCTCTCCTTAGCCCAATTTCTTTTCCAGCAGCACCAGACGCACCCCATCCAGTCCGTTGAAGGTGCAGGGCAGAATTCCGGTTTCCTGATAGCCCCGCTTTTGATAAAACCGTCTGGCCGCCAGGTTGCGGGCATTGGTATCCATGCGCAGGTAAGGGCAGCCGTGCTCCATAGCGTATTGCTCGTAAAAAGCCACAAAGGCGCCGCCCAGTCCCCGGCTTTTTTCCTGTGGGTCAATTACAAGGGCGTGCAGCACCATCACACGGCTGTCCGGCGCAGGGTAACGCCAATCCGCCCTGGCATACACGTCCACCTGAACCTGATTGATGATGGCCGTTCCCACAATTTTGCCGTCCTGTTCTTCCACAAACAGGTCGTTCCGCTTCAGCGCCGCCTCCGCCGTAGCCCGCACCGGGTATACGCCCCGCTGCCAGCCAATTTGCGCCTGGCCGCTTTCCTCCTCCGTATGAATCCGGTCATAAATCGCCGCGATTCCATCCAAATCCGTTTCAGCCGCCTTGCGAATAATCGTTTCCATTGTTTTTCTCCTGTTTCCAAAACAGCCGCGCGTATTTTCCGCGCGGCATGAAAAAACTCCGTTACCTGTCCTTTACCATCTGGCAATAGGCAAACTCCTGATAGCCCAAACGGCGGTACAGCTCAATCGCCCGTTTGTTATCCGGCTCTACCTCCAGCCGCAGGCGCATCCAGTCCGGGTACATCTCCTCCACCATGCGCAGCGCGCGGCTGCCCGCGCCCTGCCCACGGAAGGGCTCCAGAACACTCAGTTCCTCCAACCAGATATTCAGGCCGCCCGCTTCCTGGCAAAAGGTCTTGCTAAGCAGCATGTATCCCATGGGCGCGTCCTGATCCGTCAGCAGCAGCCAGCCGTCCACATACACGTCCGACCGCATCATTTCGTCAAAGGTGCGTTCCAGAAAGGCACAGGGCACAGTCTTCAGCACGGCGGGCGACTGGTAGAAGGCCTGCGCCATATCCAGATACAGCTCCCGCTCCTCCGGGGCAAATTTGCGAATTTTCATAGCTCAGCGATTGCCGTACATTCTTTCATAGTAGTCCTGGTATTCTCCCGCCAGAATGTGCTGCCACCAGGGCCGGTTGTCCAGATACCACTGGATGGTCTGGCGAATGCCGTCCTCAAATCTGGTTTGCGGCAGCCAGCCCAGCTCATCATGAATTTTTTTCGGATCGATGGCATAGCGGCGGTCATGGCCGGGCCGGTCGGTCACATGGGTAATCAGGCTTTCCGGCTTTTTCAGCTGGTCCAGAATGGTGCGCACCACGTCGATGTTGCGCCGCTCGTTATGGCCGCCCACGTTATAAACCTCGCCCTCCCGGCCCATGCGCATCACCAGGTCGATGGCGGAGCAATGATCCTCCACATACAGCCAGTCGCGCACATTCAGGCCCTCGCCGTATACGGGCAGGCTTTCGTCCGCCAGGGCGCGGGAAATCATCAGGGGAATCAGCTTTTCCGGGAACTGATAGGGGCCATAGTTATTGGAGCAGCGGGTAATACTGACCGGCGTGCCAAAGGTGCGGGCATAGGCCAGCACCAGCAGATCGGCGCTGGCCTTGCTGGCGGAATAGGGGGATGAGGTGTGCAGGGAGGTTTCCTCCGTAAAGAACAGGTCGGGACGGTCCAGCGGCAAATCGCCGTATACCTCATCCGTGCTGACCTGGTGGAAGCGGCGAATGCCATATTTGCGGCACGCCTCCAGCAGCACATGGGTGCCGATGATATTGGTTTTCAAAAAGATGCCCGGGTCCTTCACCGAGCGGTCCACATGGGACTCGGCGGCAAAGTTCACCACGATATCCGGTTTTTCCTGAGCAAACAGATGGTCCACCGCCGCCTCATCGGCAATATCACCCTTCACAAAGCAGAAACGGTCGCTTTGCATGGCCTTGTCCAGGGCCTCCATGCTGCCTGCATACGTCAGCTTATCCAGGCACACAACCCGGTCCTCGGGGTGATGCTCCAGCAGGTAATAAACAAAGTTGGACCCAATAAACCCGGCGCCGCCGGTGACTAGAATGGTCATGCTTTCGCTCTCCTTATTCATTGGTGCTTTTATCATATAAGATGCGGCCTTCCGCCACACGCTTTAAATGCTCGCCGTAGGGCGATTTGCCATACCGCTGGGCGGACGCCAGCAGGGTTTGCCTGTCAATCCATCCCTTGGTGTAGGCAATTTCCTCCAGCGCGGCGATTTTGACGCTCTGACGCTTTTCAATCAGCTGCACAAAGTTGGCGGCGTCCATCAAGCTGTCCATGGTGCCGGTATCCAGCCAGGCGAAGCCCCGGCCCATCACCTTGGCCCGCAGGGAACCATCCTGCAAATACAGGTCGTTCAGGGAGGTAATTTCCAGTTCGCCCCGGGCGGACGGCTTTACCCGCCTGGCAAAGTCCACCACCCGGTTGTCGTAAAAGTACAGACCGGTAATGCAGTAATTGCTCTTGGGCTGCCTGGGCTTTTCCTCCACGGACAGCACCTTGCCGTTTTCGTCAAATTCCACAATGCCAAAGCGTTCCGGGTCGTTGACATAATAGCCGAAAATGGTGGCCTTGCCGTTTTCAGCGTTATGCACCGCCTCGGCCAGCATACCGGAAAAGCCGTTGCCATAAAAAATGTTGTCGCCCAGAATCATGGCGCAGGTATCGTCGCCAATAAAATCCTGCCCAATCAGAAAGGCCTGGGCCAGACCATCCGGGCTGGGCTGCACCGCATAGGTGAGGGACAGGCCAAACTGGCTGCCATCCCCCAGCAAATCCTGAAACCGGGGCGTGTCCGTGGGGGTGGAGATAATCAGAATATCCCGAATGCCCGCCAGCATCAGCGTGGACAGGGGATAGTAAATCATGGGTTTATCGTAGACAGGCAGCAGCTGCTTGCTGGTTACCATGGTAAGGGGATACAGCCTGGTGCCCGCGCCACCCGCCAGAATAATGCCTTTCATGAACGTGCTCCTTCCAAACATACAGTTTTGCCGACCTTTATTATACCTGTTTTGCCATGCTTTGTCCATCCCCCTTGATTTCCCTGCCCGGGCCATGATAAAATGCGGGTAAACCTTATGTATTCTACCAACGATATGGAGGAATTGATTTTTATGATTTTCAACGACTTTCATTTTTACAGCTATGTTCTGGGAATTGAAACCGCCGCTTACATTTTGATGCCGGAGCAGCATGTGATGGCCCAGTCCGGCAAGCCCCTGCCTGTGGTTTACCTGCTGCACGGTCTCAGCGACGACCATACCATGTGGCTGCGCCAGACCCGTGTGGAGCAGTACGCCCGGGACAAGCGGGTGATGATCGTCATGCCCGCCGCCAACCGTTCCTTCTATATGGATATGGCTCATGGGGCCAGGTACGATACCTTCATCGCCCAGGAGCTTCCCCAGGTGATTGAAACTTTCTTTCCCGTATGCAAGCAGCGGGAGGGCCGTTTTGCCGTGGGCCTTTCCATGGGCGGCTACGGGGCGCTGAAGCTGGGCCTGACCCGGCCGGACCGCTATGCCGCCGTGGCCAGCTTTTCCGGCGCGCTGGGGATGGACCGCTGCTTTACCAAATACAGCCAGGAGCGCATCAGCGAATGCGCGGATATCTATGGAAGCGAGGCGGAGCTGCTGGCCGGTCCCGGCAACCTGATGGCTCTGGCGGAAAAGGCCGACCCGGCGCAATGCCCCAAAATGTATGTTTCCTGCGGCACGGAGGATTCCCTGTTCCCGGATAACCAGCGGTTCGCGGACGCGTTCTGCGGCAGGCTGCCCATTGAGTACCACACCGAGCCCGGCGTGCACAGCTGGGACTTCTGGGACCGGCAGGTGGCCTATGTGCTGCGCAGCTGGCTGCCTCTGGAGGACGCGCCGCTGGTATTTTGATTTTTTTCAGGATGAAAGCGCTTCCCTTCAGCGTTTATATTGTTACACATCCCCCATACGAAGGAGGCCCCGTTTATGAACCGTAAGCATACCTTCTGGCTGACCCTGCTTTTGTGCCTGCTGCTGACCGGCGGCGCGCTGGCCGAGTTTGGCGTGATTCACCGCACGGATACCCTGAACCTGCGCGCTCAGGGCAGTTCCTCCAGCAAATGGCTGGGCAGCTACAGCCGGGGCGTATGGGTGGAGATTCTGGGCAGTCAGAACAACTTTTACCGGGTGCGCACCCCGGACGGCCGCACCGGCTATATGAGCAAAAACTATATTCACGCTGCCCCTACCAGCGACGACGTCCAGTGGACGGTGTATGTGTCCAATCAAAACGGGGGCGCGTTTTTGAACTTTCGCAGCCAGCCCAATTACAATTCCCGGGTGCTGGGCATCTTCTACAACGGCGTTCCCCTGCGCGCGCTGGGGCTGAGCAACGGCTGGTATCAGGTGGAAATCAACGGCCAGACCGGCTATGTGCGCAGCGAATTTGTCACGGATTGGGGCTACCGCAATCTGGGCAGCGCCACGGTGGCCACCATCAAAACCCCGGGCAACACCGCCATGAACCTGCGCAGCGGCCCGGGAATGAACTACGGCGTTATCGCCCAGTACCCGGGCGACAGCTATGTATCCGTGCTGGCCAGGGGCAACGACTGGTGGTGCGTCAGCATTGAAGGCAACGCGGGCTTTATGAGCAGCAGCTACCTGGCCGAGGGCCTGTGCGCCGCCCGGGATCAGGCCTCCTATCCCACGGAAACCGCCTACGCGGTGGTGAACAATCCAGGAGCCTATCAGGCCCTGAACCTGCGGCAGTACGCGTCCACCGGCGCGGCGGTGCTGGACAAGCTGTATAACGGCGACCGGCTGTGGGTGGACCGGCAGGGCACGCAGTGGTGCGCCGTCACCGACCAGAGCACCGGCTTGAGCGGCTATGTGATGACCCGCTACATCAAGCTGTACGGTCTGCCCAGCAAGCCCACCCGCCGAGTCTACCACCCCAGCGGCACCTATGTCAACCTGCGTTCCAGCGCCAACATGAACCTGAGCAACGTGCTGGCGCGCGTGCCCAGCGGCAGCACCGTTACCGTGCTGACCCCCGGCGACGAATGGTGCAAGGTGCAGTATCAGGGACATACCGGCTACATGCTGACCTATTTCCTGCAATAAGCCGGTTCAGCCGCCGGTAAAGGGGCGCAAGGCAGGCAGCCAGCGCCATGGCCGTTACTTCCAGCGCCGCCACATAAACGCCCTTGCCCCGGCCCATCAGCCAGGCCAGCGGTGTGCCCGCCGGCGCAGCCCGTAAAAACAGATAGTTGGTGTGAAGCAGCGTGTTTACGCCCTCCACCGCCAGCAGATAGCCGTTGCCCAATACCAGCGCGCCCCGCGGGTTTACCGGCAGCGGCTTTTGCATGCGCCAAAGCAGAAAGGGAACCAGCGCAACCAGCACATGCAGGCGAAAAAAAGCCAGCCCCATCAGCATGGGATGGCTGCATTGCATCACCGCGGGAAAAAACAGAACCGCCGCCGCGGCAGGCGCGGCCAGATAGGCAATCAGCCCGTGAACCGCTCCGCCTCTCGCCCGGTACAGCAGGGGTATGCTCAGCACGCCCGCCAGGCCGCACAAATGCAGGGGCAGGCCGGTTTGCAGGTTCAGCATGCCGTCCGCCCACAAAAGCGCCTCCTGGGTCAGCATGGACGCTATCAGCCCGGCGGCCACCGCGTGGCGCGCCAGGCTCAAACGCTCTTTGGGACACAGCGCCACGCCGCCGCCCCAAGCCATCAGCAAAAGCCACTGCATTCCCCTGTTCTCCCCCCATTCAGGCGCCGTTCATCCTCAAACCGCATTTTTTGTCAATATTTTCGCTCATTTGCTCCACAAAAGGCGCATTTTGGGCTTCTTTCGGGGCCGTCTTTACCACCGGAGGAAAATATGCTATAATTTTGATGGATTCATTGCATCCAGCGAAAGGAGGCCCCTCTTTATGATGCGCTATACCCGCGGCAACGGCTATAACACCGTTATGCGCTCCAACCGGTATAAGCCGATTTTGATCATTCTGCTGGTGCTGCTGGCCGCGTTTCTGCTGTTTAAATTCACCGGCGTCGGCGGATTAAACGAGGCCAATTTTGAAAGCCAGCGCAACGCCAAGCTGCGCAGCGAGGTGCAGCACGCCGTCAGCTGCGTCAATTCTCTAAGCCGTCTGGGAGCCAGCTCCACCTCCGCCATGCTGGGGCGCGTGCGCCAGTATGTGCATGGAATGGAGGTTATCAACGACCTGAACGTAAGCATGTACGGCGAGGTGGGCCGTCTTTACCAGCAGTCGGTGTTCGACTCCATCTACACCATTATCGAGGACTATGACGCCAAGCTGTCCAGCGGGCAAAAGGTTAACGACAGCCTGTCCAGCCTGAGCGACGCCATTACTCAGCTAAGCGACATGACCACCGCCCTGCTGGACGGCGGAAACGCGGACGCCGCAGCGGATAACGCGGCGTAGTTCCCGTTTTACTTCAGCTTGAACAGCACCACGCCGCCCAGCATCAGGGCGACCCCCAGGTATTGCTTCACGCCAAAGGTCACTTTCTCCTGTCCCATCCAGCCCAAAGCGTCGATCAGCGCCGCCACCAGCAATTGAGCGATCAATATGGTGGAAATGGCCACTGTGGCGTCCAGCCCCTTAATGGACAGCATCACCGTAACGGTGATCACCAGCCCCAGCGCGCCGCCCAGCAGATAGCCCCTGTTAATGTCCCCAATGGCTTTCCAGCTGCCGGAGCCGAACAGCCACATCACCGCCAGCGAAAGCGCGAAGGCTGTGCCCTGTACATAGGCGTTGGCCTCCCACAGGCCGATGCCCTCCTGCAGGCGGGTATTCATGACTCCCTGCACGCTCATGGCCGCCCCCGCAATAACGCTGAACAAAAAACCAAGCATGTGAAAACCGCCTCCCCATGGCATTGTCTGCCGGGAAGGCGGTTTTTATTCTCTATTTTACAGCGCCAGACGGTAAATGGCCCTGATATCATCGGCGGTCAGCTTCACAAATTCGCCCACTTTACCGCCCATAAGGGCTGCGGCATGCTCGGCCATGCAGTCAAAGTCCTCGTCGCCGATGCCGATTTCGTGCAGCGTGGTTTGCAGCCCCAGGGAATGGTAGAAGGCCTCCAGCCGGGCAATGCCCTCCTCCGCCGCGGCCTGGTCGTCGTCGCAAGTCACCTTCATCACCTGGCGGGCAAACTGGCTCAGCTTTTCCTCGCCGCCCCGGGTCAGCACATATTTCATCCACGCGGGGAAGATGATCGCCAAACCGGCTCCATGGGCAATGTCATAAACGGCGCTCAGCTCATGCTCGATTTTATGGCTGGCCCAGTCGCCGATGCGCCCGGTTTGCAGCAGGGTGTTATGGGCCAGGCTTCCTGCCCACATAACCTCCGCCCAGGCGTCGTAATCCGTGGGATTTCCCGCCAGAACCAGCGCGTTATCCATCACCGTGCGCAGGGCGCTTTCAATCAGGCCGTCCGTCAGCTCCACATGCTCCACCCGGGTAAAATACCGCTCCATCATATGGGCCATAATGTCCACTATGCCGCAGGCCCGCTGGTAGGCGGGCAGGCTGAAGGCAAATTCCGGATTCAAAATGGAAAATTTGGGAAAATTCAGCGGGGTTTTGCGGCCTACCTTGCACAGGTCCTCCTCCCGGGTAATCACGCTGGAATTGCTCATTTCGCTGCCCGCCGCGGGAATGGTCAGCACCACGCCGATGGGCAGCGCCCGGGTATTTTTGCCCTTGCCGGTAAACAGGTCCCATACGTCGCCATCATAGCACGCGCCGTTGGCAATGGCCTTGGCCGTATCGATGGAGCTGCCGCCGCCCACCGCCAGCACCAGCTCAATGTCATGGGCGCGGCACATTTCCACCCCCTGACGCACCAGCCCCAGCCGCGGATTGGGCCTGACGCCGCCAAGTTCCCACACCTGCGCGTCTATGCTGCGCAAAATGCACATGACCCGGTCGTACAGTCCCATCCGTTTGATACTGCCGCCGCCATAAACCAGCAGAATCCGCCGTCCGTATTGAGGAACTTCCTGAATCAGGCGGCTTAATGCGTCACGGCCAAAAATGATTTTCGTGGGATTATAAAATTCAAAATCAATCACGCTTTTCTCCCCTTTAACTACAGTTTCTGGATGCTGCTATTGTATCACCGTTTTGCCCGATTGAAAAGCGGCAGTCCTTCTTTGTGCAAAGCTTCGGAAAAACTGTGACAAATTCCGTCATACACGACAAATTGCATGTTGAAATTTTTCTAAAATGTAGTATAATGAATGGGTTAGCGAAAGGATGAGCATTGGGGATGGGTTCCGCCGGTGGTTCGTCCTCATCAAGAACAGAGGAGGAAAAACAACTCTATGACGAAGTATGTGTACCTTTTCAAAGAGGGCAACGCAAACATGCGCGAGCTGCTGGGCGGCAAGGGCGCCAACCTGGCCGAAATGACCAACCTGGGCATGCCCGTGCCTCAGGGCTTCACCGTGACCACGGAAGCCTGCACCCGTTACTACACCGACGGCAAAGTGATCGCCGATGAAATCGTGGACCAGATTTACGCCGCCCTGGCCGAAACCGAAAAAATCGCCGGCAAAAAGTTTGGCGACGAGGAGAACCCCTTCCTGGTGTCCGTGCGTTCCGGCGCCCGCGCTTCCATGCCCGGCATGATGGATACCATCCTGAATCTGGGCCTGACCGACGTGTCCGTGAAGGGCCTGGCCAAGAAAACCAACAACCCCCACTTCGCGTATGACGCCTATCGCCGCTTCATCGCCATGTTCTCCGACGTGGTTATGGAGATTCCCAAGAGCAAGTTTGAAGCCGTTCTGGACGAATTTAAGGAAAAGAAGGGCGTCAAGTTTGACCGTGACCTGACCGCCGAGGATCTGATGGCGGTTGTGGAACGCTTCAAGGGCATCTATAAGGAAGCTCTGGGCGTGGACTTCCCCCAGGATCCCAAGGTACAGCTGATGGAAGCCGTCAAGGCCGTATTCCGCAGCTGGGACAACCCCCGCGCCATTTACTACCGCCGCATGAACGACATCCCCGGCGACTGGGGCACCGCCGTCAACGTGCAGTCCATGGTATTCGGCAACATGGGTGAAACCTCCGGTACCGGCGTTGCCTTTACCCGCAACCCCGCCACCGGCGAAAAGAAGCTGTATGGCGAATATCTGCTGAACGCCCAGGGCGAGGACGTGGTGGCCGGTATCCGTACCCCCAGCCCCATCAGCGACCTGCAGAACCAGATGCCCGATGTGTACCAGCAGTTCGTGGACATCGCCGCCAAGCTGGAAGCCCACTACCGCGACATGCAGGATATGGAGTACACCATCGAGGAAGGCAAGCTGTACATGCTGCAGACCCGTAACGGCAAGCGTACCGCCGCCGCGGCCCTGAAAATCGCCGTGGATCTGGTGGAGGAAGGCGTGTTGTCCGAGGAAGAAGCCATCCTGAAGGTAGAACCCAAGCAGCTGGACAGCCTGCTGCACCCCAACTTTGACGCCGCGGCCCTGAAGAAGGCTCCCGTCATCGCCAAGGGCCTGCCCGCCTCTCCCGGAGCCGGCGCCGGCGCTATCTACTTCACCGCTGATGAAGCCGCGAAGCATGGCAAGAATAAGGAAAAGGTCATCCTGGTCCGCAAGGAAACCACTCCCGAAGATATCGAGGGTATGGATTTCAGCCAGGCCATCCTGACCGTGTTTGGCGGCATGACCTCTCACGCTGCCGTTGTGGCCCGCGGCATGGGCCGCGCCGCCGTTGTAGGCTGCGGCGAACTGAAGATCGACGAAGAAGCCAAGACCCTGACCGTTGGCGACAAGTTGTATCACGAGGGTGACAACATCTCCGTGGACGGCTCCACCGGCAACGTGTACGATGGTCTGATTCCCACTGTGGAAGCCAGCATCTCCGGCGACTTTGCCAAGCTGATGGGCTGGGCCGACAAGGTGCGCGTGCTGAAGGTTCGCACCAACGCCGACACCCCCCGCGACACCAAGCAGGCTGTCAAGTTCGGCGCAGAAGGCATCGGCCTGTGCCGTACCGAGCATATGTTCTTTGAAGCCAGCCGTATCGCCGCCGTGCGTGAAATGATTCTGGCCGATACCAAGGAGCAGCGCGAGCGCGCCCTGGCCAAGATTCTGCCCATGCAGCAGGGCGACTTCGAGGCCATGTACAAGGCTCTGGAAGGCCGTCCCATGACCGTGCGTTACCTGGATCCCCCGCTGCACGAGTTTGTGCCTCATCTGGATATGGAGGACGAAATCGCCGAGCTGGCCAAGAACCTGGGCCGCACCGTGGACGAAGTGAAGACCAAGATCAGCGCCCTGCACGAGTCCAACCCCATGATGGGTCACCGTGGCTGCCGTCTGGCCGTTACCTATCCCGAAATCGCCGTGATGCAGACCCGCGCCGTAATGCAGGCTGCCATCAACGTGCGCAAGGAATGCGGCTATGACATCGTGCCTGAAATCATGATTCCTCTGGTTGGCTCCAAGAAGGAACTGGCCTTTGTGAAGAAGATCGTTGTGGACACCATCGAAAAGATTTTCGCCGAGCAGAACACCACCATGGAATACCACATCGGCACCATGATCGAAATTCCGCGCGCGGCTGTAACCGCCGACGAAATCGCCGAGGAAGCCGAGTTCTTCTCCTTCGGCACCAACGACTTGACCCAGATGACCTTCGGCTTCAGCCGTGACGACGCTGGCAAGTTCCTGGACAGCTACTACGAGAACAAAATCTTCGAGAGCGATCCCTTCGCCCGTCTGGATCAGGACGGCGTTGGCAAGCTGGTGAAGATGGCTGCCAAGCTGGG
>CAKTUU010000049.1 GCA_934621505.1 uncultured Clostridia bacterium
CTCCCGTTGTGAAGATGCCTCCCATCACCGTAACCAAGGAGAACGTGGATTCCATCACCGCCGATATGCGCTGGTAAAACACGACAACTTACAGGGGGTTGGGGGTTTTCCGCCCAACCCCCTGTTTCAATCAATGGATAGTCCTGCCGGTGCTTCTGCATCCCAGGCGGGAAGGAGGACGGTTGTGAGACAGGAGACCCTGCGCAGAATCATCTCGTTTTCATTGCTGGTGGTGCTGCTGCTGATTTTTGGATTCACTGCGGATAAGTTTTTTACGGCCAGCAATATTTATAACATGCTTCGCGAATGCGCCCTGGTGGGCATACTGGCCATTGGCGTTACCTTTATCATCATCACCGGCGGCAACGACCTGAGCTGCGGCGCGCTCATGGGCCTGAACTGCATGGTGGTGGCCAACCTGCTGTATTATACCGACCTGAACATCGGCTGGTGCCTGCTGGCCGCTTTGCTCATGGCTCTGGCGGGCGGCCTGCTTAACGGCTTTGCCGTGGCGGTGCTGCGCATTCCCGATTTTATCGCTACCCTGTCAACGAAATTTGTCTTTGTGGGCCTGATGTACGTATTGTCCATTCACGACGCTCACGGCGGACTGACCACCGTTTCCATCAAAAACGACGTCATCAGGTGGCTGGGCGGCAAGGTGTCCGCCGGTCCCCTGAAGGGCATGTACATCGCTACCCTGGCGTTCCTGGCCCTGGTCATTATCACCCAGTTCATTCTGAAGCGTACCAGGCTGGGTACCAACCTGTACGCCATTGGCGCCAACCGCAGCAGCGCCGAAATTTCCGGCATCAGCTTTGTCAAAACCAAAATGGCGGCCTTCCTGGTTTCCGCCGTCTGTTCCTTTGTAGCCGCCCTGTTTTTCCTGGGCAAAAACCGCACGGCGGAGCCTGGCGGCGGCGTTGGCTATGAGTTTAAGGCCATATCGGCCACAGTCATCGGCGGCTGCGCCTTCTCCGGCGGCCGCGGCGATATTGTCGGCACCCTCATCGGCGTGCTGTTCCTGAACGTGTTGGAAAACGGCATCCGCAAGTTTGGCTTCCCCACCGAAACCCAGCAGCTGCTGACCGGCGTGGTGATTGTGGCCATGCTGATCTTCGACGCCTTCTACAACGAGTTCATGACCGAGCGCACCCGCAGGCACAGTGCGAAAATCCGTGAAATGGCGGTGGTAAAATGAGCCAGAACATCGTGGAAATGAAAGGCATCGTCAAGACCTTTTCCCACGTCCAGGCCCTCAAGGGCGTGGATTTCAGCGTGCGCAGGGGCGAGGTTCACGCCCTGCTGGGCGAAAATGGCGCCGGTAAATCCACCCTGATTAAGGTGCTGACTGGCGTGTACCCCAAGGACGGGGGCGAAATCATCTTTGACGGCCAGCCGGTGGAAATCAACAGCCGCGAGGACGCCACCAAACTGGGCGTCGCGGTCATCTTTCAGGAGTTTTCCCTGATTCCCACTCTGACGGTAACCCAGAACATTCTGCTGAACAAGGAAAAAACCCGCTTTGGCGTTTTGCAGAAAAAGGCCATGCGCCAGGAAATTTCCGAGCTGATTCAGCGGTTCGACTTTCCCCTGAAGCCGGACGACGTGATTGAGACCCTGTCCGTGGCCCAGAAGCAGATGGTGGAAATCCTCAAGGCCCTGTCCAGCGACGCCCGGCTGATTATCATGGACGAGCCCACCGCCTCCCTCAGCGCCAAGGAAAGCGAAATGCTGTACAAAATCATCGAGCAGCTGCGGGAGCGGGGCGTGTCCATCATCTACATCTCCCACCGTCTGGAGGAGGTTTTCGCCCTGTCCGACCGCATCACCATCCTGCGGGACGGCCGGCTGGAGGGCGTGGTGGAGCACGAGGACATTGAGCCCGGCAAGGTGGTCCACATGATGATCGGCAAGGAGCTCAGCGACGCCACCGCGTCCCGTCCCCTGTGCGTCAGCGACCGGGAAACCGTGCTGGAGGTGCGGGACCTGTGCAGCGTGGGCCGGTTCCAGCATGTCAGCTTCCAGGTAAAGGCTGGCGAGGTGCTGGTGCTGACGGGTCTGGTGGGCGCGGGTCGCACCGAGGTGCTGCGGGCCATCTTTGGCGCCGACGGCTACGACAGCGGCGAGATCCTGTTCCAGGGCAAAAAGTTGCCCGGCAGCACCAGCAAAACCATTCACGCGGGCTTCGGCCTGATTCCCGAGGACCGGCGCACCCAGGGCTTCATTCCCCTCTTGAGCGTGGAAAAGAACGTGGCCTGCACCAACTACGACAAGCTGAGCAGGCATGGCTTCGCCATTCGCACCCGGGAAAAGGAGCTGGGCGAAAAGGCCGTGGAGCTGGTGGACATGCGTCCCCGCAACTCTCAGGTAGTGGTGGGCAACTTGTCCGGCGGCAACCAGCAGAAGGCTGTGCTGGCCAAGTGGTTGACCCGGGACCTGAAGGTGATCCTGATTGACGAGCCAACCGTGGGCATTGACATTGGCGCCAAGGATGAAATTTACAATTTCATCGAGGAGCTGGCCTCCCAGGGCGTGGCGGTGCTGCTGGTTTCCTCCGACGTGGCGGAAGTGCTGCGTGTGGCCCACCGCATCATTGTCATGAAGGAAGGCCGCGTCATTCACGAGTTTAACCAGGGCGTGGTCACCCAGGAAGATATTCTGCTGACCGCTTCCGGCATTGTGCCCGGACAAAAGGAGGCCTAACCCGATGAGCAAGGAAAAATTTCAGAACTTTGTGAAAAAGGCCACCCGGGAAAAGCGGGTGCTGATCCTGATTGCCCTGTGTATTCTGTTCAGCATTCTTTTGCCCGGCAAATTCCTGACGGCGGGCAACTTCCGCAACATTCTGTACGCCATTTCCCTGCAGGGCATCATGATCTGCGGCGCCACCTTCCCGGTGCTGCTGGCGGGCATTGACCGCACCGTGTCCGGCACGGCGGCCCTGGCGGGCGCGGCCTGCTGCACCACCATTGTGCACTATGGCTTTACCACCCAGGGCATTGTGCTGGGCGTGCTGCTGGGTCTGGGCGCGGGCGTTTTGTCCGGTTTGTTCCACGGTCTGGTGCTGAGCCGGTTCAACATTCCCGCCTTCCTGCTGACCCTGGCCACCTCGGAAATCCTGTACGGCCTGGTGCAGACGGTCACGGGCAACCAGCTGATTAACGTTATGAAGGCCGACGCCTTCAACTGGGTGGGCAGCGCCCGCATCCTGGACATTCCGGTGCCGGTGTACATTCTGCTGCTCTGCTTCCTGTTTACCTACATTGTGCTGAACCACACGGTTTACGGCCGCGACCTGTACTGCGTGGGCGGCAACCGGGAGGCCTCCAATCTCAGCGGCATCAATGTGAAGAAGGTCATTATCATTGCCTATGTGATCTCCGGTATCATGGGCGCGCTGTCCGGTCTGGTGCTGTCCAGCATGAACCAGCAGGCTTCCGCCACCCAGGCCAAGGGCTACGAAAACGACGTGCTGGCGGCCATTGTGGTGGGCGGCGTGTCCCTGCGCGGCGGCGCTGGCACCATTCAGGGCGCCATGATGGGCGCGCTGCTCATTGGCATTCTGACCAACGGTTTGCAGCTGTTGGGCATTGACCCCGTCTACCACGACCTGATCAAGGGCATTATCATTATCGTGGCTGTGGCCATTGACATGTACTCCGATTACAAGCACAGTGGTCTCAAGCGCGGTGGAACGTTTGCCAAGGTCTTCCGGAAACGGAAAAAGCCGCAGGAAGCGCAAATGTAAATAAGCAAACCCTTCCGATGAATACCCCATCGGAAGGGTTTGCTTTACGTTTCCCCTATCATCAGCAGCTCTGGCATATCCTCAAAAATGATCGCATACAAAAAGCACATTTGTGCAAACAAAACGGGAAAATGTGCATATGCGAAGGAAAAGCAGATCGGCGTGGAGCATCACAACAGCTGGGTATTGCCCTACAACAACGTCCATGGCGTGATGGACTGGCTGTGGGAACAGAGCAAATAATTCCGGATATGACAAGAGCCGCTCCTGACGGGGCGGCTCTTGTGCATTATCAGCCATTTTCCAAAATAGAATTTTTTTTGCCCGGATACAGCACTTCGTGAGCGTCCAAAAAATCACGCCATTCCTGATTCAGGGGGCAATCCGTTACCAGTGCGCTGATGCTGTCAAAACCGCACAAACGAATGTAGGAGCTGTGTCCCAGCTTGGACTGGTCCGCAATACAGCAGGAAAACTTGCTGCGGGACAGCACCTTGCGACGCAGGCTGCAAGTGTCCTCGTGAGCATCCGTCAATCCGCTGGCCAAATCCAGCGACCGGCAGGAAAAAAACGCCTTGTCCACAAAATAATCGTTCATGGACTGAACCGTCTGCGCCCCATAAAACGCGGACATGCTGGCGGTATAATCCCCTCCCAGCATAATCAGATGAATGTTTTTGTGCTGTGTCAGCAGGCTGGCGGTAGGCAGGGAGTTGGTGATAATCGTCAGCGGATAAGCCGCCAGCGCCTGGGCCAGATAAAACGCGGTGGTTGAGGAATCCAAAAACAGGGTTTCCCCATCGCTGACCAGCTTGGAAGCCATGCGGGCGATGACTTCCTTTCCTTCCTGATTCTTTTTGGCGCGCGCGTCTGTGGTAACCGTATTGGCCGCTTTTTCGGAAATGAACGCGCCCCCATGGGTACGCAGCAGCTGACCGCTGCTTTCCATCACTTTCAGGTCGCGGCGGATGGTTTCCTCCGTTACGCCAAGGCGCTTTGCCAGTTCGGCAACGCTGGCGGTTTTATATAGCTGCAAAAATTCGTTGATATTATTGCGTCGTTCAATGGCAAGCAAGTTGGGCACCTCCACTATGTTCCTGTGCTTCCAGACATATTCTATCACCTTTTCTTTCAAAAGTCCACAAAAACGGTCAATTTCAAAAATAAATTTATACTCATTCTTTTCTTTCTTTTGTATCTTTCTCATTACTTTTTCTGAAAAATGGCCATTTTTCTTGTTTCTTATGGATATACGCTATTTTTGATGTTATATAGGATGTCTGGTTTTGACCGTTTTTCTTCACAAAAGCACAAAAACCAGGCCAACCGGCCGGGTCAGACTGTCGAAAAACCCATGACTGGCCGCCAGCGCCCACGAACAGCGCTTCGCTGGTTCGCGGAAAAAGTGCTGCGGCACAAGGCTTAGGGGCTCTGCCCCTAAAACCCCGGCAGGAGGCAGTGCCTCCTGCACCTCCACTTTTTTGACGGTCTGGCCCGGCCAACCGGCCGGGCAAAAGGAATCTCCTTACTGCCCGTAATAGGCGTTTGCGCCATGCTTGCGCAGATAATGCCGGTCCAGCAGTTCCTGCTGCATCCTTCCCGCGTCGGGGTTGTACACCAGCGCATGCCAATCCATAAAGGCCACTTCCTCCAGCACCACCGCGTTATGCACGGCGTTCATGGGGCTGGTGCCCCAGGCAAAGGGGCCGTGGCTGTGCACCAATACCGCGGGAATGGTCAGCGGATCCGTTCCCTGAAAGGTTTCTATAATTACGTTGCCGGTTTCCAGTTCATATTCCCCGGCGATCTCCTGGGGGGTCATCATGCGCGTGCAGGGAATATCGCCATAGAAGTAATCGCCCTGGGTAGTGCCCATAGCGGGAATGCACTTGCCCGCCATGGCAAAGGTGGTCGCCCAGCGGCTATGGGTATGCACAACGCCGCCTAGATTGGGAAAAGCACGGTACAGCGCCAGGTGCGTGGGCGTATCGCTGGAGGGCTTGTAATGGCCTTCCACCACCTTGCCGGTTTGCAGATCCACCACCGGCAAATCATCCGCTTTCATTCCGTCGTATTCCACGCCGCTGGGCTTAATGACCATCAATCCCTTTTCACGATCGATACCGGACACGTTTCCCCAGGTAAAGGTGACCAGTCCATGGGCGGGCAGGGCCAAATTGGCCTCTAGCACTTCCTGCTTCAGTTTTTCCAGCATAGTACCCCTTCTTTCTTATTTCATAAACAGAATCATTCCCGCAAATGCCAGCACCGTTACCAGGGTCATCACCGACAGGCAGGAGGACAGATAGCTTTGCTCGCTGTCATCCTTGGCAAATACGGTAACCACAAAGGGCGCGGGCAGAATGAACAGCATCACCGCAGCGCTGATCTCCATGGTGCCGCCCATTACAAAACGGTTCAGCAGCAGGGTTACCGCCAGCATAACGCCGCAAATGACCATGCGGCACAGCACCGTAACGCCCACCTTGCCCCAGGCCACGCTGCGCAAGTCCAGTTCATACCCGATGGCCATCAGAATCAGGTAGCTGGTGGGCGCGGACATGTAGCTGAGAATGCGGGTAAACACAGCCCGCGCGCCGCTGGGCTCCATGGCCTTGTACAGGCCGGTCGCGCCAATCAGCAGGCCCAGAACCAGCGCCCAGATGGACGGAGAGGTCAGAGCTTCCTTCAGCTGGGCCTTAGGGCCCTTGGACTGTGAAAGCAGCACCTTATAAATGGTAAAAATAAAAAACACATTGCCAATTACCGGCATGGCCAGCGGAGCCAGATTGCCATACAGCATGGGGTACAGCGAAAAGCCCAGCATGCCGCCCTCAAAGCCCGTCATCAGATAGGGCACGGTTTTGCCCGGCAGGCGCAGCAGGCGCTGGGCCGCATAGCCCATTGCCAGCATCAGGCAGCTGGCGATAACCACCCACACCGGCATCCACAGGTTGCGGGGAGAATAATCCACGCTGGCAAAGGCGGACAGGGCCGACGCAGGCAGGGTCAGGTTCGCCGCCACCTTTTTCAGCGTTGCAATTCCCTCCGGCTTTAGAATGCGGAAGCGACGGCAGAGATGGCCCAGCAAAATGGTTAGAAAGATAGGCAGCAACGTAGCAAGCATTTCCATATTCATCGGTAAAAACGCTTTCCCGGATTACAGCCGGCGCTGATCCGCAATTTCCAAAAGCTGTTCAGCCAAAGGCTGAGTAATAAACAGGGCGTCCAGCAGGTTGGCCCGTATGGCGCCGTACACGGCTTTGGCCTTGGTGGAGCTGGCCGCCACGCACACCACGTCGCGCACATTGCGTATCTCCTCCAGAGTCAGGCCAATGAGCAGTTCCTTGTAGGTTCCCTCTATTTCGTAGCCGTTAATATCAAAAAAGTGGCCGCCCACATGGCCCACGCAGCCCAATTCCTGCAAGCGCGCCAACTTTTGCGGGCCCAGCACATCCTCCCAACTGCGGTCCTCAATGGATCCCACGCTGGTCAAAATTTTATCCGCCTTTCTGGCGTAGGACAGCGCCTCGGCGTTATCCGGTTTTTGCATCAGCTCCTGGTACTGTTCGCGGGTTTTGGCATACAGCGGAGCGTCCAGGGATAAGTACCTGGCCCCATAAATGCGGGAAAACCGGTAGCTGATTTCCAGGCTTTCCGACTTGACGGACGGCCAGATTTTATTGCCCATGATGGGCACCACCGTAAAGGGAATGTTGCTGTTGGAATCGAAGGAATCCACCACATGGGAGATGGTGTTGCCCCAGCTGATTCCCAGCACGGTATTTTCTTCCACAAGGCAGTTGATATAGAAAAAGGTCATTTTGCCCAGCGTGGTCAAAATGTCCTCCTTGGTCCAATGGTCCTGTACCTTCAAAACGCGCACGCTTTCCACGGAAAAGCGCGTTTTCAGGCTGTCCTCCAGGGCCAAATTCCGCTGCCACGGCTCATTGATTTTCAAATCCACCACGCCGCTGGCACGAGCCTTCTTCAGCAGGCGTGAAATCGTGGACCGGGACAAAAACAGCCGCGAAGCAATGTCGGACTGGTTCATATCCGCATAATAATACAGATACGAAACAATGCTCATCAGTTCCTGTTCGTTGCGCTCCTTATTTTCCTGATCCACGATTTCACCTCCCCTATCCGTTAAAAACGATAAACAGCCGCCTCAAAAATCATGCGGTTGGCGCTCAGCAGCCAATCGCCATCGGGCGCATTCAGCAAAGCCAGATTGCTGGGGCCGGGGCCGGCCTCCAGCTGTTGGGCGGCGTACTGTCCCTGCGAGGCGTCCCAGCGAATCACAAACAGGTCCGCGGCCAGCTTGCGCGCGCCGCCAGCAAACACCTTTTCGCCATGAATCGTACCCGCAATAACGGCATGATAAAAATCATTCTCCACAGGATAGCTGTATACCTGCTGCCATTCATCGCCATTTTGACGGAAAATGTGAAATTCATTTCCGTGGAAGGGCATCAGCACGGCCATTTCCTGCTTGCCATCGTCGTCCAGATCCGCCAGAGCGATATCGCTGACAGGCATATTCAGCAGCTGCCGCATCTGCCATTCGCCATCCGCCTTTTCCGGAGGCGTCCACACAAACACGCCCTCCCTGCTGGCGGTAAAGGCCACCTCGCGTCCCTGCCAATGGCCCTTGCAAAAGCCGTGATTCATGTAAAAATCACCGGGCAACTGGGTCAGGGCAACCTGAACAGGCTTGGTCCAGTCGCTGTCCATTTTGCCTACATACATATGGCCGGGCTTGGACCAGTCCGTCTTATCCACCTTTCCCCCATGCAGGCTGGCGGCAAAAATCCACCGGGTGCCGTCCGGGGCCAGCAGGGTATCAAAGCGGTGCAGAAAGTCCAGGGTGGCGATGGGCGTATGCTCAAAGCCATTGCCCGTGTAGCGGATATGCTCAATCACGCTGTCCTGACTGTCCACCATGGAATAGAAGCCGCGGGAGGCCAGAATGACCCCCTCGGTGAGGGGAACGACGGACATGGTGCCGCCGCCCCCTTCCCAGATGGGAATTTTCTGTTCAAAGTTTTTGCCCCGGAAGGCCTGCATGCTG
The DNA here is from genome assembly GCA_934621505.1 of uncultured Clostridia bacterium. Taxonomy (GTDB): domain Bacteria; phylum Bacillota; class Clostridia; order Christensenellales; family Aristaeellaceae; genus Limiplasma. Next base: position 8,826 of record CAKTUU010000049.1, read on the forward strand.
CCGTTGCCCTCGCCGCCAAAGAACAGGCAGGGCTCGCCTTCCAGCATTACGCCCAGGGTCGCGTAGCATTTTTCAATCTGCCCCAGACTGATTTTTTGCCATTCAAAATCTTTCATGAAGCAAATCCTTTCTTACAGCATGGAAATAAAGGGCAGATCCGGCTCTACGCTGAAAGCGTCGTCAAATCCCCGGGGATACATGTATTGCAGACGGTCCTTATCCATGGGCCAGGTAAACTTGCCGCCCACTTCCCAGATGAAGGGCTTAAAGCTGTACTGCAAGCGATGCTTGCGCATGTTCCACAGCACCAGAATTTCGTAGGGATCAGCCTTGAAGTTGGTCCAGATATCATGGTGAATGGGAATGATGGTCTGGCAGCGCAGGCACTCGGCCATGCGCAGCATATCGATGGCGGTCAGCTTATCGGTCATGCCGCGGGGGTTTTCGCCAAAGGAGCCCAGGGCCACATCGATATGGTGCTCGTTGCCGTGCTTGGCGTAGTAGTTGGAGTAGTGGGAATCGCCGCTGTGATACAGGGTGCCGGCCTTCATTTCAAACAGGTAGTTGACGGCGCGCACATCCATATCCTGGGGCATGGTGCCCTTCAGGGTGACTTCCGGGGGCACGGTTACCAGCTCGGTGCGGTCAAAGGATTCCAGAACCGTCAGGGTAACGTCCTTGATGGTCACGGTGTCGCCGGGGCGCACAACCGTGCAGCGTTCCTGAGGAACGCCCCAGCCCATCCACTTTTTCACGCAGTTTTCCGGGCCGATGAAGCGGCAGTCGGGGCAGTTTTGCAAAATGGCGGCGGCCACATGAATGTCCATATGGTCGGAATGGTCGTGGGTAGCCAGCAGGGCGTCCACGTTCTTCATGGCAAAGGGATCGATGACGCAGGGCACGTTGCGCAGGTTGGGCTGAATCTTCTGGCAGCCGATCATCTTCATGTGCTGGTGGCCCTTTTTCATCAGGCCGTTGCCATGGGTCTGCTTGCCAGTGGAGCACCACAGGTCGGTCACCAGGTTGGTGCCCTGTTCGGTTTTCAGCCAGATGCCGGTGCAGCCCAGCCACCACATGGCAAAGGTGCCCGGCTGAACCTGCTCCCGCTCAATCTCCTCATTCAGCCAGGTTCCCCATTCGGGGAAGGTGGACAGAATCCAGCTTTCACGGGAAATTTCGTTTACATTGGTAGCCATTGTGCATCCCTCTTTCTTTTATAATACTGGGTTTAGTCTGCTTTGCATGGCGCAGGCGGCGCGGTACAGCGCCTCTGTTTGAGGCTTGTAATGGTTGGTGTAGAAGTCGGCCTCTTCCCCAATGGGGGTGATTCGGTCGGTGGTGTCAATCCGGCGGGTCTGATCAATCGCCGCCTGATAGCTGCCGTACAGGCCCAGCGTAACGGCGGCGGAAATCCACGCGCCGCGGGCCGTGGCCTGCATGTGATGGCTGCGCAGCAGCGTGCGGTTGGTCATGCCGCTAAGGATTTGCAAATAGATATTGGAACGGGACAATCCCCCGGCCACAGCAATTTCTTTGGCGCTTTGGCACTGGCTTGGCAGCGCGTCGATGCTTTTGGCAATTTCCGCCGCGATGCCCTCGTACAAAGCGCGAATCATATCTCCCCGTTTGGAGCCAAGGCTGAACCCCCAGAAGCCCGCTCTGGCCTGCGGGTTCCAATCCCGGGAGCCGCAGCCCTGGAAATGGGGCACGGACAACAGGCAATGCGCACCGGCCGGTGTTTGCGCCGCAATGCGGTTTACCGCGTCAAAATCAGGCTGATCGCCCCAGTATTCCGGGAAATATTCCCGAATCAGCCAGTTGACGGCGGAAGCGGAAGCGATGATGTTCATTTCCTGGGTATACAGCCCCGGAACCGCCGCCACATTGCAGATGACATTGGAATTTTCCAGACAGGGCTTATCCACCAGCGAAATCACAAAGGACCCGGTGCCCGAGTTTACCTCGATGGTCTGGCTGTCCATCACACCCAGTCCCAGCGCCCCGCACTGCTGGTCGCCGCCCGCGGTAATAACGGGGATTCCGGCCTTCAAACCGGTTGCCCTGGCAAATTCAGGCGTAACGCCGCCCCGGATGCCGCCCTGGTCGCAAAGCTCGCACAGCTTGTTCCGGTCTATTTCCAGCAGGCGGCACATATCGTCGTTCCATTGCAGGGTGCGGATATCCATCAGCAGCGTCCGGCTGCCAAAGGTGCGGTCCGTTGCAAAGGTGCCCGTCATGGCGTGAATGATGTAATCCGGCACAATCATGGCCTTATAGGCCTTTTGATACGCCTCGGGCCAGAAGCGCTTCATCCAGGTCAGCTTGGTTCCGGTAAACACGGTATTAACGGAAGCGCCGCAGGTCTGATAAATTCGCTGGTTGTGGGGCCGCAGGCTTTCGCAGATGGCGCTGTTGCGGGTATCCTGCCACATAATAAAGGGACACAGCGCCTCGCCCTGCCGGTCCACCAGCGTGGGCGTAGACCGAAAAGCGGTTACGGAAACCGCGTCCACAGGATATCTGGCGGCAATCCCGCGGCAAATCTGCACAGCGCCCCGGCGGTAAACCAGGGGATCCTGCTCCATGGTATTCTTTTTCTGGTCAATCAGCAGAGGCGTCAGCACGGTTTCACAGGCGACCTCCCGCCCCTCCCGGTCGTACAGGATTCCGCGCATGCTGGTGGTTCCTACATCTAATGACAGAATGTGCAAGGCTTTCCCTCCTTCGCAAACAAAAATCTAAAGTCCTTTTGTCCTTTTCATACCACGGTAAAATAGAAATTTCAATACAAAGACAAGCCTTTGCACAGATTTTCAATCAAAAGCAAAGAAAAATGAGAATTTGTGCAAAAACTCTTTCTTCTGTTGACGATGAGGAACGGGGTATGTATGCTGGAATCAAGATAAGGCGTTTGTATAGAACGGCCAATTC
>CAKTUU010000050.1 GCA_934621505.1 uncultured Clostridia bacterium
CTTCATTCTACCAGAGCCTGCAAGCTATGTCTTCTTTTTATTCTCTTTCCAATTTGCGCAACTTATTGTACATTATCGGGCGATGACGGCCAATCAGGGTTTTTCGACAGTCTGAGGTCCCTTCGGAAACGAGGGGACCTGTTTTTTATAACCGGTTTTCCGAGGATGCGTGGGGACATATGCCTTGGGCCGCATGGGCTTTGCCCAACTGCCTGCGTACCCCCACCTTTCACGACGCGCGCCAGGCACTTTGATTTTTCGTGTCCGAAAAATCAAAGTGTTCTGCGCCCCACGCACACCCCCCGCGAAGCGGCCCGGGGTGCAGGGGCACTGCCCCTGCCCTGCATGGTCATTTGTTGGGGGCTGGCGCATATCCTTTCCCAAAAACGGGAGGATAAAAAAGTGCAGCTTGATCTTGAGGAACGGTGCGTGCGTATCGGTCAGTATATGGTAGACACGGGGGCCACCGTCCGGGAAACCGCAAAATCCTTTGGCATCAGTAAATCATCCGTGCATAAGGACGTTCATCAGCGCCTTCCCCAGGTAAGCCAGACCCTGGCCAGTCAGGTGCGGCAGGTGCTGGCTTACCATAAATCCGTCCGCCATTTGCGCGGGGGCGAAGCCACCCGCCGTAAATACAGCCGCCTGGAAAGAAGGATTTAACAGCCGCCGCGGCGAATCCTTCCAAATGGATAGCGCATACCGCTCTTTTTTGGTGTGCGCAAACGCCGTTTGTAAGGAGAGTTTGCATGGCAAGTATCAGCGATATCGGGATTGATTTGGGTACATCCCAGATCCTGATTTACATGAAAGGCAAGGGCATTGTGCTGCGGGAGCCAACCGTAGTGGCCATTGACCGTGACAGCCGAGATATCCTGGCCTTTGGCGAGGAAGCCAAGCGAATGATCGGCCGCACGCCCGGCAACATTTTGGCCATCCGGCCCCTGCGCGACGGCACCGTGTCGGATTACCAGTTGGTCAGCTTTATGCTCAAGGGCTTTGTGACCAAAGCCATCGGCAAGCATATGTTTGCCCGGCCCAGGGCCGTGCTGGCCGTGCCCACCTCCGTTAACGAGATGGAAAAACGTTCCCTGATTTCCACCATGTTTGACGCCGGCATGCGCCGTACCCAGCTACTGAACCGCTCGCTGGCCGCCGCGCTGGGCGCGGGTCTGCCCATGGACGAGGCCTATGGCACCATGATCGTGGATATCAGCGCGGGCGTCAGCGACATCGCGGTGCTGTCCTTTGGCAAGGTCATTGTCAGCGACTGCGCCAAGGTGGGCGGCGACCGCTTTGACGACGCCATCATCCGCCATTTGCGCCGCAAACATAACCTGCTGATTGGCGAACGCACCGCCGAGGCGCTGAAAATCAACATCGGCTCCGCCATTCCCAGGTCCGAGCAGCTGTATATGGAAGTGACCGGCCGCAACCTGATTACCGGTCTGCCCAAAACCATGCGCATCACCAGCGATGATATTACCGAGGCCATTGACGAACCCCTGCAGCAGCTGATTGAAAGCATTCACGGGGTGCTGGAGCATACCCCGGCCGAGCTGGCCGCCGACATTTTTGAATATGGCATTCTGCTTTCCGGCGGCGGCGCGGAAATGTTTGGCCTGTGCGAGGCTATCGCGGACGCGCTGAAGGTGCCCTGCTCCTGTGCGGAGGATCCCCAGACCAACGTGGTGATGGGCTGCGGACGTGCCCTGGAAAACCTGCACGATTTGGGCCAGTACCTGGACGATGGCCGCAAGCGGCTGATGCGCTGAGCGCGCAGCATAAAAGCCTATGCGGCATGAACTGCCGTAGAATCAACGATTTTGGGGCCGCGTTGCCGTGGCCCTTTCTTTTTGATATGGATGGAAAAAACAATTGCATATTTCCCCAACAATGGCTATAATGTTTTTTGCTGTATTCTGGCAACCTATTTTTGTTTGGGAGGCAATTTGCCGTGAAAAAGCGCTTCTCTCTGGCGTTCTGGCATCGTTCTCATGCCGGACGCAGGATGGCGGCTCTGCTTATCAGCACCTTTTTGATGGGCTTTTGCATTGCCATATTTGACCAGGTGAACTTTGGACTGGACCCCTGCTCCACCTTTTCCATGGGGCTGTCGGGTCTCACGGGACTCAGCTTTGGAACCTGCCAGTTTCTGCTGAATCTGGTCCTGTTTATTCCCGTTGTTCTGCTGGACCCGTCGCTGATCGGCATTGGCACAGTCGCCAATATGGTGCTGGTGGGTTATACGGCAGACCTGTTTTTGCTTTTGCTGCGGCCGGTTCTATCCCCCGCCAGCCCGTTTGGCCTCAGGCTTTTGCTGCTTGCCGCCGCCATGTGCATTTTTTTGCCTGCCGTGGCTTTTTATATTGTCATCGACCTGGGCATAGCCCCCTATGACGCGGGCGCGCAGCTGCTTTCTACCGCGGTCAGACGTTTTCCCTACCGTATTGTCCGCGTTGTGTGGGATGTTTCCTTTCTAGTGCTGGGATGGCTGATGGGCTCCACCGTCGGTCTGACCACGCTGGCCATCAGCCTGCTGATCGGTCCGGCGGTAGGCGTGCTGCGGCCGCGGATTGAACCGCTGTTTGAATGACGGCTTGCGCATCCCGCGCCGCCGTGCTACAATGGCGGTAATACATCGTTATTAAGGAAGGTAAAGGAATGAGCAATATTACCGAACTGATTACCGAGGGCAAGGGCAAACGGCTGTACGCAACGGAAAACCCGGATGAAGCGGTTGTCTACTACCGGGATGAAACCTTTGCCTTTCACGGTTTGAAGCGAGGCCGTATTATTGGCAAGGGCGAAATCAATAACCTGATTTGCGAATACATGTTTACCCTGCTGACGGAAAAAGGGGTGCCCAACCACTTTATCCGCCGGATTGACGACCGCTGCTCGCTGGTCAAGAGGGTGCAGATTATTCCCGTAACGGTAAAGGTGCGCAACATTGTGGCGGGCAGCCTGGCCAGACGAATTGGCTATCCGGATGGCACCCGGCTGAAAAACACCGTGGTGGAATATTGCCTGAAGGATCCGGATCTGGAGGATCCCCTGGTCAACCTGACCCATATTACCGCCATGGAGCTGGCCACCCGGGAGGAAATGGCCCAGATGGAGGCCATGGGTCTGCGGGTCAACGAGGTGCTGCGGGAATGCCTGCGGGACATCAACATTGAACTGATTGACCTGAAGCTGGAATTTGGCCGTTTTCACGGGCAGATTCTGCTGGCGGACGAGGTATCGCCGGATACCTGCCGTTTTTGGGATTCCCGCACCCATGAGCCGTTGGATATCGACTGCTTCCGCCACGACCTGGGCAATGTGGAGGAAGCCTACCGCGAAGTGCTGCACCGCCTGACAGGCAACGTGCTGAAAACCACCGAGGAGGAATAAACCCATGACGCCTTTCAGCGGCAAAACCCTGATGATTACCGGAGGCACCGGTTCTTTTGGCGAAGCGGTGCTGAAGCGTTTTTTGAATACGGACATTGGTGAAATCCGCATTTTCAGCCGGGATGAAAAAAAACAGGACGACATGCGCCACCGCTACCAAAGCGACAAAATCAAATATTACATCGGGGACGTGCGGGAGCTGTCCAGCGTAAAAAACGCCATTCACGGCGTGGATTACCTTTTCCACGCCGCCGCCCTGAAGCAGGTGCCCTCCTGCGAGTTTTTTCCCATTGAGGCGGTTAAAACCAATGTGCTGGGCACCGATAATGTGCTGACCGCCTGCATTGAGGAAGGGGTGCGCCGGGTGATCTGCCTGTCCACGGACAAGGCGGCCTATCCGGTAAACGCCATGGGCACCTCCAAGGCCATGATGGAAAAGGTTTTTGTGGCCAAAAGCCGCACGGTAAAAGAGGAACGGACCACCATCTGCGGCACCCGCTACGGCAATGTGATGTGCTCCCGTGGCTCGGTCATTCCCCTGTTTATCGATCAGATTCGTCAGGGTCTTCCCCTGACCGTTACCAGCCCGGATATGACCCGCTTTATCATGAGCCTGGACGAGGCGGTGGAGCTGGTGCTGTTTGCCTTTGAGAACGCCCATACCGGCGATATTCTGGTCAAAAAGGCCCCCGCCTGCACCATCGGTGTACTGGCCGAAGCGGTAAAGGCCGTGTTTCACGCGGATAACCCCATCCGGGTCATTGGCATCCGCCACGGCGAAAAAATGTACGAAACCCTGCTGACCAACGAGGAATGCGTTCACGCCGTGGACATGGGCGACTTTTACCGCGTGCCGTCCGACAGCCGAGACCTGAACTACGATAAGTATGTGGTCAAGGGCGACCAGAACCGCAATCCCCTGACGGAGTTCAATTCCAACAACACCCGCCTGCTGACCGTACAGGAGGTGCGGGACAAGTTGCTGAGTCTGGACTATATTCAGGCGGAACTGGCTCATTGGAACTGATCTTTGGGACGTGCCGCGTCCCTTTTTTCAAAACCCGGATGTTCCCCTGCTAACAGCCGAACAACTGAAATTGAGGAAACAGCCATGAAAAAGCAACGAAAGACCCTTGCCGCCTTTGACAGCAACCAAATCACCGAGGGTGTGATCTGGAAAAGCCTGCTGGCCTTTTTCTTCCCCATTGTGCTGGGAACATTTTTTCAGCAGATGTACAATACGGTGGACGCCATTGTGGTGGGCAAATTTGTGGGCAAGGAAGCCCTGGCCGCCGTTGGCGGAGCCACCGGCAACCTGATCAACCTGATCGTAGGCTTTTTTGTGGGTCTGTCCTCCGGCGCGTCGGTCATTCTGTCCCAGTATTTTGGGGCGCGGCGCAATCAGGAGGTAAGCGACACCGTGCATACCGCGGCGGCTCTGGCCCTGACCTGCGGCGCGTTTTTGACCGCTGCCGGTCTTGTGCTTTCCCCCACGCTGCTTCAGTGGATGGGCACGCCGCAGGATGTGATGGATTATGCCGTCACCTATATCCGCATTTATTTTGCGGGCATTATTCCCAACCTGATTTATAACATCGGCTCCGCTCTGCTGCGGGCCGTGGGCGACAGCCGCCGCCCCCTGCTGTTTTTGATCGCGGCCTGTATGACCAACATTGTGCTGGATATTTTGCTGGTGGTTGGACTGGAAATGCAGGTGGCCGGCGCGGCGCTGGCTACCATTTTATCCCAGACCGCCAGCGCGGTGCTGGTGGTTCTGGCCCTGACCCGCACGGAGGCTCCCTACCGTCTGGAAGCGCGCAAAATTCGCTTTCACAGTCACATTTTGCAGCGGGTGGTGCAAATTGGCTTTCCATCCGGCCTGCAATCGGTGATGTATTCCATCTCCAACGTTATCATTCAGTCCAGCATCAACGGCTTCGGCACGGACGTAATGGCCGCCTACACGGCTTATGGCAAAATGGACGGTCTCTACTGGATGGTGGTCAACTCCTTCGGCGTTGCCATTACCACCTTTGTGGGCCAGAACTTTGGCGCGCGCAAATACGACCGCGCCAGGAAAAGCGTGCATGTCTGCCTTGCCATATCGGCGGCCTTTACGCTGGTGCTCAGCGCCGTGCTGCTGCTGCTGGGCAAGCCGCTGTATCATCTGTTTACCGATGATACAACGGTGGTGCAATACGGTCTGGAAATGCTGCACCTGCTGGTACCCGCCTATATCACCTATCTGGGCATTGAGGTCTTTTCCGGTGCGGTACACGGCGCGGGCGATTCGCTGATTCCCACCCTGATGACCCTGGGCGGCATTTGCCTGCTGCGCATTGTGTGGCTGGTGACGGTGGTTCCCGCCCATAACACCCTGTCCATGGTGCTGTGGAGCTATCCCATTACCTGGACCATTACCTCGCTGATGTTTGTTATTTATTACTACCACGGCGGCTGGATGAAGCGCTGCATCGCCAAAGCCGGTCTGGACAAGGAAGCCGCGTGAGCCATTGTTCCCGCTGCACCGGCAATTCTCTGAAACACCGGGGCTTTTCGCCCAATGATAGCCCAAAGGGCCTGTTCTCCGCTTTTCGCGGGGGAACAGGCCCTTTGGCTACACTGTAAAATCAATATTGATATTTCGGCTGCTTCGCCTTTAAGAAGATCATGGAAATGATAAAGGTGCAGGTTTCCGCCACGGTAATGGCCAGCCAGATGCCGTCCACCCACACCAAAGCGGGCAGCGCCACCACCGACAGCAGCTGAAACACCAGCGTGCGCAAAAAGGAAATGGCTGCGGACACGCCCCCGTCGTTCAGCGCCGTAAAAAAACCGGAAGCGAAAATGTTAAACCCGCCCAGCAGGAAGGAGAAGGCAAACACCCGGAAAGCGTGGGTGGTCAGGTCATGCAGGCCCGCGTCATATCCCACAAACAGCCTGGCCAGAGGGCCGGCCAAACCAGTCGCCAGCAGCGTCAGCACCGCGCCGGTGGACAGCATGATTACCTTGCTTTTATGCAGCAGATTCTTTAATTCGTCCGTATGGCCGGCGCCGTAGTGATAGCTGACAATCGGCGCGCTGCCGATGGAATAGCCGATGGAAATGGCGGCGAAGATAAACTGCACATACATCAGCACACCATAGGCGGACACGCCGTCCTGACCAATCAGCCGAAGCAGCTGCCAGTTATATACCATGCTGACCAGCGAGGAGGAAATGTTGGACATCAGCTCGGAGGAGCCATTGGCGCAGGCTTTGCGAATGGGCTTTATTTGCAGCCGGGTTCTGGTCAGCCGCAGCAGGCTGCTGTTGGGCCGGGCAAAATACAGCAGCGGCAGCAGGCCTCCCACGCATTGGCCAATGCCGGTAGCCAGCGCCGCGCCGGTCAGGCCCCAGCCGAAACCCGCCATAAACACCGCGTCCAAAACCGCATTGGTTACCCCGGCGGCCACGGTAACCGCCAGACCCAGCCGGGGCTTTTCCGACGCAGCCAAAAAGCTCTGGAATACATTTTGCAGCATAAACGCCGTGGTAAAGGCAATGCAGACGCCGCCATAGCGCACGCAATCCTCCATCAGCAAATCGTCCGCCCCCAGCAGCCGTGCCGCAGGGCGCAAAAACAGCAGCCCCAGCGCCGTCAGCGTAAGACCCATCAGCACGGTAAACAGCACCATCATGCTAAAGGTGCGGTTGGCCTTATCCCGGTCGCCCCGGCCCAATTCGCTGGCGACCAGAGCGCTGCCGCCGGTGCCGATCAAAAAGCCCATTCCCCCCAGCACCATGATAAAGGGCATAATCAGGTTCAGCGCCGCAAACGGGGTTTTGCCCACCAGATTGGATACGAACAGGCCGTCGATCACGCCATAAATGGAGGTAAACACCATCATGACAATAGAGGGCAGCACAAACCGAAAAAGCCGGGAATAGGTAAAATGGTCAGATAGCTGAATCCGCATGTTTTTTCTCCTGAAGCAATTGTAAGCTCTTATGCAAAATGTCCGTGTATTGGCGAAACAGTGTCAGCAGCTGCTGACAGTCCTGCGGCGGCAAAGCGTCCAGCGCGTTCTGCTCCGCCTGAATCACCAAATCGGCGGTTCGGCGCGCCAGTTCGGTTCCCCGCTCCGTCAGCCGCAGACGGCGGCTGCGCCTGTCCTGAGCGGGCATCGTTTCCAGCAGCCCGTCCGCCTCCATCTTTTTCAGCGCGGAATGAATGGTTTGCTTGGGCTGCAGCATTACATCGCACAGCTGCGCGGGGGTCATGGGCTTTTGATAAACCCGCAGGCTATACAAAATCCACATGGTGCATTCCGACAAGCCCATGGTTTTGGCCATTTTCCGGTAAAACGAGTCGTTTTCACGCCAAAGCTCGTTGTATTGCTGAAGCTGCCATGAAATTTCACCCATGCTTCCTCCTCCATCTTGTCCGAAATCAGACCAATGTATTGTAGTCTGATTTCGGACAAATGTCAACTCTTTTTTGAAAAGTCCAAAACTGCGCATTGTTTTTGCAGCCGTTTTGTGGTAAAATAGAAGGTAGTGAAACAATAGGGCGGTTGATTCACTTATTTCGACACAATGTACGCTTTTGTGGGGCACAAAGACGAACGGCTGGCTGCTTGCGTTTTTTCGCAACAACCGTCAGCTTTGTGTATTTTGTCTCTGTTTTGCGATATCTTATTTAGGATAAGGAGGCCTGGCATGAATATCTATGAGTCAGCCGAGGATTACCTGGAAACCATTTTGATGCTTTGCGAAAAAAACGGGTCGGCCCGTTCGGTAGACATCGCGGCGCATTTAAACGTAACCAAACCATCCGTCAGCTTTGCCATGAAGCGGCTGCGTGAAAACGGCTATATTTTAATGGGCGCGGACAGCCACATTACCCTGACCCCCAGCGGCGAGGCCATTGCCAAGCGCATTTTGGAACGTCATACCCTGCTGACGGAATTTTTGACCCGGCTGGGCGTAAATGAGGAAACCGCCCGGACCGACGCCTGCAAAATTGAGCATGACCTGAGCGACGAAACGTTTGACGCCATTCGCCGCCACGCTCAGCAAAAATGGAGCGTTCTGTCTCCTGATTCCACGGAAAACCAGTAAAAAACAACCCCATCCGTATACGCGGACGGCGTTCAAAGCACAGACGGGACTGCCATAACCGGCAGTCCCGTCTTTTTCAGGCTTCCTCCTCCAGCTGTTCCAGCGCCCGCTGAATGGCCGCCCGGCTTTCCTCATACCCATAGCCCCGCCGGGCCATGGCCATCAGCATTTTCTGCATGACCTTGCGGCTGTCGCTTTCCCCTATGTGCCGCTTCGCCAGACGATAGGCCAGCGCGGCAGCCGCCTCGTCCTTTTCTTCCTGGTCCAGTTCCTCCAGGGCGGCCTGCGCCGTTTCCCGGTCAATGCCCTTTTGTTTCAGCTCCTGCAGGATGCGGGCTTTGCCCATCTGGCATCTGGACCGGGACGCGGCCCATTCCCTGGCAAAGGTCTGGTCGTCCAGCAGTCCTTCTTTTTCCAGCTTATACAGCACCATGTCAACCGTATCGTCCATATAGGGCTTTTGGGCCAGCTTTTTTTTGATTTCGCCGCTGGCCCGGGCGCGCTGGGCCAGCATGGCAACCGCCGTGTTTAACGCCTCCGGATATTGCCTGGGCAGCAGCCAGCTTCTGGTCTGCTCCATATCCAATTCCTGCCCGGGTTGCAGGGTGGGACGCTGGCACAGCGCCTCCCTGGAAAACCACAGCTTTTCGCCGCTTTCCATAATAACCAGCACGCCGCGCCGGTTTTCCTCAATGGTTTGAATCGTTTCCAGCACGCCCGCGTCACCCTTTCATCAGCAGATGAATCAAATCCCGGTTGACCAGCGCCAGATGACCCTTGCGCTGCTCGCTGGCTCCGCTGTTCAGCTGGACGAACCCGTTCCCTTCCCGGTCAAAAAACACGCCGTTGACCGCGCCATAGGCAAAGCCCTGATGGCCCCATACCGGCCGGGAACATACCCGCGGATCCTCCAGCTTCAGCAGGCCCATGCCGTGTCCCATGGGAATCTGTTTTTCCGGCCAGCGCCCAATGGGCTGCTTCATCAAAGCCAGACATTCCTCACTGATAAATCCCCGTCCGCCATCCCAGGCCAGCAGAGCCAGACGGGCCAGCTGGGGGGCGGTAATCATCAGCCCGCCCGCCGCCGCCAGATAATGGCGCTGGGGATTCGCCTCCCGCATGGGGACGGCCTCCTCCCGCCGCTTTTTCGCGGCATAGGCAAGGGCCTTGGGCAATACCCGGTAGCAGTCGGCCGCCGCGCCCTCCGGCAGTGCAGACGCGTCAAAGGTGGCGCGAACGCGCAGAGGGGCAAACAGCTCCTGCTGGGCCAGTTGCTCAAAGCTGCAGCCAAAGTGCTTTTCCAGCAGGCAGGACACCATACCCGCGCCCAAATTGCTGTAGTGAAAGAAAAGCCCCGGCACAGCGGGCAGCCATGCCTGCCGGTCCTTCAGCAGCGCGTCCAAATCCACCGGCTCCTGAAAGGAAGCAAAGTAGGCCGGAGAATCTGCCATGGCGGCCGTATGGCTCAGCAGCATGCCCAGGGTAATAGGCGCCTCCGGGCAATAGGGATTGCGAATCCGGCTGCCCGCCAAATCGGAAATATCCTGCCGTACATTCAGCCGCCCCTGGGTTTGCAGGCGCATAACCAGCAGCGCCGTGACCATTTTGGCAATCGACGCCGTGCGAAACACCGTGTCCTTTTGCACAGGCCTGGGCTGGCCCTCCAAAGACGCAAACCCAACGGTATAGCAAGCTGTCAGCGCGCCTTTTTCAAGCCGCTGCACGCAAGCCCCCACCACATGCCGCCGGTGCAAAACCCGGCCAACCGGGTCCTGGGCATGCCAAAGGCAGCGCTGGCCCAGAATGGGCAGCGCCATGCCGTAAACCGTATTTTTCAGGGTACCCATGGGCATCTTTCGCCCGCCCCCTTCATTGGTATTTGAGCAGACCCACCGCCACAGGCAGCGTAGCGCTGCATATAACGGCATGGAGATATTCGGCAAACTGCGGGCTAAAGGGAATCCGCAAAAGATAACAGGCCAGCCCCAGGCTGTCCGCCGCGGCCACCGCCAGCAGCCATTTGGTTTTTCCGCACAGGCCCAGCGCCAGCGCCGCGGTCAACGCGGCCGCGTAAAGCACCGGCTGCCGAATCAGCAGCCAGCGGCTTATCCAGCACACGGCGCTGACCGCGCCAGGGACAAAGCGGCGCTTCTGGCTGCCCAAAGCCCGCCACAGCAGCGTAAGGGCCGCCAGCAGGCAAAAAAGCAGGCTCAGCCACTGGGAGGCCCGCAGGGAGCCGATATACAGGCTGTCCTGCCGCAGCTGTTCAATGATAAAACGGCCGCTGCCATAAATCAGCAAATACCAGCAAAACAGGTTGCCCGGCTGCTTTTCCTTCTTGCGCAGCCGCCACAGGACGCAAAAGCCCACTGCGTTCCATAGGGATTCATAAAAGAAGGTAGCCATGTGCCACACAAAGCCGTCGCCGCTGTCAATCAGCACCCCAATGGGAAAAAACTGAAATCTGGGATCGGTGATTTCCGGGCCATAGGCCTCCATGTTAAAGTAATTGCCCCAGCGGCCGATGGCCTGGGCCAGCAGCAGCCCGGGAGCCACCACATCGCACAGGCGCAGAAAGGACAGCTTCTTGCGCCGGGCATAAAACCACGCGCCCACTGCTCCGCCAATGACCGCGCCGTAAATGGCTATGCCGCCCTCCCAGATATACAGGATGGAGATGGGATTTTGCCGAAACAAATCCCAGGTCATGGCCACATAGTACAGTCGCGCTCCAACCACGCCGCAGGGCACGGCTACCAGCGCCAGATCAATCACCGTATCCTTGGGCAGCCCCAGCCGGTTTTGCTCCCGCTCCGCCAGCAGAATGGCAGCCAGAATGCCCGTCACAATCAGCACGCTGTACCAGGGCAAGCCGCCAATAATGGTGCGGCTGTAGGGTATGGCCATGCTTCATCCCCCCTTTGAGGTGTCCAGCCGAATTGTTTCCTTATTATATGCCGGGTGCAAATGCCTGTCAAGGATGGCGGCCTTTTCCCTTAGCATCGCCTTTTTCGGAAAAATTTATGATTTTTTTGAAAAACATTCTTGACAAATTCCACTTTGTAGGTTATGATAATGGACGTCGCCGCAGGATGCGGAACGGTTGGGGGAGCATAGCTCAGCTGGGAGAGCATCTGCCTTACAAGCAGAGGGTCACAGGTTCGAGCCCTGTTGTTCCCACCAA
>CAKTUU010000051.1 GCA_934621505.1 uncultured Clostridia bacterium
TTTTAGGGGCAGTGCCCCTAAGCCTTGTGCCGCAGCACTTTTTCCGCGAACCAGCGAAGCGATGTTCGCGGGCGCTGGCGGCTAATCAGGGGTTTTTCGACAGGCTGAGGCGGCTTAGCCGCCCGACCGGTCTATGAGAAGTTGGGAGAAAGTTTTTCCACAATCTAAGGCGGCCCAGCCGCCCAAAGGAGAGATTGTTATGAATCCGTATCAGTCGTTTTTGGATACCATTTTGCAGCAGGGGCTGGAGGAAGGCTGCTTTCCCTCCGGCTGCGGCGCTATCGGCCGGGGCCGCCAGGTGCTGGCCCAGACCTGCGTGGGCCGCGTGCCCCTGCCGGACGGCCAGCCCGCCGACGTGCATACCCTGTACGATATGGCCTCCATGTCCAAAATTCTGGGCCCCACCATGCTGGCCCTGAAGGCTGTGGAAAACGGCGAAATCCATTTGCAGGATCATCTGTCCGATTATTTTGACAACGTGCCGGAGGACAAAAAGGCCATCACCGTTTATATGCTGATGACCCACACCGCCGGGTTTGAGCCCGCCTTCTGGCTGAGCCAGTACATCGCCAGCCCGGAGGACGCGGCCCGCTGCATTCTGGACCACCCGCTGGCGGGGGTTCCCGGCGAAAAGCCCATGTATTCCTGCATGGGCTATATCCTGCTGGGCAAGCTGCTGGAAAAGCGCTATGGCGAGCCTCTGAAGGATCTGGCCCGGGAGCGGGTTTTCATGCCTCTGGGCATGACCCATACCGGCTACTGCCCCACTCCGGACGCGGGCGTGTTTGCCGCCACCGAGGACGACCCGGAAACCGGCCGTCCCATCATTGGCGTGGTTCATGATGAAAACGCCCGCTTTTTGCAGGGCAATTCCGGCAACGCGGGAGTATTCATGCCCCTGTGCGACGGCGTCCGCTTTACCTCCATGCTGTCCCTGATGGGCGACGGCTTTTTAAAGCGGGAAACCATGGAAATGGCCATCCAGAACCAGACGCCCGGTCAGGACCAGCACCGGGGCCTGGGCTTCCACCTGGCAGGCACGCCGGAGTGCTTCTTTGGCGACCAGATGCCCGCCCAAACCTTCGGTCACACCGGGTTTACCGGCACGTCCATGGTGGTGGAGCCCGCCAGCGGCTTCTGGGTCATGCTGCTGAGCAACCGGGTCTGCCCCACCCGCAACAACGTTAAGCTGATGCCCTTCCGCCGCAGGCTGCACAACGAAGCCTGGCAGCTGTTCTGCCGGGAAAGAAAGGACGGCTGACCTTGATTACCTACCGTACCGCTTTGCCATCCGAGCGGGAGGCCTGTCTGTCCCTGGCCAACCAGGTGTTCAGCCGGGTTTCCTATCCTCACGACTTTGCCGCCCTGCTGCCCAAGGTATACGGCCCTGATGTAGACAGCGCCCAGCTGCATTTTCTGGCTGTGGACGATGAACAGGGCATACGCGGACTGGTGGCCACCCTGCCCGGCACGCTGTGGGTAAACGGCGCGCCGTTAAAAACCGGCTACATCGGCACCGTATGCGTACACCCGGAGGCCCGGGGCGAGGGCCATATGAAAAAGCTGATGCGGCTGAATATGGACCGTATGCTGCAAAACGGTACGGACATTGCCATGCTGGGGGGCCAGCGGCAGCGCTATTCCTATTTCGGCTACGAATCCGGCGGCGTCCGCATGACGGCTGTCGTCAGCAAATGGGCCGTGCGTCACGCCCTTTCCCATTGTGAAACGGGCAATGTGACCTTTCAGGAAATGCAGCCCGGCGCCGATATGGAGCGGCAGGCCGCCGCTTTGCATCAAAGCCAGGCCATGTACGCCAGCCGGGCGGAATTTGGCTTTGTCACCGCCGCCCGCTCCTACAATCACAAGCCCTATGCCGCCCTGCAGAACGGGCGGCTGCTGGGCTATGTTATCGCGGGCAAAGACCCGGCCCAGGCGGCGGAAGTGCTGGCGGACACGCCAGAGCATTTGGACAGTATCATCAAGGGCTGGATCGCCCTGCACCAGCTGACCTATTTTTCCTTTCCCATTCCCGGATGGAATATACCCATGATCGAGCATGTGTGGGACTATGCCGAGTCCATGCAGGCCTCCTCCTGCATACAGGTGTGCATTTTGCGCTATGCGCCGGTGGTGCGGGCGCTGCTGGACCTGAAAAGCCGCTATGCGCCGCTGGCGGACGGCGTGCTGGAGTTGGAGGCGGACGGCCAGGCCTTTACCGTCACGGTAAAGGACAACCGGGTGCAGGCAGCGGACGGGGCGAACCATCCCCAGCGTTTCTCTCATCGTGATATGCAGCGTCTGCTGACAGATCCTTTCTATTTTTCCAGACAAAGCCTTGCCCCCGGCGGGTGGTTTCCGCTGCCCCTGTTCATGTCCGAGCCTGATGAATTCTAGGTTTTGCTTATAAACGTATGTCTTTTGGTAAAATTCTAATAAGTTGTTGACAAATGGCCTCTGAATTGTTATAATGTCTTACACACTAAACAACGGTGAATCAGACGCAGAATGAACGCTCATTTTCTTTTTGAACGTCCGTTTGTTTGATTGTTTCATTTATCAAAGTCAGGAGGCGTTGCAATTGAAAAAGGCCGTGGCTATGGAACAAACATTGCCAAAGACCAAAAAGAAAAGGGGCAAAAGCATACTGGACGATCTTCAGCTGTTCCTTTTATCCCTTCCCACCACCCTTTGGTATCTATTGTTCTGCTATATTCCCATGTTTGGTATCCTGATCGCCTTTAAAAACTACAAGGTTGCGGCGGGCAAGGGATTCCTGTGGAGCCTGATCTACAAGAGCAAGTGGTGCGGCCTGGATAACTTCAAGTTCCTGTTCGCGGGAAACAAAGAAACCACCATCGCCATGTTCCGCAACACGCTGGGATATAACGCCATCTTTATCATTCTGGGTATCGTGGTTCCCGTAACGCTGGCCGTCTGCATCTCTCACCTGTATTCCAAGCGTCTGGCCAAGGTTTGCCAGACCGCCATCTTCCTGCCCCACTTCCTCAGCTGGGTGGTTGTCGGCTACTTTGTGTATGCTTTCCTGGCCACCAAGGAAGGTCTGGTCAACAACCTGCTGATCAACCTGGGGAAGGATCCCATTCGCTGGTATCAGAAGGACGCGGCCCCGTATTGGCCCTTTTTCCTGGTTTTCCTCCAGATGTGGAAAACCATGGGCTACAGCATGATCGTGTACATGGCCTCCATCAGCGGCATCGACGGTTCCCTGTACGAGGCGGCGGTTATCGACGGCGCGACCAAGCACCAGCAGACCAAGTACATTACCCTGCCGCTGCTTAAGCCCATTATCATCATCATGTTTATCATGGCCGTCGGCAGAATTTTCAATTCCGACTTTGGCCTGTTCTATAAGACCACCCGCAACTCCACATCGCTGTACAATGTGTATGTAACGCTGGACGTGTTCGTATACAACTCGCTGTTTAATTCCCCCATTCCCACCTACAGCTTCGCCTCCGCCGCCGGCTTTATGCAGTCTGTGCTGGGCTGCCTGACTCTGGTTGGGGCCAACGCCATTGTGCGCAGGGTGGACAACGAAAACGCATTTTTCTAAAGGAAGGAGGAGCTGAAAGATGGAAAACAACGTTTTGGAAACCAGCATTTACGACGACAAAAAGAAGAAAAAAGACGAGAATATCAGCGATGGCATGAACCGCTTCAACTGCGTCAAGCCCGGAGCCAACGCAGCCTACTCCGCCCTGTTCATCATTCTGGCGCTGCTGTGCATCCTGCCTGTGGTATTCGTTATCATTATCTCCTTTACGTCGGAAAACGCCATCGGCAAGTACGGCTACAGCTTCTTCCCCAAGGAGTGGTCGCTGCGGGCCTATGAATATGTGTGGAGCATGAGAAGCCTGGTGGGCCGCTCCCTGCTGAACTCCATCGGCATTACCCTGGTAGGTACGTCCATTGGTCTGGTGCTTACCTCCACCATGGGCTACTGCCTGTCCCGCAGAACCTACAAATTCCGCAAGTTCTTTACCTACTTTATCTTCATCCCCATGCTGTTCCACGGCGGCCTGCTGGCCAGCTATGTGGTCAACACCCAGATTCTGGGGCTGAAGGATACCTACTGGGCTCTGATTTTGCCTACCTGCTGTTCCAGCTTTTATGTCATCATCATGCGTACCTTCTTTACCACCACCATTCCGGACGAAATCATCGAATCCGGCAAGATTGACGGCGCCAGCCAGCTGCGAATCTTTGTCCAGCTGGTGCTGCCCATCTCTCTGCCGGCCCTGGCCACCATCGGCCTGTTCCTGACCTTCGCCTACTGGAACGAGTGGTATCTGGCCAGCATTTACCTGTCCAGCAGCCGCAGCGACCTGTTCCCCCTGCAATATGTGCTGGTAAGCATTGAGCAGAAAATTCAGTTCATGATGAACAGCGCCAACTTTATGTCGGCCGACTCTCAGGACCTGCCCAGCGAAACCATCCGTATGGCCATTGTGGTTATCGCCGTGCTGCCCATCATGTTCTCCTATCCCTTCTTCCAGAAGTACTTCATCTCCGGTCTGACCATCGGCGCGGTGAAGGGATAATTCCATTGTGCATAGCGGCGACTGTGCCGTTAAGTAAAAATCTCAAAATAGGAGGCAAACCCAATGAAGAAAATCGTTGCTCTCTTCCTGGCTCTGGTGTTGGCCCTGTCCATGGTGTCCTTCGCTGCCGCCGAGGAACCCGTGAAACTGGTGTGGTGGCTGTTCGCCGTTGGCGACGCTCCCGCGGACTGGCCCGAGGTTGAGGCCAAGCTGAACGAGATCAGCACCCGTGAAATCGGCGTTACCTGCGAATTTAAGTACATGACCGAGGACCAGATCAACCTGGCCATGAACTCCGGCGAATACTTTGACATCTGCTTCACCTGCGACTGGTGGAACGACTTTGCCACCAACGTGTCCAACGACATGTTTGCCGACCTGACCGACCTGGTAAAGGAATACGGCCAGGAAATGTCCGCCCTGATGCCCGAGAACATCTGGATCGGCGGCCAGGTAGGCGACAAGCTGTACGCCATCCCCCACGTAAAGGACTACGGCATTGAAGTTTTCTGGATTCTGGACACCGATTACTTCATCAACCAGAAGGGTCTGGAAGAAGACCACTACATCTCCTTTGACGGCATCGAGCCCTATCTGGAAATGTACAAGAAGGATTATCCGGACGATTATCCTCTGAAGATTTACAAGGTTGGCGTTACCTCCTGGCTGAACGCGCTGGCAGACTGGATCAACCAGGCTTACTACATCGGTCTGGATATCGCCGCTGAAGGCACCGATGATCAGTTCACCGTCAAGAGCGCTCTGGACATCCCCGCTTTCGGCAATCGTCTGCGCACCATCCACAGCTGGTACGAGAAGGGCTACATCAACCCCGACGCCGCTGTTACCGAATCTCTGCCCCGTTCTCAGGCCAGCGTTGTGCAGTCCGGTCAGGGCTGGTTCGGCGCCGAGACCGTATGGTCCAACGCCCGTAAGCAGGCCAGCTACATCTCCCGTTACGACGGCCCCTTCCTGACCACCTACTCCGTGCGCGGCGCCATGACCGCCATCAGCAGCACCAGCAAACACCCCGTGGAAGCCATGAAGCTGATCAACCTGATGAACAGCAACGAAGAATACCGCACCGTGGCCCGTTATGGCATCGAAGGCAAGCACTTCACCACCGAGTCTGAGGGCATCGTGGTTCGCACCCAGGAGGGTATGGATCGCATGAATCCCAACGCTTACGGCCAGGGCACCTACGCTCTGGGCCCCGTGGAAGCCTCTCCCTTCGAGAGCGTGCCCGCCAATCCCCATCAGTGGACCGAGCTGGTTGAGCGCTATGAGAAGGAGGCTGTGACTTCCCCCGCCATGGGCTTCACCTTTGACATCACCCCCGTTCAGGACGAGTGCCTGGCCATGGCCAGCATCTGGGAGCAGTACATCTACGAACTGCAGACCGGTACCTCTGATCCCGACGTGGTGTTCCCCGAACTGCGCGCCAAGCTGGAAGCCGTCGGTCTGCAGAAGGTTATCGACGAAGCTCAGTCTCAGCTGAACGCTTTCCTGGGCAAGTAATTCTTTTCCCTGCCGGGGCTGCTGCGCATGCGGCAGCCCCTTTCTTAAACCCGTTTTCAGGAGGAAATCATCCATGGCTGTCATTCTCAGCGGCATTGACCACCTTTCCAGTGTGGATTCTGTTCTAAAAGGCCAGCGACTGGGCCTGATGACCAACCAAACCGGCATTGACCGTCAGTTTCGCTCCACCATTAACCTGCTGCACGAACAATATCACCTGACCGCGCTGTTCGCCGTGGAGCACGGCATACGCGGCAATGTGCAGGGCGGCCTGCACCTGCAAAATGAAATAGACCCGCAAACCGGCGTACCTGTGTACAGCGTGTACGGCGATACCCGCCGCATGACCCAGGAAATGCTGGACGCTTTTGACGTATTCTGCTTTGATATTCAGGATGTGGGCCTGCGGTTTTATACCTTTATTTACGCCCTCAGCTACGCCATGGAGGCCTGCCATGCCGCCGGAAAGCAGGTGGTGGTGTTTGACCGGGTCAATCCGCTGGGGGGCGACCGGGTGGACGGCACCCTGCTTGACGAAGCCTTCGCCTCCTATGTAGGCATGTACGCCATGCCCACCCAGTATGGCATGACGGTTGGCGAATACGCCCGCTGGTGCAAGGATTACCTGCACCTGGACGGCCTGAAGCTGACGGTTGTGCCCCTGTCCGGCTGGAACCGCAGGGACGACCTGAGCAAGCTGGACCTGCCCTGGGTGGCCCCGTCCCCCAACTGCACCGGCTTCGCGGCGGCCTACGCCTATGCCGGCGGCTGCATCTTCGAGGGAGTAAACGTTTCCGAGGGCCGGGGCACCTGCATGCCCTTTGAATACTATGGCGCGCCGTGGATTGACGCGGTGGAGCTGGAAAAGCAGATGGGCAAGCGGAATCTGCCGGGCCTGCACTTCCGGGCCACTTACTTTACCCCCACCTTTTCCAAATATCAGGGCCAAATGTGTCAGGGTGTACAGATGCATATTGTGGACCATCAGACGGCGCGGCCTATTCTGGGCGCGTTGTGCCTGCTGGATGAAATCCGTCTGCTATACCCTGACAAACTGGAATTTAACCACACTCTGGAAGGCAAGCCCACCATGGATTTGCTGCTGGGTACGGACGAATACCGGCGCGGCGTATACGACGGCCCCGGCCTGCTGAAGGCCCATGAAGGCAAGGTGGAAGCCTTCCGTCAGGCCCGAAAGCCCTATCTGCTGTATGATTAAAGGAGCAAGCGCTATGAACATCGCCCCCTTAAAGGACTTTGCCCCGGCCATCGCCCTGTGGAACCGGTGCGTGCAGGCCGGGGAAGTGCTGTACGCCCCCATGGACGATAACCTGTTTGCCCAGAAATTTGTCCATAACGCGGGCTGCGACCCTGATTTGCTGCTGGGCGCTGAGATTGACGGCCAGCTGGCTGGCTTGATACACGGCGTAGCGCCGGGCACGTTTCCCGGCTCCCGGCCGGAAATCGGCTACCTGACGGTAGTGCTGGCGGATCCCGCCTGGCGGGGCCAGGGCGTGGGCCGGGCGCTGCTTCAGGCACTAAGCCAGCGTCTGAAAGCCAAAGGCGCGAAAAAGCTGATGGTGTCCAGCCTGAACCCGGTGAACCTGAGCTGGCGCGTTCCCGGCACGCCGGGCCACGACCACAACAACATGCCCGGGGTAGACATGGGCTGCGCGGGCGTTGGCTTCTTCCCGCACATGGGCTTTGAAAAGCTGCATGAGGAGGTAGCCATGTACCGCAGCATGGCGGATTATCAGCCCCCCGCGGATTTGGAGGCACGCCGGGCGGCTCTGCGGGCCCAGGGCATTGAAACCGGCCCCTATGACTGGCATACCCACTGCGATTTTGACGGCATGTGCGACCGGGTGGGCAGCGACTACTGGCGGGATGTGCTGCGCACGGAAATTGCCGCCTGGGAGCAGGGAGAGCCCAATGCCGATCCGCGCTTCTTCGCGGATGACGCAACGCCTCCCAAAGCCCCCCGCACCCTGCTGACTGCCACGGCCAATGGGCAGATTGTGGGCTTTACCGGCCCGGTGGACCGGCAAAAAAGCGGCAGAGGCTGGTTTACCGGCATCTGCACCGACCCCAATTACGGCGGCAAGGGCATTGCGACGGTGCTGTTCACCCTGCTGATGCAGGCCTTCGCCAACGAGGGCGCGGCGTTTTCCACCCTGTTTACCGGCACGGAAAACCATGCACAAAAAATCTATCTGGCCGCCGGAATGCGGCCTGTACGGCATTTTATGCTGATGAGCAAATCACTGGAAGGGAATGACTGATATGGCGAAAACCATTATGGCCGTAGGGGCCCACACCGGCGACGCGCAGCTGACCAGCGGCATGCTGCTGGCCAAGCACGCCATGGCGGGCGACCGGGTCATCATTGTGGACCTGACCGCGGGAGAGCGGGGCACGCCCCAGGGCTGGACTGTAAGCGACTTCCGCAAATACAATGTGGAGTGCGCCGCCAGATTTGCCGGTAAAATCGGCGGCACGTCCATCGTGCTGGACACACCCGACGGCGAACTGTACGACACCAAAGAGCAGGAATTGCAGCTGGCGGACCTGATGCGCAAATACCAGGTCAACGCGGTGCTGTATCACTGGAAAAACAGCCTGCACAAGGACCACGAGGCGGCCAGCAAAATTACCGACAACGCCATTTTTTACGCCACGCTGGATACCTTTCCTCACCAGCTGCCCGCCGCGCCTATCTCCCGCTTTATGTGCGCGGAAAACTGGGAGGACGAGCCGGACTTTGCCCCCTATTACTGGTTTGATGTCAGCGAGGCCTTCCCCGTCTGGAAGGAGGCCATCAAGGAACTGTGGCTGGCGGAGCATTCCACCAGCTTCAAGTACCTGCGCTATTACGAGGCGTTAAGCGTCATGCGCGGCGCACGCATCGGCGTGGACCACGCCAGCTGCTTCGCGGCCAATAACAACTACGCCAAGCGGCAAAAGCTGGATCTGCTGTGACCCTGTTCCCCCTGCTGTTTTTCCAGCAGGGGGTTGCTTTTCATGTGTTAAGTTTCCGCTAAGAAATTTTTTATTGCGCTTGTCAATCTTCTCCTTGTATGGTATCATTTATGTGTATAGATAGGTTCATTTCTATCTTGTATCCATGTCCTGCAACTTGAAAGTGAGGCTTGTGTCATGAAGCGCCGTCCGTTCTTCCGTTCTTCCGTTCTTCCGTTCTTCCGTTCTTCCGTTCTTCCGTTCTTCCGTTCTTCCGTTCTTCCGT
>CAKTUU010000052.1 GCA_934621505.1 uncultured Clostridia bacterium
GAACACAGAAGTTAAGCTCCAGTACGTCGAAGATACTTGGCTGGTGACGGCCCGGAAAAATAGATCGCTGCCGCATTTCATATTCCTCAGTAGCTCAATGGCAGAGCATTCGGCTGTTAACCGAAGGGTTGTAGGTTCGAGTCCTACCTGGGGAGCCAACGGATCCTCATGTTTTGAAAAAAGCATGAGGATTTCTTTTTTGCATTACAGACTGATAAAACGCCAGAATAGAGGCTATAACTACCAAATATGGGCTATAGACGCAAGAAACGGCCTGCTTGGTGTCATTTTGTCAGATAGAGTTTTCCATTCTCCAGCCCTTTTTAGCCTACTCATAACTGCCTTTCGAGGTCGAAATCAGCGATTTATCATGGAATGCACCCAACTTTGGACGATAGCAGGGTATCGTTCACAATGCAAGGTTTCGTCCAAAGCATCGCAAAATAGAGCCTGAAGCCCGCTCACTTCATAATTTTACCAGCCATCTGTGATCATTCGAAGGTGGAAAGTTGTTCAGATACGGCGTAGTGGAGAATAGACTACTCAGGCAGTGGAGTAGTCTATTTGGGGGCTTGCTCGTCTATTTATCCTTTAGCCACATACCGAGTCTTCTTCCGTCGAATGCCATTCTCATCCGATTCGATATTGCTTTTCCGCTTCTTCTCCTCTGCGACTGCTATGAAGGTCTCCTCATTGATGGTACTGATCATCGGCCATGGCGATATCATCAATCATCCGGCGCTGCTCGTATTGGAAATGGAACGCTTTTTGGCGGACGGCACGGCAGCGAAAGACGCGCTGCAGGAACAGAAAAGTGACATACAATGAAAGGTACGCTGCTGGACGACGCGCTGGGAATGCGCTATGCCGCCTACAGGCACTGGACAAGGCGGGCATAAACGGGAGGAAAAGGATGTGAAAATGATCATCATTGCAACGCTCATGATCTTTCTGGCGTATTTTCTCGTTCTATACGGCGGGGTGGGCTTCGTACAGGACAAGCGCTTTTTCGCCTCCGCGCCGAAAGAAAACCTGGACGCGACTCCAGACAAAAAGGAGCGGGGTTTCGCGGCGCGCATGTCATTGGCTGGGTCATAGAGGGCGTCGCCGTTTTGCTTTTTCTCGCCGCGGCGGCTCTCAGCGTATGGGACGGTGTTAAAAACAGCTTCAGCTTTCTGGATTTCTTTACGCGGTTTCTTGTGACGCTCTATGCCATGGAGATTTATGATGTGGTTTTCTTCGATTGGGTGCTTGCTGTGCCACTCCGGCTTTTTCCCTCATTTTTATCCGGAGATGAAGGGAATAGTCGGTCCACATATGTTCGGGTACAACAAAAAGGCGCATATCAGGCATTTTGTCGTCTATATTCCCGCCTGCGCCGCAGCGGTGTGGCTGTGTGCGCTTCTTTGAGCGAGCGCGGCGGAAAGAAATGCGCATATTTTGAGGCAGCTTGCCGCGGTCGCCACCTGGGTCAAGCGAAAAGAAGAAGCCGCATTGCGAGACTGCAATGCGGCTTCTTTGGCATACTGGGGCGAAGGATGCCTTATGCTTTGGCAAGCTGCTGCCAGCGAACCCGCCGGTAAAAGATGATGGAAAAAATGGTGGCGATGGTCCAGCCGATGGGCCAGGCAAGCCAAATGCCTGTGGAACCAAGCGCGGTGCGGGACAGCACCTCGGCCAGCGCAACACGCAAAACCAGATCGGTAAAGGTGGCACTCATAAATTGCTTCATCAGCCCGGCGCCCCGCAGCACGCCGTCCGCGACCAGCTTGGCCGATACCACAAAATAAAAGGGAGCCAGAATGCACAGAAAGATAACGCCCACATCCATCGCCTGGCCGGTGGGGCTGTCCAGGAAGATATAAACCAGATAACGTCCGGCAAAAAAGTAAACAATGGCGATGGGCAGGCACAGCAGCCATACCAGCTTTAGTCCGGCACGGAAGCCCTCCTTGATGCGGTCGCACTTGCCAGCACCCAGGTTTTGGGCCGTAAAGTTGGATATGCCGTTCCCCAGGGTGGTCAGGGAGGTAATGACCATATTGTTCAGCTTTACCGACGCGGAATAGCCCGCCATGACCGCCGGGCCGAAGCCGTTGATAACGCTCTGGATGATGATATTGCCAACGGAAACAAAGCTCTGCTGCAAAACGCTGGGAACGGCGATGACGATAAAGCGCTTGAACAGGTTGCCGGAGAAGGGGCGGAACGGCTCGTCTGTGGGCAGCTTTTTCAGCCTGCGGAACACCACCCATACCGCCAGCACGCAGCTGACGCCCTGGCACAGGAAGGTGGCCCAGGCCACGCCCTCCACCCGCATGCCTAGAACGGTTACAAACAGAATATCCATGCCGATGTTGCTCAGGGACGAACAGGCCAGAAAAAGAAAGGGTGTTTTAGAGTCGCCAAGCGCTGAAAAAATACCGGTGGACACATTGTATAAAAACACAAAGGGCAGGCTGAAAATGTAGATATCCAGATACAGCTTGGAATCCGCCATCAGCTCCGCCGGGGTGTTGATCAGCCCCAGCAGTCCCTCGCACAGGAAAATGCCCAGCCCCATCAAAACCAGGCAGGTAATGCAGCTGGTAATCAGCGCGGTGGAAATCAGGGTTTTTAACTCGCCGTACTTCTTCGCGCCAAACAATTGGGAGGCAACCACAGAGCAGCCAATGTTGCAGCCAAAGGCAAAGGCGATAAAAATCAGGGTGATTTCGTAACTGTTGCCCACGGCGGCCAGGGCGTTGTTGCTGATGAATTTACCGGCCACAAAGCTGTCGGCAATGTTGTACAGCTGCTGAAAAAGAATGCTGCCGAACAGAGGCAGGCAAAACTTCCACAGGACGGTGCTTGGCTTGCCAACGGTTAAATCTTTGTTCACTGGTTCTTTTCCTCCCAGGCTTTTTCAATGACGCGCACAGCGCCATCTATGCCGTAGCTGCTGCTGGAAAGCATCAAATCATAGCTGGACGGGTCGCCCCAGGGGGTATCGGAATAAAAATCGCAATAGCGGCGGCGCATGTGGTCCACCTTTTGCATCTTGCGGAGGGCGGCTTTCACGTCTATGCCGTTGCGACGAGCGATCCGCTGAGCTTTGTCGTCCGCGTCGCCGTACACAAAGACGGACAGCACGTCATAACCGGCGTTTTTCAGCGTGGACGCGGCGCAGCGTCCGATGAAAACGCAGCAGCCTTTTTGGGCCAAATTCAGAATGGTTTGCTGCTCCGCCTGAGCAACCTTTAGTTCTTCGGAATAAAAGGTCTGGGAAAGGAATGCGCTGTCGGCAAACGGGTTACCGGACACCAGACTGCTAAGCCCGACGGGCTGCTCGTCCTCCGATTTCACCGTTTCCAGAGCAAGCCCGGACGCCTTGGCGGTTTTTTGCAGCAGTAGTTTATCGTAACAAACCACGCCCAGCTGCTCAGCCAGCTTTTCGCCTATTTCACGTCCGCCGCTGCCATATTGGCGGCCAATGCAGATAATCGTGTTCTTCATTGCAATTCCTCCCTTAATAAAAAGGCCGTTGACTTTCAAGGCCGTTGGTATCATAATCCAAATGCGGGTATATGTAAAATTTTGATTTGATATGGAACCGATATCAATTTGATATGGAGGAAATACATGGACATCAGTTATGATTATTATCGCATTTTTTATTATGTGGCCCTGTATGGCAGCGTATCGCAGGCGGCGCGGGCGCTGCGCTATAACCAGCCCAACCTGACCCGGGCCGTTAAAAACCTGGAAGGGGAGCTGGGCTGCCAGCTGTTCAGCCGCAGCAGCCGGGGCATGCGTTTGACCCCGGAGGGCGAAAAGCTGTACGCCCATGTGCGGGCGGCTTTTGTCCATTTGGAGGCAGGGGAGGCCGAGGTGCTGCAAAGCCGCAATCTGGAAAAAGGAGCGGTATACATAGCGGCCAGCGAATTGGGCCTGCATTATGCCCTGCTGCCCGCGCTGAAGCAATACCGGGGCCGTTATCCGGGCATACGCATCAAAATCAGCAACCATTCCACGCTGCAGGCCATTCAGGAGGTGGCGGACGGCGCGGCGGATTTTGCGGTGGTTACCAGTCCCACCACCCTGTCGCCCTTTCTGGAGGAACGGCCTGTCAAGACCATTCATGAACAGGCCGTATGCAGCCAGGCGTATCCCGCCCTGGCCGGACGCAAAATAAGCCTTGCCCGGCTGGCCGCTTGTCCCATGGTGGCGCTGGGACCGGACAGCAAGTCCTATGAATGGTATTCTGATTTTTTTGCCGCTCAGGGCGTCCAGTATTGCCCCGATATGGAGGCGGCCACGGCGGACCAGATTTTGCCCATGGTTCGGGCGGATTTGGGCGTGGGTTTTGTGGCGGACTGCTTTTTGCAAAATACGGAGAATTTGATTCGGGTGGATTTGGACCCGCCGCTGCCCGCCAGGGAAATTCGGCTGGTAAAGCGACGCGGCCAAAGCCTCAGCGCCGCCGCCAGAGAGTTGGAAAGATTGATACTGGCTTAGACCGGAATTGTTCCGGTATACAGCATCGGCAGGTTTTCCTTATAAATATGGCTCATATCGGATAAAAACAGGCATTTGGGCGCGGTATAGCCGGTGGGGTCGTTTTCCCAGCGCAGCAGGGTTACGCCGGAATGGGTCAGCCCAAAGGCGGCCCAGAACAGGTGGGCGGGAATGCCCAGCAGATGGGGAAGCCACGTCATGGTAAGCCCCGCGTGGCAGAATACGGCCACCTTTTCTTCATTGGGACGGACAATCCGGTATAAGCCGCCCTCCCGCTCATAGCCCAGTTCCTTTAAAAAAGCGTCGGAATGCTCGGCGATTTGCCGGTAGGTGTCCCCGGCGTGAATGGCCGACAAAAAATCAATGCCGGGCCAGTTTTCTCCCAGATGGCGGTTTTCCTCCGTGCGGTAGATACGGCCGGGCATTTCGGTAACGAAGCGGCGGGTACCGTCCGGCTGCACAGCGGTCATTTCCGGCCATACCTCTCTTGTCCAGGGCAAAATCTGCACCGTCAATCCCAGCCGGTCGGCGGCAGGCTGCGCCGTTTCCCGGGCGCGCCCCTGGGGCGAGGAGTATACGCGGTCCAGCCCGTGAACGGCAAAGCGGTTTGTCAGCGCGTCCGCCTGCTGGCGGCCTAAATCCGTTAACGTGTCGGGGTCGTAGATGGGGTCGCCGTGGCGCACAATATACAATAGCATGGGAATAAGCCCTCCCTGTGAATCATTCGTATATTCAATCTATACCATACGACGGCGGCGTTTCCCTGCCCGAGAGATAAAAAACGTATCATACAGCCCTTAAAAAGCGGATTGTGGTTGGGTTTTCTTGACAGTTGGACCCCAAGAACGTATAATGACCCCACTTAACGCACAGGGCGATGCATTAAGAAAAGAATGTGTAAGGAGTGACGTGCATGCTGGAAACCCATCGCCTGCTGCTGCGCCCCTGGCAGGAGACGGACGCGGAGCGCCTGTACGAGCTGGCCAGCGACCCGGCGGTAGGCCCCGCGGCTGGATGGCTGCCCCATACCAGCGTGGGAAATAGCCGGCAGATTATCGCCAACGTATTATCCGCCCCCGAAACCTACGCCGTTGTGCTGAAGCAGACCGGACAGGTCATTGGCAGCATGGGCATTTTTGCTACCCGTGCGTTAGGCGGCCGCGATAGCGACCGGGAGATCGGCTACTGGATCGGCCGCCCATACTGGGGCAACGGCTACGCGCCGGAAGGGGTTAAGCGGCTGATTCGCCGGTGCTTTGAGGATTTTGGCTGCGGCCAGGTATGGTGCGCCTACTTTGACGGCAACGACAAATCCCGTCGCTGCATGCAGAAATGCGGCTTTACCTACCACCACACGGAAACCGACGTATTATGGATTCCCACTAACCAGCGTAAAACCGAGCATTATACCCAGATTACCCGTCTGCAATGGGAACAAATCAACGGAAAGGAATGTTGACCGTGCTGAAGATTGAACATTTGACCAAAACCTATGGAGAAAAGAAGGCGGTGGACGACCTGTCCCTGCACATTGCGCCCGGCGAAATTTACGGCTTTATCGGCCACAACGGCGCCGGCAAAACCACCACCCTGAAGTCCGTGGCGGGCATTTTGCAGTTTGATTCCGGCGACATCATCATTGGCGGCGTTCACCAGAAGGACGACCCCATCGCCTGCAAAAGGCAGATTGCCTATATTCCCGACAACCCGGATTTGTATGACTTTATGAGCGGTATCAAGTATCTGAACTTTATTGCCGATATTTTTGGCGTGGACGCGGCCGTCCGGCAGGAGCGCATCCATAAATACGCGGATTTGTTTGAACTGACCGGCGATCTGGCCCAGCCCATCGCTTCCTATTCCCATGGCATGAAGCAAAAGCTGGCCATTATTGCCGCCTGGCTGCACGCGCCCCGCCTGATTATCATGGACGAACCCTTTGTGGGTCTGGACCCCAAGGCCGCCCATCTGCTTAAGCAGATGATGCGTGAGGTGTGCGACCAGGGCGGGGCCATCTTCTTTTCCACCCATGTGCTGGAGGTGGCGGAAAAACTGTGCGATAAGGTAGCCATCATCAAGAGCGGCAGGCTGATTCGCTTTGGCACCATGGAGGAGGTCAAGGGCGACGACAGCCTGGAGGAAGTGTTCCTGGAACTGGAGGGAGAGCAATGCTGAAAACCCTGCTGAAGAAGCAGCTGATGGAAATTTTCCGCAGCTACTTCTATGATCCCAAAAAGAACAAGGCCCGCTCCAAGGGCAAAACCATTCTGTTTATTGGCCTGTTTGTTTTGCTGATGGTGGTGGTGCTGGGCGGCATCTTTACAGGGCTGTCCTTTGTGATGTGCGACGCGCTGGTCAGTGCGGACATGGGCTGGCTGTATTTTACCATCATGGGCATACTGGCCATTTTCCTTGGAGCTTTTGGCAGCGTGTTTAATACCTATTCCGGCCTGTACCTGGCCAGGGATAACGACCTGCTGCTGTCCATGCCCATTCCGGTGCGCTGCGTCATGGCCTCGCGCCTGCTGGGCGTGTACCTGATGGGGCTGATGTATTCCGCCGTGGTCATTGTGCCCGCCGTGATTGTGTACTGGTGCGTAGCGCCGCTTACCCTGGCCCGTGTGGTGGGCGGCATCGTACTGGTTGTGATGATATCGCTGATCGTGCTGGTTTTGTCCTGCGCGCTGGGCTGGGTGGTGGCCAAAATCAGCCTGAAGCTGAAAAACAAAAACTTTGTAACAGTGATGATTTCTCTGCTGTTCTTTGGCGTTTACTATTTCTTCTGTTTCCGCGCCCAGACCCTTATCCAGGAATTTATACAGAACGCAATGCTGTATGGCACGCGCCTGAAGGACTCCGTTTATGCGCTGTATGTCTTTGGCCGGGTGGGCGAGGGCAGCTGGACGGCGATGCTGGCGCTGGTTGGGGTAGTACTGGCGGCGCTGGCGCTGACCTATTGGGTCATGTCCCGCAGCTTCTTAAAAATGGCTACGGCCAGCGGCGCGGTCAGCAAGGTTCGCTACCGTCAAACAACTGTAAAGGCACACAGTCAGGGGCGCGCGCTGCTTATGAAGGAGTTTGCCCGCTTTACCGGCAGCGCCGCCTATATGCTGAACTGCGGCCTGGGCACGCTGATGCTGGTGGCTGGCGGCGTTGCCATTTTGCTGAAGGGCGGCGAGTTTTTGCCCCTGCTGGATGGAATCCTGTCGGCCCGGCCTGGCTGCGTCCCGGTAACGCTGTGCGCCATTATGTTCATGCTGGTATCCATGAATGATATGTCCGCCCCTTCCATCTCGCTGGAGGGCAAAAACCTGTGGCTGCTTCAGTCGCTGCCGGTTACTCCCTGGCAGGTGCTGAAGGCCAAGCTGACGCTTCAGCTGCTTTTGGCAGGCATTCCCACCCTGCTGTGCGCGGTGTGCGCCGCTGCGGTTACGCCGGGATCGTGGCTGCTAAAGGGATTGATGGTTCTGGCCAGCCTGCTGTACATGGTGCTGATGGATCTGATGGGGCTGGTTGCCAACCTGAAAATGCCCAATTTGACCTGGACCAGTGAAATGGTGCCGATCAAGCAAGGCGGCAGCGTAGCCGTTGCCCTGCTGGGCGGCTGGGTGATTGCCATTGCCGCAGGGGGTTTGTACCTGTGGCAGGGCTGGAAGCTGGGCGCGACAGCCTATCTGGCCCTGACGGCGCTGGTGCTGGCGGCCGCGTCCGCCTGGCTGTACGCCTGGCTGAAAACCAGGGGCGCTAAGCGGTTTGCGGCTTTGTAAACCAGAGGCATATTTTCATCGCCCCATCCTGCCGGATAGAAGGCTGGCAGGATGGGGCTTTTGTATGAAATGGCGAAACCGGTTCCTTGCTGGACCGTGCCTTGCCCCTGACGCCTTCCTGCGGATTCTTTTCGCCTGACTCTTAAATGCTGTCGCCCTGGCAATTTGCCATTCGCCTATTGACTTTAGCGGCTATTTGTTGGATAATATTTTAGCTTGCTGAAATGGCGGAATGGCAGACGCGTGAGACTTAAAATCTCTTGTCCAATGGACGTGCGGGTTCGAGTCCCGCTTTCAGCACCATATTAAGTACCAGCTTTTGATACAAAGGCTGGTACTTTTCTTTTACCCCATGGTGGCTCAAATCCCCTTGCAGCAAGGGCTTTCTCGAACATTTCTTGAAAAGGTATTCTGATCCAGCTTCATTTTCCATTATACAAACAGGCGCGGAAGGCAAAATTGCTTTCCGCGCTTGTGTCTTTTACCCCACTCCGGTCAAAATGGCGCATTCTTGAGTTTTGTCAAATTGTGTGCTTAGGACTTCTTTAACCGCTCGATCATTCTGCTCAGACGAATGCCGTCCT
>CAKTUU010000053.1 GCA_934621505.1 uncultured Clostridia bacterium
ATACCCGTTGACGATAGTACGCTTCCTGTGTTACTCTGTCCATGGAGAACTCCTTTGTGGTGGTTGGTTTGTTGATACTCCTATCTTACCACTTGAGTTCTCTTTTTTCTTTCCTTTTCTGTTACCTATGTATTATATCTCAACATTACCGGCCCTGCGGGGTGAATTGTAGGCATTTTGCAAAGTTTTTTCACATTGTTGTAAACAATTGTCAACTGAAAAAGCCCCGCCTTCCGGCGGGGCCCCAATTTGAGAGGGATATTTTACTCGGCTTTATCGGTCTTTTCACCGATGGTAATCTTCAGGCTGTTGGGCTTTTCTTCCTTCTTTTCCTTGGGCAGAGTCACCATCAGCACGCCGTTGTTGTAATCGGCGCCGATGCCTGCCAGATCAATGCCGTCCAGGTTGAAACTGCGCTCCACATGGCCGCTGCGGCGTTCGCTGCAAACATAGCCTTCCTTCTTGTCCGTCTTTTCCATATTCACATCCGCGCCGATGGTCAAAACGCCATCCTGCACGTTCAGCTGAATATCTTCCTTCTTAACGCCGGGCAAATCCGCTTCCAGCAGGTACTCGTTTTCCTTCTCCTGCACGTCTACGCGCATCTCCGGCACGGTAGCCGTGTCAAAAAACTCGCGCATGAAATGGTCGTTGAACAGGGGCGAAAAAGCGGGAGACATAGAACGACGGAACGGAACCAGTGTATACATAGGACATCCTCCTTTAATGCGGCCCAAGCCGCTTACGAAAAAATCTTTGTTCGTGCTTTCGGGGGGCCTCTGCGCCTTTCCCTTAAGCACGAGTATAGGATACATCAAAGGTCAAAGAAGGTCAAATTACATTTCGTCAGTAATAGGCAAACAAAGGTCAAAGAAGGTCAATTCATATTCCGTTTGAAACCCAATCAAACTTTTTTATGGTTTTTTGCGTTTTTTCTCGTGTTTTCTGCAAACCGATCAAAAAAGTCTGGAAAAATTGAGGTTGCATGTTGCGCGACAAAGCGGTATCATAATGTTATTATCAGCATAAGGAGTGTTCTCCCGCCATGAAACCAGTGCGCGATTTTTTACAGGAAACAGGCTTTATCCAAACCTGGGAACAGATGCAGCCCGTGGAGGAGGCCTTTATTGACCACATGCAAAAGGGGCTGAAGGGCGAAGCCTCCAGCCTGCCCATGCTGCCCGCCTATCTGACGGTGGACGCCCTGCATGACGAAAACCGGCAGGTCATCGTCATGGACGCCGGTGGAACCAACCTGCGGGTTTTTCTGCTGAAAGTTCAGCCGGGGCAAAAGCCCCAGGTGCTGTACCAGCACAAGCAGCCCATGCCCGGCAAGGATCAGCCTTTGACCCGGGACGCTTTTTTTGACGCGCTGGCCCAGGCCGTTCTGCCCATAGCGGATCAAAGCGACCGCATCGGCTTTTGCTTCTCCTTCCCCTGCCGCATTCTGCCTGATCTGGACGGCGAAATTTTGTATTTGGATAAGGAAATCACCGTGTATGACAGCGAGGGCGCTTTGGTGGCCGAGGGTCTGCGGCAGGCGCTTAACCGTCTGGGATGCCAGACCAGCCACCGTATCGTCATCCTGAACGATACCGTGGCCGCCCTGCTGGGCGCGCTGGCGGAGCATCCGGCGGACTGCTTCAGCGGCTATATCGGCATGATTCTGGGCACCGGCACCAACTGCTGCTATTCCGAACGGAACGCTCATATTTTAAAGGACGAAGCCCTGCGCAGCAGCAGCGGCAGCAGCATCATCAACATGGAGGCGGGCGCGTTTAACGCGCTGCCCCTGACCCCGGCTGATATTCTGGTCAGCAAAGGGGCCAAGGTGGCTACCCAAAACCTGTCGGAAAAAATGGTATCCGGCGCTTACCAGGGCAGGCTGCTGGACGCTCTGATCACCTGCGCCATGGAGGCCGGGTGTTTCTCCAACGCTTTTGCATTTCACGGCGGGCTGACGGCGGCGGACATCAGTTTGTACACCCTGATGCCCAATCATCCGGGCCGCCTGCACGACCTGGCCCCGGAAGGCGAGGACGCTGAAACGCTGTACGCTCTGACGGACGCCCTGCTGGAGCGTGCCGCCATGCTGGCGGTCATGAACCTGACGGCCATTATGCGGTTTACCAACACTGGCAGGGACCCGCTGCTGCCGGTATGTGTGGCCATTGAGGGAACCACCTTTGCCAAAAACGAAATCTTCCGGCAGAAGATTTTGTCCTATCTCATTTCGTACACGCAAAAGGTGCGGGGCTATCATTGCCGGATATTCAGCACCGAGGACGCCAATATGGTTGGCTCTGCCATTGCCGCCAGAGGGTAAGAAAATACAAAAGCAGCCGCGCCGCACTGTGACCATGCTGTCAAAGCGGCTCGCACGGCGGGGATTGCTTCGACAGTCTGAGGCGGATGGGGATTCCTCCATCCGCCCCTTTTGCAATATCCGTAACAACTGTTCTTTGAAAATCATGGGCAATCAACGTGGAACTTGCGGCAAAGCGTTCAGCGGCGTTATAATAAAAAAATGGAGGTGATGAGCGTGACTGCGCAAAGCAAGCGGGTGGCCCTGTGCGGTTTGCTGTTGGCGCTGATGCTGGTGCTGGGGTATGTGGAAAGCCTGCTGCCAGCCGTATCCGGGGTACCGGGCATTAAGCTGGGCCTTAGCAACGGCGTGCTGATTTTTGCCGTGTATATGCTGAATGTTCCCACAGCCTTTGTGCTGATGGGACTGAAGGTGGCGCTTAGCGGGCTGCTGTTTGGCGGGGTCAGCGCCATGATTTACGCGACGGCGGGCGGCGTGCTCAGCCTTACGGTTATGTGTCTGCTAAGCCGTGTGCGCGGCCTGCACCCGGTGGTGGTCAGCATGGCGGGGGGCGTGTTTCACAACGTGGGCCAGCTGGGCATGGCCATGCTGATTTTGCAAACCCCCAGCCTGGCGTATTATCTGGCGGTGCTGATGCTGTCCGGTCTGGCGACCGGCGCGGTGACCGGCGTGGCCGCGTCCAGCGTGATGAAACATGTAAAGAGCATTCGCCATACTTGAAAGGCCGGTTGTTTTCGGTTATACTACTTCCAATCCCCATTTATACCGTCAGGAGGAAACAGATATGCAGAACTTGCAGATGCAGCTTTTACAGCTCCTTCAGGAGGATTGCCGCCTGCCGCTGGAAAAACTGGCGACCATGACGGGCAGCGACCTGCAAACCGTTGCCGGGGTCATCGACGATATGGAACAAAAAGGCGTGATTCTGCGCTACCGCCCTGTGATCAACTGGGATAAAACGGACCGGGAACGGGTGGAGGCCATGATCGAGGTACGGGTGACCCCCCAGCGGGATCAGGGCTTTGACGCCATCGCCCGCCGCATTTACCGCTTCGACGAGGTGAAAACCGTGTACCTGATGAGCGGGGCCTACGACCTGCTGCTGCTGGTGGAGGCCCACACGCTGAAGGAACTGGCCTTTTTTGTGGCTACCAAGCTAAGCACGCTGGAAACCGTTACCGGCACGGCGACCCATTTTGTGCTGAAACGTTATAAATCCGACGGCGTTATCTTTGACGAAAAAGCGGACGACCGCAGACTGGCGGTGCAGGCGTGATGCAATCCATCCAATATATGAACCCGGATATTGTGGCGGTGCCCAAAAGCGGCATTCGCAAGTTTTTTGACGTGGCGGCCACCATGCCGGGGGCCATTTCTCTGGGCGTTGGCGAGCCGGACTTTGTAACCCCGTACCACATCCGGGACGCGGCCATTAACAGCCTGCTGGACGGCGAAACCCAGTATACCTCCAACTGGGGCACATTGTCCCTGCGGCAGGAAATCGCCTGTTATTTAAAAAATCGTTTTCAGCTGGAATACGATCCGAAAAATGAAATTCTGGTAACGGTAGGCGCCAGCGAAGCTATTGATCTGGCGCTGCGGGTGCTGATTTGCCCCGGGGATGAATTTTTGATTCCCGAACCCAGCTATGTCAGCTACGCCCCCGGCGTTATCTTTGCCGGAGGAACGCCGGTGCCGGTACCTACCAGCAAGGAAAACGGCTTTGCCCTGACCGCCGCCGCGGTGGAAAAGGCGGTGACCCCGCGCACCAAGGGAATCATTCTGCCCTATCCCAACAATCCCACCGGCGCGGTATTGACCGACGAGCAGATGGAGGATTTGCGAAGCGTCTTTATCCGACATGATCTGGTGGTGGTCAGCGATGAAATTTACGCCGAGCTGTGCTACCGGGACGAGGGGTACAAAAGCATTGCCGCCCTGCCCGGCATGCGCGAGCGCACCCTTGTCATCAACGGCTTCAGCAAGGCCTTTGCCATGACCGGCTGGCGCATGGGCTACATTTGCGCCCCCGCGCCCTTTGTGGATGTGATGTGCAAAATTCACCAGTACACCATTATGTGCGCGCCCCGTCAGGGGCAGGTGGCGGCGGAGGAGGCGCTGCGCCGGGGCCGTGAGGATGGCTACCGGGATGTGCTGACCATGCGGGAAAGCTACAACCAGCGCCGCCGGCTGATGGTGGACGCCTTCCGGGATATGGGGCTGGAATGCTTTGAGCCCATGGGCGCGTTTTATGTGTTCCCCAGCATTGCCCATACCGGCCTTACCAGCGAGGAATTTTGCACCCGCCTGCTGAAGGAAAAGCAGGTGGTGGCGGTGCCCGGCACGGCTTTTGGACAAAGCGGCGAAGGGCATATCCGCTGCTGCTACGCCACGGCGCTGAATAAGCTGACCGAGGCTCTGGACCGCATGAAGGCGTTTCTTACAACCCTTTAAACCAAGGGAGGCAAGCAAATGATCAGAAAACTGGCGCTATGTCTGGCGCTGCTGCTGGCCCTGTGCCCCGCCGCGCTGGCCGACAGCGAGGAGGAAGTGTCCATCAGCATTTTTGACGCTGAGGCCACCCCCGCCCCGGAGGAAGAGCAGGCGGAGGAACCCGTTGACCCCACGCAGCCGGTATACGAGGCGGATGGCTCCATCCTGCTGACCATGAGCTTTACCGGCGATGTGACGATAGGGGCCAACATGCAGTCCGATTCCCGGATTTTTGAAAAGGAACTGAAAAAGCAGAAGGGAGACATCAACTTTCCCTTCCGCAACGTAAAGGAAATTTTTGAGG
Organism: uncultured Clostridia bacterium; assembly: GCA_934621505.1. Lineage (GTDB taxonomy): Bacteria > Bacillota > Clostridia > Christensenellales > Aristaeellaceae > Limiplasma. The sequence goes on from CAKTUU010000053.1 coordinate 5,124, forward strand.
CCGACGACCTGACCATGGTGAATTTTGAGGGCACCCTGACCACGGCTGGCCGCAACAAAAGCAAGCTGGACAACGACTTTTTGTTCCGGGCGGATCCCGGCTATGTAACCATGCTGCCGGATAACGGCATCGACACCGTGTCGCTGGAAAACAACCACGTTTTGGACATGGGCGAGGACGGCCTGGCGGAAACCAAAAAGACCCTGCTGGAAGCGGGCGTGTCCTACGCCAGCGAGGACGAACCGGCGATTTTGACCGTAAAGGGCGTAAAGATCGGCTCTCTGGCCTATCAGACCTTCGGCGGACGGCATGACGAGATTATCGCCAAGCTGCCAGGCGATATTCAGGCCCTGCGGGATCAGGGCTGCCAAATCGTTATTGTCAGCTATCACTGGGGGGCGGAGCTGGATTATGCCCCCAATGACAATCAGGTGCGGCTGGGCCGGGCCACCATCGACGCGGGCGCGGATCTGGTCATCGGTCACCACAGCCACCGCATCAACCCCATCGAGTATTACAACGGCAAGTACATTTGCTATTCTTTGGGCAATTTCAGCTTTGCCGGCAATAACAAGCCCAAGGACATGTCCACCTTTATTTTCCAGATTCGCATGAGGGTAAAGGACGGCCAGGCGGACAGCGAGGCCTTCCGCATTATTCCCTGCCGCATTTCCAGCCGCACGGATTACAACGACTTTACCCCGACGCCCTACACCAAGGACGCCAACATCGAGGCCGTAGTCAAAACCCTGATTCAAAACGGCAAAAAGCTGGAATACGCGGTGGACAGCTATCCGCTGGAATTTCCATACTAAACCAAAGGAGCGGCGCGGGGAAAGTTTTCCCTGCGCCGTCCTTTAAGGAGTTTTTTAGCTGATGAAAGAGCGAAGCGTCAAAGCCTATCTGATGCTGATATCCGCCATGCTGATTTTTGGGACTATCGGCATTTTCAGAAGATACATTCCGCTGTCCTCCGGTATGCTGGCTTTTTCCCGGGGCTTGCTGGGCAGCGCTTTTTTGTTTGTGTTTATTCGCGCGCGTGGCGGAAAATGGGAGAAAATTGCCCCGGCGCAAATCCGTCTGCTGCTTCTGTCCGGATCGCTGATTGGGCTGAACTGGATTTTGCTGTTTGAGGCCTACAACTACACCACTGTGGCCACAGCGACCATGTGCTATTATATGGAGCCGACATTGGTGATTTTGCTGTCGCCCCTGGTTTTGCAGGAAAAAATGACGGCGAAAAGGCTCCTTTGCACCCTTGCCTCCATTGGGGGCATGGTGTGCATTTCCGGCCTGTTGGAGGGAGGCGGCGCAGGCGGCCGGGATATTCGAGGCATTGCATGCGGTTTGGGGGCCGCCGCCCTGTATGCAAGCGTGGTGATTCTGAATAAAAAAACGCGGGTGGATAACGCCTACCAAAAGACCTGCGTTCAACTGACGGCCGCTACCGTTGTGCTGATTCCCTATTTGCTGCTGACGGAAAACTGGGCGGCCATCCGGCTGGACGGCAGGGCGGTTCTGATGGTGCTGGCAGTGGGCATTGTGCATACCGGAATCGCCTATACCCTGTATTTTGGCAGCATGAAGGGACTAAAGGCCCAATCCATCGCTGTGCTAAGCTACATTGACCCGGTTTTTGCCCTGATTCTTTCCACGGCGGTGCTTCATGAAAAAATGTCCCCGCTGGGAGTGATCGGCTCGGCGCTGATTATTGGTTCCGCGCTGGTAAGTGAGATTAGCGTACAAAAGAGAAAATCCTCAATTTAAAAAGCCAATATTAAAATGTTGGCCTTTTCCAAAAAACATGAAAAACCCATAAATCCTATTGTTTTCCTGTTCAAAAAATGGTACAATTTAAACAGTACATGCGAATGGGGGAAACGCTATATGAAAAGGCGGGCCATAAAGTGGTATATGTCCATCATTTTAATGGGAATACTGGTATTTGCCGTTTCTACTGCAAGCGCCAAAAAAGCCAGAGAAATCAATGATGGTACGTTGGCTTTCCAACACGTGACCCATCTTTATGGACATTTGATGGAGGAAACATGTCATGGAACCGGAAACTATTTGAAGGTTCGCATAGATGCAGCTCCATCTAAAGTGCTTGGGCATTTGGAACAGGCTGACCGCTTTATTCTTTTGGACCTGCAAAACGGCTACGCAAAAGTTCAGGTAACCTATTCGGATCAGACAAGCCCAGACTCATTTATTGGGCTAAGCGGATGGGTGGACGCAAACTACATTGATTGTAATTGCTCGGACGAGGAATACTATCAGTATCACAGAGTTGCTTTTTCTGGAGAAAACGTATTTGTAGACGATGTTGCCCAGGGTTACCTTTTTTGCAGTGGCGCTGGCGCATGGAGTACGGAACTATTTTTAAAACCGGATGGTTCGTTTATCGGCTATTATCATGATACGGATATGGGAGATACAGGGGATGCATATCCGAATGGAATTCAATATTTTTGCAACTTTTCCGGGCAATTTGGGAAGGTACATAAAATAAATGATTATACATATGAAATGCAACTGGTCAAAATGAATATACGAAAAGAAAAAAGCCACATTGAAGATGAGGTTTATTATATAGCAAGCGAACCGTATGGATTTGAAGAAGGAAAGGATTATTTGCTTTATTTACCTAATGCGCCGGTAAGCGAGCTTTCAGAAGAATTTTTGTCCTGGACCAGTTGGATGTGGGAACAACCGCCGACAGAAACATTGGGGTGCTATGGTATTTATAACTGTAAAAAGAAATACGGTTTTTTTGGATTTTGAAAAGTCAAGCGATCTGTCTTGCCTAAAGGTGAGACAGATTTTTTTATTTAACCAGTTCAAAGGTGCGCAAAAGCTGAACCAGCCGGCTGGTCAGGTCGCTGTTCAGCGTCCGGCGGCTATCCTCATAATAGGCGGAAAAATCATATCCCCAGCCGTCGATGACCGCTTCCGCCAGCAGGTAGGGGCCTTCCTCGTCCTCTAGTTGGAATACCTCAAAGGGGATATGCTGGGACCCACAGTCAAGGGTCAGTACATGAACGATCTGGTCGTCCGCATAGCTGTCCAGCATATCCGCCAGATAAGCCTGACGCTGCCGGTCATTTTCAATGGAAAAATCCAGCTTCAGCCGGGATACGTCCACCACAGCGTCGGTGGAATACAGCATAAACAGCCATTCCCGGCTGTCGGTGCAGTCATCCAGAAAGGTAAAATGTACTGTCAAGAATTATGCGCAAAATTGTTTGCAGGCTCCGGCTGAATGAAGTCAGCCGGCAATGAAGACGTCGTCC
>CAKTUU010000054.1 GCA_934621505.1 uncultured Clostridia bacterium
TCATAGCGAATCTTGCCGTCCGCAATATCGTAAAAACGGTTGATCAGGTTGGTAATGGTGGTTTTGCCCGCGCCGGTAGCGCCTACAAAGGCAATCTTCTGCCCTGGCTTGGCGTACAGGGAAATGTGGTGCAGCACGATCTTTTCCGGCGTGTAGCCAAAATCCACATCGTCCAGCACAATATCACCCTTTAATTCGGTATAGGTGGTGGTGCCGTCCCCATGGGGATGCTTCCACGCCCACAAGCCGGTGCGATGGTCGCTTTCCTCCAGCTTGCCGTCCGCACCCCTCTGGGCGTTTACCAGCGTCACATAGCCATCGTCCGTTTCGCTGGCTTCATCCATCAGCTGAAAGATGCGCTCCGCGCCCGCCAGAGCCATAATGACGGAGGCCAGCTGCTGGCTTACCTGGGAAATGGGCATGACAAAGCTGCGGGACAGGGTCAGGAAGGAGGCGATCATACCCAGCGTAACCGTTCCCCCAACGCCGGACAGGCTGATGTTGGTAACGCCGCCAAGGCTCAGCGCCGCGCCGATAACCGCCAGCAGCACATACAGAATATGGCCCATGTTGTTGCTGATGGGACCCAGCACATTGGCAAACCGGTTGGCCTCCGTGGCGTTTTCGCACAGGTCGGCGCTGCGGCGGTCAAATTCCTCAATGGCCTTGTCCTCGTGGCAGAATACCTTTACCACCTTCTGCCCGTTCATCATTTCCTCAATGTAGCCGTTCACGGAGGCAAGGGCCTTTTGCTGCTTCACAAAATAACTGCCGCTTTTGCCGGACACCTTGCCGGTTACCCACATAATCAGCACGGTGAACAGCACCACCGTCAGGGTCAGCCACAGACTTTGGGACAGCATGGCGATGAACACCGAAATGATGGAGATAATCGATGCGAACACCTGCGGCAGCGCCTGAGCGATCATCTGGCGCAGGGTGTCGGTATCGTTGGTGTAATGGCTCATGATTTCGCCATGGCTGTGGGTATCAAAGTAACGAATGGGCAGGGTCTGCATATGGGCGAACATATCGTCGCGCACGTTTTTCAAAACGCCCTGCGCCACCACCACCATCAGCCGGTTGTACAGGAAGCCGCACACCAGACCCGCGCCGTAAATGCAGGCCATATAGGCCAGCTGGCGCAGCAGGCCGCTGAAATCCGGGTCAGCCTGACCAATCAGGGGGGTAATATAATCGTCCAACAGGGTTTTGATAAAGGTGGAGGCCAGCACGCTGGCAACCGAGTTTCCCAGAATGCACACCAGCACAAACAAAAGCCGCAGGCGATGACGGCCCACATAGCCCATCAGCCGGGAAATGGTCGCCTTCAGGTTCTTGGGCTTCGCGCCGCCGCGGCCCCTAGGTCCACGCATCATTCCGCATCGCTTCCTTTCATCTGGGATTCATAGACCTCACGGTAAATGGCGTTGGTTTTCAGCAGCTGGTCATGGGTGCCCAGGCCCGCCACGCGGCCTTCGTCCAGCACAATGATCTGGTCGGCTTCCATCACGCTGCCCACCCGCTGGGCGATGATGATTTTGGTCATATCGCCCCTTTCTTCCTTCAGTGCTTTGCGAATCATCGCGTCGGTAGCGGTATCCACGGCGCTGGTGGAGTCGTCCAGCACCAGCACCTTGGGCTTTTTCAGCAGGGCGCGCGCAATGCAAAGGCGCTGCTTCTGGCCGCCGGACACGTTGGTTCCGCCCTGCTCGATATAGGTATCGTATTTGTCAGGGAAACCCTGAATGAAGCTGTCCGCCTGAGCCAGCTCACAGGCATGCTTCATTTCCTCGTCGGTCGCGTGTTCGTTGCCCCAGCGAAGGTTGTCCTTGATGGTGCCGCTGAACAATTCGTTCTTTTGCAGCACAAAGGACACGGCGTTGCGCAGGGTGTCCAGGTCATAGCGGCGCACATCCACGCCGCCTACGCAGACGCTGCCCTCGGTTACGTCGTACAGGCGGGGAATCAGCTGCACCAGACTGGATTTGCTGGAGCCTGTGCCGCCCAGAATGCCAATGGTCTGGCCGCTTTGAATGTGCAGGTCGATGTGGTCCAGCACAGGCTTTTCCGAGCGGTTGTTATAGCGGAACACCACATCGTTAAAATCGATAGAGCCGTCGGCAACGGTGGTGACCGCGTTGTCCGGCGTGGTGATGTCGCTGCTTTCGTCCAGCACCTCCACAATACGCTCGGCAGAGGCGCGGGAGATAACGATCATTACAAACACCATGCTGAGCATCATCAGGCTGGACAAAATCTGCATGGTATAGGTAAACAGGCTGGTCAGCTCGCCGGTGGACAGGCCCAGCGCCGCATCACCGCCACAGGCCACCACAGCCTTCGCGCCAAACCAGGACAGCAGCAGCATGCAGCCGTACACGCAAAACTGCATCAGGGGCATGTTAAAGGCCAAAATCCGCTCCGCTTTGCTGAAGTCCTGATAAATCTGGGTGGAAATCTGGTCAAACTTTTCCACCTCGTGCTCCTCCCGCACAAAGGCTTTTACCACCCGAATACCGCTTAAATTTTCCTGCACCACGTTATTCAGCCGGTCATACCGCCGGAAAACCCGCTCAAAAATGGGATGAGCGTTGGTTGCCACCAGGTACAGCCCCACGTCCAGAATGGGAATAAACACCGCAAAGATCAGCGACAGCTGGGCGTCGATGGAAATGGCCGCAATCAGCGAAAAAAGCAGCATAAAGGGAGAACGCACCGCCGTACGGATAATCATTTGGTAGGCGTTCTGCACGTTGCTGACGTCGGTGGTCAGACGGGTGACCAGGCCGCCGGTGGAAAACCGGTCGATATTGGCGAACGAAAAGGTTTGAATGTGGCGGTACATATCGCCCCGCAGGTTCTTGGCAAAGCCCGCGGACGCCACAGAGGCATACTTGCCGGACAAAACGCCAAACAGCAGCGACGCAAACGAGGCCAGCAGCAAAACCAGCCCCGCTTTCCAAATATAAGGCATATTGCCCGCGGAGATGCCCTGGTCGATCAGCTTGGCCATAATCAGCGGGATGACGCACTCCATCACCACCTCCAGCGATACAAACACCGGCGCTTTGATGGAAGCCGTTTTGTATTCGCGGATGCTTTTCATCAATTTTTGAATCATACTGTACTCCTCACTCCTCAATATTTTGGCGAACCCGGTCCAGAAAGGCGTAAAGCTGCCGCTCCTCATCTGGCGTAAAGCCCCGCAGCAGCCTGGCGTCCATGGCTTTTCCGCGCTGGCACATGGTTTCATTCATCTGGCGGGATTGATCCGTCAGCACCAGTTTTTTCAGCCGGGCGTCATGGGGCACGCTTTCCCGGCAAATCAGGCCGTTTTGCTCCATCAGGCCCAAAACCCGGGACGCGGTGGAACGGGTAATGCCAAATTCCTCCTCCAGGTCCTTCTGATAAATTTCCCGATCCTGATGCTCGCTTAAAAAGCGCAGAATGCGGCCGTTATTGCCGCTGACCACCAGGCTTTCGGCCGGGCTGGTTTCCCGGTGAATCTGACGCATAATCAGGTTATCCAACCGGCGAATTTCCTTGCCCAGTTTACGATGCTGCATGCTTTCCCTCCCTTTATATGTTTAATATGCAACTGTTGTACATCGAACATTATAGGGCCTTTTTTTCAATTGTCAATAGCCGTTTTCATCAGAAAATGGAAAAAATTTTTAGTCCAGCAGCGCGCGAAGCTCAGGCGGCATGGAGCTTTCATATTCCAACCACCGGCCGGTCAGCGGGTGACGAATTTTCACATGGGCGCTGTGCAGGGCAAAGCGTCTGGGCAGCGCTTCCAGCTCGGTTCCGTACAAAAAATCACCGGCCACCGGACAGCCCATGGCCTGCATATGCACCCGAATCTGATGGGTGCGGCCTGTATCCAGCCGAAGGCGTACCAGGCTTCGCCTCTCCCCCGCCTTCAGCACCCGGTAAAAGGTGCGGGCGGGCTTTCCATCCGCCCGCACCTCCCGGCGAATGCTGGCGGAATCCACCTTGCCCATGGGCAGGTCAATCACCCCCTGTAATTGGGGCGGGCAGCCCTCCACCACCGCCAGATATTCCCGAATAAAATCATCCGTGTGCAGCGCCTGTTGGGCCAAATGCTGCGCGTGGGCGTTCAGCGCCACCAGCATCAGCCCGCTGGTGCCCTTATCCAGCCGGTTAACGGGCCGGTACACAAATTCCCCCGGGCAGCCCAAATGATGATAGACCGCGTTTTCCAGCGTTGGCGCGGACTGACGGCAGCTGGACGCGCTGGGCAGCGGAGCGAGCTTATCCACAATCATCAGGGACTCATCCTGATAGCATACCGTAAGGGGCAGGTCCCAATCCTGGGGCTGCACATTGCGCACCTCCGGTACAAACAGGCACAGCGTTTGCCCTTCATGGACCAGCTGGTCCGCCCGCACGCTTTCCCCATCCAGGGTGATGCTGCCTTCAAATTTGGCCCGCTTCAGCTGGCCGTTGGACATGCCCAGTCCCTGAAGCGCGGCCTGCCGCACCCGCTTTCCCTCAAACGCCCGCGAAATCTCCCAGCGATATTCCGGCATGGCTTTTCTCCTTTCAAAGGAACTGAATCAGACAGGAGGCCAGCTTTTCCGGGTCTGCCCGGCCCTGGGTTTGCGCCATGCCCCTGCCCACCAGCGCCTGCAGCACGGCGGTTTTGCCCTTGCGGTAGGCATCCGCCAGCTGGGGATTCTGAGCGATGATCTGCTCCGCCAGCCTGCTAAGCGTTTGTTCATCCGTCAGCAAAAACAGGTTGTGTTCACGGGCGTAGGCCTCCGGGTCCGTATCCTGCTGAAAAAGAGCCGACAGCATTTTTTTGCCGGTGGTGCTGTTGATTCGTCCCTGCTGCATTAAATTACTGAGGGTCGCCAGATGCCCGGGAGCAATGGGCAGACAGCTTGCGTCCCGGTCCCCGGTATGGACCGCATCCCGCAGGGTGAGCTGGGCGAACACCTCTCCCAAAATCAAATTGGCCAATGCCACAGGGCTGACAGCGGTTTGAGCCGCCTGCTCATAGTAATCCGCCAGCCACTTTTCTGCGGTCAGCTGACCCGCCGCGTAGGCTGTCAGTCCGTAGCGGCTTTGAAAGACCCGGCTGCGCTCATCCGGCAGCACGGGCAGCTGGCTCCGCCAGGTTTCCATCTCTTGCGGGGTTACGATCACATCCCGCAAATCAGGCTCGGGAAAATAGCGGTAATCGGCGCTATCCTCCTTGCGGCGCATTCCATAGGTCTGGCCGGTTTTCTGGTCATAACGCCGGGTTTCCTGATAAACTGGTTCACCCGCCTCCAGCAGGGCCTCCTGCCGTCTGGCTTCCGCCAGAATGGCTTTTTCCACGCTTTGGAAGCTGTTCAGGTTCTTCATTTCCGTGCGCACCCCAAGAGGAGCGCCGGGCAGGCGAAGGCTCAGGTTTACATCGCACCGCAGGCTGCCCTCATTCATGCGGCAGTCGCTGATCCCGGCGGTCACCAGAATCGCCCGCAGCTTCTTTAAGTAGGCCGCGGCTTCCTTCGCGGTGCGAATATCCGGCTCGGTCACAATCTCAATCAGGGGCACGCCGCAGCGGTTCATATCCAGAGTGGTCACGCCGTTCTGGTGGGTCAGCTTTCCAGCGTCCTCCTCCATGTGAATACGGGTTATGCCAATGATTTTGGTCTTTCCGTCCACCTCGATCTCTACCCCGCCCCCGGTACACAGCGGATGGTAGAATTGGGTAATCTGGTAGGCCTTGGGCAAATCGGGGTAAAAATAGTTTTTGCGGTCAAACCGGCTGACGGGCTGTACCGTACAGCCCAGCGCAAGCCCCGCCTTTGCCGCCAAAACCCGCGCCTGATCGTTAAACACCGGCAGCGCGCCGGGCAGGCCCATGCACACCGGGCACACGAGGGTATTAGGCTCCACCCCGTACACATTGGCGCAGGCGCAAAAGGCCTTGGTTTTGGTTTTCAATTCCACATGGGTTTCCAGGCCAATGACCATCTCGTACTTACTCACGCCGCTTCGCCTCCTGATACCCATCCGCCAGCGCCAGCAGTCTGGGCAGACTCAACCGTCCGCCGGTCAGCTGCAAGCCAATCGGCATTTCCTCGTTATCTGTACCACACGGGAGGGACAGCGCCGGCAGCCCCGCCAAATTGGCGGGCACGGTGTACAAATCCCCCAAATACAGCTGCTCCGGATCTTTTCTCTGTCCCAAAGGATAGGCCACCGTTGGCGCTGTGGGCGTCAGCAGGGCATCAAAGCCCGGCAGGTCCATCTGCTGACGCAGTTGTTCCCGCACCTGCATGGCTTTCAGGTAATACCGCTGCTGGTAACCGCTGGACAGGGCGAAGGTTCCCATCAGCAGCCGTCGCTTTACTTCCGGACCAAAGCCCTGCCGCCGGGTTTGGACATACATTTCCTCCAAGGTCTGACAGTCCGGGGCACGGTAGCCATAGCGCACCCCATCGTAGCGTGCCAGATTGCTGGAGGCTTCCGCGCTGGACAGCACATAATAAGCGCTAAGGGCATGGCGCAGCATGGGAATGGAAACCTGTTCAACAGAGGCTCCCAACCGGACAAACGTGTCTGCCGCGCGTTCCACAGCCTGACGCACCTGCGCATCCAGGCCGGGTTGAAAGCATTCCTCCGGCAGGGCCAGCCGGACCCGGGCAAAATCCACCGGCGGCAGCGGCCAGCAGGGCTGCGCCAATGCAGGGTCCGTGGTCATGTCATGCTCGTCCTGGCCGCACAGCACGTTCATCAGCAGCGCCGCGTCCCCGGCTGTTTGGGCGATGATCCCCACCTGATCCATCGAACTGGCAAACGCCACCAATCCATAGCGGCTGACAGCGCCATAGGCGGGTTTGGCCCCCACCACGCCGCAAAAGGCCGCCGGCTGGCGCACGCTTCCGCCCGTATCGCTGCCCAGCGCCCAGGGAACCATACCGGCGGCCACCGCCGCCGCCGCGCCGCCGGACGACCCGCCGGGTACACGGGCTTCATTTACCGGGTTTCGGCTAGGGCCAAAGGCGCTGTTTTCCGTGCTGCCGCCCATGGCAAACTCATCCATATTCAGGCGGCCCAGAATGGGCATACCGGCCTGGCGCAAACGGGCAATGACCGTCGCATCATAGGGCGATACAAAATTTTGCAGCATTTTACTGGCGCAGGAGCAAACATGGCCCCTCATGACCAGATTATCCTTTACGGCCACCGGAACGCCGTCCAGGGGGGACAGCGTTTTGCCCTGTGCGCGGCGCGCGTCGCTTTGAGCGGCTGCTTCCAGAGTCTCCTTTTCATACACCTCCAAAAACGCATGAATGCGGCCATCCCTTTGACGAATGGTTTGCAGGCAGTCCTGCACAATCTGTACAGAGGTGGTTTGCCCTCTTTCCAACTGAAGAATCAGCCGACTGGCAGTTTGCATGGATACAGCCTCCCTCATTCCTGGCTGAAGGCGCTGGGCACAGTAATCTGCCCATCAGGCCCAGCGTTTTGCATCGCCTGTTCCCGTGTAAGACCGGGAAACGGCACATCCTCCCGTGTGGCAAATGGCGGGTGAACAGGCTGCTCCTGCTGGCAGGCGGCAACCAAAGACAGATCATCCGCAAATTTCAGCATAACCGTCAAGTCCAGCAGGTTCTCCGGGTCCCCGGCCAGTTTGGCCAGGCGCGCCGTCCGCAAAAGCTGTTCTTTTGGCAAGTTCACAAACCATCGCTCCTTACTGCCAAGGCAAAGTTAGGTATCAAAAAAGCGGCTCTTTCCAAAGCCGCTTTTTTGGACGGAATGGCTCAACCCAGGAACATCATCACGATGCACAGCGCAACAAACGCAATTGCGCACACCTTGGTGACCAGCGCCAGTTTTGCATCCAGGCCCTTGGACTTATTCTTGCCAAAGAACGTTTCGGCAGCGCCGCTTACCGCGGTGATTCCATCGCTCTCACTGCTTTGCAGCAGAACGGTGACGATCATGACAAGAGCAACTATCAAAAGCAGAATGCCAACGACAACAGTCATTGTAGAACCCCTCCTTGGCGAATATCGACATATTATTTTACCATACCTGACTTAAAAAAGCAAGGAATATTTTCGATTATCCTGTAGGCGCGTCAAACATAGGTTACAGCAAGTTCGAAAAGAGCAGTCAAGGGAAAGGTGGAGATTTGCGAAGCAAATACAACCTGACCTTGACTGTGGTAAGAAAGAAATACAATGGGAGGGGGCTGTTCGGCAAAGAGACTATCCCAAGAATTGTGTAAACCTCCAAGCTGGTGTAGAATAAGAAATATCAGTTTGGAGGTTTATGAGTAT
>CAKTUU010000055.1 GCA_934621505.1 uncultured Clostridia bacterium
GGTGGCCGCACGGTTGGCTCTGGCGTTGTGGCCAAGGTCATCGAGTAAGGCAGGCAGGGGCAGTGCCCCTGCACCCCGGTTCCTGATGGAGGATGAGTTCGCTTTTGCGGCTAACTTCCGGGTGGGGCTTGAGGAGCGGGGCAGAACCTGCACCCCAGTTCCCGATGAAGGTTGGATGCGCATTTGCGGCTAACTTCCGGGTGGAACCGTGATAAAAAACCGCCTCTGCTTTTCCGCAAGGAAGGGCAGAGGCGGTTTTGCAACAAAAACGGCCTGCCGTTGATTAGCAGGCCGTTTGATTTATCCATTCAGGTTGCCACTGTCCTCCACATCGTCAGGCACATCGGGTACCGGCGTAACAAAAACCTGGGTCGTTTCAGTAGACTGTACAGGCTGATCCTGGCTGGTTGGAAGGGCAGAATCTGTAGCCGGCCAGGGGTCCTTATCCACATGGCAGGCGGTCAAAAGCAGCGCCGCCAGCAGGCACAAAAGCAGCAATAGGGTCTTTTTCATCTGTGATAACCTCCTTTATCAGGGCCGCAGTCCGGTTTTGCGGCCCTTTTAGTATAACATAAGTTTTGGCGGATTTGTATGGAAGTTTGTTACGCGATTGTAAAAGTTCAGCTTTCCATTCGCACTTTATTTGGAAAATCGCTATACATTTCTAGGCTTTTCATGTACAATAACGTTGGAAAAGTCGTAACATTTTGCTTGCGGGAGAAAACACCCCAGCGGCTTTGCTTTCAGGAGGGATCGGCCTTGAAGATTGACTTGACGTGCCCGGTGGAGCTTTGGCAATACGCCATGCCAACGGATGAACATAGCGAATGCGCCTTTGTCATGAACAACCTGAGCGACAAAGTGGTGGTGTCCGTTCAGGTAACCTTAAGCTGCTTTGACAAGGAAGATCATCTGCTGTTTCGTCAGACCGAGCGGGTGCAGGGCTTAAAGGCAGGTGTGGGCGAACGGTTCAGCATCGTCATTTTGCCCACTCAGTGGAATGATGTAGAGGGTATGGACCTGGTCATTGAAAAGGTCTGGTTTGACGACGCTACCGTCTGGCGCAAGGGAAACGCGCCGCTGACGGTCTATACCTCCAACGCCATGCCCGCCGGGCGCGCGCTGGATGATTTGCGTTTTGTGGCGGGCAAGGACGCGGTGGGCTATCCCCAATTGCAGCAGGACGCCTGGGTGTGCGTCTGCGGACGGGCCAACGCGCTGGACAGCGACCGGTGCTGCCGCTGCGAGCGCCGCCGGGATGCTGTATTTGCCAGCTTTAGCCGGGAAAACGTGGCCCACGTCATTGCCGCTCACGAACAAAAGCTGGCCCAGACAGCCCGCAAGGCCCGTGAGGAAAACAACATTCTTCAGGAAAATCAGGAGAAAAAGAGGGCGCAAAAGCGCCGCCGCCGCAAGCAGGCGGTGCGTCTGGCACTGTCCGGGCTGTGCGTGGCCGCTGTGGTGGTGTTTGCGCTGGTGTGGGGCGTGCCCATGGTGCGCTACCGTTCCGCTCAGGATTTGCTGAAGGGCGGCCAGTATCAGCAGGCCAAGGAAGCCTTCCAGAGCATGGGGGATTACCGGGACGCCGCCAGTCAGGCCCGGGAATGTGATTATCAGGCCGCCTGGGCGCAGCTGAACGCCGGTGATACCGATTCGCTGGAGCGGGCCGAGGAGGGCTTTGCCGCCCTGGGCGATTACAGTGACAGCGCCGAGCAGCGCAAGGAAGCCGCTTATCAGCTGGCCTTAAGCCAGGTGCAGGATGGCGCTTATGAGCAGGCGGTGGAGGGCTTCCAGTCTCTGGGAGATTACCGCGACAGCGCCGACCAGGCCAGGGCCGCCACCTACCTGCAGGCCCAGTCCCTTCAGGAATCCGGCAACTATACCATTGCCAGGGTGCTGTATGCCGGATTGGGCGACTATGAGCAGTCCGCGGAAAAATTGCGGGAATGCACCTTCCAGCAGGGCAAGGCGCTGCTGAGCATGGGCAATTATCAGGAAGCGGTGGACGAGCTGTCTCAGCTGACGGATCATAAGGAAGCCGTTCAGCTGGTGAAGGAAGCCAATTACGCCATGGCAGAATCCAGCCTGGCCCAGGAGGATTACGGCACGGCGGGCGAAAAATATTTGCTGGCGGGGGATTATGGCGACGCACAGGCTAAGGCCAACGAATGCCTGTACCGCTACGCCCAGCAGCAGAAGGAGGCTGGGCAGTACCAGCAGGCGGCGCAGGTATTCGCCCAGATTCCCACCTATCTGGACAGCGAGGGCCAGGTGCGGGATTGCGTGTATTTGCAGGCCAAAGCGCTGGCGGATGGGGGGAATTTTCAATCCGCGCTGGACGTGTTCAGCGAAGCAGGGGAATCCGTAACCCAAAGCCAGGAGGCCCAACAGTTGCTGTATCTGTGCCATTACCGGCTGGGAATGGCCGCGGTGGAAAGCGGCGATCTGGCCTCGGCGGAAACCCATTTGGAGCGCGCCGGAACCTATGAGGACAGTGAGAAGCAGCTGAAAACCGTGCGCTATCAGCTGGCGGAAAACCTGCTGAATCAGGGCAGCTATCAGGAAGCGCTGGAACGGTATGTGCTGCTGGGCAGCTATAAATCCAGCGTGGCCAAAAGCAGGCAATGCCGCTATGAAATTGCCGGACAGGCGCTGGCGGCCGGGGATTATTCGGCGGCTGTGGAACAGCTGAAGCTGCTGCGAAATTACAAAGACAGCAAAAAACTGCTGGAGGAGGCTTCCTATCAGCAGGCCATGGCGCTGGAGCAGGAGGGCGACAGTCAATCCGCGCTGGAGCAGCTTAGCAGCCTCAGCTCCGATCAGGCCAGGGAGGCGGCGCAGCGCATTGTGATGCAGCAGGCGGCCCAGCTGGAAGCCCAAAAGAAGTATGACGAGGCGGCCCAGCTGTACGCAACCCTGGATTCGGACGAGGGAAGGCAGGCCTATAACGCCTGCCGCTATGTCCAGGCCCAGGCGCTGCGGGACGCGGGGGAACTGGCTGCTGCCGGTGAGATGTTCTATGCGCTGGGGGATTATCAGGACGCTCGGGCGCAAAGCGACCAGTGCTATGCCGACTACTGCGGCGAAGCGGCCGCCAAAGCCCGTGCAGCCATGGAACAGCAGGATTACGCCGCTGTGGCGGCCGCGCTGGAAAACCTGGACATGGCTCATCTGTCTGGGGAATATCAGGATATTCCGCAGATCTATCAGGAGGCGTGCTACCAGTACGCCGAGCAGCTGTACCGGGACGGCAAGCCTTACGAGGCCCTGCCCTATTATCGCCGCATTCAGGATTACCGGGACGTTGCGGACAAAAAGCTGACCCGCCGGGCCTATCTGATTTTGGGCACATGGACATCCGCCAGCGGAAAGACGGCTGTATTCCGGGAGGACGGAACCTGCAACCTGATGGGAGAAGAATTGTTCTTCCGGGTCAGCAGCTTCAGTCTGTATACCGGCACGTCGGCGGACGCCATGTCCATCACCCATAAGGTGAGCAGCATTGATGAAAAAGGGCTGACCCTGCGGGATATTCGGGACGGCGGCGACAAGGTATACAAGTTTACCCGAGCCCAGCAGACCCAGGATGCGCCCCAAATGTCGCCGGAGCCGACAAGCGCTGTCACACCTTCGGCCGCACCCACAACCACGCCTGAACCGGAAAACGAAATGCTGGTAACGGAGGACGATAATGGCCAGTCCTGAAAAACGCCTGGAAATCGGCGTGCTGTACGGCTTTCGAGCGCTGATGGTGCTGCTGGTAGCCAATTACCACATCTGGCAGCAAAGCTGGCTGTGGCAGTCGGTTACCCTGTTTGGACAGGAAGTGGGCTTTGATTATGTGACCCGGTCCAGCTACCTGTTTGTGGACGGCATGATTCTGCTCAGCGGCTTTTTGCTGTACCTGCCCTATGCCAGGCAGCGGCAGGAGGGCACGCCGGTTCCGGGGGTCAGACGCTTTTACCTGAACCGGCTCAAACGCATTCTGCCCAGTTACGGGGCGGCGGTGCTGCTGTGCCTGTTTTGCATCGCCATTCCGGAAAAGCTGTTTGCCACGACGGGGGACATGGTGTGGGATGTGGCCGCGCATTTCACCTTTACCCAGATGCTGTGGCCCCAAACCTACCTGCATACCCCGCTGAATGTGGCCTTGTGGACCATTGCGGTGGAAATGCAGTTTTACCTGCTGTTTCCCTGGCTGGCCCGCTGTGCGCAAAAACGCCTTGGACTGACCGCCGGGCTGATGTGCGCGGCTGGTTGGGCCTATCGTGTGCTGGTATGGCATGGCGCGCAGCAGCCCGCCATGCTGATTAACCAGCTTCCCGCCTTTTTGGATGTTTATGCGCTGGGCATGCTGGGGGCGGCGGGGTTTGTGCGGCTTCGCGCGCTGATGGACAGCTTGGGCCGCCGGCAAAAAGCCGTCGTTTCCGGATTATGCCTGGCGGTGTTTGCGGCCGGGGGCTGGCTTGTAAGCGTGATTTTGCGCCTGCAATCCGGCGTAAGCGCCCAGGGCTATGACGCTATGCAGCGCAACCAGCTGGCTGTACGCCTGCCGCTGGCGGTGAGCCTGCTGTGCATGATGCTGTCCGCGGCCTTTATGCCCCGGCCTTTGCAAAAATGTCTGGATAACCGGCTGACGCGCTTTTTGTCCGGCATTTCCATGAACCTGTATATCTGGCATCAGGTGCTGGCTGTGCAGATGCGCAAAAGCTGGTTTGCCGATGTGAACATGCTGCATGGCGATGAAAATTTGCAGCGGGCCTATACGCTGCTGTGCTTCAGCGTGGCCATTCTGGCCGCCATGGCCTTTACCTATGGGGTGGAAAAGCCGGCCGCCCGCTGGATGGAGAAATGCGCGGCACGGCTGAAGCGCAAATAGGGGCTTTGCCGACCGGGCAGGGCCCTTTTTCGCGGCTTGACTTTCCCGCAATTTCAGCGCATAATACAAAATGCTGTTTTATGCAAAAATATACGGGAAGGGAGGCGGCTTGCTTTGCGGCATGAAATAACGGCGGTAGACCCGCACTCCGTTGCCAAACGCGTGGGCTTTCAGCCGGGAGATTGGCTGCTGACCCTGAACGGCGAAGAAATCGAGGACGAAATTGATTATCAGGCGCTGATTGCGGGGGCCAGGGTAGAAGCCAAGATTGAGCGAAACGGCCGCCAGATGACGCTGCACATCCATAAAATGGAGGGGGAGCCGCTGGGGCTGCATTTTGGCAGCACCATGGATTTATCGCCCCACACCTGCCGCAATAACTGCATTTTCTGCTTTATTGCCCAAATGCCCCCGGGCCTGCGGGAAACCCTGTATGTGAAGGATGACGACTGGCGCTATTCGCTGATGATGGGCAACTTTTTAACCCTGACCAACATGAGCGAAAAGGAATTTCAGCGGGTGTTAAAGCGCAGGCCGTCGCCGCTGTATATCAGCGTCCATACCACCAATCCGGATCTGCGGTGCAAAATGCTGCATAACCGCTTCGCCGGAAACATTATGGACAAGCTGCGGCGGTTTAAAGAGGCGGGCATTCACTTTCACTGCCAAATCGTGGTGTGCCCCGGCTATAATGACGGACAGGAATTATTGCGTACCCTGCACGATCTGCGCACGCTTGCGCCCGCCACGCTGACGGTGGCCATGGTGCCGGTGGGCCTGACCAGATTCCGTGAAAAGCTGACGCAGCTAAAGCCCTTTAGCCAGCAGCAAGCCGCCGCCCTGCTGGATTTGATCGCTCCGTTTCAGGAGGAGTGCAGGCGAACCATGGGTACCACCTTCGCTTTCCCCAGCGATGAGTTTTACTGCCTGGCGGGACGGCCCATTCCGGAGGAAAGCTGGTATGAGGACTTTCCCCAGATTGAAAATGGCGTGGGCCTGCTAAGGCGGCTGGAAAGTGAAATGGAGGAGGCGGACGACTTTGAGCGCCGCTTTGGCGGTGACGAGCCGGTGCCCCAAAAGACCTACCTGATTCCCACCGGCGTCAGCGCGGCCCCTCACCTGAACCGCATGACCCGCCGCTTTGCTCCCGAAGGGGTGCATGTGCGGGTGCTGCCGGTGATTAACCGTTTTTTTGGCGACACCATCACAGTGACCGGCCTGCTTACCGGCGGCGATGTGCTGGACGCCCTGACCCCGGAGGTGGTGGAAGGGGTGGACGAAATTCTGCTGTGCTCCGTGATGCTGCGCAGCGAGGGCGACCTTTTTCTGGACGATATGCACATTGACACCTTTCGCCAGCGGGCCCTGCGGCCCGTTCATGTGACGGATAACGACGGCCAGTCCCTGTACGATGCTTTGCGCGGACGTTTTACCGATTAAGGAGGCGCTTATGGCAAAACCGCTTGTGGCCATTGTAGGCCGCCCCAATGTGGGCAAATCAACTTTCTTTAACAAAATTGCCGGACGGCGCATTTCCATTGTGGAGGATGTGCCCGGCGTGACCCGCGACCGCGTTTACGCGGATGTGGAATGGATGGGCCGCCGCTTCAGCATGGTGGATACCGGCGGCCTGGATATGCGCAGCGATGATGTGCTGTTGTCCCAGATGCGCCGTCAGGCGGAAATTGCCATGGACACGGCGGATGTGATCTGCTTTTTCTGCGATGGCCGTACAGGCCTGACCCACGAGGATGAGGAAGTGGCCAACTATCTGCGCCGCACCCGCAAGCCCATCATTCTGGTGGTGAACAAGATGGATTATAAGGGGCTGGAGGACCAGCTGTACGAATATTACAATCTGGGGCTGGGCGATCCGCTGCCCATTTCCAGCACCAATATGCTGGGCTTGGGCGATTTGCTGGAGGAAATGGTCAAACGCCTGCCCCCCGCGGAAGAGGATGAGCTGGACGAGGACGACCATGTGATTCAGCTGGCGCTGGTGGGCCGCCCCAACGTGGGCAAAAGCAGCCTGTGCAACAAGCTGCTGGGGCGGGAACGCACCATGGTCAGCAACATTCCCGGCACCACCCGGGACGCGATTGACACCGTGTTTGTGGATGAGGACGGCACCCGGTTCAACATCATCGATACCGCCGGTATGCGCAAAAAGAAGGCGGTAGAGGATGAAAGCCTGGAGCGGTACAGCGTGCTGCGCTCCATCGCCGCCATTGACCGCTGCGACGTGGCCCTGCTGCTGATTGACGCCCAGACCGGCGTAACCGAGCAGGATACCAAAATCGCGGGGCTGATTTTAAACAGCGGCAAGGCCGTGATTGTGGTGGTAAACAAGTGGGACGCCATTGAAAAGGACACCCACACCATGGATACCTTCCGCAAAAAAATCATCAGCGATTTAAAGTTTATGAGCTACGCCCCGGTGCTGTTCCTGTCCGCGCTGACGGGTCAGCGGGTCAATACGGTGCTTGCCGCCGTAAAGGAGGCCTACGCCCAGTATACCAAGCGCATTCCCACCGGCGTCATCAACGAGGCGCTGGCGGACGCGCAGGCCAGCTTACAGCCTCCCATTTCCGGAGGACGCAGGCTGAAGATTTATTATGGCACCCAGCAGGGCGTGTGCCCGCCCACCTTTGTGCTGTTCATCAACTCCGAGGATTTGATGCACTTTGCCTATGAGCGCTACCTGGAAAACCATTTCCGCAAGAGCTTTGGTTTCCAGGGTACGCCCATTCGTTTTGTGCTGCGGGAAAAGCAAAAGGAAAAAGAATAAGCAACAGGCCCGGCAAAAACGCCGGG
>CAKTUU010000056.1 GCA_934621505.1 uncultured Clostridia bacterium
TCTTCCGTTCTTCCGTTCTTCCGTTCTTCCGTTCTTCCGTTCTTCCGTTCTTCCGTTCTTCCGTTCTTCCGTTCTTCCGTTCTTCTGCGTACTGCTGACCCTGCTGTCCGCGTCTGCTTTAGCGGAAGATAACTACCTGACTGTAAAGGGAATTGCCGGGTATGAGAATACCCAATTTTCCTCCTTCGAGGAAGCCTACAACACCCTGAAACCCGTATTGGCCACACTGGGCGGTTTGGGTCAGGAGCCTGCCAGCAATGAGGCTTTTGACGCGCTGTTTACGGATGTGGACGCTGACGGCCACGCGACCCTTACCTATACCATTTACGGCAACCTGACCTATGACGAATCCACTTGTCCCCAACTGTTAAGCATGGGCCGGGCAGCCTCCCATTACAGCACCAGCCGCCATTTGATCAAGTTTAAGCTGGTGGGCGGCAAGCCGAACCGCGCTTCTACCCTGACGGTCAATTCCACCGTCACGCTGCCCTATGAATGGTGGGGCGAAAAACCGGTTTCTTCCATCAGCTTTGATAATCTGACGCTGAACAGCACCAAGGATACCAAGCTGTGGGTGTATTCGGCACAAAACGGCTGCCTTGAAGCCATCCAGTCCACCATTCAAAATTGTACCTTCCAGGAAATTGGTCTGTACCATTACAACAATGTGCCCGGCACCGTAACGGTGGTAAACAACACCTTTATCGGCAACCAGACCAGGGCGACGGGCGTGCATATTCAGGGCAGCCCAACCGACCCGTTGACCATCAACATCAGCGGCAACAGCTTTACCGGCTATGTCAACGGCGCCATCAACATTGACCAGAACACCGCCACGGCCGCCGTAACCAATAACACCATTGATTCCGCCAAGAACGCAAAGTTTGGCGTGCAGATTGCCCGGGTCAAAACCATTGATATTTCCGGCAATACCATAGATCTGGACGGCGGCAACGCCTTTAAGCTGTATGATTCTCTGCGCGAAACCCATTCCACCATTGCCATCAAAAGCAACACCATTACCGGCTCCGGCTACCTGCTGCAGGACGATGCGGCAGCAAAAGGAAATTCCTTGAATGCGGATAACCTGACCCTGAACCTGGCGGGAAACACCATTACCGCCACCGTGGATACCACCAGGGGCCTAAACAAGGACGGCACCACCCAGCCGCTGAACGACTACCTCAAGGCCGCTGTCGCCAAGGGCACATCGGTACCGCCCACCCCGGCCCCCGTTGCGCCAGCCAAAACCGCTCCCCGTACAGGCGATTCCTTCAACGCACCTCTCTATGCGGCGCTGCTGCTAATCAGCGTTGCAGCCGCCGCATTGATGTTGAAAAAGCGCATCAGCGCCCGGTAAGCGAAACATAACGAAGCCCGGCAACCGTTTGGCTGCCGGGCTTTCGCTTGTTGAAAAACTCCCTTTGAGAAGTTGTGAATCGGCTGACCCGCAGTCGGCAAATGCCATCCGCTGTGCAAAAGTACTGCGGCACAAGCTTAGGGGCTCTGCCCCTAAAACCCCGGCAAGAGGCAGCGCCTCCTGCACCTCCACTTTTTGGACGTTCTAAGCCTGACAGTCGTTCGGCCGCCGGCATTGGGTTCTACTGCTTATCCCTGCATTTTTCCCATCGGTCGCCCCGAAGCCGCAGCCTGAGCACCACAGCCCGCAGCAGCCATTCCACCACCAGGCTGATCCATACCCCGGGCACGCCCAGCCCCAGCGGAATGGTCAAAATATAGCCCACCACGCACCGGCAAACCAGCAGCGCCACTACCGACACAACGCTGGTAAATACCGCGTCTCCCGCCGCACGCAGGGCCATGGGCACAATGTAGCTGTCGCACCACAGCAGCGGCAGACAGGCCACCGCAATGACGCAGCACCGCATAATAATGGGCCGCGCCTGCTCCGTGGCGCTGAACAGGTCCATCAGCGGGTTGCTCAGCGGCAGCAGCACCATCACCGTCAGCAGCAGGATGACCCGTCCAATCCGGATGAAATTCCGGCAGTACCGGCGGGCGTCGTCAAAGCGGTTCGCGCCGATGCACTGGCCGCATACCGTGCCGGACAGTGTTACCAGGGTATCGCCCGGGATATAGTAAACCGTAATCAGGGAATTGGCTACCGCATAGGCGGCAATTTCCATGGTGGTCAGCTTGGCCAGGTAGATCTGCACCAGCAGCATGCCGCCCTGCAGCAGCACGGATTCCATGGCAATGGGCGTACCCAGGCTGATAATCTGTTTGCTGACCTTTTTGGAAAAGCGGAAGAAGTGCCGTACATGCACCCCATAGTGATTATTCACCTTTAAAATCCACAGCAGCGCTACCGCCATGCCAATGACGCGCACCGTAATATAGCTGAGTCCCGCGCCTGTAACGCCCATTTTAAGCACGTTGATGAACAGCAGGCAAAAAACCAGATGCAGCCCGTTAATCACAATGGTCAAAAACAGGCTGGACTTGGTATCGCCCAGACTGCGGAAGGAATTGAAAATGGCGTTGAAGATGGAATAGGGCACAAAGGAGATGCTCATCAGCCGCATATAATGCACCGAATAGTCATACAGCAGCGGCTCCACATGGGGATACAGCACGCCCACCAGCAGCGGGGCAAAGGCAAACAGCAGGGTGCTTAGCACCAGTGCCAGCGCGGCGCATACGCCGGTGGTTTCGCCAATGGCGCAGCGCACCCGGTGAGCGTCTCCGCTGCCCTTGGCCCGGGCGATTACAATGGCGCCGCCTGTAGCCAGGGAATAGAAGGTTAACGACACCAGGCCGTTGACCGTGCCCACCATGCTGACGGCTGCCATGGCCGCCTCGCCGGTGCTGGCCACCATGGCCGTGGACAGCACGCCGATAAAGCGGATGAAAAACTGGTCCAGGAACAGGGTAAAGAACATACCGCGCAATTCCTGATAGCTGAACAGATCGGTGGTCAGCATTCGGTTCAGGCGTCCCCGAACATCAAAAAAATCCCTGGCCTTCATGGGCGTATTCATCTCCCGCAGACGATTTTTTCCATTATACGGGTTTTATGGACAAAAGGCAATCCTATTTGGCACTGAGCGCCAGCAGCCATTGGGCGGTATAATAAATCCCCAGGCTGATGTAATGCCACTTTACCGGCTTTTTGCGCACGGTGTTATGGCACAGGGTCATATCCGACAGCACAAAGGCGGCGGCCCCCAGGGCGGCCAGCAGCGCCCGCCGGGACGGGGCCAGAAACGGCAGCGGCAGGCTAAAGCCCAGCAAAGCCGCAAGCGCCAGACCATAAATGAAAATACCGGCCATAATGTGCCATTGGGGAACCGCATTTTTATACCGGGAGGCAAACAGCCACAGCCCTGCCAGCGCGATAACGGCAACCGTCAGGCTCCACCAGGACAGCGCGCGAAACTGGGCCAGCGCCAGCACATACAGCATATGCCCCAGAAAAAACAACGCTCCGCCCACCTCAAAGCGCAAATCCAGCATGACATCCGCCAGAGTACACACGCACAACCCGGCAAATATCCATTTGGCATAGGCGTCGCCGGTCGCCACATACCCACGCCCCGCCATCAGGGCGCATAGCAAAGTAGCCAGGCCTTTGAACCCGATGGATACCAGCTTGTGCCCCTTTGCCTTAAAGAAAAAGCGCAAAGGCGACAGCACCAGCCATATGACGGCCAAAACCAGCAGCGGAATCCACATCAGCGGCTTCCCCCTTTACAGAAAAGCGCCCAGAGCAAACAGGGCTTCTTTTTTTCCCTGAATTTTGATTCGGCCCAGCAGCAATGCCTTTAGCGGGTTCAGCTGCCCCCGAATCACCCCCATCAGGTGTTTCTGGGCGCCGCTGACGGTTACCGTTACCGGCGCGGTAGGGTCCAAGTCACTGTATACGCCCTGCTCCAGCGCAAAGGAATAGATCATGCCCGTGTCCGTTGCCTGAAAACGGTAGCTGGCGGTGATGTGCTGCAATTCCTCCGGATGGCGGCTCAAGGCGCCGCACACCCCGCGCAGCAGCGTATCCAGCTCCGCGCCCTCAGCCGCCTGGCGGCGCAGGGTTTGTATCTCACTTTGCAGATTCTGCATCACAACAGCCTTCTTTCGTTGTTTTGAATAAACGCAAGCAGCGCCCGGCAGCCGCGGTTCACGTCCCGCCAGGTGCTTTCAAAATCGCCGGTATACCATGGGTCCGCCACATCGCCCATCTCGCCGCAATAGGACAAAAGCAGGGCTGTTTTTCCCTGCGGGTCGCCGCCCAGCATGGCGCGCATATTGCGCAGGTTATACCGGTCCATGGCGATCAGGTAATCATAAGCCTCATAATCCGCGCGGGTCAGGCGGCGGGCGGTTTTGCCATTGCAGCGGATGCCGTATTGGGCCAGCATATGCCGGGTTCCGGGATGCACCGGGTTGCCAATTTCCTCGTCCGATGTGGCGGCGGACGCCGTTACCACCGCCACCCCCGCCTTGGCCGCCAAATCGCGCATGACAAATTCCGCCATTGGGCTGCGGCAAATGTTGCCGTGGCAAACAAATAAAATATGAACCATAGGTCCTCCATTGTTTAGTGTGAAATGATTGTACCATAGTTACTGCTCTTTTTCCAGTAAGAAGCCAAGAAAAAAAGAAGCGCGGGCTTTTCTTCCCGTGCTTCAGGAAAAGCTCGCCCGGCGGCGCTTTTTCAGGACTGGCAGGCTGTTTTCAGCAGTGTACCTGGCAACTTTCCAAAGAGCTTCTTCAACAAATGAGAAAGAAGCGCGGGATTTTGCTCCCACGCTTCTTTCTCATTTGGGTTTAATGACAACCCTTGCAGTGGCCGCAGCCGCCGTCGCAGACGATGTGCTTGCCAGCCTTTTTCTTACGAATCATGCTGTACACAATCGCAGCCACAATCAGCAGCAGCACGCCGCCAACAATGAGAGTAGACATATTACACGCTCACCTTTCCAGCAGAGTACACACCGTTGTCATTGTAGGGGTTCTTGCGCACCAGCAGGTAGATCATACCGGCCAGCAGCGCAATGGCTACCACGGTACCCAGACCGAACACGCCCTGGAAGATCATACCGATCTGGTAAATGATCAGCGCAACCACATAGGCGAAGCCGCACTGATAGCCAATGGCGAACCAGGTCCACTTGGCGTTGTTCATCTCACGCTTCATAGCGCCCATAGCGGCAAAGCAGGGAGCGCACAGCAGGTTGAACACCAGGAAGCTGTAGCCCGCCAGTTGGGTGAACTGGCTGGCCAGGGTGGCGTATACGTTGCCCTCGCCGCCATACAGGATGCCCATGGTGCCGACGATGTTTTCCTTGGCGACCAGACCGGTGATGGAGGCAACGGCCGCCTGCCAGTTGCCCCAGCCCAGAGGCTTGAAAATCCAGGCAATTGCGCCGCCGATGGCAGCCAGGATGGAGTAGTTCAGTTCCTCGTCGCTGAGCATGCGGAAGGTTCCGTCAACCCAGCCAAAGTAGGTGGTGAACCACACAAAGATGGTGGACAGCAGGATGATCGTGCCGGCCTTCTTGATGAAGCTCCAGCCACGCTCCCACATGCTGCGCAGCACGTTGCCAA
>CAKTUU010000057.1 GCA_934621505.1 uncultured Clostridia bacterium
AACTTAACTTTAACTCATGAGACCCTATCTCTCATATCTTTTTTTCGATTGTCCAAGATGTATTGTAGTCCTAGAATACGGCCATGTTGCGGGCCGGTTTTGGGTATTGCATTTTGCTGTATCTAATGATACAATTAGGTTTACCATATTGTAAGGAGGCGAAGGGTTCCATGCAGAGCATGACAGGTTATGGAAGATACCGCGCTTGCTGTGACGGCCGCGAGCTGACCTTGGAATTAAAGGCCGTGAACCATCGTTTTCTGGATGTTTCGTTTCGACTGCCTAAAAATCTGCTGTTTTTGGAGGACACGCTTCGCCAGCGCATCAACCAGAGCCAGCTTTGCCGCGGCCATGTGGATGTGTTTGTAACCTACGCCAATACCCGTACCGACGCGCAGGATGTGCAGATTGACGCCGCCTTGCTGCACGCGTTTCATAAAGCCATGAACCATGCGCAAAAGGCGCTGGAGGATTACCGCCGTCCCAGCGCCGCCGAGGTGCTTACGTTAACCGGGGCTTTGCGCATCACTCAGGCCGAGGAAGATGTGGAAGCGGTGGAGAAACTGGCTGTACAGGCCTTTGACGGGGCGCTGGAGGCGCTGACGCAAATGCGCGGCAAAGAAGGCGCGCATTTGGCCGCTGATCTGCTCCATAACCTGGATGAGCTGGCTGGTATTCGTCAGCGCGTGGCGGAGAGGGCTCCCCAGGTGCCCCAGCAGTACCGGGAACGGCTGCAGGCACGCCTGAATGAATGGCAGCTGGGGGACGCTGATCCTCAGCGCATTGCCCAGGAAGTGGCCCTGATGGCCGACCATTGCGCTATCGATGAGGAATTAAGCCGCCTGGAAAGCCATATGGCGCAGTTCCGATCCGGCGTGCAAAGCGCCGATGCGGTGGGCCGCAAGCTGGATTTTTTGCTTCAGGAAATGAACCGCGAAATCAACACCATTGGCTCCAAGGCGGAGGACGCAGCCATTGCCCAGTGCGTGGTGGACGCAAAGTGCGTTATTGAAAAGCTGCGCGAGCAGGTGCAAAACGCCGTATAAGAGAGGTGCTTCCATGATTCGGCTTATCAACATTGGCTTTGGCAATATGATTGCCGCCGACCGTATCATCGCCATTGTCAGCCCGGACAGCGCACCGGTAAAACGGCTGATTCAGGAAGCCCGTGAACGCAAAACCGTGATTGACGCTACGCAGGGCCGCCGCACCCGGGCCGTTATCCAAATGGACAGCGATCATCTGGTGCTTTCCGCTATCCAGCCGGAAACCATCGCCGGGCGTGTAGCCCCCATTGCCAAAGATGATGAAAGAGAGGCGTAAGCCATGCCGGCTGAGATCAAGCGAACAGGAATGCTGCTGATTATT
The DNA here is from genome assembly GCA_934621505.1 of uncultured Clostridia bacterium. GTDB lineage: Bacteria > Bacillota > Clostridia > Christensenellales > Aristaeellaceae > Limiplasma. The sequence goes on from CAKTUU010000057.1 coordinate 1,369, forward strand.
TCGGGACCCTCCGGTACGGGCAAGGGAACCCTGGTCAAGAAGCTGACGGATTTGGATCCCAGCTTTCGCTTCTCGTGCAGCGTTACCACCCGCGGCCCGCGGGAGGGCGAAATTGAGGGCGTGCATTATTATTTTGTCACCGAGGAACGCTATGACGAGCTGGTAGCGCAAAACGCGTTTTTGGAGCACGCCACCGTGCACGGCCACCGCTACGGCACGCTGCGCCAGCCGGTGGAGGAATTGATGGAGCAGGGGTACAACGTGGTTTTGGACATTGATCCCCAGGGCGCTATCAGCGTGATGGAAAACGCCAGCGAGTATGTAAGCGTGTTTATCCTTCCGCCCAGCTTTGACGAATTGCGGGTGCGCCTGCATACCCGCAATACCGATGACCCGGTGGAAATTGAGCGGCGCTTAAACAACGCCCGGGGCGAGGTGCAAAAGCTGAATCGCTACCAATACGCGGTGATTAACGATAATCTGGAACTGGCCTTTGCCCAGCTGCAGGCGATTGTAAACGCCGAAAAGCAGCGCACTTGCCGCTTTCATCCGACCATTTTCGATACCTGACGATAGACCGATTTTTTTCAAGGAGGACATGAACCATGGCAATTGTACAACCCACGATTGTAGAACTGAGCGAAAAGGTAGACTGCCGCTACACCCTGGTGGTGGAGGCCAGCAAGCGCGCCCGTCAGCTGGTGGACGGCGCTCAGCCTCTGATTGACCCCAAAGACATGAAGCCTTTGAAAATTGCCGTTGAGGAAATCAATCGCGGCCTGCTGACCTACGCTCGTGACCCCGAGCTGGACGACTAAGATGTTGACTGGCAAGCATGTGGTGCTGGGGGTGACAGGCGGCATTGCCGCTTATAAGGCCTGTGAGGTGGTGTCCCGTCTGCGCAAGCTGGGCGCAGAGGTGGACGTGATCATGACGGAAAACGCCACCAGGCTGGTTCAGCCCCTGACATTTGAAACCCTCAGCTGCCGCCCGGTGTGTGTGGATACCTTCAGCCGCACCGAAAGCTGGGATGTGAAGCATATTTCCCTGGCGCAAAAGGCGGATGTGATGGCGGTTGCTCCCGCCACCGCCAACCTGATGGCCAAGCTGGCCTGCGGTATTGCGGACGATATGCTGACCACGACGCTTCTGGCTACCAAAGCGCCGGTTTTATTGGCTCCCGCCATGAATACCGGCATGTGGACGGCGGCTGCAACCCAGCAGAATCGGCAAATTCTGCAAAACCGCGGCGTGCGGTTTGTGGGGCCTGTCAGTGGTTTTCTGGCTTGCGGCGATACCGGCGCGGGCCGCATGAGCGAACCGGTGGAGATTGTGGAGGCCATTTGTGTGTTTCTCTATCCTCAGCGGGATTTGGAAGGGCTGCGAGTATTGGTAACAGCCGGTCCCACAGTGGAGCGAATTGACCCGGTACGGTATATCACCAACGACTCGTCTGGTAAGATGGGCTACGCCATTGCTCAGGCCGCTCAGGAACGGGGCGCGGAAGTTACGCTGGTATCTGGTCCGGTGCATCTGCCTGTGCCGCCGGGAGTCGAGTGCGTTTCCGTAACCTCCACCCTGGACCTGTATGACGCGATGCTGTCCCGCTGCGACTGTCAGGATGTAATCATTCAGGCGGCCGCCCCGGCGGATTACCGCATGGAAACCATTGCGGAGCAAAAGCTGAAAAAACAGAATGGCGAAAAACTGACCCTGACGCTGGTGGAAAACCCGGATGTGGCCAGGGCGGTGGGGGAGAGCAGGCGCCCTGGTCAAACACTGGTGGGATTTGCCGCCGAAACCCGGCAGGTAAGGCAAAACGCCCAGAAGAAACTGCAAAGCAAGCATCTGGATTTGATTGTCGCCAACGACGTTACCGCTCCAGGCGCGGGCTTTGGCGTAGATACCAACATCGTTACCCTGATTACCGCCAATGAGGAAGTTTCCCTTCCCAAAATGAGCAAGCGGGAAGTGGCGGAAAAGATTCTGGACCAGGTGATGAAAATCAGGAACCAATAAAAGCAATCCCGCCGCGGGTTATCCTGCGGCGGGATTGCTTGCGCTTGACGGTTTTACTTAATGATGTCCGTGTGCATATAAGGCACCAGTACCTCGGGTACGGTTACCGTGCCGTCCTCATTCTGGTAATTTTCCAGAATGGCGGCTACGGTACGCCCCACGGCCACGCCGCTGCCGTTCAGCGTATGACAGAACTGGGGCTTGTCCTTGGGAGTTTCGCGATAACGGATGTTGGCGCGCCGGGCCTGGAAATCCTCGCAGTTGGAGCAGCTGGAAATCTCCACATACCGGCCGTAGCTGGGCATCCACACCTCAATATCATAGGTCTTTGCGGCGCTAAAGCCCATATCGCCGGTGCACAGGGTCACCACACGGTAGGGCAGACCCAGCAGCTGCAATACCTTTTCAGCCTCGGCGGTCATACTTTCCAGCTCGTCATAGCTTTGCTCCGGCTTGGTTACCTTCACCATTTCCACCTTGTTAAACTGGTGCTGGCGAATCAGGCCGCGGGTATCGCGTCCGGCGCTGCCCGCCTCTGCACGGAAGCAGGAGGAATAAGCGCAGTGACGAATGGGCAGCCTGGCGCCGTCCAGAATCATGTCGCGGTACATGTTGGTTACAGGCACCTCGGCGGTAGGAATCAGGAAGGTGTCCTTATCCACCTTGTAGGCGTCGTCCTCAAACTTGGGCAGCTGACCGGTGCCGGTCATGGTCGCGCGGGTCACCATGTAAGGGGGATATACCTCGTCATAGCCGTTGGCCACATGGGTATCCAGGTAGAAATTGATAACGGCGCGCTCCAGACGGGAACCCAGTCCACGGTAGATGGTAAAACGAGCACCGGAAATTTTGGCGGCGGTGTCAAAATCCAGAATGCCCAGATCGGTACCAATATCCCAGTGGGCCTTGGGTTCCCAGCCAAAATCCCGGGGAGTGCCCCACCGGCGTTTTTCCACGTTGTCCCGGTCGTCTACGCCCAGCGGAATATCGGGATTGGGAAAGTTGGGCAGCGTCATCAAAAAGTTGTTCATGGCCGCGTCCAGATCGGCAATATCCGCGTCAATGGCGGCAATTTCATCGCCCAGCTCGCGCATTTCATCCATGATGGCAGCTGTTTCCGCCTCGGAAGCGCCGCGCTTTTTGGCCTCGCCGATTTTTTTGCTGGTGGCATTGCGCAGAGCCTTTTTTTCCTCCACCTGTGCCAGCAGCTTGCGGCGCTGCTCGTCCTGGGCCAAAAACTCATCGATGGAAATATCCTTGTTGCGGGCCTTCAGCGCGTCGCGCAGTTCCTGCGGATTTTGACGGATACGTTTGATGTCAAGCATGATTGATCCCCTCCTATTGCAAATGAAAACGCCCCTGCCGCTGTCTAACGCAGCTACAGGGACGGAGAGAAGCGTTGCTCCGCGGTGCCACCCAGTTTAAGGCGAAATGCCTTCACTTTTTGCACGCTGTATCGGGCGTTCCCGTCGGCTCGTCGCCGCGCGGCTCGCATGGCGGACGTGAATCAGCCCCGCTGAAGCCTTGCACCGTCCGGCTCCTCTCTGTAGGCGGCTAAGCCGTTCACACCATGGTCACTGCCAGCGCTTATTATACCCGTTCTTGCGGCGAATGACAAGCGTTTTTGAAAAAAAGCCGGTTGACGGTTGTAGGAGCGTCAAACATAGGTTACAGCAAGTTCGAAAAGAGCAGTCAAGGGAAAGGTGGAGATTTGCGAAGCAAATACAACCTGACCTTGACTGTGGTAAGAAAGAAATACAATGGGAGGGGGCTGTTCGGCAAAGTTTGCCGAACAGCCTTGGACGCTTTATTTCGCGGCGCGCCTGCTCCAGCCGGCTTTACCACATGACCCCGTCGTATTTTGCCAGCACCTGGTTGGGC
>CAKTUU010000058.1 GCA_934621505.1 uncultured Clostridia bacterium
CAGCCCCTCTGACTGGATTCGTATCGACCGGCTTTGCCGGTCGGGCGGGGAGTTTTCGGCTTTGCCGAAAACATTCCGCCAGTCCTTCGTCAGAAAAGATCGCCGTCAGGCGAGCTTTTTTGACGGCCTGCCGCGCCGCGCAAAGCGGCGGATGGGGTTATGCCCGTACCCAGCTGAGCAGCAGATCCCGCTGGGTTACCAGGGCATGACGGCAGTCAAAGGAATTGTCCGGCGGATAAATCAGACCGGCGGCATATTTCTGGGCAATGGCCAGCAGCGCGTACAAGCTGCTGAAGAACATTTCCTTTTTGGGAACATCCAGCCGCAGGGTATGGTCGGTTTGGGCACGGGCATAAATGCGGTCAAAGGCGGCGGCAAAATAGCCCACGCTGTCGTAATAGTCCCGCAGTTCCTCCACAGGGGCCTTTTCGTGGCGGATGTACTGGTCAAAATTGGCGTTAAAGCGCAAAAGGTCCGGCTGGTGGTCCAGCAAATCCACATAGCAGTCCAGGTAAAAGCCAAATTCGTCAATGGCGGTCATGCCGTCGCCGTTGGCCGCCTGGCGGCGCTGCTCCACATCGTGGGCGTACTGCCGCCATTTCAAAGTGCCCAGTTCAATGACCAGCCTGCGCTTTACGCTGAAATAGCGGTACAGCGTGGCCATGCCCATGCCGGAGGCCCGGGCGATATCCGCCATGTTGACGGCTTCAATGCTGCTTTGGGCAAACATCTGAAAGGCGGTTTCCAGCGCCTGGGCGCGCCGGGCTTCCAGCTCGCCGCTGTTTTCTTTGTAGCGCATAAATCCTTCCTTGCAAAAAGGTGTAAGGGGGTCCGGCAAATAGAATAGCCGTTTTTGCGGCGGCGGTCAATGAACAATCTGACGCTATTTTGCCTGTTCGCTGAGGCGCTTGAGCCACACCATCAAAACAGCGATATCCGCCGGGTTTACGCCGGGAATGCGCCCGGCCTGACTGAGACTTTGGGGCCGCTTGGCCGCCAGCTTTTGCCGGGCCTCGATGCGCAGGCTTTCGATGGCGGAGTAGTCCATATCCTCCGGAATCAGCCAGTCCTCCATGGCCCTTGCCCGGGCCACCTGGGCCCGCTGCTTTTTCAGATACCCGTCGTATTTGACGCCCAGCTCCGCCTGGGTGCGCACATCTGGGGCGTATTGGGCCAGATCGGGGCACAGGGAATCCAGATCCGCCAGGGTTATGGCCGGGCGGCGCAGCAGCTCCTCGGCTGTCAGCGGGGTAGGGGGCGTGGGCTGGCCATGACTGGTCAGCCACTGGTCCCGCCGGGGGGTGGCAGGCAGCTTGCAGCTGTGCAGGGCCGCCAGCAGACGCTCGGCGCCCTGACGCTTTTGCTCCGCCAGTTCCATACGGCGCTGGCTGGCCAGCCCCCGGTCAAAGCTCAGCCGGGTCAGGCGCAGGTCCGCGTTGTCCTGACGCAGCAGCAGGCGGTATTCGCTGCGGCTGGTCATCATACGGTAGGGCTCGTCGGTGCCCTTGGTGCACAGGTCGTCCACCATTACGCCGATGTAGCCCATGTCCCGGGTGATGATCAGCGGTTCCTTATCCTGCAAATAGCAGGCCGCGTTAATGCCCGCCAGAATGCCCTGAGCGGCGGCCTCCTCATAGCCAGAGGTGCCGTTGACCTGACCGGCGAAATACAGGCCGGGAACGCGGCGGCTGCCCAGGGTCAGGCGCAGCTCGGTGGGGTCGATGCAGTCGTATTCAATGGCGTAGGCCAGACGGGTCAGCACCGCGTGCTCCAGCCCGGGCACCGTGTGGTACATGGCCCACTGCACCTCCTGGGGCATACTGGAGCTCATGCCCTGCACATACCATTCCGGGCTGTTCAGCCCTTCCGGCTCCAGAAAAATCTGGTGCCGGTCCTTGTCGGCAAAGCGGCGCACCTTATCCTCAATGCTGGGGCAGTAGCGCGCCCCGGTGCCCTTGATGTCGCCCCGAACCATGGGGGAACGGTGCAGGTTTTCCCGAATGATGCGGTGGGTTTCCGGGTTGGTATAGGTCAGGTAGCACATGGCCCGGTTTTGCAGGGGATAGGCTACGCCGATGTCCCCTTCCCCGGCCACGGTCAGGAAGGAAAAAGGAATGATGGGGTCGTCGCCGGGCTGGGGCTCCATTTTGTCAAAGTCAATGGTGCGCACATCCACCCGGGCAGGGGTGCCGGTTTTGAAGCGCCGCAGCTGAAAGCCCAGATCCGTCAGGGATTTGGACAGGCCCTCGGCCCGCAGCAGCCCCTGGGGGCCGCTTTCCTTACTGTAGTCGCCAATGATGATGCGGCTTTTCAGATACACGCCGCCGCACACCACGCAGGCGCGGCAGGGAAGAAGCTCCCCCGTCATGGTGCGGACGCCGCTGACCTGGCCGTTTTGGGTCAGAATCTCCATGGCCTCGCCCTGCCGCACGGTCAGATGATCAGTGGCGAACAGGGTATGCATCATATCCTCGTGATAGCGGCGCTTGTCCGCCTGGGCCCGCAGGCTGTGAACCGCCGGACCCTTGCCCCGGTTGAGCATGCGGCTTTGCAGAAAGGTGCGGTCGATGGACAGACCCATCTGCCCGCCCAACGCGTCCAGTTCCCGCACCAGATGGCCCTTGCCGGTACCGCCGATAGCGGGGTTGCAGGGCATCAGGGCAACGCTGCCCAGGTCCAGGGTTAAAAGCAGGGTTTCCACGCCCATGCGGGCCGCGGCCAGAGCGGCCTCGCAGCCCGCGTGGCCCGCGCCGATGATAATCAGATCGTACATGGATGATTCCTTCTTTGGATCGGTAAATTTAGTCCGTTACGCCCAGATATTCTTCCAGACACTGGTTTTTGTCCAGCATGGTCAGGCTGTGGGGCAGCCCCACATAACGAATGTGCCAGCATTCGGCAATGTAGCCGGTGATTTTTTCCTTATCTTCCTGATAGCGGACGATAAAGCCATAGTCCCAGCAGTGTTTGTGCAGCCATTTTTGCTGCTGGGTGCCTTTAAAGGAGGTGCCCGCCACGGTAATGTCAAAGGCCAGCCCGGTATGATGTTCGCTGGTGCCGGGATCGGCCACGGTTTGCCGGGCGGCGGATGTGGCGTTGCTTTTGCTGAACCCCTGATCCATATACTCCTTGACCTTACGGTCAAACAGGGTTTGCTGGTACTTGTAGCTGCGGTAGGCGGCGCTGATCTGCCAGCCGGTTACGCCGTCCTGTTTGGCGGCCTGAAACATGGCGGCCAGGGCCTGGGCGGCGGTGCGGTCGCCCTCCATGTCGTCCCCCCTGACGGTACACAGGGAGGAGGGAAGCACGTTTTTCAGCAGCACCAGATCGCCGGGCTGATAGTCCTGGTCCACAGGATGGCTACGGTTTACCAGCAGGGGCATGGCGTCCGGATCGGGCGTGGGGGTAACCGTTACTTGCCTGGCCTGATCGCTGTACAAAACCGCGAAGGTTTTGGCGGCGGCCACGCCGTCCACATCCAGACCGTTCTGGCGTTGGAAAAGACGCAGGGCCTCCTCGGTGCCTGCGCCAAAACCGCCGTCTACCTCCCCCGTATAAAAACCCAGCTCCCTGAGGCGCTGCTGCATGGCGCGCACCTCATCGCCGGAGGAGCCTTTTTTCAGCAGAGAGGGCGTGGGGGTGGGGGTAACCACCGGCTGATAGGTCTGCGCCGTGGAGGCGAACAGCGCCGCACGGGTGCCCTCGCCCACAATGCCGTCGCCAGTCAGACCATGCTGCTCCTGAAACAGGCGTACCGCTTCCGCCGTGCCGGGGCCGTACTGGCCGTCCACATCCCCTGTATAAAAGCCAAGCTCCTTGAGCCGCTGCTGCACATTGCGCACCTCGTCGCCCTTTACGCCGGTTTTCAGCAGGTATGCGGTAGGGGCGGGGGTGGAGCCAGGCTCCGGGGTTACCAGCAGCATGTTGGAAATGTTGGCCGTGGGGGTGGGGGTGGCGGCGGACTCGGTGTCCAAAACCCGCTTATCCTGTACGGTACGGGGCAGCAGCACCCCGATCCCAACCAGACCGGCCGCCAGCAGCACGCACAGCACCAGGGTTGACGCCTTGAAACGGACCTTCATGTCAGGCCTCCGGCCACAGGGGCGCGGGGTACCAGCCATCCTTCGTCATGGTGCGCAGGGCGGATACCACCTGGGCCCGGTCCTCATGGTAGGTAACGCCGTACCATTTGTCCGGGGTGGTGTAGACGTGGGCCTTGGCACGTCCGGCCTGCAATTCCTCATTCACCACAAAGGGCAGGAAGTATTCGCCCTTCATGGGGTTTTCCTTCAGGGTGCGGTCCAGGAAGGGCGCGAAGCCGCCGCGCAGGCAGTCCATCATGGCGGCGGGGAAGCCCCACATGTTCATGCTGACCACGGTTTCCGGGGAAAGACGGGTATAGGTCTGCTGATCCTCGGTCATCAGCGGACCGTCCACGCTGGAAATGATGTGAGTGCGCTCCACCAGGCCGCTCAGGCAGCTGTTTTCGTCCAGCTGGCATACGCCCCGGGCCACGCTGCCGGTTTCGCTCAGGGTGTTTTTCAGCAGGTAGCCCACCATGCAGTAGTCGCCGTCCCCGTGCAGGTGGGTCAGGTGCTGGTAGCACAGGCGGAAGGCTTCCCGGCCGTAATAATCGTCGGCGTTGATGGCGCAGAAGGGCGCGTCCACCAGCCCGGCGGCGCTCAGCACCGCGTGGCCGGTGCCCCAGGGCTTGACGCGGCCCTCGGGCACGGCGTAGCCCTGGGGCAGGTCGCCCAAATCCTGATAGGCGTAATCGATCTGCATATGGCGGCCCACCCGGTCGCCCAGCACCTGGCGGAAATCCTGCTCATTTTCTTTTTTGATGATGATGACGGCCCGCTCAAAGCCTGCCCGGCGGGCGTCAAACAGGGAGTAATCCAGAATCAGTTCGCCGTTTGGCCCAACGGGGTCCATCTGCTTCAGGCCGCCGTACCGGCTGCCCATGCCCGCCGCCATAATGACCAAAATGGGTTGCTTCATCGATGAATCATCCTTTCCTTGCGCGCGCGGCAAACAACAGCGCGACGCTAACATAAAAATTATTATACCATAAAAGAAAACGAACAACAATCCTTATCCCGTCCAGACTCACGCCCGTCTCATAAAAATATGATATAGTAAAGGCGGGGGTGAAAAGAATGGATGAGATCAGAGCAAGGATAGCT
>CAKTUU010000059.1 GCA_934621505.1 uncultured Clostridia bacterium
CGGCACAAGGCTTAGGGGCTCTGCCCCTAAAACCCCGGCAGGAGGCAGTGCCTCCTGCACCTCCACTTTTTTGACGGACTGCGGGCGGCCGGGCCGCCTTATTCAGCCTTGAAGGACAGGCCCAAAAAACGGGCCAGGGTTTGCACCAGCCCACGGGCGTCGGCCAGAGTGGCGCTTTCCGCAAAAACGCGGATGCGGGGCTCCGTGCCGGAAAAACGGCCGATGATCCAGCCGCCGTCCTGGAAATAGACCTTGCAGCCGTCCATGTAGCTGACCTTTTCAATGGGCCGGTCAAAGGCAGGCAGCTTCTTTTCTTCCATCAGCAGCCTGGCGATGTCGCCCCGGCTGGCGGGGGTCAGGGCCCAGTCGTATTCCGCCATGTGCAGTTCGCCATAGGTGGTGTACAGCTCCTGTACCAGCTCGGACAGGGGCTTATGGGTAACGGACAGCATTTCCACCAGAAGGGAGGCGGCGTACAGGCCGTCCTTGCCGCTGATGTGGCCCCGCACAGTCAGACCGCCGGAGGATTCGCCGCCGATCAGGGCGTTGTGCGCATCCATTCCCGCGGAAATGTGCTTGAAGCCTACGGGCACCTCGATGCATTCCTGACCGAAGGCCTTGGCCACCCGGTCCAGCAGGTGGGTGGTGGCGATGTTGCGCACAGCCGCGCCCCGCCAGCCCTTGTATTTCAGCAGATAGTAGTACAACAGCACCAGCACCTCGTTGCTGGATACATAGTTGCCCTTTTCATCCACCACGCCCAGCCGGTCCGCGTCGCCGTCGGTGGCGATGCCCAGCAGCGCGTTGTGATCCACCACGGAGGCCTGCAAATCCACCAGGGTTTCCGGGTTGGGGGCGGGCAGGTGGCCGCCGAAGAACGCGTCGTGACGGTCGTTGATGACGTTAACGTCGCAACGGGCGGTATATAGAATGGTCAGCAGGCCGGACAGGCTGACGCCATACATGGGGTCCAGCACAATGCGGGGACGGCGGGCGCGGATGGCCTGCATGTCAATCTGGCTCATGATGGAATCCAGATAAGCGTCCCGGGGATCGATAAACTGAATTTTGCCCTGAGCGCGGGCCGCGTCAAAGTCCATGACCTGAATATCCTGATCGGTCAGGGAATTGGCTTCCGCGCCAATTTCGTTGGTCACGTCCTCAACGGCGTCCCGCCCGCCCGCGGTAAACAGCTTGATGCCGTTGTATACCGCCGGGTTGTGGCTGGCGGTTACCGCCGCGCCGTAGGGCAGATCCATATAGCGCACGGTAAACATGATCTGGGGGGTAGGGGCCGCCAGGTTGACAAAATACAGCGGCACGTTTTCAGCGGCCATGACCTCGCTGAACCAGATGGCGCTTTCACGGCTTAAGAAGCGGCGGTCATAGCCGATGCACAGTCCCTTTTTGTCCGCGCCCTCCCGCTTCATACGCCGGGCCAGCGCCGCCGCTACGCGCTGAATGTTCGCCCGGGTAAAGTCGTCGCCAATAATCGCGCGCCATCCGCCGGTGCCAAATTGAATCATAAAGAAGCCTTCTTTCTGCTCGTTATATACTGGGGCTAAAAAATCAGCCCATTACCACACGCACGGTATGCGCGCCATGGTCAAACAGGGGAATGCGGCCGGCGGGAGCGCCGTCCACATACAGGGCGGCAACGCCGTGCTGCACATGTTCGGGGTTTTCCACCCGAATCTGATACGTTGCGCCGCGCCAGAGGCGGGTAGCCTCAAAGCCGTCCCAGGCAGCGGGAATGCAGGGGTCCACCTCCAGCCCGTCAAAGCCGGGACGGATGCCAAGCATGTAGTGGGTAGCGGCATAATAGGCCCAGCCGGCGGAGCCGGTCATAAAGGGGTGACGGGCTCGGCCAAAGGCGCTGTGATCCCGCCCCATGATGAACTGGCAGTAGGTATAGGGCTCCGCCTGACGAACCTCCATCTGGTCGTTCTGGTTTTCGGGCAAAAGCGCGTCATAGAACTTCATGGCCCGGTCGCCGCGGCCCAGACGGCATTCCGCTACCCAGGCCCAGGGGTTGGGATGGCTGAACACCGCGCCGTTTTCCTTTATGCCGGGGTACACCCGGGTCACAAAGCCGATGGAGTCATCCGGCGTGCGGAAGGAAGGGGCGTTCAGCATGAGTCCATAGGGGGTAAACAGCCACTGGTCCACCGCGTCCATGCAGCTAAGGCCCTGCTGACGGGTGGCCGCGCCGGAGGCTACGGCCCAGGCGTTGCTTTCCAGATGAACCTTGCCTTCCTCGGCGGTATGGGAACCGATGGGCCGTCCGTCGCCGGTAAAGCCCCGCAGGAACCACTGGCCGTCCCACAGCACATCCTGACAGGCTTTGCGCATCTGATCCGCCAGCGCCTGATAATGGTCCGCGTCCTGCCGGCGGCCCAAATGCCGGGCCGCGTCCAGAAAATGCTCCGTCGCCCAGATCAGCAGGAAAGTCACCATGGCGCTTTCGCCGCCGCCCAGGTTCAGGCAGTCGTTCCAGTCGGCACGCAGCCCCTTGGTGATGCCGTGGCTTCCGATTTGGGAATAGCTGAAGTCCAGCGCCTGCTTCATGTGCTGCCACACGGTGGCCTGCCCCTGATCGGCGTAAGGAATCACCTGATCGAAGAACGCGTCGTCGCCGGTTTCCCGCACATATTCCACAATGGCGGGCAGCAGCCACAGGGCGTCATCGGCGCAGGTGTCCTTCAGCCCGTGAATCATGGAGGACTTATCCGGCATGGGCACAACCGTGGGAGACTTGAAGGCCGGGGCCTTGCAGGGCTCAAACCAGGCGGGATCGAACAGGTGCAGGCCGTAGCCCATGCTGACCTGGCCGTGCAGCAGCTGCTGGATGCGCTTGCGGCAGCCGTCCGGTTCAGCGCCGGGAATGCACATGGCGTCCTGGGCCGTGTCCCGGTAGCCAAGCCCTGTGCGGCCGCCTACCTCGATAAAGGAGGAAAAACGGGAAAACAGCACGTTGATTTCGCTCTGGTACAGGTTCCAGATATTCAGGCTGCGGTTCATGTTCTGGTGAGGGGTTTGCACGGTCAGCACCGTCAGCTTCTGGTTCCACCAGGCCTTCAGCGCCGCAAAGGCCGAGTCCGTACCGGCGGCATCGTACTTATGGCGGGCTTTGGCCGCGGCGGTTTCATCGCCTGTGCCCAGGTAGAACAATACGCGGGCTTCCTCGCCGGGGGCCAGCACCAGCTGCTTTTGCAGCGCGCCGCAGGGATTGCCGCCCTTTTCGGCGGAACCGGACAAAAGCCCCCGTTCCACGCCGATGGGGTTGCTTTCGGTATGGTACGCGCCGATAAACGCGTCCCGCTGGCTGTCAAAGCTGTCCGGGGTAAAGTTACCGGCGAAGAATTGGTAGCTGTCCCCCTCGTAATGATACTCGGCCAGCACAGCGCCGTTACGCATGCAGGAGCCGGTGGCGTACAGGCTCATCTGAAAGTTTTGGTTGTCGATGTCAACGTGGTGGAAGGAAAACTCCACATAGCCGGTCACGCTGATGCGGCGCACTGTGTCCGAATGGTTGCGGATGCGCACGTCAAAGATTTCCACCGGGTCGCCGCCGTTTTCCTCCCGGGGAATAAACAGGGTCTGGGAGGCGGCAAGCCCCTGATAATCGCAGGTATAGGCGGAATAGCTCATGCCGTGGCGGCAGGTATAGCGGGCCTTGTCCAGAGGGCGGCCGGTGGGCTGCCAGCTCAGGGACCAGTAGTCGCCGCTGTCCTGATCCCGCAGGTAGACATAGTGGCCCGGATAGTCAAGCGGCACGCCGTTGGGGCGGAAACGGGTGATCCGGTGGTACTGGGGCGAATCCAGCCAGCAGTAGCCCCCGGCGTTGTGGGACAGCACAGCGCCCATGCGCTGGGTGCCCAGATAGTTGGTCAGCGAAACAGGGCAATCCACCCGGTCTACCACATATTCCCGATTCAAATCGTCAAAAAAACCGTACCGCATGGCATGAACCTCCGTACAGGTATATTTTGCTTCTGATAAACAGGATAACAGATTCTGATAAAAAGAAAATGGCTTTTCCTGGAAGGTATCTTGCCAGGTAGGCCAATTTTGTGCGTGCCGAAAAAAGCAGACAATATATGGCTCATCTATGAAAATACACAGGTTTGCTGAGAAACTGTATTTTTTGGAGGGAAGAATGATCGTTGTTAAAGAAAGCTTCGCGTGGAAGTGAGAAACAAAAGATAAAGATGCGCCCCTTCGCGAACTGGGTCCAGGGCGAAGCCCTGGTTGACAGGGGGAGGGGAAAAGAATATGATGAAAAGAAGTTGGGGAAAGAGGGGGAAAAGAATGAAAACGGCTTTGATTACCGGGGGCAGCCGGGGCATCGGCGCACAGATGGCTGGCGATTTCGCGCGGGCAGGCTATCGCACCCTGTTCCTGTACCGCCGGGACCGGGACGCCGCCCAGCGCGTGCAGGCGCAAACGGGTGCACGGGCCGTTTTGTGCGATGTGCGGGATAGCGCTCAGGTGAATGAAGCCGTTCGCCAGATCGGGCATATCGACGTGCTGGTGAATAACGCCGCCATCGCCCAGCAAAAGCTGTTTACCGATATAACCGATCAGGACTGGCGCAGCGTGGTGGATACGGCTCTGACCGGGGCGTTTTACGTTTCCCGGGCGGCGCTGCCGGGAATGATCAGCCGGAAATGGGGACGAATCATCAATATATCCAGCATATGGGGACAGGTGGGCGGCAGCTGCGAAACGCATTACTCCGCCGCCAAGGCCGGATTGATCGGCCTGACCAAAGCGCTGGCCAAGGAAACCGCCCCCAGCGGAATCACCGTCAACTGCCTGTGCCCAGGCGTGATTCAGACGGATATGCTGTCCAGCTTTACCCCGCAGGATTTGGAAAATTTGCGGGAGGAAACCCCCGTGGGCCGTCTGGGTACCCCGGGGGATGTGTCCTCCGCCGCGCTGTGGCTGGCGGCGGAGGGCAGCGGGTTTATCACCGGACAGATTATCGGCGTAAACGGCGGCTTTGGGGAATAGCGTGTAGGTTTGTCAAACATATTGGACAATGAACTCGATGGGCGAAAGCCAATGGAGGGGCCTCATAGGTAAGTTGTTGGAACGGGAATGATGAACGGCGAGCTGCTTTGCAAAGTCATC
>CAKTUU010000060.1 GCA_934621505.1 uncultured Clostridia bacterium
AACTTACCCATGAGGCCCCTCCATTGGCTTTCCCCCATTGAGTTCATTGTCCAATATGTTTGACAAACCTACATGCCCGTTTTGGGGAGTGAAGGCACAATATAGGGGTAACGCAAAGGAACCGTACAAAAGCGATAACGCTTTCCCCATTTAAATGGACAAAAACAGGCGGTGCTCAATTCCAATTGGGCGCCGCCTGTTTTGTCGCTTTTTCAACTTGCTGTCTTATCAGCACACGGAAACCTCAGCCTGTTGCTTTATTCGGCTTTGGGGCCGCTTGCGCGGGCAAGCAGGATGCAGCCCGCCATGACGGCGCAGCCGCAGGCGGATACCCAGTAGCAGGCGGAGGAAGTCAGGAAGGTCAGCCAGGCGATGCGCTGCTCCACAGCAAATTCCATGACCAGACAAACCGCCATGGCCAGCAGAAACACCGCCGCTAAAGCCACTTTTCGTCCCGGGCGGCAGCCTTTGACCCGGCGCAGGTAGCAGACCAGCGCCAAAAGGGCCAGCACAGCCGAAAACACCTGAGAGCACCGCACAAAGCCCCACCGCAGGAACTGATCCCGCCGCAGGCTTTCCAGAATGATCTGGGCGCAGGCGTACAGGCCCAGCGCCAGCAGGGCGCGGTCGCCGCCAAAGCGGCTCCTGCTGACCAGCACCGCCACAAAAATGACCAGCGCGACAGCCGCCGCCAGCAGGAACAGGCTCCAGGCCCATTCCTCGTAATAGTCGTCATAAATGGCAAAGGGGAAACGGGCAAAGGGGGAATCCTCCTCCAGATAGTCGCCGTAGCCTTCTCCCGCCAGCCCCTGCGCCAGACGCACAAGGGCAATCAGCAGCATGCCAAAGGGGGCGATGGCATCGGTTACCTTTCCGTAAGCAACGCCGTCCGTCCGGGCCGCGGTCAGCGCCGCCAGCGCCACCCCCGCCATGCCGCCGTACAGCATATACTGGCCCTTGCCCGCCCAAAACTGGAAGAAAGCGGCGGCGGAACGGTCGTGCAGGGTGGTGGAAAAATTCATAACGCCGTAAAACAGGTGGCTGAGAAAAAAGCCTAGGGCCAGACTGAGAAAAGCAAACAGCCATAAGCCTTTTTTCCGGCAGCCCGCCCGCTGCATCGCCCCAAGGCTGAGTCCAAGACACAGGGCGTAAGCCGCCGCCAGCAGCAGGTGATGGGCGTCCACCGTCAGACCGCCCAGGGTAAACAAATGAAAGGAACCCACGGTTATTCCGCCCTTTCGCTGCCCAGCAGGTCCGACGCACTGGCAAAGTAAATCAGGTCGCAGATATCACGGCCGCTGGGATTCTTGTGCAGCTGCTTTTGCAAAAGCACCACATGGGCGCTGCCGCCGCCGTCCAGATTATAGGCGATTTTAGCCTCCGGGCTGGTTTCGGCGATGAACTGGGCAAAGTTGGGCAGACTCAGGCCCTCCTGGGCGTCGCTGGTGCCGTAGCAGAAGTAAATGCCGTATTCCAGCGGGCCCAGCTGGGCAATGCCCAGGCGCATCATTTTGTACCGGCCCTGATACAGGGACTGGTTTACCTCCTGCACCTGGCCGTCCAGCACCAGAGTGGGACCAAAGTTAAAACTGTTGATGACCTTGTGGCCCTGGGCCTCCAAATCGGCCACCGCCGCATGGACGGATTCCTGGGTAGGGTTTTGCACAATGTGGAAATCGGCGCTTTCATCAATCAGCAGCACGTCGTGCTCCGCGTCCGGGCGGTCCCGGTACAGCACGCCCTGCCGCACCAGATAGCCAAAGTCGTTGTATTTGAAAAAGTCGCCGTTAATGGCCAGCACGCTGTTCTTTTTCTTGGCCAGCAGCTTGGTTTTCACATATTCCTTGGTGTCGTAATCATCCCGGGTCATAGCTGTGCGCAGCTGGCTGGGATCCTGAATGGTAATTTTCACAAACATGCACTTGGCCTTTTTATAGGTCATGCGCTGGATCACCACATGGATGGATTCGTCCTGGTATTCCTCGTCGCCAATCAGGTTATCGGTGCTGACGGGGTAGCCGCCGGTCTGGTCGATGGGTAGGGGATGCACCTCCGCCAGGGCCAGGGCGGGCAGCAGCGTCAGGCACAGCAGGAAACACAGCAGTTGCTTTTTCATGGCTTGTCAACCTCCGTAAAGGGAATATAAATCCAGCTATGGAACATTTCGTTAATGATATCGTAGCGGGGATGCTCCCGCCAGCCGGCGGCGGTGGAGCCCCGGGCGGAATACACCACCTTGGTATGGGGCAGCTTGGCGGCCAGTTCGTCCTGGTAGTCCTTGGACAGCTTGCAGTGCGCCGCCCACAGGCGCTCCAGCCTGGGCATGGTGGTAACCGCGTCTATGTTGGTGAGCCGGCTGTTAAAGCACAGGTTCAGATCCAGCATGTCCTCCATGCCCTCCAGGGGAGAGATGTCCTTGATTTTATTCATGAACAGCTCCACATATTCCAGATGCTTCAGGTTTTGCAGCGGCGTAATGTCGCTGATCTGGTTGTCCGCCAGAATCAGCACCCGAAGATCCGTCAATTCCCCCACAAAATCGATGGTGGTCAGCTTGTTATGGCCCAGATCCAGCGCCTTCAGCTGCCAGCAGTATTTCAGCACGGAATAATAGCCGCTGGTATAGCGGGTGCCGTTGTAGCTGTGCAGGGAGGAAAAGGCGGTGGTGTCCGTGCGTACCCGGTGGGAACCCAGCCGCAGGGTCCAGCCCCAGCGCAGGTCCGGGTACAAGGCGGCCAGCGCGTCCATATCCTCCCGGACGATGGGGCTGTCGTACATCAGGGCGTATTCCAGCCGGGGGAAAAGGGACAGCCCCTCTTTCAGCTCCGTCACGTCCTGAATGGTTACGCCCTCAAAGTCGATGGTCGTGGCGTCGCCGGGAAAGGTCAGACCGTACAGGGTGACATTGTAGGTAAAGGACACATCCGGATGGGCGGCGAGCAAATCGGTCAGTTCCTGACAGGTGAGGGAATAGGCGGTAATGTCGCAGCTTTGGGGATGATCCGCCAGCAGCCGGTCAATGGCGGCCAGCTGGACGGTATGATCCGGCGCGGGCGTGGGGGACGGTTCCAGCTTTCTGGCCGCCAGAGCCGCCGGACACGCCAGCAACAGGCATAGCAGCAGGGCGCAGAAACGCTTCATGGGTCATTCCTCCAATCCGGTATATTCCGGCACCTGGTCGGAATGGCCCACCGCAATCAGGCCGGACACGCTGCGCTCGTTGCGCACCTTGCCTTCCGGATTGGTAATGCGCAGCTTTTTGCCCATAAACAGCATACAGGCGGTAGCGCCGCCATCCAGGTTGATAGCGTCCGTTACGCCCTTTTCCAGCATCTTTTCCGCCAGCCACTTCATATCCGCGCCGCGGCTGTACTTGTTGCGTCCTTCCACATACAGGGCCACATAGTGATAGGGCTCAATCATGCCCAGGGCCACCCGGTTTTCCCGGTCGGTCATGCGGGTGCCGAACTGGGGGTTCATCTCCCCATTTTTCAGCAGATACGGCCCGAAGGACAGCACGTTTTGCGCACCCATGGCCAGGTACTCCTCAGCGGTTACGTCCTTGCTTAAAAACACCTGCATGCTGCCGTCGGCGAAAAACGCGGCGGTATCCAGCGTGGGCCAGGATTTGTTGCCGCTTTTGCGGGTGTTGCTGGAGATGATGTTTCCATCCCGGATGATGATGCCCACCGTGTCGTGCTTGTACATGCGATGGGCGAACTGGTCGTCGTTGATGGCAAAAACGGCCTTGCTGTCCCGGACCACCCGCTCGGGATAGCGGAAGCCCCGGCCGGGATTATCCGGGTTGGCAGACAAAAATTCCAGCGGCGTATCGGCGCAAGTTTGAATATCCGCCTCGTACCACAGCACCTTGGGGTCGTCCGTGGTGCAGCGGCGAATTTCCACCCGCAGGCCCTGGGACTGGCTTTCATACAGCCAGTAGCCCGCGTCAAAATCGTCGATAATGGTTTCGTCCCCGGCTGCAATCGCTTCGCTGGCGGGTGCGGGCGTATCGGGCGCGGCGCTGGCCTCGGACGCTTCCGTGGACTGGGGGGCTTCCACGCCGTCCGGAGCGCGGGTACCGGCGGGAACCAATTCGTAGGTTCCCCCTTCGCCCAAACCAACGGCGGGCAGGCATAGAAGCAAAATCAGCCATAAGGCCATGGGACGCAACAAGCGCATCGGGGGTCCCCCTCTCCCAAAATCCACAGGAAAAACCTGCAAGCATACCACTCTGGAGCATAGCACGAAAGCAGGGTAAAGTCAAGGCGGGCAAGATGCGGGCTTGCAGCTAAAAATGTTGAGATATAATACATAGGTAACAGAAAAAGGAAAGAAAAAAGAGAACTCAAGTGGTAAGATAGGAGTATCAACAAACCAACCACCACAAAGGAGTTCTCCAT
>CAKTUU010000061.1 GCA_934621505.1 uncultured Clostridia bacterium
GGGCAATTTCAGACAGGTAAAACCGGCCGCTTTTGCCTGTTAAATCCACCTCGGGCGGCTGCTGAATGGTGCTCCGGGCCGAACCGGCCGCTTTCAGTCCGGACAGGCCCAGACGGCTGGAAGGGCGGGTCGCTTCGCCAATGCCCCTTTCGCTTATCCGGCGGCTCGCTTCTCCGCCTCGAGCCGCCTGGCTGCGCAGGTTGCTTTCCCGAATGGCCTGCTGGTTCTCCTTCACATACTGCTTCGCGTTTTCCTTGGGACGGTTCTTTTCCTTGTCCCATAGCCCCAGTTTCACAAGATCGGGCATCTTTCCCATTCCTCCATTACTTCATGGATGCTTTGGCGCTCTTCAGGTTTCCGGCGTTGATTCCCTTGCTGGTCGTGCCGGTCTTTTTGGTTGTCCTGGCATTCTTGATGGCGTCCGCAAGGGCGGAAAAATCCGCTTTCGGCTTCTTCGGGCCGCTGCCGCCCCCGCCGCTGCTTCCGCTGCTGCCGCCACCGCCGCCGTAGCGTGCGTTAAATTCCGCCTGCCACTGAGAATCCTCCACGCCTTCGCGCTCAGCCTGGTGCTGGTACTCGTAAATCGCCATGGCCAGCTGGTTCTGGGTGTTTCGGTCAGCCGTGCTGCGGTCATATTCCCGGGCTTCCAGCTGGTCCACATAGGCCAAAATGTCCTGCTGCTGGGCCTCGTCGTATTGGGCAAGCTGGGCGGCCAGCTGCTGGCTCAGCTGCCTGCGCTGCTGGCCAATATTCCCTTCCTGCTGGGCCTGCGTATCGTTAATCGCCTGCTGCGCCTTGTCGCCCGCCAGGTCAATGTTGGACAGCGTGGCATTGTTGTAGCTGGAACGCTGCATCCCGCGGGACAGCATATGCCTGTCGGCCTCGGCCCGGCTTTTGCGGTAGTTTTCCGCGCTCTGCTCCCGCTGTTTGTCATAGGTGGCCTGCAATCCTGCAAGCTGCTGGGCAAGGGCCTGGTCGTTGCTGTCGTACTGCTGCTGGGCCGTCAGCCGCTTTTGCCCGTATACGCTGGCGTAGCGGTCCTCAGCCTGCTTTTGCATCTCTTCCTGGGTCAGCGGGGTATAGCTGTTGCTGCTTGTCTGGGTCAGTTTTGCAATCAGTTCTTCAAGGGAGGTCGCCATATCATCACCCCTTCATGCTTTGTCAAAAAAGCGGCGAGGATTTCTCCCCGCCGCCGGTGTGGTTTACTGTTTCAAGTTTTCGGGCGGTTTGGGCTCCACTTTGGCAAACGTCACCTCGTATGCGCCCATGGCCGTCAGGGCGGCCAGCAGCGCATTTACAGCTGCCAAAATCCCTTTTTCAATCGTTAAACCGCTGGTAAAGGCCGTCGCTACTAACATTGTGGCCAGGGCAATCACATATACAAATACTCTCGTGGGAATCTTCCACACCTTGTCCAGCGGCGCTTTGAAGAACTGCACCACCAGCAGGGTAAAGGCCGCCGCGCCGGCAATGGTGCCCAGATACTCCCAGGTGTAGGGCTCTACCGGCGTGGTCGCCTCGGCCAGCGCCAGCACAGGCAAAACAACCAGAAACATAGCCAGAAGAAACAGGGTAAACAGCTTTTTCATTCAGGTTTCCTCCCATTCAGCCCCGAAAGGGCAGTTTTTTAACCGTTTCCATGACGCGCTGGGCGCTTCCGTTCCCGCCGCGTTCACGGTAAGGCTCATACAGGTAGTCGTTCAGGTTCTCGTACTCGTCCTGGGTGATGTACCCGCGGTTGATGTACTTTACCCCCAGGTAACAGATTCGGTCATGCGCCAGTCCTATCAGCAGCCGGGTGTTGGCGTCGCGCTTGTCATGCTTGCTTTGCAGAAAAGCCCAAAAACCGCCGGACGCCGCCACGGCGCATACAATGGTCACAATCATTTGTACCCAGTCCATCATGTCCCAGCTCCCATCTTTTTTTCGATTTGGGATATCCGTTCTTCCAGTGAGGCAATCCGCTGTTCTGTGGTAAGGGCCACGTTCACTACAGCCGCCAGGTATTGGCTCATCATGTAGCCGGTAGCGCCTTCATGCTGGATCAGGCACCATTCCGCCCCGGAATCCAGCACCTGTACCCCCGTGCCAATGGGAATATTGGCAAGAGTGCCGTAATTTTGGCCCGGGCCGCTGCGCATTCGTACCGTGCCGCCGCTCTGGGCGGAAACAATGGCGTACTCCATTTCGCTTTTATCCTCCTTTTCAGGCGTTTCCGGGCCCTCCCACGGGCTGGCCCAGTGTGTCCAAGCGTATCCGTTCACGGGCTGATGCACCACCCCGTAGGCCGTTCCTCGGGCATGTACGCAGGTGCCGTCCCCCAGCGCAAGGCCGGTGTGCTGCATCACGCTTCCCTTTTGCCGGTATAAGAAAAGCACCTCGCCTTGCGGCAGGGTGCCGATGTTGCCCCATCTTTTCCACGGGCCTTTTTTCCACTGGCTGGTGGCCCCGCTGGGCAGCTCCACCCCGGCGGCTTTGGCGGCGTACCGGGTCAGCTGGGCGCAATCCCACACGGGCACGCCGTCCCATTTCTTGCCCACATCCAGAATATACTTGGCCTGCTCTGGATATTGGTTGGCCTGCTGCCTTCGGAAGGCGGCGCTGCACGTTTGCCCCCTGGCTCCGTAAATGTAGCCCTGGCCTACCTTGCTTAGGGCGAAGTCGGCGGCTTGATTGGCTCCCATTCTTTATCCCTCCTCTCCATCTATGCCCAGCAGATTCAGCGCTGCCGCCATATCGCTGTTGCTCGCCATCACCCCGGTTTCCAGCGCCGCCACGCGGCTTGCCAGCGCATTGATGGTGTGAGTTGGGTCGGCGCGGCCCGTGATGGTGAGGGTATCGGCGTTCGTGGAAAATGTGTTTGCGCCGGAGATGGCGGATATTGGGGCGCCACCTGTGGCTGAAAATGTGGCTGGTGATCCTAAAGTATAAGCAATCTGTACCGGCGTACCAGCAGCGTTTTGCGCCGCAAGGAAAGATTTGAAAGATGCAATTGCTGATTCGTTATCGGATATGTTGGATAGAATACTGTTTTGAACAGAAAAGATAAGGTATCTTATGCTCCCAGTGCCAGCAAATCCAATACCAACTGCCATCCCGCCATAAGCGTTTTCAACGTTTTTTTCATGGCTGCACAGGTTTTTTGTAGTATCGATTGCATCGTAATCGTTTATGTCATAGCAGAAAAATCCAGTAACTCCATCCTTATTAGCATTTGGCCCCCATGTATACCAGGTTTCTGTTCCGGTTAGGGTTACGCACTTGAATGTTTTATTGCCGTTTCCTTCCAGAGCATCTACGTTCCCTCCATATATGCTTTCCGGCAGAGCAAGTGTCAGCGAAAATTCATCCTCCTGCCTGGAAACGCTCACGCTGCTTTTCCCCACAATGGGCCTGATATTGCTTGGGCTTGGCTCCCCGCTTCCTTCCTGCGTAGGTTCCCAGTTTACCGCCACGCCCAGTTTGCTTCCTGCCACAGGGTAGCATACTGCCGGATTCCCTCTTACGCTAAACTCAGGGCACAGCGTATCTACAATGTGCTGGCT
>CAKTUU010000062.1 GCA_934621505.1 uncultured Clostridia bacterium
GTTTGGCCGCCGCCTATGCCTGCCGCCGTTCCGCCCGCGCCCACAACAATCGGATAATTCGTGTTAAGCGCTGCGACAACCCCTTTTTGCGTTGTCGTATATCCACCGCCTCCGCCGCCCTTAGCGCCGCTTGCATTTGAGGGGGAACCGCCGCCGCCGAGGCAGAATACGTCGAGACTGTCCCCATTTCCCAACGATGTAAACTTCAGCACGCCGCTGGTCAGAAATTTGATACGCCAATGATAATTCCCGTCGTCGATAAGCTGTGCATTGCCCGTGTAGGTGTAAGCAGGCTTCCAGTCCTGCACCGTCAGGGTGGCTACGCGGCTGGTGACCGTGCCCGCCTTGTTGGTCACCTCACAATAGATGTTCGTTGTGGTGGCCGCCGTCAGCCCCGTCAGCTTCAGGGCAGGCCCCGTGGCTCCGCTCACCAGATTGCCGCCCTTATACCATTTGTACGTGTATTCCGCCGGATTTCCAGGTTCGGCAATCACCAGGCTGAACGCAGCGCTCGCGCCGGCAGACGCCACCACCATCGCATCCTGCGGGTAGCTTTCGTTCAGCACCGGCAGCTTATAAGCTTGTCCTCCCCGTCGCACAATCAACCCTTCGCCCATTTACCGCACCACCTTCAAAATCACCGGCAAGTCTACCGTCGGTTTTTCCTCATAGCAATAAGCCGTCACAGTTCCTGCGCCCGCCTCCACCCGGCCCACAAAGGTCCAAGCGTCGGTTCGCGCCTTTCCTGCCTCGGCTGTGCCCGCATCGCTCAGGCTTACGTCCACAAGCGGGTTGTCTGTGGACAGAAGACCCGTTACGCTTACGGTCTGACTGTATGGAGCGGATGCGCTCCATCCGTCGGCGGAAAACAGCGCCGTATAAGCGGCGGTACTGGCCTTTTGGCCAATGGCTTGCAGCGCCGCCTGAACGCTCATCTTGCTTTCCAGCTCTTGGGCCACGCTTGGCGCGCCTTCCTCCCCGCTGACAGGAATATGGGTTGCATACAGCTTAATGTCGCCGTTTTCGTCCCGGCTTTGGCCGTTCACCGTAGCGGAGGTAGCGTTCAGGCTGGCCAACCAGTCCGCTTCCGTGCCCTCGAACCCGTGCTGCACCGCTATTTCATAGGCGCTGTATCCGCGAAAGAGCGTCAGTTCAGAGTCCATGGCAGGGTTTGGTTCAAGTGCAGCCTGAAAATTCACATCAGCCGGCATCGCCAATCACCTCCAGCAGTTGAAAGGTCGCATATTCCATGGGCGTGCGCACTTCCGTTCCGTCATCGCCGGGTATCAGCACCCGCATGTCCCAAAAATAGGTGCCCGTAGCCAGCTCTGCTGTGTCAGCCGGAACCAGGCGAACTGCCGCCACGTTGCTTGTTACGCCTACCGTCTTTTCAATTACGGCCGTGTCGTCCTTCACCCGCTTTTTCAGGGTAAAAAGCGCCTGCGTACCAACCGGCAGCGTTCTCCCGGTAAAGGTCATGGTAAAAGAAAAGCTGTCCCCCCGGGTCAGTTCAATGTTTTTTCCGTCGATGGTAAACAAAAGCCCCTTCCTCCTTTCGGCTCATGCCGTCCGTTTCCACATGTACACCGTCAGATAGGGCGGCATGTTGTTGTGGGCTTCACTGCCGCCCATATTGACGGTTGTGATTCGGCGTTTATAAGAGGCAGTATTCGTTGTTTGCACAACATAACCGCTACTTGCGGTGCCACTAACAGCAGCAACATAGCCTTCTGTGCCGTCTACAATATCGTGGCTATGGCTTGGCATTTCTTCCACCGTCAGCGTATGCTCTGCCTCTCCACCGGTAGCTCCAGCTGTATATGTGTCCCCAGCAGCCAGCAAAAATCGGTCTTTCAGCCGCTCCCACGCGCCGCCAAACAGGGCGGAAGGCTCGGCGGCATTCACGCTCATGTACAGGCTGCCAACAGGGTATACCGCGTCGAGCAGTTCGCTCCTGGCCAGCTTGGTTGTGTTCAGCGTCGCTACCGCCGCGGCCAGCTGCTCAAATGCGCCCGCCAGCGTGGTCACGTTCCCCTGCACGGCGCCCATGTCGCTTTCCAGCCCGGTCACCGTGCCGCGGAACACCTTGCTCAGGTCGTTCAGCCCCAAACGGCCGTACCGCTTGTAAATGTCCTCCAAAATCCCCTGTAAGGTGCGCACAAAGCGCTTTTCTTCCTCGTTCCAGCCTTTTGGCGCGTATAGGGGCTGGTGCTGCTGTATGGTGGAGTATTTGGGCCTGTCTGCCATAAGCTCACCTCTCAGTCGCTGTCTGTTTCTGCCTCAATCTGCATGCCGCCCAGCAGTTTCCAGGGCGTGGTGGACGCGCTTTCCAGAATAAAGCGGAATCGCCGCCCGTTGCCGCCGAAGGTCAGCCGCCGCTGCTTGGCCTGCCTTTCTCCAGTGGGCGGGGAAAAACTCACCGCCTTTGTTTTCAGCTTCTTTTCCGTCTGTATGCCCACGCTCAGGGTCATTTCCGCTTCGGTCTCCACCGTCAGGTATACCGTAAAGCCGCCCTTGAGCATGTTTTTGTAGTTCAGGTCAAACCAGGGGCTCACCCACCGCATGGGCTGGGCTAAGCCGCCTTCCTGGCAGTCCTCCCGCCAGTGCCACACCTTGCCCGGCGTGGTGGCGCTGGTGAAATATAGGGCTTCTTCCGTGGGCAAAAAGCTTTCCACGCTCACGTCGTCCCGCAGCAGCCAGGTGTGTTCCTCCGTGTTGTACATCAGCACGGCGTTGTTCGCTGCCGCTCCGTCCAGCGGCAGGGCAATATAGTAGGTGTGCCGCCACATGCAGGCTACCGAGCCGTCCAGCGCCGCCTTGTTCATGCGGGAAAATACGCCCTGGGCAAATTCCTGATAGTAGGGTGCCACGTTCTCACCGTTGTATTGCAGCAGCCCGTCCCGCCCCAGCATCAGGATTCGGGTGCCGTCCACCGCCACCGTCTTGGCGTAGGGGGTGCCGCCGCCGTACTGCTCGCTGAATACGTACTCGCCCGGGTTGGTGCCCATAATGCGCCATACCCGGGTGCGCTTCAGGGCCACCAGCTGGTCGCCAAAGGGGGTCAGGGCCGTAAAGCTGTCCCCGTCCCAGCTGGGCTGCTTCAGGTCGCCCGCCCCGTCCTCGGGAATTTCATCATTCTGCGTCCAGTCGAATGGGTCAAAGGGCGCGGAGTACACCAGCATGTCCGGGTCGTTGTCAATGGCCCCGCCCCAGATTCGTTCCGCATGCCGGGCAATCACGCCAAATTTCTTGGGCGTGTTCACCACGCTCACCGTCATGTCATCCCCACGGATGCAAATCATGCCGTCCTTGGCGTTGCTCATCAGCAGCACGTCCACCGGCGCGTCGCTGCCCTCCGGGTTCATTTCATAGGCCACATAGCTC
>CAKTUU010000063.1 GCA_934621505.1 uncultured Clostridia bacterium
TTGCTTCGCAAATCTCCACCTTTCCCTTGACTGCTCTTTTCGAACTTGCTGTAACCTATGTTTGACGCTCCTACACTACAATTCACCCCGCAGGGCCGGTAAAGCCTTGTCAATTCAAAAAGAACTGTGGTATAATCCAAAATCATGGATACCAAGGGGAGTGGCGTTGATGCAGACGATTGTGGCCGGGCTGTTAGCGGCGGTTTTCGTTGGCGCAGTGGTGGTTTCGCTGTATCAGGAGCACAGGCACCAGAAAAAGCTGCGTCTGCATGTACAAAAGCTGTACGCGTCGCAGTTGTTTGAGGATATGATGCCCATGCTGAAAGCCGCCCGCCGCCATTCGGTGGAGCAGGTAACGGTGGATAAAACCGGCGTGATGCTGCGGTATTTTCAGCCCCATTCCATGGAAACCGCCTTTTTGATGCGCCCCAACGGGTACGCCTACTTGACCCCGGAACAGCAGGAGGCCATGCGGGTCATTTTGGAAGAATGCCTGCCCGCCTTGCGGGATCAGCAAAAATACCGTTTAAGCCGCAGGCGTATTCGTCTGGTAAACGGCGATACGGAATATGAATACCGCTACACCATCAATAACGCCTACAAAGCCACGCTGGTTCGCGCACCCTATTATGACGGGTCGCTGCAAACCAGGTCATGGTAACAGGCGGCTCACCTTGATGGTGGCTTCCAACCGGCTTTCCACATACCGGCGCAGAACCTGAAAAATGGCTTCTGCGTCGGTCTTTTTTTGCGGGGTAAAGCCTTCCCGCAGGGTTTCACTCATCCATACAATGTCCTGGTGCTTTACCAGATACGCCGCCCGCGAGGCGCATTCCGGGCAGCACATACCGCCCGCTACAATATCCATCCAGGAGTCGCCGGACAAATCCAGAGGCTTGCGGCAATGGGCGCACCGGCTTAGCCGGGGCCGGTAGCCAATGGCTTGGGCAAACAGCAGCAAAAACGCCGTGGTGTTGCCCAGCGGGTCCGATTCCCGGTCGTAGCACAGGTAATACAGCCCCTTCAGCAGCAGGGCATACAATTCGGCGGCGGCCTGTCCGCTCTGGGCCGCCGCGGCGCAAAGCGCCGCCATATAGCTGGCGCAGGTCAGCCGGTAGGGGTCCAGCCGCAGATTATAGAAGGTGTCGTCCAGAGTACAGCCGGTCAGGGTACACCGGTCGTTTTGCTGAAACACCACAAACTCGCCACTGACAAAGCATTCGCTGGCGGGCATCAGGGCGCTTTTGGGACGGCGGCACCCTCGGGAAAGCACGTCCATCCGGCCATAGTCCGGCGTGAGCAGCGTAAGCATCCGGTCGTGATCCCGGTAGTTGGCGTACCGCAGCACAATGCCGCAGGTGGTGATGGACGGCATAAGCCATTCCTCCTCCCATCCTAAATGATAAAAGCAAAGGAGCCGCGCCTTCTGTTCCCAGAAAACACGGCTCCCCATCGCCAGACGCCAAATCAGGCCTTGGTGGCGGTCTCTACAAGCTTGGCAAAAGCGGCGGGATCGTTTACGGCGATATCGGCCAGCATCTTGCGGTTGATGGAGATGTTGTTCTTCTTCAGACCGTTCATCAGCACGGAGTAGCTGACGCCGTTCAGGCGGGCGGCCGCGTTGATACGGGTGATCCACAGGCGGCGGAAATCGCGCTTGCGCATCTTGCGGCCTTCATAAGCATAGCGAAGGCTGCGGCGAACCTGTTCGCTGGCAGCGCGGTACTGCTTGGATTTGGAGCCATAGTAGCCCTTGGCAAGCTTAAAGATCTTGCGGCGCTTCTTGTGGGCGTTTACGGCTGCTTTGATACGTGCCATAGTTTTATCCTCCTTGAATCGTTAGCAAAGGTTATTTGTAGGGCAGCAGCTTATGGATGGTACGGGCTTCAGCCGCGTTGTCCACAACGCCGTCCGCGCGCAGGTGACGGGTGCGCTTGGTGGTCTTCAAATGCACCTGATGATTGGCGTTCATCTGCTTATGAATGACTTTGCCAGTCTTGGTGAAGGAAAAACGCTTGGCAGCGCCACGATGGGATTTTTGCTTAGGCATAGGGGTTGTCCTCCTTCCGTGTGGTATCCGTAACCGCCCAAAGGGGCGAGGATAACGGCTTTGTCAGGTCAGATCATATTTTCGCTTTCGCGCTTGACCTTTTTCTTGGGCTGCGGCTTGGGCTCGCGCTTGGCGGCTTCTTCCGCCTGGGCCGCCAGGTTGGCGGCGTGCTTTTCCTTGCGCTGCTGGCTCTTTTCCGCAAAGCTCTTTTTGGCGGCCTTGGGCGCCAAAATCATAATCATGTGGCGGCCTTCCAGCATGGGGCGGCGCTCTACGGTGCCGTATTCCTCAATGCGGGCGGCAAAATCCTGCATGATCTTCATGCCGATGTCCGAGTGAACGATCTGGCGGCCCCGGAAACGGATGCTCACCTTGACCTTGTCGCCGTCCTGCAAAAACTTGACGGCGTTTTTAAACTTGGTCTGCACGTCGTTTTCCTCGATGGTGGCGGACAGCTGCACTTCCTTCAGCGTAACGATGCGCTGGTTCTTCCGCAGTTCCCGCTCGCGCTTGGACTGCTCGTACCGGTGCTTGTCGTAGTCCATCAGTTTGCACACCGGCGGCTGGGCGGTGGGTTGAATCTTTACCAGGTCCAAGCCCTTCTGCTCGGCCAGCTCCAGGGCCGCGCGGGTGGCCATAACGCCAAGCTGCGTGCCGTCGGTATCAATCACGCGCACCTCTCTGTCCCGGATTTCTTCGTTGATCATCGGCTCGTTGATATCCATACACCTCCAAAAGATTCGGGCGTTTTCTGCACAAAAAAACGCCGGGCAAGCCACCCGTCGTACACACACCCCATGGACTTATGTGCCATGACCGGCGCAAGATGTTCGCGCGGTGAGAAGCGGGCAGCCTCTGCTTACAAAAGTCATTATAGCACGCCCATGGGGTGGTGTCAACAGGTTTTTAGGTCGTTTTTACCGGCGGGTGTAGGAGCGTCAAACATAGGTTACAGCAAGTTCGAAAAGAGCAGTCAAGGGAAAGGTGGAGATTTGCGAAGCAA
>CAKTUU010000064.1 GCA_934621505.1 uncultured Clostridia bacterium
GAAAGCCAATATGCTCGCTGCTCTTATCCGCCCTGATAATCTCCTTGACCTTTTCGCTTTTTTATGAGACGGGCGTGGGGCGTTCTTGACAGAAGCGGTGCCTATGGGCTATCATGCCCATAACCCTATGCAAAAGGAGAAAGCCCTGATGAAACGCCAGTTTTCCCGCTCCGCCACGCTTGCCTCCGGCACGGCCCTGGTGCTGCTTTTGGAGCTTTTGTGGAGCGCCGTCTATTTTTCGCTGCTGGGCGGCAATGATATTCTGTACTATTTCGTGTGCCTGCTGCTGGCCTTCGGCGCGTTTTGCGGCCTGTACGCCCCGCTGAGCCGAACGGCCCCCGCGGATGTCGCCCCAGGCCGCAGGGATCAGGCGGCTGAATGGCTGACGCTGCTTTTCTGGTTTGGGGTAATAGCCTATGTGTTTTATCAGGTGCGCTACGCCTCCTTTCAGGAATTGCTGTATCTGCCCTGGCACAGCAGCAGGCGCCTGTCCCTGCTGATTTCCCTGTCCTTCGGCTGCATGCTGCTGCTGACCCGGCAGATGCTTCGGTCCGGCGGGGCGGCGGAAAAGCCGGTTCGCCTGTGGCCCTGGTATGTGCTGCTGACTGTGCTATGCGCCCACGCCACCTACAACCCGGACTGCTTTTCCAGCTACACAAACGCCGTACACCGCACGGCCTTTTACCAGTCCGTGTACCGGGTCATGCAGGGACAGCCCTTCAGCGTAAGCAACTGCGGCACCTATGGCTATTACGGCATTCTGATCGGCCCTCTGGTCAACCTGATCGACGGGCGGCATACCACCTTCGCCCTGATCTACGCCGCCATTGGCGGGCTCAGCGTGGCCGCTCAGCTGTACACGCTGGACCGCTGGGTCAGAAACCAGTGGCTGCGGCTGTTTGCCAGCCTGTTTCTGTGCCTGCCCTACTTTGGGCTGATTCATATCGGGTATTTGCAGGTAACGCCCCACCGGCTGGTTTTTCCCGCGCTGCTGCTGGCCGCGCTGACCGCCTGGCCCCAAATGAAAAAGGGCTGGCGGGCCGGGCTGGGGTTGGCGTTTCTGGCGCTGGCCTTTTTATGGAATTTTGAAAGCGGGGCGGCCTGCGCCGTGTGCCTGGCGGGGCTGACCGTGTACCAGGCCTGGCGGGATCGCCGTTCCCCGGGCCGGGTACTGCTGGGACTGGCGCTGCGGGGGGTGCAAATCATCGCCGCGTTTTTGGCGGCCTATGGGCTGGTAAACCTGTACAATCTGGCAGTGGGCGGCGGCTGGATGGGTTTATCCGCCTTTGTGTTTCCCTATGGGTCCAAAGCCTTCGCCGACCAGCTGAGCCTGTCCCTGAGCCAGTCGCTGCCCGCCATGTGGGTGCTGATCTGCGTGCTGCTGGTGGTATCCGTAGGCGTGGCGCTGAAATACGTTTTCTTCCGGGATGAGAAAGCCCCGGACCAGCTTGTGCCCTTTGTAGGCTGCGTGCTGGTCTGCGCCGTGCAGATGGTCTACTATTTTAACCGCAGTGCGGAAAGCAACCTGTACATTTGCTTATCCTTCGCCGTGGCGGCTGCGGCCTGGCTGTGCCAGTACCTGCTGGACCGGCCCCGGCCCTGCGGCCCGGTGCGGGCTACCGCCTGCGCCCTGACCGCCGTGCTGGCATGCGGCGCTTTGCTGTCCACCGGCGTATACTTTGGCGTGCAGGACGCCAACGAACTGGACCGCAGCAAAAACCGTATGGACCGCGTAACCCGGCAGCTGCTTGAGACTGTTCCCCCAGACACTCTGGCCATCTGCCACGGCATGCCGGAGGCCTACAGCGAGCTGGGCTGGGACACCGGCTTTTACGGCCTGCAAACCATTGACTACGGCATTCTTTCCCCGGAGGAGCAGCAGCGCATCTACCGGCAGATGATGGACGCGCCCGGCGTGATTGTGGACGACGTATGCCTGTCCATGGTGGAAAAGCATCTGGGCACGGACGCGCTGCAAGCCTTCTACGATACCCACGACCTGGCCCATGCCTTTACCGGTGTGGACAGTCAGTGCTTTTATTACACCCGCCGGTAAAAACGACCTAAAAATGTTGAGATATAATACATAGGTAACAGAAAAGGAAAGAAAAAAGAGAACTCAAGTGGTAAGATAGGAATATCAACAAACCAACCACCACAAAGGAGTTCTCCATGGACAGAGTAACACAGGAAGCGTACTATCGTCAACGGGTAT
>CAKTUU010000065.1 GCA_934621505.1 uncultured Clostridia bacterium
GGGAGATGAGCATATCCTCCACATTGACGCCCAGCGCCTTGGCGTAGGTGGGATCCAGCGCGTGCTCGGCGTCCACGAAGGCCACCTCGCCGCCCATCCTCTGGGCCTCCGCCAGCACATGGAGGGCCAGCGTGGTCTTACCGGAGGACTCCGGCCCGTAGATCTCCACGATACGGCCCCGGGGCAGACCGCCGATGCCCAGCGCCAGATCCAGCGACAGGGAGCCGGTGGGGATGGCCTCCACGTTCAGGGTGCTCTCCGCGCCGTAGCGCATAATGGAGCCCTTGCCGTACATCTTCTCGATCTGCTGCATGGCTGTTTCCAGCGCCTTTTTCTTGTCGGACACCGCCGTGCTCTGGACCGCAGGTTCTTTCTTCGCTGCCATTGTTCCGTCCTCCTCCGTTGTGATACCTTGATATTATAGAAACCACTGTCCCGAAATCAGGACAGCTCAAAGCTCCGTGTGCAGGATGCCCCAGACCACCCGGGGGATGCCGTTGAGGTCGGGGAGCACCTCGATATCGCCGAAGCCCACGGCGCGCATGATGCGCAGCACGTCGTCAGCCTGACCGATGCCCACCTCGAAGTACAGCCGTCCGCCGGGACGCAGCACCTCCCGCCAGTTTTCGCAGATGGCCCGGTAGAAATCCAGCCCGTCCGCACCGCCCCTCAGGGCCAGATGCGGCTCGTAGTCCCGCACCGAGGGGTCCAGCCCGGCGATGTCGCCGTCGGGGATGTAGGGCGGGTTGGACACGATGCAGTCGAACTCTCCCAGCCGCTTGGGCGCTTTCTCCAGCGCGTTGAGCTGCATGGACACCGCCTGTCCGGACAGGCCGGTGCGGCGGATGTTCTGGCGGCAGATGCGCAGCGCGCCCTCGTCGATCTCCCCCAGCACCACATGGCTGCCGGGGACGTTTTTCGCCACGGCCAGACCGACGCAGCCGGAGCCGGCGCACAGGTCCAGCACACGGGGGCTTTCCGAGCCCCGCAGGCCCTCGATGGCCGCGGCGGCCAGCACCTCCGTGTCCGGGCGGGGAATGAGTACCCGCTCCGAAATGTCCAGCGGCAGGCCGTAGAACTCCCACTCGCCGATGAGATAGGCCACCGGCTCACCGGCCAGATGCCGCGCCACCAGCGCCCGGGCCTGCCGTTCCACCGTATCCGGCACATAGAGCCGGCTGTCGCGGGTCAGCTCCTCCCGGCTCTTACCGGCGGCGCAGCACACCAGCTCCCGGGCCTCCAGCGTGGCGGCGGGCAGCCCCGCCGCATGGAGCTGCTGGCGTATATCCAAATACAGATTGTTATATGTGATCGCCATAATACGTCGCGTTATCCCCTTTTACCACTGATCTTTCCCTTTTTCGTCGGGGATCACCAGCTTCATGGCCTCAATGGCCACCTCGATCATGGAGTCGTCCGGCTCGTTGGTGGTGAAATTCTGCATCCACATGCCGGGAGCGGACAGGATGCGGGTCACGGCGTTGTCATGGGCGCCCACAAAGCGGTTGAATTCGTAGGTCACGCCCACCACCGGGACCAGCAGCAGCAGCTTGACGCCGATGCGCACCCAGATGTTCTGCCAGTTGATGTAGGGGAACACGATGCTGGACACCAGAATGGACACGATGATGACCACAAACAGGAAGCTGGTGCCGCAGCGGGGATGGTGCTTGGGCTGGGGGCGGACATTCTCCACCGTCAGAGGCAGGCCCGCCTCATAGCAGAAAATGGTCTTGTGCTCCGCGCCGTGGTAGCAGAACACCCGGCGCACATCCTTCTGCTTGGAGCAGAGGA